>CAZUVC010000005.1:62392-100030 GCA_964623745.1 uncultured Thiobacillus sp. | reverse complement strand
ACATCGGCAAGAACATCGTCGGCGTGGTGCTCGGCTGCAACGGCTACGACATCGTGGATTTGGGCGTCATGGTGCCGGCACAGAAGATCCTCGATGCCGCGCGCGAGCACAAGGCCGACATCATCGGTCTGTCGGGCCTGATCACGCCCTCGCTGGAGGAAATGGCACACGTGGCGAAGGAAATGCAGCGCCAGGGCTTCACGATTCCGCTGCTGATCGGCGGCGCCACCACCTCGATGGCGCACACCGCAGTGAAGATCGAACCGAACTACGAACACCCGGTGGTGTACGTGAAGGACGCCTCGCGCGCAGTCGGCGTCTGCACCCAACTGCTGTCGAACGACATGCGCGACGCCTTTGCCGCCGAAATTCGTGCGGACTATGCGATCACGCGCGAACGCCATTTGAAGCACAAGTCCGACACTGTCCGGCTGAAGCTCGCCGAGGCACGCGCCAACAAGTTCAAGATCGACTGGGCAAGCTACACACCGCCGGTGCCGAAGCAACCCGGGGTCCATGTCTTGCGCGCCTACGACCTCGCCAAGCTGGTCGAGGTGATCGACTGGACGCCGTTCTTCGCGTCATGGGAACTGCACGGCAAATACCCGAAGATCCTCAAGGACGACGTGGTCGGCGCCGAAGCCACCAAGCTCTACAACGACGCCCAGGCGATGCTGAAGCAGATGATTGCCGAGAACTGGATCGAGGCGCGCGCAGTGTTCGGCCTGTTCCCCGCCAACACGGTCAACGACGACGACATCGAGGTCTATACCGACGAATCCCGCTCGAAAGTCGTGATGACCTGGCACAACCTGCGCCAGCAGATGAAAAAGCCGGAAGGCCGCGCCAACCTGTGCATCGCCGACTTCGTCGCGCCGAAAGCCAGCGGCCTGAAGGACTATCTCGGCGCCTTCGTCGTCACCGCCGGCATCGGCGAGGACGAGCGCGCTCGCGCCTTTGAGGCCGCGCACGACGACTACTCGGCGATCCTGTTCAAGTCATTGTGCGACCGCCTCGCCGAAGCCTTCGCCGAGCACCTGCATCTGCGCGTGCGCAAGGAATACTGGGGCTATGCCGGCGAGGAAGCGCTCGCCAACGACGAGCTGATCGCGGAAAAATACCAGGGCATCCGCCCCGCGCCCGGCTACCCAGCCTGCCCCGAGCACAGCGAGAAGGCCCCGCTGTTCGAGGTGCTCGACGCGACCGAGCAGATCGGCGTGCTACTGACTGAAAACTTTGCGATGTGGCCGGGCGCCGCGGTGTCGGGCTTCTACCTGTCGCACCCCGACAGCCAGTACTTCGCCGTTGCCAAGATCGAGCGCGACCAGGTCGAGGACTACGCCCGCCGCAAGGGCTGGACGCTGGCTGAAGCGGAACGCTGGCTCGCGCCGAATCTAGCCTACACGCCAGGCTGACACCAGATCGCGGGGCTCACCAGTCCTGCTGCAACACCTTCTCCAGCCAGAACAGCCCGATCACGGTCTTCGTTTCGCAGATGCGGCCGTCCTTGACCCACTGCATCGCCTCGGCGAACGGCAGGCGGAAAATTTCCAGGAATTCGTCGTGGTCGCGGCCGTGGGTACCTTCGGTGAGCCCCTTCGCCAAGTAGAAGGCCAGCCGCTCGTCCGAATAGCCGATGCAGGGATAGATGGTGGTGACTTCGCGCCACTCGGCGGCCGTGTAGCCGGTTTCCTCTTCCAGTTCGCGCCGGGCGCAGGTGAGGTCGTCCTCGCCCGGGTCGATCTTGCCGGCCGGCAGCTCGATGAAGTCGCGATGCAGCGGGTAGCGGTGCTGACGCTCGAGCAGCAGGTCGCCGTTGTCGAACACCGGGATGATGACGACGGCGCCGGGGTGGACGATGTATTCGCGCGTCGATTCGCGGCCGTCGGGCAGGCGCACGCGGTCGCGCTTGACGTGCATCAGCCGCCCCTGGAAGACGGTTTCGCTCTCAAGCTCGGTTTCGGTGAGGTCGGGGATGTCGGTTTTCATGTCCGCGATGATACCGAGCGCGGGCAAAAAAATGCCGGGTTCTTGCGAACCCGGCAGAACAGAGGAGACAACCCCTCGTTGCGGAGAACTTCCAGCTTGCGGCCGAAACCGCAAGCAAATTCATCGTACGGAGGGCTGCAGAATTTGGCTATACAACTTTAGTTGTAGGCGCGTTATAAGGCATTGTTTATATTTGCTTTATTTTTTCGCGTAGGACTGAATACTGGCGTCGGCTGACCGGCAAACGCTCATCGAGCCCGTCCAGGCGCAAAAAATGGCCGTCGTCGTCGCCGGGCATTTTGCCCACTTCGCGGATGCGCGCCGTGGCAACCAGGCAGTTGCGGTGGATGCGCAGGAAGGCCTCGTCGAACTCGCTTTCGAGCCGGGTCAGCGATTCCTCGATCAGAAATTCGCGCGCGGGGGTGCGCACGGTGACGTACTTGAGCTCGGCCTTGAGGTAGAGAATGTCGGCCACCGGGATCAGCACGATGCGGCCCTTTTCGTTGAGCGACAGGTGGCTGCGGGCCTTGGGATGGGCCTCGCGCAGGTGGTCGAGCGCGGTGGCGCTGAGCCGGTGGGCCCGCGACAGCGCGCGCACCAGGCGGTCGGCGCGCACCGGCTTCAGCAGGTAATCGACGGCATTGAGGTCGAAGGCCTGGCAGGCATAGGCGTCGTAGGCGGTGCTGAAGATGATCGCGGGCGGCGCGGTCAGCCGGTTAAGGTGGGCGGCGCATTCGAGCCCATCCATGTCCGGCATGCGAATGTCGAGCAGCACCGCGTCGACCGGCTGGCGCTGCACCTGTTCCATCGCTTCCACGCCGCTGCCGGCTTCGCCGACGATATCGACCGCCAGCTGTTCCGCGCAGTCGGCCAGCACGTCGCGCAAACGCCGGCGCGCCGGCGCCTCGTCATCGACGATGAGGACGCGCAGGGGCAGGTTGGGTGCGTTCACGGGTATAGGGAATGACGATGTGCACTTGATAAACGGCCCCCAGCGGCTCCAACTTGAGCTGGGCGTCGAGATCGAAGTGCAGCAGCAGCCGCTCGCGGATGTTGGCCAGCGCGATGCGGTTGCCCTTGTGATGGCCGGCCTCGGCGGCAATCGGGTTGCGCACCACGATGTGTACCTTGTCGGCACTGCGATAGAGGTTGAGGCTGATCTCGCCACCTTCCACCTGCGGCTCGATGCCGTGATAGACCGCGTTTTCGACCAGCGGCTGGATCACCAGCGGCGGAATCAGCGCATCGCCCGGCATTTTGTTGATATGCCAGACCACCTGCAAACGGTCGCCCAGCCGCAGCTGCTCCAGTTCCAGGTAGGCACGGGTGAGCGCGACTTCGTCTTCCAGCGGGGCTAGCTGGCGGGCATCGCTCATCAGCGCGCGGAACAGGTCGGCCATGTTTTCCAGCGCATGCTCGGCGCGGCGCGGGTCGCTGCGCACCAGCGACAGCACGGCGTTCAAGCTGTTGAACAGGAAGTGCGGGCGGATGCGCGCCTGCAGGGCCTGCAGACGCGCCTCGGTGATGGCGGGCGACAGCGCGCGGGCACGCAGGTTGAAATAGGCCAGCAGGCCCGCGCCCATCAGCAGCGCAAACAGCGCGACTCCCGTTGGCGGGACGGGATGCGATCCGGCCAGCAGCGGATTCAGCCACAGCGTGGCGAGCACCGGGACCGCCACGCCGAGGGCCAGCGTGGCGGCGACACCCGGCCAGTAGGGGCGACTGCGCAGCCAGTTTCCGGCCGCGCACAGCGCCAGCAGGGTCAGCAGCAGTGCCGGTTGCGCCAGGGCGGACAACGCGATGAAGTCGGCCCAGAAGGCCGGCGCGTCCGGCACGCGTGCAACCACGCCGGCGACCAGCGCGGCTTCCACCGTCAGCGCAATGCGCAGGTTCACGCCCATGTGACAGAAGTTCGGCAATTCAACCTGCCGGTTGTTATGATTCTTTCTTTTCATCCCCATTCCTGCCCCATGAGCACGTCATCGACGCCGCCGACCGGCGCCTGGTCCGGCCGTTTTTCCGAACCGGTTTCCGAAATCGTCAAACGCTATACCGCGTCGATTCCCTTTGATTATCGGCTGGCCGAGTTCGATATTCAGGGTTCGCTGGCGCACGCCGCCATGTTGCACCACGTCGGCGTGCTGTCCAAGGACGATCTGGAGGCAATACGGCAGGGCATGGCCGAACTGCTGGCCGAGATTCGCGCCGGCGGATTCGCCTGGTCGCTCGACCGCGAAGACGTCCACCTCAACATCGAGGCCGCACTGACCGCCAAGATCGGCGACGCCGGCAAGCGCCTGCACACCGGCCGCAGCCGCAACGATCAGGTGGCGACCGATATCCGCCTCTACCTGCGCGACGCGATCGACCGCATCGTGGCCGGACTCAAGGCTTGCCAGACGTCGCTGGTCGACCTCGCCGAGCAGCATGCCGACACGGTGATGCCGGGCTTCACTCACCTGCAGGTGGCGCAGCCGGTCACTTTCGGCCATCACCTGCTGGCCTATTTCGAGATGCTGGCGCGCGACGCCGAGCGTATGACCGACTGCCGCCGCCGGGTGAACCGGCTGCCGCTGGGCGCCGCCGCGCTGGCTGGCACCAGTTACCCGATCGATCGCCAGTTCGTCGCCGACCAGCTCGGCTTCGAGGCGGTATGCGAGAACTCGCTCGACGCGGTGTCGGATCGCGACTTCGCCATCGAATTCGCGGCCGCCGCCGCGCTGGTGATGACGCACCTGTCGCGGCTGTCGGAAGAGCTGATCCTGTGGATGAGCCCGCGTTTCGGCTTCATCGACCTGGCCGACCGCTTCTGCACGGGATCAAGCATCATGCCGCAGAAGAAAAACCCGGACGTGCCCGAGCTGGTGCGCGGCAAGACCGGGCGGGTCAATGGCAATCTGGTCGCCCTGCTGACGCTGATGAAAGGCCAGCCGCTGGCCTACAACAAGGACAACCAGGAAGACAAGGAACCGCTGTTCGACAGCGTCGACACGCTGACCGACACGCTGGCGATCTATGCCGACATGCTGCGCGGCGTGACGGTCAAGCCGGACGCGATGCGCGCCGCGGTGATGCAGGGCTTCGCCACCGCCACCGATCTGGCGGACTACCTGGTGAAGAAGGGCGTGCCCTTCCGTGATGCGCACGAAGTGGTGGCGCGTGCGGTGCGCGCGGCGGAAGCGTCGGGACGCGATCTGGCCGACCTGCCGTTGGCCGACCTGCAGGCCTTCAGCCCCCTGATCACGGACGATATCTACGCCGTGCTGACGCTGGAAGGTTCGCTCGCCGCCCGCGATCACCTGGGCGGCACCGCGCCGGCGCAGGTGCGCGCCGCCATCGCACGCGCCCGCCAGCGCATCTAGGTCGCATACCGCGGCCTCAGCTTGCCGGTTCGGGCTGCACCGGCGGCACGTGTTCACGGCAGATCCGCCGCACCTCGGGACTGGACAGTTTTTCCTGCATCAAGCCGCAAAAATAGCTGCGCGGTCCGATCCGCTGGTTGTAATGGCAGGTCGCGCACACGCCGAAGGTGCGCTTACCGCTTTGCGCCTGCACCTGGGCCAGCACCTGGCGCAGCACCACCACCGCCGAGGTCACCCGCGCCGCACTGGCGGTCTGCACGATGTCGCGCCAGGCGGCGCCCGCGGACAGCGTCTTCAACAGATTGGTGCCCCCTTCGGCCAGGATCAGCCGCACCACCCGGCCGTCGCGCGGGTCGGCATAGCGCGAAATCAATCGGCGACGCGCCAGCACCAGCACGGTCTGCGACACCGTGCCTTTGGTCAGGCCGAGGTATTCGGTCAGCGCCTGCGGCGTGTTGCTGAAGCGGTTGGCCTGGTTCAGATAAAACAGCACCTGCAGGTGCACCGGCTGCAGGTGCTGCTCGGTGCCCGCCTGCCTGAGGTCGGCCCGGGTCAGCAGCGACAGCCGCTCGACCAGGTCGAACAGGGTGAGCGCTTGGCTTTTCTTCAAGAGTTCAGAAGCGGACCATCGTGCCGCCTTGCGCGGCGATCAGCGCAGCCAGCTTGTCGTAGAGCGGCTCGCCGCTCTTGGTGTCGACCCAGCCGGCGTCCTGCGGCTTGAAGTGGAAACCGCCCGAACGCGCGGCGACCCAGAGCTCGCGCGCAACGCCGTGGCGGTTGATGATGATCTTGCTGCCGTCGTCGAATTCGACCTCGATGATGCCGTCGGCCGGCGTCTCGAAATCCAGGTCTGCGTCTTCCAGCACCTGCTCGATACGGGCAAGGGTGGCGGCGGCAGCCTGGTTGAACGCGGCTTCGCTGGATTCGATTTCTGTCATGGTGCCCCGTGCTAACATCTCGCGCATGAAACTGCGCACGTTATATATAGTGTCCCTGTTGCTGTGCGGGCTGGGTCTCGCGGCCTGCGGCTCCAAGGGTGACCTGTATCTTCCCGAAAAACCTTCCGCACCGCAACGGACTTCCAATTGAATACCCTGCATCGACTTGACGGCCGTCTTCATCTCGAGGGCGTGGCGCTGGACACGCTTGCCGAACGCTTCGGCACGCCGCTGTATGTCTATTCGCGGCAGGCGCTCGAAAACGCCTACCAGGCCTACGCCGACGCCTTCGCCCAGACGCCTCACCTGATCTGTTATGCCGTCAAGGCCAACCCCAGCCTGGCGATCCTCAACCTGTTCGCCCGGCTCGGCGCCGGCTTCGATATTGTCTCCGGTGGCGAACTGGCCCGCGTGCTGGCCGCCGGGGGCGACCCCGGCAAGGTGGTGTTCTCGGGCGTCGGCAAGACCGCGGACGAGATGCGCGCCGCACTCGACGCCGGCATTCTCTGCTTTAACGTCGAATCCGCCAGCGAACTGAAGCGCCTCGACCGCGTGGCTGGCGAGGCGGGCAAGGTGGCGCCGGTGTCGTTCCGCGTCAATCCCGACGTCGACCCGAAAACGCACCCCTACATTTCTACCGGGCTCAAGGAAAACAAGTTCGGCGTGCCGATCGCCGATGCGCCCGCGCTCTACCGTCTGGCCGCCAGCCTGCCCAACCTGGACGTCACCGGTATCGACTGCCACATCGGTTCGCAGCTGACCGACCTGTCGCCGCTGGCCGATGCCGCCGACCGCGTGCTGGCGCTGGTCGACGCGCTCGCCGCAGAAGGTATTGCGCTGCATCACATCGACCTCGGCGGCGGCGTCGGCATCCGTTACCGCGACGAAACGCCGCCCGATCTGGCCGCCTACGGCCGCGTGCTGGCGGCGCGCTTTGCCGGTCGCCGCGAGAAGCTGCTGCTGGAGCCGGGGCGCTCGCTGGTCGGCAACGCCGGCCTGCTGCTGACCCGCGTCGAGTACCTGAAGCCGGGTGAAGACAGGAATTTCGCCATCGTCGATGCGGCGATGAACGACCTGATGCGTCCCGCGCTGTACGAGGCGTATCACGAGATCGTCGCCGTCAACGAACGCAGCGACCCGCCGAAGCGCTACGACATTGTCGGCCCGATCTGCGAAACCGGCGATTTCCTTGGCTTTGCGCGCGATCTCGCGATCGAGGAAGGCGACCTGCTGGCCCTGCTTTCGGCCGGTGCCTACGGCATGAGCATGGCTTCGAACTACAATTCGCGCCCTCGGGCAGCAGAAATTCTGGTCGACAAGAATGAAATTCATCTGATACGTGAACGCGAAAATCAAACCGACATGATGTCCGGAGAGCGTCGTATTTATTGATGATTACTGACATGCCCCGGAATTGATTTTTCGGGTTTTTTAGTGTCGCATCGACACATTTTGCTTGACTGCGACATTCTCCTCATGGTCGATTCCACTGAATCTTGACTATTCATTGAACACCGTTCAAAAGCCACTAGAATGAAGCTCACCAAGCGGAGCCTCGGTATCGCCCGTTTCTAGCGGGTTCTGGGCAGATCAGTTGCCAGTTGATACCACGCTTTGGAAGTGCAAACTCTGACTGCACGTGGCTTCAAGCTGTAGTGGTATGTGAATGTGTTCAACTTCTAAGGAGTGTTATATGGCAACAGTGAAAAAACCCGCCGCTAAACCGGCAGCCAAAAAGGCAGCACCCGCCAAAAAACCGGCGGCCAAGAAACCCGTCGCCAAGAAGGCGGCCCCGGCCAAAAAGCCCGCAGCTAAAAAGCCCGTCGCCAAGAAGGCGGCCCCGGCCAAAAAGCCCGCAGCTAAAAAGCCCGTCGCCAAGAAGGCAGCTCCGGCCAAAAAGCCCGCAGTTAAAAAAGCGGTCGCCAAGAAGCCTGTAGCCAAAAAGGCCGTCGCCAAGAAGCCTGCAGCTAAAAAGGCCGTCGCCAAGAAGCCTGCAGCTAAAAAGGCCGTCGCCAAGAAGCCCGCAGTCAAAAAGGCCGTCGCCAAGAAGCCTGTAGCCAAAAAGGCCGTCGCCAAGAAGCCTGCAGCCAAAAAGGCCACTCCGGCCAAAAAGCCCGCAGCCAAAAAGGCAGCCCCGGCGAAGAAGCCCGCAGCTAAAAAGCCCGCCGCCAAGAAGGCAGCCCCGGCCAAAAAGCCTGCAGCTAAAAAGCCCGCCGCCAAGAAGGCAGCTCCGGCGAAGAAGCCTGTCGCGAAGAAGGCGGCTCCCGCCAAACCCGCGCCGGCTCCTACCGTCGCACCTGCACCCGCACCGGCGGTACCGGTCATCAAGCCGTTCGGGCTTTAAACAGGTCGGGCATTGCCCAATCTGAAACGGGGGCTTGTCCCCCGTTTTTTTATGGGCGCGGCCGGGGGCTTGTCCCCGTTTTTTTATGGGTGGCCGGGCGGCCTCTTAACTAGCCGGCCGGCTTCGCCACATCCGGTTTGCGACCTGCGGCTTGCCGCCACCGCCTGCTGGCCGCATTCAATACCGCCACGCTCCACGGCAGACGCAGGGCCAGCAGCAGCGCCAGCACGCCACCATAGAGCAGGGGTTCGGTCAGGTCTTTCTTCACCAGCCACAGGTAATGGATCACGCCCAGTAGGGCAATGGCATAGACCAGGCGATGCAGATGCTGCCAGCGCCGGCCCAGCCGGCGCATCATGGCGTGGGTCGAGGTCACCGCCAGCGGAATGAGCAACACGAAGGCACTGAAGCCGACGGTGATGAAGGGGCGCTTGACGATGTCGCGGGCGATGGCTGCCGGGTCGAAGAACTGATCCAGCCAGATATAGGTGACGAAATGCAGGCTGGCGTAGAAGAATGTGAACAGCCCCAGCATGCGCCGATAGCGAACGAGGTCGGTACGCCCGGTCAGCCGCCGCAGCGGGGTGACGGACAGCGTCACCAGCAGTCCGACCAGGGTCCAGGTGCCGGTCGAGCGCGTGATGAACTCGATCGGGTTCGCTCCCAGACCGCCGCTCAGACCCAGCGCAATCAGCCGACCCAGCGGCAGCAGGCACAGCAGCGCAATCCAGAGCTTCGGCTTGCGCAGAACAGTCCCCATCAGAAGAGCTTTTTCAGGTCCATGCCGCGGTACAGCGACGCCACCTGGGCGCCGTAGCCGTTGAACATCAGCGTGTCGCGCTTGCGGAATTCACCGATGCGGCGCTCACGCGCCTGGCTCCAGCGCGGGTGGTCGACCTGCGGATTGACGTTGGAATAGAAGCCATACTCGGCGGGCGCAGCCGCCGTCCAGGACGAGACCGGCTGCTTCTCGACGAAGCGGATCCTGACGATGGACTTGGCACTCTTGAAACCGTATTTCCACGGCACCACCAGCCGGATCGGCGCGCCGTTCTGGTTCGGCAGCACTTCGCCGTAGAGTCCAACCGCCAGCAGCGTCAGCGGATGCATCGCCTCGTCGAGCCGCAGGCCTTCGGTATACGGCCAGTCGAGCACGCGCGAGCGCAGGCCCGGCATCTGCCTCGGATCGTTCAGCGTGACGAACTCGACGTATTTCGCATTGCCGGTAGGCTCGGCGCGGCGGATGAGTTCGCTGAGCGAGAAACCCACCCACGGGATCACCATCGACCAGCCCTCGACGCAGCGCATGCGGTAGACGCGCTCTTCGAGCGGGGCAAGCTTCAGTAGTGCATCGATGTCCCAGGTCTGCGGGCGGCGTACCTCGCCTTCGATCGCCACCGTCCACGGACGGGTTTTCAGGCTGCCTGCGTTCTTCGCCGGATCGCTCTTGCCGGTGCCGAACTCATAGAAGTTGTTGTAGGTAGTCACGTCCTTGTACGGGGTGCTGGCCTCGGCCAGCGTGTAGGCGCTGTCGCGCACGCCGGCCAGTTTGGCCCCCGCGCGTGCATCCGGCGCGATGCCGAACGCGGCGCCGGCCGCCAGCGCACCCATGCCCTGCATGAAGCGGCGACGGTCGCGGTAGATCTCGGGCGGAGTGATTTCAGAGGGAGCGATGTCGGTGGGCAGGCGGATCAGCATGGCGGTGTCCTGGTTGGGCGTACGTTGCATTCAGTCGGATCACGCACGCAATCCTTACATAGTCTGTCTCCGGTTGACTCCGGCGCACGGTTTTTGTTTCGGCGCGGAACTGCTAAGGTGCGTTCCTATCGTACGTCTTTGTTCTTTTTGCGGAATTCTCCATGCGCGCCCTGCTCCTCCTGTTGTTCGTTCCGACCTTCGCTTTCGCCCAGGCAGGTGGCCCGCCCTTCATTCCGGTCAACATGATGAAAGTCACCACCACGCCGATGACGAACACCGTCAACGCGGTGGGCGCGCTGATTGCCGAGGACAGCGTGGTGCTGCGGCCTGAAATCGACGGCCGCATCGACAAGCTGCTATTCAAGGAAGGCCAGCCGGTGAAGAAGGGTGCACTGCTGGTGGTGCTCGACTCCGCTGAGCAGCGTGCCCGCGTGGCCGCCGCCGAGGCCGATCTGAAGCTGGCGCAAAGCCGCTACCGCCGCAGCGAAGAACTGGTCGCGCAGAACTTCATTTCGCGCCAGGCGCTCGACGAGGCGCGCGCCAACCTCGACATCCTGCGCGCACGCCTGCGCCAGGAACAGGTCGCGCTCAGCAAGACCTCGCTCCGCGCGCCGTTCGCCGGCGTGGCCGGTTTGCGCCAGGTCAGCCCCGGCGCCTATGTCGGCAAGGGCGACGACCTGGTGCGGCTGGACGCGCTTGGCACCCTGAAGCTGGAAGTGCCGGTGCCGGAAACCGCGCTGCCGCTGGTGCGCATCGGCCTGCCGATCAGGCTGACCGTCGACGCGCTGCCCGGGCAAAGCTTCAGCGGCACCGTGCACGCGATCGATCCGGTGGTCGATCCGGTCAGTCGCAACGTTCGCGTCCGCGCGCGCATCGCCAACCCCAAGGGCCAGCTCAAGCCCGGCATGTTCGCCCGCGCCACCGCCGACCTCGGCGGCAGGACCCACGCCATCCTGCTGCCCGAACAGGTCATCGTGCCGCGCGCGGACGGCAGTTATGTGTTCCTCGCGGTCGACGGCAAGGCCGAGCTGCGCAAGGTCGAACTGGGCAAGCGCGAGCCGGGCCGGGTCGAGGTCGTTTCCGGCGTGGCCGAGGGCGACACGGTCATTCTCGACGGCCAGATCAAGCTGCGCCCGGGCGTGCCCGTGGTCACGCTGGAGCAGGCGGCGCAGCGGATGAAGCAGCCGCCGGGCAAACCGCCGGCGCGCTGAGCACGCCCCCCGCCTTCGCCCTCCGCGCAACGCTTTCATCCTGGATAAGCCATGATTCTTTCCGACATTTCCATCCGCCGCCCGGTGCTGGCCACCGTGATGAGCCTGATGATCATCCTGATCGGCCTCATCGCCTTCGACCGCCTGCCGGTGCGCGAATACCCCAACATCGACGCGCCGGTGGTGTCGGTGCGCACGGTCTACCCCGGCGCCTCGGCGGCAGTGATGGAAAGCCAGATCACCAAGCCGCTGGAGGATTCGCTGTCGGGCATCGAAGGCATCCGCACCATCAAGTCGGTCAGCCGCGAAGCGGTCAGCCAGATCACGGTGGAGTTCGTGCAGTCGCGCGACCCCGAAGCAGCCGCCAACGACACGCGCGACCGCGTGGCGCGCGTGCGCGGTCTGCTGCCCGGCGAAGCGGAAGACCCGGTGGTCGCCAAGATCGAAGCCGACGCCCAGGCCATCATCTGGCTGGCGTTTTCCAGCGACCGCCAGTCGCCGCTGGAAATCACCGACTACGCCGACCGCGTGGTGGCCGATCAGCTGAAAACCCTGCCGGGCGTCGCCTCGGTGATCGTCGGCGGCCAGCGCCGCTACGCCATGCGCGTGTGGCTCGACCCCAGCCGCATGGCCGCGCTGGGCGTGACGGTGCAGGACGTGGAAACCGCGCTCAGGAGCCAGAACACCGAACTGCCCTCGGGCCGCATCGAAGGCCCAATGCGCGAATTCACCGTGCTGGCCGAAACCGACCTCAAGACGCCGGAAGAATTCGAGCGCGTCATCATCCGCGAAAGCGGCGGCGCGCTGGTGCGCCTGGGCGACCTCGGGCGCGCCGAAATCGGCGCCGAGGACGAGCGCAACATCGTGCGCGTCAACGGCCGCGCCGCGGTGGGCCTGGGCATCGTCAAGCAATCGACCGCCAACACGCTGGAAGTCGCGCGCGCGGTGAAGGCCGAACTGCCACGCATCGAAGCCGAACTGCCCGAGGGCATGCAGATCCGGGTCGGCTTCGACAGCTCGATTTTCATCGAAAAATCGATCGACGCCGTCTACACCACCATGATCGAAGCCATGGTGCTGGTGGTCGCGGTGATCTTCCTGTTCCTGCGCAACTGGCGCGCCACGCTGATTCCCTTCGTCACCATCCCGGTGTCGCTGATCGGCGCCTTCATCTTTCTGTATGCGATGGGTTTCACCATCAACGTGCTGACGCTCTTGGGGCTGGTGCTGGCGATCGGCCTGGTGGTCGACGACGCCATCGTGATGCTGGAAAACATCTACCGCCACATCGAGGAAGGCATGCCGCCGTACGAGGCGGCGGTCAAGGGGGCCAAGGAAATCGGCTTTGCAGTGGTGGCGATGACGCTGACGCTGGTCGCCGTGTTTGCGCCGCTGGCCTTTGCCGAGGGCAATACCGGCAAGCTCTTCACCGAATTTGCGATGACGGTGGCCGCCGCGGTGCTGGTCTCGGGCTTTGTCGCGCTGACGCTGACGCCGATGATGGCGAGCAAGATGCTGCGTCACGAAACCCGCCACGGCGCCTTCTTCAACTTTGGCGAACGCATGCTGAACGGGCTCAACACCGGCTATACCCGCGGCCTGACCCGGGTCGTGCGCCACCCCGTGATCGTCGCGGTGGTGTTCGTGCTGGTTGCGGTCGCCGCCTTTGGCTTGCTGAAGTCGCTGAAATCGGAGCTGGCGCCGACAGAGGATCGCGGCTTCTTCATCGGTTTCATGCTGGCGCCCGAAGGTTCCAGCCTGCAGTACACCGACCAGTACGCGCGCCAACTCGAGGGCATCTACCAGAACGTGCCGGAAGTGCGCACCGCCTTCGTCGTCGTCGCGCCCGGTCTGGAGCGCCCCAACCCGGTCAACACCGCGCTGTCGTTCGTGATGCTCGACCCGTGGGAGGAACGCAGCCGCAGCCAGATGGACATCACCGCCAGCCTCGGCCCGCAGATGTTCATGGGCATGCCCGGCGTGCTCGCCTTCCCGATCAACCCGCCCTCGCTTGGCCAGAGCTTCCGCAACCCGCCGCTGCAGTTCGTGGTGCAGGCGCCCAGCTACGACGAGCTGAACACGGCCGTCGAGGCGCTGATGGCCAAGGTGCGTGAATACCCGGGGCTGTCCAACCCCGACACCGACCTCAAGCTGACCAAGCCCCAGTTGAAGGTTGACATCAACCGCGACAAGGCCGCCCAGATGGGGGTCGGCGTCGACACCATCGGCCGCACGCTGGAAACCCTGCTTGGTGGCCGCGAGGTCACCCGCTTCAAGCGCGACAGCGAGCAATACGATGTCATCGTCCAGCTCGATCCGGCCGCCCGCGCCGTTCCGCAGGACCTGACCGCGCTCTATGTGCGCGGCCGCGACGGCGGGCTCACCCCGCTGTCCAACCTGGTCGCGCTGACCGAGACCGTGGCGCCCAAGGAGCTCAACCACTTCAACCGCCAGCGTGCCGCGATCATTTCGGCCAACATCGCGCCCGGTTACACCCTCGGCGAAGCGCTCGCCTTCATGGACCAGGCCGCGGCCGACACCCTGCCGCCCAACGCCCGCACCACGCTCGACGGCCAGTCGCGCGAATTCCGCGAATCGGGGCAAACGCTGCTGATCACCTTCGCGCTGGCGCTGGTCATCATCTATCTGGTGCTGGCGGCGCAGTTCGAGAGCTTCGTCTCGCCCTTCATCATCATGCTGACGGTGCCGCTCGCCGCCACCGGCGCGCTGCTGGCGCTGAAGCTCAGCGGCGGCACGCTCAACGTCTACAGCCAGATCGGCCTGGTGATGCTGGTCGGCCTGATCACCAAGCACGGCATTTTGATCGTCGAATTCGCCAACCAGCTGCGCGCACGCGGCAAGCGCAAGGTCGAGGCAGTGATCGAGGCCGCCAGCCTGCGCCTGCGTCCGATCCTGATGACCACCGCCGCGATGGTGCTGGGCGCGGTGCCACTGGCGCTCGCCATCGGCGCCGGCGCGGAATCGCGTTCGCCGATCGGCTGGGTCATCGTCGGCGGCCTGCTGCTGGGCACCCTGTTGACGCTGTTCATCATTCCGGTGGCCTATACCCTGCTGACACGCGAGCGCGCAGAGGTTGCCGACACCGTCACGCCACAGGCCGAACCCGCCCCCAATTGACGAATTCGCCCGCTGTCCTGACGAAGCTTCGTCGGGACAGCGCCGGCCCCCAGTTCATCAAGCCGTCAAACCCGCCTGATTTAATGCGGTTTTCGACGCCTCGTGGCGCATCGGGAGACTGGCATGAACCCTGCTCATATCCTTGCAAAGACAACGCAAGGAGAGACCGAAATGATTGAACTTGAACCCGGCAGCACCCTGGACATCAGCCTGAAGGAAGACAGCCAGGGCCGAGATCGCGTCGAAGTGTCGCTGGTTGCCCACGACTGCCGCCTGACACTGACGCCGCATCAGGCCCGGGTTCTGGCAACCGAGCTGATCATGGCGGTCAACCGGGCCGAAGTGCGCAGCAACCTGAAGCACAGCCAGAACGTGGTGCGCAGTCCGCAGCCGGCCGATCAGAAGAAGCGCGGCCTGTTTCATCAGGCGTTCGCCAAATAGTTTCCAGGCCAGTCGGCTTCGACTGGACCCGGGGTCGCGGGCAGCCTCGCTGAACGACCCTATAAGAAGCCTCCGGTTTGTCGGAGGTCCGCCATCCGTGATAGGGTGGCACGTAGGCGCGATGGATTCGTCCTCGCGCCTTTTTATTTCGTCATTTTTTCCGTCCCGGCCTTCCAGGCCATTCCACTTTTACGCAGGAACCCGTATGGCCGTCATCGAACTCACCCAGGACAATTTCGAATCCACCATCAACGGCAACGACGTCGTCGTCGTCGACTTCTGGGCGCCCTGGTGCGGCCCCTGCCGCGGTTTTGCGCCGATCTTCGAGGCCGCCGCCGAGAAACACGCCAATATCGTGTTCGCCAAGGTCAACACCGAAGTCGAGCAGGATCTGGCCGGCTACTTCCAGATCCGCTCGATTCCCACGCTGATGGTGTTCCGCGAACAGGTCATCCTCTACTCGGAGGCCGGCTCGCTGCCCGCCAATGCGCTGGACTCGCTGATCGAACAGGTCATGGGGCTGGACATGGCGCAGGTCCACAAGGACATCGCGGACCAGCAGGCGCAGCAGGGCGAAGGAAAGGCCTGATCAGGGCCGGTTGACGCTCAGCAGCTGCCGCAGCAGCGGCAGCGTGATTGGGCGCCGTGTTTCCAGACTGAACCGGTCGAGCGCCTCCAGCACCCGCAACAGGTTCTGCATGTCGCGCGCGGTATGGTTCAGCAGATAGTCCGCCACCTGGGGATCCAGCCGGAAACCCAGGGTGTCCGCATGCTGACTCAGGGCGGCACGCTTTTCGGCGTCGTCCAGTGCCTGCAGCTGGAACACCAGCCCCCAGCCCAGCCGGGTCCTGAGCTCCGGCATCAGCGGCAGCTCGGCCGGTGCCACGCTGCCCGCCGCCAGCCACAATCCGCCCGCCTCGCGCACCCGGTTGAACGCGGCAAAGCCGGCGTGCTGCTGCGCCGCGTCCCAGCGTTCCACCTGTACCGCAATCACCGCCTGTGCCGCCTGCTGGCCGCTAAAATCAACCGTCATGCCGCGTGCCTCGCAGGCATGGGCCCAGGCCGTCAGCAAATAACGCTTGCCGCTTCCCGGCGCGCCCCACACATAGACCATGCGCTCGGCCGCGCTGCCGTCGAGCATGGCCTGCAACTGCGCCATCAGCTCGACATTGCGCCCCGCCACAAAACGGGCGAGTTCGGGTCGGGTCGGCGGGCGGATATCGAGTAGGAGCTGCTGCATGGGGCGCAAGGATAAGGCATAAGCCGCGCTGTGCTCCACAAAAACCCGTACGCCGCCGAGTGAAAACGACTGCTCCGCGGCGCTATACTTGAGCGCTTTCCCCCCTGTGCCGAACGCTCGATGAAGCTCGCTTTTCCCATTCCGGTCCGTCCCGTGATCCATCCGCCCCCGATGCTGGAAGAAGTGCTGGGCGACGACGAGCGCGCCGAGCTGAAGGCGCGCATCAAGCGCCTGATGAAAGAACAGGATGCGGTGCTGGTCGCGCACTACTACACCTCGGCCGACCTGCAGGACCTGGCCGAGGAAACCGGCGGCTGCGTGTCGGATTCGCTGGAGATGGCGCGCTTCGGCCATGCGCATCCGGCTCGAACGCTGATCGTCGCCGGGGTCAAGTTCATGGGCGAGACGTCCAAGATTCTCAACCCGGAAAAGCGCGTGATCATGCCCGACCTCGCGGCCGATTGCTCGCTCGACCTCGCCTGTCCGGCCGATGCGTTCGCCGCCTTTTGCGACGCGCACCCGGACCGGCTCTCGGTCGTCTACGCCAACACCAGCGCCGCGGTGAAGGCACGAGCCGACTGGGTCGTCACCTCCGGAATCGCGGTCAAGATCGTCACCTACCTGCACCGGCAGGGCCACGCGCTGCTGTGGGCGCCGGACCGTCATCTGGGCGACTACGTGCAGCGCATCAGCGGCGCCGACATGCTGCTGTGGCAGGGGTCGTGCGTGGTGCACGAAGCATTCAAGGCCGAGGCGCTCGCGAAACTGCGCGCCGAACATCCGGATGCCGCGGTGCTGGTGCACCCCGAGTCGCCCGAAGCGGTGATTGCGCTGGCCGACGTGGTCGGCTCGACCACGCAGCTGATCGAGGCGGTGCGCACCTTGCCCAATCCCGAATTCATCGTCGCCACCGACAACGGCATCTTCCACAAGATGCGCGCCGCGGCGCCCGGCAAGCTGTTGCTGGAGGCGCCGACAGCAGGCGAGGGCGCGACCTGCCAGTCGTGCGCGCATTGCCCGTGGATGGCGATGAACGGTTTGCGCAAGCTCGCCGCCGTGCTGGAACAGGGTGGCAACGAAATCCATATCGAGGAATCCATCCGCGCCAGGGCGGCGGTCTCGATCCAGCGCATGCTGGACTTCGCGGCGGCCGACAAGGCCGGCCGCATCCAGCTGGGCGACTGAGGGACGCGCGCCATGGCGGGGAGCAGCCTGCTCGCGCTGATCGACGACATCGCCACCCTCCTCGACGACGTGTCGGTGATGACCAAGGTCGCGGCGAAGAAAACCGCCGGCGTGCTGGGTGATGACCTTGCGCTGAACGCCCAGCAGGTCTCCGGGGTGAAGGCCGATCGCGAACTGCCGGTGGTGTGGGCCGTTGCCAAAGGCTCGCTGATCAACAAGGCGATTCTGGTGCCGGCGGCGCTCGCAATCAGCGCGTTCGCGTCCTGGGCGATCACGCCGCTGCTGATGCTGGGCGGCGCCTTTCTGAGCTACGAAGGCTTCGAGAAGCTGGCGCACAAATTCCTGCACCGCGAGGAAGCAGCGGCTCATCGCAGCGAGCTGGCTCAAGCGGCGGCCGACCCGGCGGTCGATCTGGTGGCGCTGGAAAAGGACAAGATCAAGGGCGCGGTCCGCACCGACTTCATCCTGTCGGCCGAAATCATCGTCATCACCCTCGGCACCGTCGCGGCCGCGTCCTTCGGCAAGCAGGTCGCCGTGCTCGCCGGCATCGCGCTGGTCATGACCGTCGGCGTCTACGGACTGGTCGCCGGCATCGTCAAGCTCGACGACGCCGGGCTTTATCTCAGTCAGCGTCCGGCCCGCTGGACGCGTGCGCTGGGGCACCGCATCCTCGCCGCCGCGCCGGTTCTGATGAAAAGCCTGGCCGTCATCGGGACCGCAGCGATGTTCCTGGTTGGCGGCGGCATCCTGGTGCACGGCCTGCCCGGCACCCATGACTGGGTCCAGGCCGCCGCCGATGCCGCCGAAACGCTGCCGGGGGTAGGTGGCGCGCTGGCCCTGCTCATTCCGTTTTTAATTGATGCGCTGGCCGGCATCGCCACCGGGGCCTTGATCCTGGGTATCCTGATTGCCGGTCGCCGGATACTTCGCTAATCCGGCCTTACTTCTGGAACGGCTGAATCAGCTTGCGCACCGAGTCGTAGGCCGCGTCATCGACCACCGCAAAACCGTCGTAGCCCTTGTCGAAGGCTTCCAGCGTGGCCGCCCGCTCGGGCGTGCTTTTGTTCAGGGCGAGCAGGGCATCGCGCAGCTTGGTGCGCACCGCTTCCGGCATGCCGGGGTGAACGGCGATGATGTAGGACGGCAGCGGCGGTGTGCTGCCGATCACGGCGATGCCTTTGCCCTTGAATTCCTCGGCCAGCGAGTCCTTCAGGATGCCGCCGTCAAAGTCCCCCGCAATCACGGCCTTGGCAATATTGTCGTAATGCTTGAGATAGGCGAACGACGCAAAGTCGCCCGATTTCAGGCCCATCGACTCGACCGCGGCGCGCTGCAGCAGGGCTTTTTCGTCGCCGAAAGCAAAGCGCTTGCCCTTGAGGTCGGTCGGGGTCTTGATCCCGGAGCCCGCCTTCACCCCGATCACCAGCGAAAAGTGCGGGCGTCCGTCGGCGGTGGGTGCGACCAGCGGAATCACGCCGTATTTCTTGCGCGCATCAATGTAGGCAACCGGGGTCAGGTAGGCAATCTGCGTCTGCCCCTTGCCGAGGTCGTCCACCGCCGAACCGAGATTGGGCGACGGCCGGAAGCGCACGTTGAGGTTGGTGGTGAGTGCCAGATAATTGGTCAGCGCGCTCAGGCGCTTGATCATCTCGACCGGGATATCCATCGCCACCGACCCCATCGTGACTTCGGCGGCTGGTGCCGTCTGCGCCTGCGCCGCCGGCGCGGCGGCAAGCGAAACGCCGGCGAACAGCGCAGCCAGTACGGTGTTCAAGGTGCGAATCGGTTTCATGAAGTTATCCTTTCCTGCAGTTGGGGGGTGGCCTCGGCATACACCCTGTAACAGTTGCGGCCCGCGTTCTTGGCCTGGTAGAGCGCCTTGTCCGCCGCGTAATACAGTTCCTGCGGGGTCTTCATCGCTTCGGTGTACTGGGCGACGCCCACGCTGAGGCTGATGTTGATGCGGAACCCGTCGTAGTTGAACGGATGCGCGCGCACACTTTCGGCCAGGATGTCGACGAACATCGTCGCCTGTTCGATATTCGTGTGATACAGCACGATGCCGAACTCGTCACCGCCCAGCCGGGCTGGCAGGTCGGACTTGCGCACATGCAGGCGCAGCAGGGTGCCGATGTCGCGCAACACCTCGTCGCCGGCACCATGTCCATGGGTGTCGTTCACCTGCTTGAACAGGTCGATGTCGAACAGCACCAGCGTGATGTCTTCCGCAAAACGCTCGGACTGGTGGAACATGCGCGACAGGGTTTCATCGAACTTGCGGCGGTTTGGCAGCTCGGTCAGCCAGTCGGTCGTCGCCATCGCGCCGAGCAGGTCGAGCGCGTGTTCGAGTTCGCGCGTGCGGCCGCCGAGCTGGATGTTCTTTTCGCGCAGTTCCTCGTTGGCAAAATCGATCTTGCCCTGCAGCTGGCGGTGGTAGTCGGCAAGCGACTTGTTGAGCGTATTGAACACCGACACCAGCCGTCCGATCTCGTCCCGACTCTTGACCTCGAGATCGCGGACGATGAAGGAATCCCCCTGCTTGACTGCCTCTTCCATCGCGGTCGTCAGCTTGTGGATGGGCGACACGATGCCGAAGGAGGTAAACAGATAGACGATCAGGCCCAGCACCGTGCCGAAGGCAATCTGCTCGACCAGCACGCGCCAGTACAGCGCATTGAGCGCACTTTCCATCGCGTCGGTCGAAATATCAACGGAGGTGGCGCCGATGGCCTGACCGTCGAACAGGATGGGCGAAGCGAAGCGTTTGAAATTCCTGTCGCTGCCCGCGTCCGCCTGGCCGGCCTTGGCCATCGCCCGGCCGCTCTGGTTGCGGATGACGACGCGAATCACGTTGTTCTGCTGCGCGACGTTCTGCGCGAGGATTTCCAGGTTGCCGTAGTCGTAGCCGGCCACCAGCGAGGCGGCGCCGGACGCGGTGGCATTGGCCACGCTCTGGCCGGCCTTGTCGATCATCTCGCCGAGCGGCCCGCGCTCGTTCTGCACCCGGACCACGCCGATCGCGGCCGACGTGATGAGCACGCCCGCCATGACGTAACCGATGAGTTTGGTACTCAGGCCAAACTGCAAACTGATCTCCTGACAGGAAGCGGGCAGGCTGAATAGCCCGCCGTTTAGCAGTTATCGGCCGAATCGATCGGAACTGAAGAGGGTCATCCCGTACCAGACCGGGCCAAGCCCTCCCGGCAGCGGGGTCCGAAACGAAGCCATTTCCCGTAAAATACCGGCTTTGAAGCAGATCGCACCGGTGCCGCGCCAGCGGCCGCCGACGCCCACCCCGCATGACCGCACGCCTGCGCGAAATCCCCTACAACTACACCTCGTTTTCCGACCGCGAAATCGTCATCCGTCTGCTCGGCGCCGACGCCTGGCGCGTGCTCGACACCCTGCGCGGCGAGCGCAAGACCGGACGCTCGGCGCGCATGCTGTTCGAAGTGCTGGGCGACATCTGGGTGGTGCGGCGCAACCCCTATCTGGAAGACGACCTGCTCGACAACCCCAAGCGCCGCCAGATGCTGGTCGACGCGCTGCGGCATCGTCTGAACGAGATCGAAATACGGCGCCAGGGCAACGAACTGGTGGGCCAGTTGCTGGAGGCGGCCGGCCGCGCCGTGCGCGAGTTCGAGGCCTGGTTCGACGACACGTCCAGCCTGCGCGCGCGCATCCTGCGACGGCTGGCCGGCGTCACCCGCAAGGACAACATCGCGTTCGACGGCCTGGCGCGCGTCTCGCACGTCACCGACGCCACCGACTGGCGCGTCGAATACCCCTTCGTCGTGCTGACCCCGGATACCGAAGCCGAGATGGCCGCGCTGGTGGCCGGGCTGATCGAGCTGGGGTTGACCATCATCCCGCGCGGCGGTGGCACCGGCTATACCGGCGGCGCCGTACCGCTCACCGACAAGGCCGCGGTCATCAACACCGAAAAGCTCGAATCCCTGAGCGCGGTCGAAATGCGCCACCTGCCCGGCGTCGAATTCGAAGTGCCCACCATCCATTGCGGCGCGGGCGTCGTCACCAAGCGGGTGATGGAGGCGGCCGACGCGGCCGGCCTGGTGTTCGCCGTCGACCCCACCTCGGCCGACGCCTCGACCATCGGCGGCAACGTGTCGATGAACGCCGGCGGCAAAAAAGCCGTGCTGTGGGGCACGGCGCTCGACAACCTGGTGTCGTGGCGCATGGTCACGCCGGACGCCGACTGGATCGAGGTCACCCGGCTCAACCACAACCGCGGCAAGATCCACGACACCACCGCCGCCAGTTTCGAGATCCGCCGCTTTGGGCCTGACGGCAAGACAGCCAAGGGCTCGCCGGACATTCTCACCATCCCGGGTAGTCGCTTCCGCAAGAGCGGGCTCGGCAAGGACGTCACCGACAAATTCCTAGCCGGTCTGCCCGGCATCCAGAAGGAAGGCTGCGACGGCCTGATCACCTCGGCGCGCTTCATCCTGCACCGGCTGCCGGCCCACGCCCGCACCGTCTGCCTGGAATTTTTTGGCAGCGCGCGCGACGCCACGCCGGCCATCGTCGAGATCAAGGACTACTGCGACGCCCATCCCGACATCCTGCTGGCCGGTCTGGAGCACCTCGACGCGCGCTACGTCAAGGCGGTCGGCTACGCCACCAAGGCGCCGCGCGCCGCGCGTCCGAACATGGTGCTGCTGATCGACGTGGTGTCGGACAACGACGTTGCAGTAGGCGAAGCGGCCTCGAAAATCGTCCAGCTCGCCAACGCGCGCGGCGGCGAAGGCTTCATCGCCGTGTCGGCGGAAACCCGCCGCATATTCTGGCTCGACCGCGCCCGCACCGCGGCCATCGCAGCGCACACCAATGCGTTCAAGATCAACGAAGACGTGGTGATTCCGCTGCCGCGGCTGGGCGACTACACCGACGGCATCGAGCGCATCAACATCGAGCTGTCGATCAGCAACAAGCTCAAACTGCTCGATGCGCTGGGCGAATTTTTCGCCGCGCCGCAGCTGCCGCTGCAGGAAGACGACGACACCGTCGCCGATCCCGCGCAGGTCGAGGAAAAGCGCCAGCACGCGCAAGCCCTGATCGAATCGGTGCGCGCACGCTGGGCCGGCTACCTGACCAACCTCGACGCGCCACTTGCAGCGGATGCAATCGAAGTCCCCACCCCACCCCCCTCGTCCCTGACCGTTTTCGCCGCACTGCGCGACAAGCACATCCGCGTGTCGTGGAAGCGCGAGGTGCGACACGAGCTGCACCAGTTCTTCATCGGTCGCGAATTCACCCCGGTGCTCGAAGCCTGCGACCGCATCCATAAAGAGGTGCTGAAGAGCCGTGTGTTCGTGGCGCTGCACATGCACGCCGGCGACGGCAATGTGCACACCAACATCCCGGTCAACTCCGACGACTACGCCATGCTGCAGGCCGCCAACGCGGCGGTGGCGCGCATCATGGCGCTGGCAACCGAACTCGGCGGCGTGATTTCGGGCGAGCACGGCATCGGGCTGACCAAGCTGGAGTTTCTCGACGACGCCAGCATTGCGACCTTTGCCCGCTACAAGCAGAAGGTGGATCCTGGCGGCCGCTTCAACAAGGGCAAGCTGTTGCCTGGCGCCGACCTGCGCAACGCCTACACGCCGTCGTTCGGCCTGCTGGAAGCCGAGTCGATCATTCTCGAGGCCTCCGAAACCGGCGCGATTGCCGACTCGATCAAGGACTGCCTGCGCTGCGGCAAGTGCAAACCCGTGTGCAATACCCATATCCCGCGCGCCAACCTGCTCTACTCGCCGCGCAACAAGATCCTTGCCACCTCGCTGCTGATCGAAGCGTTTTTGTACGAGGAACAGACGCGCCGCGGCGTGTCGCTCAAGCACTTCGAGGAATTCGGCGACGTCGCCGACCACTGCACCATCTGCCACAAGTGCAAGAACCCGTGCCCGGTCGACATCGACTTCGGCGACGTCTCGATCGCGATGCGCAACCTGCTGCGCAAGCAGGGCAAGAAGGCTTTCAACCCCGGCACCTGGGCGTCGATGGCCTTCCTGAACGCGACCGATCCCGCCACCATCAAGGCACTCAGAAAGCCGCTGATCGAGTGGGGCTACGCCGCGCAGCGCATGGGTCACACCCTGTTCAAGCGCATGGGCCTGATCCAGGCACAGACGAAGAATCCGCCCGCCTCGCTGGGCCGGCCCAGGGTTGTCGCGCAGGTCATTCACCTGGTGAACAAACCGATGCCGGGCGGATTGCCGAAGAAAACGTCACGCGCATTGCTGGGGCTGGAAGACGCCTCGATCGTCCCCATCCTGCGCAACCCGGCCAAGCTGTCCGACGACGCCGATGCCGTGTTCTACTTCCCCGGCTGCGGCTCGGAGCGGCTGTTTTCCCAGGTGGGGCTCGCGACGCAAGCGATGCTGTTCGAACTGGGCGTGCAAACCGTGCTGCCGCCCGGCTACCTGTGCTGCGGCTACCCGCAGACCGCCGGCGGCCAGGCCGACAAGGGCGAGGCGATCACTGCGCAGAACCGTGTGCTGTTCCATCGCGTGGCCAATACGCTGAACTACCTCGACATCAAGACCGTGATCGTGTCCTGCGGCACCTGCATGGATCAGCTCTTGAAATACGAATTCGAAAAGATCTTCCCCGGCTGCCGCCTGCTCGATATCCACGAATACCTGATGGAAAAAGGCGTCAAGCTGGAGGATGTGAGCGGTGAGCGCTACCTCTACCACGATCCCTGCCACACGCCGATGAAGACCCATGCACCGATGAAGGTCGCGAATGCCCTGCTCGGCGGCGGCGTAAAACTTTCCGACCGCTGCTGCGGCGAATCCGGCACGCTTGCAGTGAGCCGCCCCGACATCTCAACCCAGATCCGCTTCCGCAAGGAAGAGGAAATCCGTGCCGGCGTCGCCGCGCTCGGTACGGAAGGCAAGGGCCCGGTCAAACTGCTGACCAGCTGCCCGTCATGCCTGCAGGGCCTGGCGCGCTACAGCGACGACGCCGGCACCGAGCCGGACTACATCGTGATCGAACTTGCGAAGAAGCTGCTCGGGGAAAACTGGATGGCGAACTACCTCACCTGCGTCGGTAATGGGGGGGTCGAGCGAGTGCTGCTGTAGCCGGCTGACGGCGGTTGATCGGGCCGTGGGGGCCGTGCTAACCTCCGGCCTGCGGAGACCATAGTATAAAAATAAAAATACAGGTCTTTCAGGGGGAGAATGAACATGCATGCACGCTTCATCGTTATCGCGGCCGCGCTGGCCGCGTCGCCCGCCGTCTGGGCTGCCACGTCCACCGTTGAGGTGTACGGCGCCTTGTCTGTCTATCCCGGTAGCGGCACCTATGCCGCCGCCACCGATTTGGGCCCGAACTATTATTCCGACCCACCGTTCGTGCCCCAACTCAGCAGGGCCGACGTCGCCAACACGCTAGCCTCCATCGCAAGCACCGACTACAGCGCTGCCGCCCGCACCACGCTCGGCAGCAATCATGCGCAGGCCCAGGCCAGCGGCTTTTCCAATGGCGCTTTGAGCGTCAACAGCTTTTCGGGTTGGTACGACCAGATCACCATCAGCGGCGGGACGGGAATGGGGATGGGCACAATGCAGTTCAGCGTGCAACTGACGGGCAGCGTCACTGCCGGCGCCTATCTGGGTACGGCCGGATTCAGCCTGCTTGCGAGCCCCGTGCATCCAGAACAACTTGCCACGGACTTGCAGCCCTTCAACGTACTGAATGCACCACAGTGGGCCCTCTATGACAGCCAGGTGCAGTCGATCACCACTTACAACATCGTCACCTCGCCCTATAACGACCCGGACGTCATTGCCGGATTTTTCAGCTCGCCCTCCGATGGTGATAGTGGCTTTCCCGTGCTGATTTCGGATCCCGCGTTTCAACTGGGCGGCGAAGATGGCATGGGATTCCCGGAGGTGACGACTGACCTCATCGTGACACCGGGAACCGAGCACCTCGTGAACGTCACACTCACCGGCACGCTCGACTTCACCTATGGCGAAGCGTTCTATCTGATTGGCGCGCTCGGCACCAATGTCTTGAACGACGGACTGGAAACGTTCTGTAATTTCGACATCAGCGGTGAGCCCTGCGTGCCCACGCCCAAAGACGGCACCGGCGCCACCACGCTCGACTTCCTCAACAGCGCGCTGCTGGCGGGGATCGTGCTACCCGAGGGCGCAACGTTCGCGTCGGCCTCGGGCGCGGCCTACAACGTCACCGCTGTGCCCGAACCCGGCGAGTGGGCGATGCTGTTGGCCGGCCTCGGCCTCGTTGCCTGGCGCACTCGCCGCAGAATGGCCTGAGCTTGCCAAGTCCGCCCACGCCCCGCACCATGCGGGGCGTTTTGTTTTGGGAATTTTCGATGACGGCCTGCCCCTTGTGCGACACCCTGGCTGGAACGGTTCTGTGGCAGGACGCCAGCTGCCGCGTCGTCCATGTCGACGAGCCGGATTACCCCGGGTTTCTGCGGGTGATTCTGAATGCCCACGTGAAGGAAATGACGGATTTGCCGGCGGCGGACCAGGCGGCGTTGATGCGGGCGGTGTTCGCCGCCGAAGCGGCGCTGCGTGAGGTGCTGGCGCCGGACAAGGTCAACCTCGCCTCGCTTGGCAATCTGGTGCCGCATCTGCACTGGCATGTGATCCCGCGCTTTGCCGACGACCCGCATTTTCCGAATCCGGTGTGGGGCGCACGGTTACGCGATACGCCGCACGCCGCGCCTGCCGCGCTGGAATCGCAGCTTGCGGCGGCGCTTAGCCTGCGGCTTGGCCGCGTTCCGGAAACGGAATGACGGTCGCGCCTTCCGGCGCGGACTGCAGCCGAGTGGCGGGGAAGCAGGCGGAGAACGTGCTGCCCTTGCCGGGGATGGACTGGATGTCCAGCCGCGCATCGTGGCGCGTCAGCACATGCTTGACGATGGCGAGTCCGAGCCCGGTGCCGCCGGTTTCGCGCGAGCGGCTGCGATCGACGCGGTAGAAGCGCTCGGTCAGGCGCGGGATGTGTTCGGCGGCGATGCCCTCGCCGGTGTCGGTCACGGAAAAGACGCCCTCTCCGTTGCGCGCGCGCCAGGCCAGCGTGATTTCGCCGCCGTCGGGCGTGTAGCGCACCGCATTCGATACCAGATTGCCGAGTGCGCTGCGGATTTCCTGAAGGTTGCCCTTGAGCCAGGCGGCGTTGTCGATTTCCAGACGGATCCGGTGACGTCCGCGGCTCAGCGATTCGGCTTCGGCTTTCAGCGCCTGAGCCAGTTCGGGCACATTGATGGTTTCATCCTTCAGCGCGTGCTCGGCGCTTTCCAGGCGTGACAGGATCAGCAGATCGTCGAGCAGGCGTTGCATGCGCCGGGTGTGGTCGAGCATCAGGTCGAAATAGCGGCGGCTTTCGGCAGCCGGCAGCTCGGGCGCATCCGCCAGGGTTTCGACGAAGCCGCCGACCACGGTCAGCGGCGTGCGCAATTCGTGCGAGACGTTGGCGATGAAGTCGCGCCGCATCGCATCGACCCGCTCGAGGTCGGTGATGTCGCGCGCGACCAGCAGTTTCTTGCTTTCGCCAAACGGCACCAGCTGCATCGACAGCGTGATTTCGCGGTTGACCGGAGACTTGCAAACCAGCCGGCGAGAATAATCGGCGGCATCGAGAAACTCCAGGAAATGCGCTTGTCGCAGTAGATAGCGCACGAACTGGCCGCGATCGCGGTCGCAGTCCATCCCCATGTAGGTGCGCGAGGCCGGGTTGCACCACTCGATCTGCTCGTTGCTGTTGAGGATGATCATGCCGTCGGGCACCGCCATCGCGGCGTGCTCGAACTGTTCGAGGGCATTGGTGAGTTCGCTGCGGCTGGCTTTCTGGCGGCGCTGCAGTTTTTGCAGCCGGTAGAAGATGTCGCCCCAGGTGCCGTTGGCGTCGGGCGGTTCGACTTCGTCGGGGTTTTCCAGCCAGCGCGCCAGGCGGAATTCCTGCCACAGGCGGCGCAGCATCACGAAGGCCTGGATGCCCGCCAGAAAGCCCAGCGCGGCGACCCAGCCCCAGCCCGCCCACAAGAACAGCGCCACCAGCATGACGCTGGCCAGCACACCGAGTGGACGCCACCAGAAACCCATATTGACCTGTGCGATGAAACCTGAGGTGACCTGATTATCCCACTTCAGCCGAAAAGCGGTAGCCCGACCCGCGCACCGTCTGGATCAGCCCGGCATGGCCTGAGGGCTCCAGCGCCAGCCGCAGGCGGCGGATATGGACATCGACCGTGCGCTCCTCGACGAACACGTCGTCGCCCCACACCTGGTCGAGCAGCTGGGTGCGCGAATACACCCGCTCGGGGTGGGTCATGAAGAAGTGCAGCAGGCGGAATTCGGTGGGGCCCAGGTCCAGCGCCTGGCCATTGCCCTGTACCCGATGACTTGTGGGATCGAGCCGCAAGCCATTGATTTCCACCGGTTCGTCGGTCATCTGCGGCGCACGGCGGCGCAGCACGGCCTTGATGCGCGACACCAGCTCGCGCGGGGAAAACGGCTTGGTGATGTAGTCGTCGGCGCCGGTGTCCAACCCCAGCACCTTGTCGCGCTCCTCGCCGCGCGCGGTCAGCATGATGATGGGGATCGGCTGGTAGCGCTCGTCGCTGCGCAGGCGCTTGCACAAATCGATGCCCGACATGCCGGGCAGCATCCAGTCGAGCAGAATGACGTCGGGCAGGGTGTTCCTGAGGAATTTCAGCGCGTGCTCGGCGTCGCCGGCGGTGGTGACCTGGTGGCCAGCCTGCGCCAGATTGAATTTCAGCAGTTCCTGGATCCCGGGTTCGTCTTCGACCAGCAGAATATTGGCAGCCATGGGGGTTCCGCGCGTATTGGGTGGGAGGCCATCCTATGACAGCAGTATGACTGATTTATGACAGCCGGCGTCCGCGCGCGCCCCCGCCAGCCTGTGCGCTGATAGAATTCCCGGCTGATTCGCTCATCCCCACTGCCATGGATAAAACCACCCACTTCGGCTACAAGCAGGTCGCCGAATCCGAAAAGGCCGCCAAGGTGGCCGAGGTCTTCCATTCCGTTGCGGCCCAGTACGACATCATGAACGACCTGATGTCGGCCGGCCTGCACCGGCTGTGGAAGCGCTTTGCGGTGGCGCAGGCGGGGCTGCGGCCTGGCATGAAGGTGCTCGACGTCGCCGGCGGCACCGCCGACCTGACCCGGCTGTTCCTGAAGGAAGTGGGCAACACCGGCACCGTGCTACTGACCGACATCAACTTCTCCATGCTGCGCGAAGGCCGCGACCGCATGCTGAACGAGGGCAAAATGCCCCCCACGGTGCAGTGCGACGGCGAACGGCTGCCGTTTCCCGACAATTATTTCGACTGTGTGTCGGTCGCCTTCGGCCTCCGGAACATGACCCACAAGGACCAGGCGCTGGCCGAAATGAATCGCGTCCTGAAGCCGGGCGGCCGGCTCCTGGTGCTGGAGTTCTCCAAGGTATGGAAGCCGCTGGAACCGGCCTACGACCTGTATTCCTTCAAATTATTGCCTCTGATGGGCAAGCTCGTCGCCAAGGACGCCGACAGCTACCAGTACTTGGCCGAGTCGATCCGCATGCATCCGAATCAGGAGGAGCTGAAAACCTTGATGGAAGCGGCCGGCTTCGCCAAGGTCAGCTACCACAATCTGACGGCCGGCGTGGTGGCTCTGCACAAGGGCTTCAAGGTTTGATTCCTGAAGCCCTCATCGAGCGCAGCCTGAATCACCTGCTGCAGCAAACGCCCGGTGCGGCCGATGCACTCATCCGCCATGCCGGCGCGAGCGTGCGCTTCGACCTCACGCTCGCCCAGTTCGACTTCCGTATCGCCGACGACGGCTGCTTTTCAGAGGCCGTGATCGACACCCCGGATGCGGTCATCCGCCCCACCCCCACGATGGTCGCGCGGCTACCGTTTTTTGGTCGCGAGGCGCTACGCCACGCAGATTACAGCGGCGACCCGGCGCTGCTCGCCACGCTCGACCGCGTATTCAAACAGCTCGACTGGGATGTCGAGGCCGACCTCGCGCCCGTCGTGGGCGATGTCGCTGCGCATCGTCTGCATGCGCTCGGCCGCGATGTCCTGGCGGGGCTCGCCCACGCCGCCGCCGCGCTCGGGCACAACGCCAGCGAATACGTGGTCGAGGAAGCCGAAATGATGGCGCGCGGTGTCGACGTGGCGCGCTTCAACCGCGAGGTCGACACACTGGCCGACGACGTGGCACGGCTCGACGCACGGCTGCGTGTGCTGGAAGCCCGCCAAGTCGAACAGGACGCGCACCCGCGCACCGCATGAAACTGCTGCGCCTCGCCCGCATCCTCATGGTCGGCCTGCGCTTCGGGCTGGAGGAGTTTTTCCTCGGCCACGAACGGGTGCGCCCGCTGCGCTGGCTGGTGCGCGCCACGTTGTTCTGGCGGCCACTGACCGAACCACGCGGGGTGCGGCTGCGCCGCGCGCTGGAGGCGCTGGGGCCGATCTTCGTCAAGTTCGGGCAGATGCTCTCGACCCGGCGTGATCTGGTGCCGCTCGACCTTGCCGACGAACTCGCCCAGCTGCAGGACCGGGTGCCACCCTTCCCGTCCGTCCAGGCCATCGCCACGCTGGAAGCCGCCTACAAAAGGCCACTCTCGGACGTCTTCGCCGAATTCGACGCCACCCCGGTCGCTTCGGCTTCGGTGGCGCAGGTGCATTTCGCGCGGCTGCATGACGGCACCGCCGTCGCGGTGAAAGTGCTGCGCCCCGGCATCGCGCCGGTGATCGCGCACGACGTGTCGCTGCTCTACGCCGCCGCCGGACTACTGGAAAAGCTGTTTGCCGACGGCAAGCGGCTGCGCCCGCGCGAGGTGGTGGCGGAATTCGAAAAGCATCTGGAAGACGAGCTGGATCTGATGCGCGAGGCCGCCAACTGTTCGCAGTTGCGGCGCAACTTCAAGGATTCGCCACTGCTGCTGGTGCCCGAGGTGTACTGGGACTACTGCGACCACGACGTCATGGTGATGGACCGCATGGACGGCATTCCGGTGAGCCAGATCGAACGGCTGCGCGAATCCGGCGTCGACATCCCGAAGCTCGCCGCCACCGGGGTGGAGATCTTCTTCACCCAGGTGTTCCGCGACGGCTTCTTCCACGCCGACATGCACCCCGGCAACATCCTGGTGCGCCCCGGCTCCGAGCAATACATTGCCTTGGACTTCGGCATCATGGGCACGCTCACCGAGGTCGACAAGCAGTACCTCGCGCGCAACTTCCTCGCGTTCTTCCGCCGCGACTACAAGGCGGTGGCGCTGGCGCACCTGGAGTCGGGCTGGGTACCGGCCGATACCCGCATCGACGAACTCGAGGCCGCGGTGCGCGCGGTGTGCGAGCCGGTGTTCGACCGCCCGCTGAAGGACATCTCCTTCGGCCGCGTGCTGCTGCAGCTGTTCCAGGCGTCGCGCCGCTTCAACGTGGAAATCCAGCCGCAACTGGTGTTGTTGCAAAAAACCCTGCTCAACATCGAAGGCCTCGGTCGTCAGCTCGACCCGGAGCTCGACCTGTGGAAGACCGCCAAACCCTTCCTCGAGCGCTGGATGAACGAGCAGATGGGCTGGCGCGCGCTGGTGAAGAACCTGCAGACCGAAGCGCCCAAGTGGGCCGCGCTGCTGCCGCAACTGCCGCGGCTGGCGCACCAGGCGCTCAATGAAAATCGCCTCTCCCAGTTGGAAGCCGGCCTCACCCTGATGCTGCAACAACAGCACGCGCGTAACAAATGGCTCGGCGCGATCGCCGGCCTGCTTGCCATCCTGACTGCCGCCACCCTCTATTTCATCCTGCGATAAGGACTCGCCATGCTGATCGGTTTCGTCGTGCTCTACCTCGTCCTCTCCATCGGCATTGGTCTCTACGCGGCCACCAAGGTGCACAACGCCAGCGACTACATCACCGCCGGCCGTTCGCTACCGATGATCGTCGTCGTCGCGATGGTGTTCGCCACCTGGTTCGGGGCGGAGACCGTGCTCGGCATTCCCGCCACCTTCCTCGACGAAAATCTTGGCGGCACGATTTCCGACCCCTTTGGTGCCGCGCTCGCGCTGATCCTGTTCGGCCTCCTGTTTGCGCGCCCGCTCTACCGCATGAAGCTCCTGACCCTCGGCGACTTCTTCCGCAAGCGCTACAACCGCCCGGTGGAAATCGTCATGTCACTGGCGATCGCCGCGTCCTATCTGGGCTGGGTGTCGGCACAGGTGGTGGCACTGGGGCTGGTGTTCAACGTGCTGTCGGACGGCACGATCACGACCGCGCAGGGCGTCATGATCGGCGCCGCGGTGGTCACGCTGTACACCCTGTTCGGCGGCATGTGGTCGGTGGCGCTGACGACGCTGGTGCAGATGACCGTGATTGTTGCCGGTCTGTTGTGGATTTCCTGGCTGGTGGGTGGCATGCCCGAAGTGGGCGGCGTGGCGCCGGTGGTCGAGCACGCCGCGGCGGCCGGCAAGTTCGAATTCTGGCCGGCGATGGAATGGGCGGCGATCATCACCTTCGTCGCCGGCTTGCTGACCATGGGCTTCGGATCGATCCCGCAACAGGACGTGTTCCAGCGCGCCAACGCATCGAAAACCGAGCGCATCGCGGTGTGGGGCACGGTCATCGGCGGCACGCTGTACCTGCTGTTTGCCGCGGTGCCGATCTACCTCACGTATTCAGCGACGCTGGTCGACCCCGCGATGACCACCGCGCTGCTCGCCGAAGACGCCCAGCTTGTGCTGCCCACCTTCGTCAAGACGCATCTGCCGCTGGCGGCGCAGATCATTTTCTACGGCGCGCTGCTGTCGGTGATCATGTCGACCGCGTCTGGCACCTTGCTGGCGCCGTCGGTCACGCTATCCGAAAACGTCATCAAGGAATTCCTGCCGCATCACCGCATGAGCCAGCAGACGCTGCTCAGGGTCACCCGCGCCGTGGTCGTCGTGTTCGCGCTGCTGGTGGTGGCGTACTCGCTGTGGTCGCTGGAATCCGCCACAAGCATTCATTCAATGGTCGAGAACGCTTACAAGGTCACGCTCGCCACCGCGTTCGTCCCGCTGGTCGCCGGCATCTACTGGAAACGCGCCAGCAATCTGGGCGCCGGATTGTCAATCGGGCTCGGCTTCGTCTGCTGGGTTGCGATGGAATTCGTCGCGCCCGACGCCGCGCTGCCGCCGCAGTTTGTGGGGCTCATCGCCAGCCTGACCGGCATGCTGGCGGGCTCGCTTTACTCGCCGCCCAGGACTGCGCACGCCTGACACCGTCCCATGGCTTTACCCTGCTGGCCGCCTGCTCTGACAGCGCGGCCAGAGGCCGGCCCGAAGCATCGGGCAATGACCTCCGCCCGAGGCAGGATCAGCGTCGGAAAATTTTACGGTTCGCCTGAAATGAAAACCCGGAAATCCAGATATTTCCTTTAAATTGTTGATAAATAATGGGGTTTTCTGTCTGAAAAATTCTGGTACAGATCCTGCTAGATAGGTCTGGCAAGCAGATTGGGGTTTGAATTCGGGGAAGTTTGAGCACGTCCAACCCTATTTATTGCGTTTACCCCTTCGCGGATCCGATAACTTAAATTTAAGGAATCATCATCATGAAAAAAACCCTACTGGCCAGCGCACTTGCCACCTCGGCCCTGTTTGCAGCGGGAAGCGCGGTCGCCGCACCCTTCATCGTTAACACGGCACTCAACGGTATTACCAGCGGCTTTGACAACCTCATCACCGCTACGGGCTCCACCGTCGTCACCGCTCAGGTTGTGAATGGTCAAAGCGTTTACAACTATATCGACAAGGATGGCAACCCGGCCACGGTGTCCGTGGCCCGTCCCAACGGTAGCGCCGTCAGTCCCTCTGGCGGTTACAGTTCGGGCGGCCAGTCGCTTTCGGGTTCGGTCTGGGGCATCAGCCCGAGCACGTCTAGCGGAGAAATTATTCCCGGCTTCAACTCCGGCCTCACCTTCACCTTCTCGTCCCCGGTGAACGCCTTCGGCTTCGAAATCGGCGACTGGGCGACCTGCTGTATGACCGGCACGCGTCCTGCGTCGGTTCAGTCCACCTACGGTGTTCCGGCCAACGGTTCCGGCCTGTGGATCGCCTTCGACGGCGGCGCGGCCACCCTGCCGGCCAATGCCTTGAGTGCCAACGACAACCCGGGCTACGCTGCGGCGTTCAGCTACACCAACTTCATCGGCGCGATCGACTCGTCGGGCTTCTTCAGTAGCGTGACCTTCTTCGGTGACGGCTTCGGCGAGTACTTGGTCGCCGGCGGCACCCTGCGCTTTGCCTCCGTTCCGGAGGGTTCGATTGATGATGGCGGGGTCACCGTTCCCGAACCTGCCTCGCTGGCGCTGCTCGGCATCGGCCTGATGGGCCTGGGCGCGATGCGCCGCCGCAAGTCGGCCTGATTTCGGCCCAGTCTGAAACAAGCAAAACGGCGACCTGGTGGTCGCCGTTTTGTTTTGGCCACGCGCTTCACCCTGATGCCGTGCCGTACCGGCCTATGAAGCAGCCGGTTCAGAGGCAATCACAGCGCGCTCAATGCAGGATAAGCGTCGGAAAATTTTACAGTTGGCCGTTCTTGGCAACGCGATCGTTTGGCAGATCCTTATTAAGCAATTGTATATTCTATGGTTTTATAAATTCAACTGATCTTGGCACGGCTGATGCTTAAAAAACAGGCAGCAGGTGGGGTGGGGTTGCCGGATGGTGAGTTGTCACATCTGGTCCGAGACCTTCTTCCCAAAACTCATTTTCAAGAATGCAAAGTTTCAGGCCGATTCCGGCCAAACGTTTCATTAATTGATTACCAGAATGAGGAGGGACATCATGACGCATCCCAATTTAAAAATGACCGTGATGACGGCCGGCATTGCGATGGCGCTTGCCGGCACCGCCGCACAGGCGTCTCACTTTCGCGGTGGGGCCTTGCTCCCCACCGTATCCGCCGGCGGACTGCTGACGGTCAGTTCAACGACGTTCTGGCGCCCGGCAGCGGTGGACCACCTCTCTGTTCAGGTTGCGGGCGCCGCCGCCATCAATTCGGCTGGTGTCTATGCGGCTGACGACACCAGCGACAGCCGCTTCACCAAGGCGACCGGAACGCATACCTTCCAACTGCCCGGCGCGGGTACTTACAACATCACGATGTCCAGCTGCTGCCGGGTGAGCGGGATTCAAAACTTTGTGGGCAGCAGCTCCACGAGCTGGACCATGAATTCCAGCATTTTCTGGAACGGCAGCAGTGCCAGCACCCCGATCCTGTTCAACTTCTCCAACGTGCAGCCGGAAGTCCTGCGCGGTGCCAACTACGTGGGCAACCTGGGCGCACTGGGCGGCGCAGGCCTCACCCTGAGCTACGATCAGGCGCTCAACGACCCGATCGCGTCCCAGCCCCCCGGTTTCACCGTCAATCCAGCGACCGGTGCGCTGTTCATCCCTGCCGCCAGCACCGCCACCTATCTGGACAACCCTACGTCCAACATCGGCGCGGACTACAGTTTCAGCGGCAACATTTTCGCGCATGACGGCAGTGGCGTGCTGCGTGGCCAGGTGGAGTTCGAGTGGCTGTTCGATGCCGTCAATACCGCGTCCAACACCGCGCCCACGGTCAACGACCTGATTATCAATGCGCTGATCGGCGACGTCGTGGACACCACCGTCACGGGGGTCGACGACGGCCAGCCCAATCCGCCGGGGGCGCTCTCCTGGAATGACATTGGTCTGCTGGGGGGCCAGGGTACCTGCAGCAATGCACCCACCTTCAATACCGCGACCCAGGCTTTCTCCTGGGATACCGCCAACTGCACGGCGGGCACCTACATCTACCAGGTGCAGGCATCCGACTCCCTGCTGACCGACTTCGGGACCATCACGCTCAACCTGTCCACCACCCAACCTCCCCCCCCGGGCGTACCCGAACCCGCGACATTGTCTCTGCTCGGTCTGGGCGCCCTGGGACTCGCAGCGTTTACCCGCCGCCGCCGCAAGGTTTAGGCGGTCAGGAACGGCTCCACCGACTTAAAACTCCCCCGGAAATGGGGGAGTTTTTTTCTTCGGGCGCGCTACACTCTTCCGGCCCAGCCCCCAGGACTGACCATGCCCACGCTCGAACCCGGACGCAATGCGCCATGCCCCTGCGGCAGCGGCAAAAAGTTCAAACGCTGCTGTGGTGCAGTCCCGTCCGCGTACGTCCAGCCACCTCGCGACGACCTGCAGCACGCCGCCTCGCTCATTCAGCTTGGGCAATTCGCACAGGCGGAAACGCTGCTCGCCCGCCTGACAGAATCGCAGCCGCGCAACCCCACCGCTCTTTTCCTGTCGGGGTATGCCGCGCTTCAGGGGGGACGCCACGCCGAAGCGGTCGCGGCAATGCACACGGCCATCGCACTGGGGCTGCAAGACGCCGCGGCTTTTTACCACTATGGCTGCGCGCTCGCTGCGCTGGGTCGGTTTTCCGAAGCAGCGGCGGCGTTCGAACAGTCGCTGGCGCTGAAACCGGATTTTTTGCCCGCGCGCACCAATCTGGCCAGCTGCCATTTTGAACTGCGTGATTTCGCGCAGGCGGAGCAGCATTATCGGCAGACGCTGGCAAGCGATCCGGACAATCTCGCAGCCTGTCACAATCTGGGCCAGGTGTTCTACCTCAGCCAGCGTATCGGCGAAGCGATCGAATTTTTCCAGCGCGGCGCCGAGGCGGCGCCGACTGTCGCGGAATTTCGCGCCAGCCTGGCGACCATGCAGGAGGTCGACAATCAGCTGGGCGCAGCCGAGGCGTCCGCACGCATGGCGCTGGCGCTTGAGCCGCACAACGTGACCGCCGCCATCGCGCTGGCGCGTGTATTGCGCAGATATGGACAGGCTGAAGAAGCGCTCGCCGCGCTCAGCGCCGCCGATCTCCGTACCGGCATGCCGCGCGCCGCCATCGCCTACTGGGCAGAACGTGGCCAGATTCTGGACGCGATGGGCCGTTACCGTGAGGCCTTTGACGCTTATGCCGAAAGCAAGGTGCTGCTGGCCGCAACCCGCGTTCAAGCGTACGACCGGCAAGCGACCGAAAAAGCACTGGTGGGCGAGCGTGCCATTCTGACACCGGAGCGGGTGGCGGACTGGGCACTCAAAGCGGAACCCGGCGCGCCGGTTCCGCTGTTCATCGTGGGCTTTCCGCGCTCGGGCACCACGCTGCTGGAGCAGATGCTGGGGCGTCACCCGCTGATCGTGCCCTGCGGCGAACTGGAAACCTCGATCGAGTACGCGACCGATACGGCGGACTATTTCAATACCCTGGCCCAGCTGAGCACGCGCGATCGTGACGCACGGCTGACGGCCTTGCGGACCGACTATATGGCCCAGCTGCGCGGCCACGCCCGCGATGCGCCGGCGGCGCATTACGCGAGCAACAAGCTGCCGCTGAACCTGATGCGCATCGGCATGATTCGCCTGCTGTTTCCGGAAGCCCGGATCATCCACATCCAGCGCCACCCGCTCGACGCCGTGTTGTCGGCTTATTTCACCCCCTTCCTGTTCGGCAACGCGTGGTCGATACGACTTGCCGATGCCGCTCACCTGTTTGCGCAATCGTGGCAGCACGCGGACACCCTGCGGAAACTTCCGGGAACGCATTGCCTGCGCGTTCGCTACGAGGATCTGGTGACGGATCCCGAACCCGTGCTCCGGCAGGCACTGGCCTTCCTCGATCTGCCCTGGGACCCCACGTGTCTGGACTTCCAGCAGAGCGAGCGCATTGCGCGCACGGCAAGCTATGCCCAGGTCGCGCGCGCCCTGTACCAGACTTCCCTAAAGCGGTATCGTCATTACCTGGACTTCATCGATGCGGAAACACTGGCGCTGTTGCAGCCGGTCATTGCGGAAGCGGGCTACGAAGTGGAACACGCGCACGCTTCCGCCTGACCGTCCCGGCCCGGGAAAGCCCACCGATCTGCCGCCTCCCCGGCCGCGAATGCTTACCGACAATCTCAAGGAGAGCCTGTGTCACGCGCCCTTTTCTCTTGCCTGATCACGAGCCTGCTGTGGGCGGCGTCGCCTGCAGCACTTGCCATACCGCTCATCCCCA
>CAZUVC010000005.1:0-62382 GCA_964623745.1 uncultured Thiobacillus sp. | reverse complement strand
AGCCAGGCGCCGCAAGCCGGTCTGGGCCTGTCAGCGATTCAATGGAAAGACTCGGCCATTCTCAAGGAAGCAGTGGAATTGCTGAACCGGGGTGAATCGCAGCAGGCCAAGGTCCGGCTCGCCCAATTCCTCAAGCAGTCTCCCAACGACCCGCGCGGCCCGGAACTGGCCGGCATGATCCTGATGGCGGAGAAAAACTATCAGGTCGCGGTTGTTTCTTTCGAGCGCGCACTTGCGTTGAACCCGAACAATCCCGCCGTGCTCGCCAAGCTGGGCGTCTCCCTGCTCCTGCAGGACAAGAAAAAGGAAGGCGAGAATGCGCTGAGCAAGGCCATTGCCTTGCGCCCGGGCGAGCCCCTGGCCCGGCGTTATCTCGGCTGGCTGGAGGAGGGACGCGGCAATCTGAATGGCGCCGGTTCTCATTACGTCGCCGCCCTCAATGGCGGCGATTTGCCCGCTTCCGAATTGACTGAAATTCACGTCGCGCTGGGACGTATATACAGCGCGCTGGGCAGGCACGAGCAGACGGTCCGGCTCCTTGCACCCTATGCGACCAAGCCCGGCACGGGCGAGATCGGACAGGTCGCGCGTTTCCAGCTCGCATTCGCTTACCTCGAACTCCAGCGCGGCGCCGACGCTGCGCCCTTGATCCGCAGCCTGGAGAAGGAGGTCAAGCCGGAGAACCCGGAATTACGCTTGCTTAAAGCGTATGCCCAGCTTGATTCAAATCCCGCCGCTGCGCGTGGACAGTTGCAGGCCCTGGTCAAATCCCATCCCGTCTTCACCGGCCGTGGCCGCTTGCTGATCGCCCGCAGTCATGCCGTCGGTGGGAATGCCCCGCTGGCGATCAAGGAGCTCGAGGGACTTGCCGCACAGGTTGAAAAGGACGATCTGTCCGGTGTGCTGACCGCACTGGCCTCGCTTCAGATTTCCAGCGGAAAAGCCGCTGCCGCAGCAAGCATGCTGGAAACCCATGCCAGAAAGCATCCGGATATCCCGCAAATCGCCTATCTCCTTGCCGAAGTCCGGGTGCAGACGGGCGACATCGCCCAGGCCCAGGCCCAGCTCAAACAGCTGGTCGCAAAATATCCCGATTACGCACAGGCCTATGCGCTGCTCGGCCAGATCGAGCGGAGCCGCAACGCCCTGCCCCAGGCTGAGGCACACCTGAGAAAAGCCGTCACCCTCGACAGCAGCCTGGCCAACGCCTGGATCAACCTGGCGGGCGTCTACGTGGGCCGGAAAGACCTGTCCAAAGCCGAGGCGGCGCTCAGGCAAGGCCTGGTTACCAACCCTGGCAACGCGGTCCTGCAATACGAGCTCGCCAGCATTTACGACGCGATGGGGCGCGGGAAGGACGCCAACCCGCTATACCTGAACCTGCTCGCCGCCTATCCGAACTATGTGCCGGCGCTGAACAATATCGCCGTCAACCTTGCGGACAGCAACGACCTGGCCAGCGCCAGGAAGTACGCTGAGAAGGCGTATCAGATCGATCAAAACCACCCGACCGTACAGGATACCTATGGCTGGATACTGGTGCTGAGCAATGAGGTCGCGAAAGGCCTGCCCCTGCTGGAGCAGGCTGCCCGCGGCCTGCCAAGCGATCCGACTGTGCGCTACCACCTGGGGGCAGCCTTGCTGAAAGCAGGCAAGGCCGAACAGGGGAAACAGCATCTGCAAAGCGCGCTGGCCGCCGGTCTGCCGGAACCTTTGCGCAAGAAGGCACGCGCGCTCCTGAACTGAGCCGACCCGCGCATGCCCGGGCGCTGATCAGCGCAGGTAACCCTCGTGTTCGAGTTTGAGCAGAAGTTGCTGCACAGCCTCGTCAATGCCCAGGTCGGTGGTGTCGATCGCCAGCTCCGGCTTCTCGGGTATTTCATAGGGATCGGATACGCCGGTGAATTCCGGGATCAGGCCGGCGCGCGCCTTGGCATAGAGTCCCTTGCGGTCGCGCGATTCACAGGTTTCGATCGGCGTGGCGACATGGATTTCAACGAAACCACCCACGGCTTCGATCATGGCGCGTACGTCGCGGCGCGTCTGCCGATACGGCGCGATCGGCGCACAGATGGCGATGCCGCGGTTTTTGGTGATTTCGGACGCAACAAAACCGATGCGGCGCACATTGACGTCGCGATGCGCCTTGGAGAAACCAAGTTCGGATGACAGGTGGCGGCGCACGATGTCGCCGTCGAGCAGGGTAACGGAGCGACCGCCCATTTCCATCAAGCGCGCGGTCAGCGCGCGCGCCAGCGTCGACTTGCCGGAGCCCGACAGGCCGGTAAAAAACACGGTGAAGCCCTGGCGTTCGCGCGGCGGACTCTGCCGATGCAGCTCGGCGAGCACTTCGGGAAAACTGTACCAGTCGGGGATTTTCAGGCCGGCACGCATGCGGCGATGGAATTCCTCGCCGCTGAGCGTCAGCAGGCGCGCGCCGGCAGGCGCGTCGAATTCAGGCAGATGTTCGGCGCGATCCTCCACATACACCATGCGCGGGTAGGCAATCAGTTGCACACCAATCTTGTCAGCCCACTCGGCAATGGGCAGGTCGGCATGGGGCTGGGTGAGGTCTTCACCGCGGCGGCAGGTGCCGTCCGACAGATGTTCGCCGCCGGCGATCAGCAGACTGCAGCCGTAATTGCGCGCGACGATGGCACGCAGCAGCAGGGCAAGCGCGCTGGCTTCGCGCGGCGGCGACGGCAGCAGCGACAGCTGGGTGCTGGCAGACGGAAAACGGTCGCGGACGGCGAGGAAGCTGCGCACCAGTCCGAAATACGCAGGCGCATCGGTGATATCCCCGCCCACCTGCGGATGCAGCAACAGGTTGGCCTCGTTCTCGATCGCGCTTTTCAGGCAAAACTCGAACTGCGCGCGATGCATTGGCTGGCGGGCCTGCCAGGCCACCACGCGGCCCCAGCCACGGCGCGCGAACAGCGCACGCAATTCGGCCGGCGTGGCGCGCAGGCTGGCGAAATCGGGATGGGGTGGCAGCGCGGCGCCTTCGATCGCGCCGCCAAGATGCCAGCGTGCGCCGGCCTGCCAGACATCGCTGACGCTGAGCACGGCCAGCATGAAGCCCTCGCCGTCGCGCAATGCAACGCGATCCCCGGGCTTCAGTTCGGCGGCGATTTTTTGCGGGCTGGAAAGCGTAATCGGCAGCGGCCAGAATGTGCCGTCGTCGAGTTGTCGCTCGGCGTCGACGCGCGCGCATTGGGCTTGCGTCATGAAACCGGTCAGCGGCGAATAGGCGCCGGACATCAGCATCTCGAGTTCGCACTGCTGCTGCCAGTCGAGGTCGAGCGAGGGCAGACTCAGGGCTTCCTGTCTGAGCGCATCGCCGCGTGCGGGATCGATCAGGCTGACCAGGGTGCCGCCGTAGGGCGCGATGGGTTGATTCACATTCAGCTCCGGGAAAGACCGCAAGACTATTTATAAATGTCGAAGAAGCTAGCAATAAATCGGCCAAGCTCGGATTCGGGCAGGTGATTGATGCCGGCGGCGGCCTTGCGCCCGCCGCCGGTGTCGAACTGGCTGCACAGCACGTCGGCACCGGACTTGGCATTCAGCGGCGCACGCACACTGACGACATAGCCGCCCTCTGGCTTGGCGGTGAGCACCGCATGGGCCTGCGCAGGCGATTCGACTGCCAGCTGATTGCCGAACACGCCGGAAATCCGTCGCGCCCATTTTTCGGCCGGCAGCATGAAAACGCGCCCGGAGGGACGCGCGTCCATCGCGCTGACGGCCACGGCACGCGCCATGTCTTCCTGATAGCCGGCGTTCAGCGTTTGATAGGCCGGCGACTCGGCGATGAAGGCGAAGGGATCGGCAAACGGGCGCATCAGGCGATAGAGCTCGGCCGGATCGAAAAACAGATCATCGAGCGTGTCGCCATAACCGTTGTAGTTGAGACATTCGCCCAGCGACTGCAATTGCGAAAGCTGGTCAGCGGACAAACCAAGCGGCGCAGCTGCGGCGCGCGCGGCATCGGCCAGGTTGTCACCGAACGCTGCGGTGACCGCCCACGCCAGATGCCGGCCCTGCAGATGCCGGTCCACCAGCAGACTGGTGCAGACGTTGGCATCGGTGTCGATATGCGCTTCGAAATTCGGATGCGCCGGAATGTCGCCCGGCTGGTGATGATCGAAGTAACGCACCTGCACGCCGGCGGCCAGCAAGCGGTCGAGCGCGTCGCGATTCTTTGACAGGGCGATATCCAGCACGGTTACGCGGTCGCCTGATTGCGCCTTGACCCGCTTCAGCAGGCTGATGTCGCGCTTGGGCCCGGTGACCAGTTCGGACTCGGCGGGGTCGGCCAGACGCAGTTGGTGCAACGCGCAGAGGCCATCGGCGTCGCCGTTGAAAACATCAATGAGAGGCATGGGCAGAATGTCGTTGAGCGGCGCGGAAGTGCGGCCATTGTAGGGAGGCAAGTGCTGCGATGACAAGCCCATGCAGCACCGCGTAACGCAGCCAGATGACGGGCAGCGATGCGTAATGCTGGCGATCGCTGCTCAGCAGGAACTGCAGGGCCGAAAACTGCTGGCCGTACTTGTCGATTTCGCCGGCCAGGCCGAAGTGGAAACATACGGCCGCGAGCGGCAGCGACAGCGCCACGCCGGCCCATCGTGCAGCGCGCTGCGCCGTACCGGCAGGCGAAGCCAGCAATGCGGCCGCAACGAATACCACATACAAGCCGGCACACAGCAACGCAAACGCCAGCGGTTGCGGCGTGGCGATGAGTTCGGTCAGGTTGTCGGTCGCGGCCTGCGCCACCACCCCCCAATACGCCAGCACCAGCGGCGGCAGCGCAGCCCAGAAATGCAGGGCACCGAGTCGCCGCCCGCGCCAGCGGCGGACGGTTTGCGCGGCGAGGTACAGCAGCGTGCCGGGGATGGCGGCCAGCGCGATCCAGCGTAGCCCGAGTTCCAGCCAGCGCGGCCCGTCGAGGACCGGGCTCCCCACCAGATCGAACAGGCTTTCCTCCGGCACGGCGCCGCGCAACAGCAGAAAAGCCAGCGCGCCATAGGCCAGCAGCCCCAGCGGCAACTGAAGCAGCCGGATACGGCCGGAGATCCGGCGGCGCGCCAGCCACACTGGCCACACGGCCAGCCAGATGCACGCCAGCGCAAGCAGCAGCGCCGACAGCCAGGCCGCATCGGGCCGGAACAGCTCACGCACGTTGTACGGCACGAACGCGGCTTGCGACGCCATCCAGAACAGCAGACTCATGCCGCCCAGCATCAGCGGCAGGTGCCAGCGAGAAAGGGGCCCGGCATATGCGACAACGGCTACCGTGCCTTCATCCTTGCCCGCCGTGTTCACGGGGCTTACCGGTGTATGGCGCGGTGCGCGCAGCAGATGCCGCACCACGGCATAGCCCGCCAAGCCGCCCAGCCAGGCCAGCAGCCAGTCGGTGAGGTCGACGATCTTGTGCGCCAGCATCAACTGCCCGCCTTCGATCACGGCGGGCAGTCCTGCCAGCACCAGCATCGCCAGCGCGAACAGCGGGCCGCGCCAGCGCCACGGCTGACGCACCACGCCCCACGCCAGCAGGCCGCCGAGCGGCGCGAAGAAAAGCGTCTTGCGCAGCACTTCGGTGATGGCGCGAAATTCCGTGCCGAAGTAATACACCTCGAACGGCACCCGCTGCACGAAGTCGAGTCGGCTTTTGATGAAGGCGCCGTCCGTCTGGAAATCAAAAGGGAACCAGAACACCACGCCCAGCAGCAGCACCCAGGCTGCCGCCAGCGCAAACGGCAGCCAGGCCGACCACGCCGGCAGCGTGCTCACCGGGGCCACGCGCGCAGCCAGGCGGCCACCTGCCCATACGCCCAGCGCCGCCCCGGCAGCGGCAGTGATCAGGTCGGTGACGTCGCTGACCCGCGAATAGACGAACAACTGCAGGACCTCCAGCACGGCGGCGGCAGCGAATGTCATGCCCCACACGCGCCAGGCGCTGCGCGTGCCGTCGAGTCGCCACATCAGGGCCAGCGGCACCCAGATCAGCGCGTCGGTGGCGATTCCGTACAGCGCCTCAGCCGCATCGGCCGGCAGGCTGCCGAAGGGAATCAGGTTGACCTTGCCGTCGCGCCACTGATGAAAAATCTCGACCAGGCTGATCGTGAGATCGAGCGGCAACACGTTGTAGACCAGCACGGCGGCGAGATACACCCAGGCCAGCCGCTCGGCGAGGGCGGCGCGGGCATGTGTCTGCTGCCAGGAATGCAGCCATTCGAGAAACCGTCCGCCCGCCCCCCACCAGACCAGCACGCCGAGGATGCCGCCTAGGGTTTCGGCAAAGATGTCGTTCTGGGACACGGTGCGCTGCGGAAAGAACAGCTGGGTGAATTCGATGCCGACACTCAGTGCAGCGGCCGCGGGGATCAGCAGCAGAGTGATCAGCACTCTGCCCGCACGGCCCGCACCGGCGGTGAGGGCGCCCATCCACAGGAAGGTCAGCGGAATGAACAGCAGCAGGTTGGCCACCCAGTCAGCGCGCGAACCGATGCCCAGTCGCAGAAACGGAATCGCACTGAAACGCGCCACCGCTTCATCCCATGGGATGGCGCGGTATTCCAGCGGCACCAGGCTACCGTAGACGACAAACGCCGTATAGAGCAGCGCAGCCGACCATAACAGCCGCCGGGAGGCGGTGTCGCCGGCGCCCATCAGGGGGTTGCCGCGTCCAGCGCGGGCAGCAAAGTGGAGGACAGGGAAGCGCCGGGACGCGGGGTGCGCTGCCAATCGGGATAGGCCGCCAGTTCGTGCAGCAGCGGCGCCGGTGCGGGCGGCGTCGCCTTGCTGCGCGTCAGCAGGTGCTGCGTCAGTCTGGCCGGGGCAATTTCCAACAAATCGGGCTGATAAGACAGGAAAAGATTGTGGGCCGCCTCGCCGCCCACGACGGGCGTGGCGGCGGCAACCACATTCAGGACCACGCGCTGGCGATACGCTGTGTCCTCGCGCTGCCGCACCTGGATGCCCGCGCCCGATGCCAGCACCGTATTGGAGAAGATCATCATCTCGCGCGGCACGTCGTTGTGCGGCTGGATGCGGATTGCATCGCCGCCACCGTTGATGAACACATTGTCGTACACCGCCACCCGCCCCTCTGCCTGCAGCAGCGCCTCGCTGGGATTGTGCTGAAACAGGTTGCCGTAGACCAGATAGCGATCCTCGCTGCCCGGGCCCGACAGCGGGACATGGCCGAGCAGGACATTGGGGCGCGCCAGCGGACCGGGCACGGCGTTCTGCTTGGAGAACACATTGTGGCGGATCAGCGTGTCGTGGCGGTCAGCATATTCCGAGGTACGGCCTGTCTGGTGCTTGATCTGCAGGTTATAGCCCAGCGTCGCGCTGACATGATTGCCCTCGATGAGGCCGCCGATGAAGGGATCGCTGCCGTCCGAATCGCCGAAATACATGCCGGTGCCGACGCGCTCGATGCGGTTGTTGCGGACCACCCAGCCATACGCCGGGCACTTGGTGGAAATGCCCACGTTCTGCTGCGACGCGGCATGGTCATGAATGTACAGATGTTCCAGCGTGATGAAGTCGGCATAGCGGCTGTGGCCTTCGGCCTTGACCGCATCGACCGGCAGGTTGCGGCCATCGAGCTCCAGATGCCGCACCACCAGATGACGGACATTGACCAGGCTGAGGGTATTGGCGCGCGGCCGCGCGATGAAGCGGGGCAGTGCGGCAGAGTTAGCCGCCTCGATCACGATCGGCTCGCCGGCCTGCCCGGAAAGATGGTGCAGCGGCAAGCCCTGCAGATAATCGCCCGGCGCCAGCAGCAGCCGATCGCCGGGCTGCAGGCGGCGCAGGTGCTCGCGATAGTCGTCCGTCCCCGCCCGATAGTCCGCCGCCGCGACACCGCCGGCCAGCACGCACAGCATTCCTGCGCAGGCCAGACGCAGCATGCTCACTCCGTACCGGTCGCGGGCAGTCCGCTGCGCAACAGATCCAGTTTGCCGCACAGCACGCGCGTCATGCCGGATACGCTCTGCCGCCCGGTGTCCACCACAATGTCGGCAATCTCGCGATACAGCGGATCGCGCTGGCGATACAGTTCGCGCAAGGTGTCGAGCGGGTTGTCGGTTTGCAGCAAGGGGCGATTGCGGTCATGCCGCGTGCGCTCATACAGGTGTTCGGGCGACCCGCGCAAATAAATGACCATGCCGCTTTGTTTAAGGCGTTCGCGGTTGGTCGCCGACAGCACCACCCCCCCGCCGGTGGCCAGCACGATGCCGGGCAATGCCGTCAGCTCGGCAATCGCCGCCTCCTCGCGGCGGCGGAATCCCGCTTCGCCCTCGATTTCGAAGATGACCGGAATCTTGACCCCGGTACGCGCCTCGATCTCATGATCCGAATCATGGAACGTGCACCCATAGTGCCGGGCCAGAAGCCGGCCCACCGTGGTCTTGCCGGCGCCCATCAGGCCGACGAGGTAAAGATTGTCGCGCTTGCTCATGGCGCCATTCTAATGGAGGGAAGCCGGCCGAGCGCGGCAAGCGGCAGACGAAAAAAAGCGCGGGACACGCCCGCGCTTTTCACGATCTGCCGCGATCAGCGCAGCGTCAGGCGCTCATCGAGGATGCGCGGCGTCAGGAAGATGATCAACTCGGTTTTTCTGTCCTGCTTGGATGTACGCTTGAACAGATTGCCGAGGAACGGCACATCCCCCAGGAACGGTACCTTGTCGATGTTATTCAATTCCGTTTGATCGAAGATGCCGCCCAAAACCAGGGTCTCTCCGTTATTCACGCGCACCTGGGTTTTGATACGCCGCGTCGCGATCGCTGGTGCCGTGATGTTTGCGCCAACGCCGACTGCAGTGCTGGATGTGTCGACTGCATCCTTCTGCACCTCAACCGTCATGATCAACGAATCATTGTTCAGGATTTGCGGATCGACCAACAAGCAGAGGAACGCGTCCTTGAATGTCACTGTAGCAGGGCTGTTGGCAGTTCCTGGTGTGATGAACGGAATCTGGGTACCGTTCAGAATAACGGCTGGCTTCTGATTCGTAGTCATCACCCGGGGGTTGGATAGAATTTTGCCCCGGTTGTCCGCTTCCAGTGCACTCAATTCCAGACTGAGCAGATTTCCATTGGCGGGGTTCAGCAAAGACATAGCAATCTGACCCACTGAATTGAACACGCCCAAATCGACCTGCGGCGTGACTGTCGGGGACCCGCCCGCGGCGATGGCGGCGGATTCGTTCAGTGTGCCCCCGACACCGATTGTGTCCCTCCCGGTGTTCTTGAACAACCGGGTGCCAAGACGCACACCCAGTTCACGACTCCAGTTGCTGTCCGCAATCACAACCCGTGCTTCGATCATGACCTGGCGCGCAGGGACGTCGAGACGTGCGAGCAATTCACGCACTTCCTGGATCTTGCGCACCGTATCCGTGATGATCAATGTGTTGGTTTTCAATTCATACGTTGCACGGCCCCGCTTGGTCAGTACTTTCTGGTCATCCTTTCCCTCACCTGTCTGCGAAGCCTGGGCCGCTGCAGCACCGCCCAGGCCCTGTGCCTGGGCCGAACAGTTCACCGAATTGTTGCCGGCAGAAGCAAGGAAGGCACCGGCCGCGAAACCATACAGCATGGTCTGCGCTTCATCTGCCCGCATGTAGTTCAGTTGAATGTACTCGGTGACCAGCGGCTCCAGATCCGCCACGGCCGACTTGGCTTCGAACTCGAGCTTCTCCTTGGTTAGCAATTCGTCCTTGGGCGCAATCCAGATCACATTGCCGTTCTGGCGCTTGTCGAGCCCACGGGTTTGCATGATGAGATCGAGTGCCTGATCCCACGGCACGTCTTTCAGGCGCAAGGTCAGATTGCCGGTCACGGTATCGCTTGCAACGATATTGAGGCCGGTGAAATCGGCGATGACCTGCAGCACCGAGCGCACCTCGACGTTCTGGAAATTGAGCGAGAGTTTCTCGCCCACATATTTCACCCGACCGTCTGCGGTTTTCTTCTGCGCGTCATCGCTCTGCTTCACTTCAACGATAAAGCTGTTGTCAGTCTGATAGGCCGCGTATTCCCAGCCGCCCTTGGGCTGGATCACCATGCGGGTGTTGTCGCCGAGCGTGTAGGTCTCGATAAACTGCACCGGGGTGCCGAAGTCGGCCACGTCGAGGCGACGCTGCAAGGCTCTGGGCAACTCGGTGCCGATGAAATCGACGACCACGCCATCGGCCTGCTGGCGAATATTGATGCCTGCCTGCGCGTCGGAAAGCGTCGTCACGATGCGTCCTTCGCCCGTCGCGCCACGCCGGAAGTCGACATCGCGGATGCTGTGGCGCGCAGCGCCGGGCGTTGCCTCGGCAAAGCGCGGGCTGGCATTGACCGGTGCAGTGCCTGCGCCGACATCGCCCAGTGCGATCAGTAATTGTTTGCCGTCAAGGGTGGTGTCGTACTCGACCGACTTGTTCAGGTTCAGGACCAGACGCGTGCGTGTGCCCGCCTGCACCACGTTCACGCTCGACAGCGGGCCCAGGTTGGATTCGACCGTATTGCGCCCCAGCGCATTGCCGGTGTTCGGCAGGTCGAGGGCGATTCGCGGCGGGTTGCCGACGCTAAAGCCGGCAGGGGTGGCGGTCAGCGCATTCTTGAGCGTGACGCGGACGACCACCTTGCCGCCCGGCAGCGTCGTCGTTTCGACCTGCTGCACCGCGTTTGCGGTCGGCGGCACGTCGGCGGCGCGCACTGAATAAGACAGCATCAGCCCGGTCAGGAGCGTGGCTCCAAACAGGTAACGGGTCATGTCCCGGGCAATGCTACGAACTGTGATTTTGGGCAATGCGTTCATGTCAGCCTCTTTAAAATTCAGTGCTACGAATCATTCCTGCAGAATCAGGGCGCTGGTGCGCTCGGACCAGTCTCCGGCGCTATCCTGGACAATCTCGCGCAGCGTCACTTCACTGTCGGTGATCTGCGTGATGAGGCCAAAATTCTGGCCTGCATAGTTGCCCTTTTTAACGTGGTAGATCGCGTTGTCCGGCGTTTTGATCACGGCATGGATCACACCTTGTTTGGACAGCATGCCGACCATTTTCAAGGTCTCCAGGGAGAACGACTCCAGCGGCTCTTTCGGACGATTGAAGTCCGGCTGCATACCGCCGCCGCCTCCGGTCGAGAGTTTTCTCGGCTTGAACGGGTCGGGCAGGTCAAAGGCGTTGTAGGTAAACGGTTCGTACACCTTGACTTCCGGCAGCGGCTCGATCTTGCCTTGCATGTCCTTGCCGGTCTCGGCGACGAAGGTTTGCAGGTCCTGCATGTTGCCGCCGCCGCAACCCGCCAGCCCGAATACGAGAACTAAAGTGGGCAGTCGCTTCATTTTGGCTGCTCCTTGGATTGCTGCTTGCGGGCGATGACTTCCTCGTCGTCCAGGTAACGGTAGGTTTTGACGACCGCATCCATATTGAGCACACCTTCCTTGGCCGGTGCCAGGGAGATATTCTGCAGGGTCACGATGCGCGACAGCTTGGAGACGTCGCTGACGAAGGCGGCGATGTCGTGATAACCGCCGGTGACCTTGACGGTGATGGGCGTCTCGGCATAGAACTCGGTCACGGTTTCGGCATCCGGCTTGAACAGATCAAACTGCAGACCGCGTCCCAGACCGGCCTGGTTGACGTCGGTGATCAGCGCATCCATTTCCTGCTTGTTGGGCAGTTGCTTCAGGAGCGCGCCGAAGGCCTGTTCGATGTCGGCCAGCTGCTTGGTATACGCTTCCAGATTGACGGCCTGATTCTTCTTGGTCGCAAATACGCTGCGCAACTCGGTTTCCTTCTGCTTGGATGCGTCCAGGGCCTCCATGCCGCCACGCCAGTCGAACCACCAGCCTGCCGCCACGATCGCCACGAAAAGCACAACCAGCGCCGCCAGCTTGGTCGGCAACGGCCAGTCGGCCAGCGTTTTCAGATCGAGCTTGTTGAGTTCGTCAAGGGTCATGCCTTGCCCCCTTCCTTGTTCGCGTCATCCGTTTGCTGCTGGATCTGCCTGACCGTCAGCACGAATTCGTTGGCACGCAGATTGTTCACCGTGACCGCCTTGATCTCGACCAGTCCGGCCGATTCAAACCAGGGCGAACTCTCCAGATTGCGCATCAGCGTGGAGACGCGCGCGCTGGACTGGGTGTAGCCGGTGAGGGTGATCACCCGGCCGTCCTGCTTGAACGACTTGAGATACAGTCCCTCGGGCAGCAGACGGATCATCTGGTCGAACAGATGTACGACTTCGGTCCGGTTGGATTGCAGCGTCTCGACGACCTGCTTGCGTTCCAGCAGTGCCTGGGTTTGCTCGCGGATTTTCTTGATTTCGACGATCTGGCTGTCGAGGCGGGCAATTTCCTGTTCGAGGAAGGCATTGCGTGCCTGCTGTGCAGACTGTTGCGCCGCGATCAGGCTGTGCCCGATCACGACCGCAACCACGCCGGCGACGACAGCAATGCCGAGCAGAATATTGAACTGGCGACGGCGCGCGGCACGCGCCAGTTCACGGTGGGGGAGCAGGTTAATGCGGATCATTGGGGGTCAAACCTCCGCATGGCAAGGCCGCAGGCGACAAACAGGGAAGGCGCGTCGGCGGTCAACGCCTGCGGCCGGATCTTGGAACCGACTGCCATGCTGGCAAACGGGTTGACGACCATGGCCGGCGTGCCGGTGCGCTGGGCGACGACCTCGTCGATGCCCGGAATCATGGCGCCCCCACCAGCAAGCAGGATCTGGTCGACCTTGCGGTACTGGGTGGAGGTGGTGAACAGTTGCAGGGCGCGGCCGATTTCCATCGCCAGCGTCTCGCTGTAGGGCTGCAACACCTCGACGTCGTAGCTTTCCGGCAGCGTGCCACGGCGCTTGGCATTTTCAGCCTCTTCGCTGGTCATGCCGTAGCGGCGCGAGATTTCATTGTTGAGCTGGTTGCCGCCGAAACCGTGTTCGCGCAGATAAACCGACTCGTTGTTATTGAGGATGTTGATGTGCATGTTCTGCGCGCCCACGTCGATGATCGCCACGGTCTGGCCCTCGCCGCTGTTGGGCAATTGATGCGCGATCTGCTCGTAGGCGGTCTGGGTGGCAAAGGATTCGACATCCATCACCAGCGCCTTGAGCCCGGCAGCCTCCACGGCGGCGACGCGGTCCTCGACCTTTTCCTTGCGGGCGGCGGCGAGCAGGATCTGCACATCGTCCGGGCTGGCAGGCGATTCGCCGAGCACCTGAAAATCCAGGTTCACCTCGTCCAGCGAGAAGGGAATAACCTGATTGGCCTCGGCCTCCACCTGGTTTTCCAGGTCGAGACCGCTGAGGCTGGCCGGCGCCAGAATCTTTTTGGTGATGACCGCCGAGGACGGCAGCGCCAGCGCCACGTTCCGCGTCCGCGTGTTCATGTTCTTCCATGCGGTGCGCAAGGTGTCGGCGACCTGATCGAGATTGGCGATGTTGCCGTCCGTCACCGCATCCTTGGGCAAGGGCTCAATCACATAGCGCTCCACCCTCAGCATGCCCTTGCCGGCATCGGACAGCTCCACCAGCTTGACCGCGGTCGTGCTGATATCGAGCCCCAGGATGGGCAGGCCTTTGGCAGACAGCCAGTCCAGATTAATATTCAGGTGCAAGAGTTTTCCTTTACGCTTCTGTGAGTTGGCGCTTTTTGTTGTTATCTTTTTTAGATGCTAGCAACAACACACGGTTTTTAACAGTTTTTTTCTCACCACACCGCAAGAGTTGAACACATGTGTCCAATTTCCAACACCACTAACGCCTATAATCGTCGGAAACTTTAGGCACACTTTCGAATTAAGGAACGGGATGTTTTCCAAATGGTGGCACTACGCGCTGGCGCTGATCGTCAGCCTCGGCGTGGTCAGTACGGCGCTGGCCGGGCTGGCGGCCGCGCTGATTTACCCCAACCTGCCGCCGCTTGAGGCACTCACCGATTACAAGCCCAAGCTGCCGTTGCGGGTTTACACCGCCGACGGGGCGCTGATCGGCGAGTTCGGCGAGGAGCGCCGCGCCTTCATCGCCATCGAGCAGGTGCCGGACTACATGAAACAGGCCATCATCGCCGCCGAGGACGAGCGCTTCTATACCCACGGCGGCGTCGATACCCTCGGCGTGCTGCGCGCGGCAGGCTCCAACCTGCTATCCGGCGGCGCCAAGGAAGGCGCCTCCACCATCACCATGCAGGTGGCGCGCAATTTTTTCCTGTCGAACGAAAAGACCTTCACCCGCAAGCTGTCCGAAGCCATGCTGGCGATGAAAATCGAACACAACCTGTCGAAGGACAAGATCCTCGAGCTCTATATCAACCAGATTTATCTCGGCCAGCGTGCCTACGGCTTCGAGGCGGCAGCGCGCACTTACTTCGGCAAGCCGATGAAGGCCTTGTCGCTGGCCGAGTTCGCCATGCTGGCGGGCCTGCCCAAGGCGCCCTCGCGCTACAACCCGGTGGTCAACTTCCCGCGTGCCAAGGCGCGTCAGGAATATGTGCTGGGCCGCATGCGCACGCTCCGATTCATCGACCAGCCGACCTGGTCCGCCGCGGTCAAACAGAAACTGGTGATCCGCCAGACGCGTCCGCAAGCCGAGGTCGCAGCCGACCATGCCGCCGAAATGGTGCGCCAGACGCTGTTCGAGAAATACGGCGAAGCCATCTACAGTTCCGGCTTCAAGGCCGTCACCACGCTGCAGCGCAGCGCGCAGCTCGCCGCCAACCGCGCAGTCTGGCAAGGCATCGCCGACTACGACCGGCGCTATGGCTACCGCGGGCCGGAAGCACAGACCACGCTGCCCGCAGACAAGGCCCAGCGCGAGACGGCGATCGCCGACGCGCTGGAAGACCTGCGCCCGGTCAGCGGCATGCAGCCAGCCGTCGTGACCAGCGTGACACCCAAGCTGATCCAGGTTCGGCTACAGGACGGCAAGACCGCGGACATCGCCGACGCCTCGCTACGCTGGGTGGCGGGCTGGACCACCGGCAAGAAGGGGCGGCAACTCGAACCTGGCGCCGTGGTGCGGGTGCAGGCGGTGGGGGCCGCATGGCGCTTGACGCAGCTGCCCGAGGTGGAGGCCGCGCTGGTCGCGCTGAATTCTAAAGACGGCGCCATCACCGCGCTGGTCGGCGGGTTCGATTTCAATCGCAACAAATTCAACCGGGTGACGCAGGCCTGGCGGCAGCCGGGGTCGAGCTTCAAGCCTTTCATCTATTCCGCCGCGCTGGAAAAAGGCTACACCCCGGCCACATTGATCAACGACGCACCGCTGTCGATCAGTGCAGAAGAAACCGGCGGCACCCTCTGGGAGCCCAAGAACTACGACGGCAGCACCAGCGGCCCGGTGCGCCTGCGCAGTGCGCTGACCAAATCGCTCAACCTGGTGTCGGTGCGCATCCTGCAGGGCATCGGCCCGTACTACGCACGCGACTATATCCGTCGCTTCGGCTTCGACCCGGCGCGTCACCCACCCTACCTCACGATGGCGCTGGGCGCCGGCAGCGTCACCCCGCTGCAGATGGCCGCAGCCTACGGCGTGTTTGCCAATGGCGGCTACAGCGTCAATCCCTATCTGATCGACAAGGTCTACGACAAGGATGGCCGTCTGCTGATGCAGGCCAGCCCGCAGCAGGCGGGCAGCAACGCGCCGCGGGTGATCGACCCGCGCAACGCCTGGCTGATGACCAATATGATGCAGGACGTGACGCGCAGCGGCACCGCTGCCCGGGCCGGCCAGCTCGGCCGCAAGGACATCGCCGGCAAGACCGGCACCACCAACGATGCGCGCGACACCTGGTTCGCGGGTTACAACCCCGACCTGGTGGCGATCGCCTGGATGGGCTTCGATCAGCCGCGCTCGATGGGACGCCGGGAAACCGGATCGCAGTCGGCCCTGCCGATCTGGATGAATTTCATGGGCACCGCGCTCAAGGGCACGCCGCAACGCGGTTGGGACATGCCGGCCGGCATCATTTCGGTCAAAATCGACCCGGCAACCGGCACCCGCAAGTCCGAGGGGGTGCTGGACACCTTCCTCAACAACGTGCTGGGCGAAGGCGCGCCCGCCATGACGGAATACTTCTACCAGGAATTCCCGCCGCCCGACGCGCCCGTCAACGACTGGGGGGAGCCAGACGCACCCGCTGCACCAGTCGAGCCCGCCGCCCCCGCATGGGAAACCCCGTCATGAAGCACCAGGACATGCGCCGCCGCATTGCGCATGCGGCGGCGCGCATCCTGGCCGAGGACGGCAGCCTCGACTATGGCAGCGCCAAGCGCAAGGCGGCGCGCCAGCTCGGCGCGCCCGACAGCGGCAACCTGCCCGACAACCAGCAGATCGAGGAGGCACTGCGCAGCTACCAGGCGCTCTACCAGGCCGACGAAACCCGCACGCAGCTGGCACTCCTGCGCCAGGTCGCGATCGAATACATGGAACGGCTGGCCGACTTCGACCCGCATTTGACCGGCTCGGTGCTCAACGGCACCGCCGGGCGCCACACCGGCATCAGCCTGCAGCTTTTCACCGACCAGCAAAAAGAGGTCGATTTTCTGCTGATGCGGCTCGGCACCCCCTATCAGGCTGCCGAATACCGTGCCGCCGACGCGCCGGGCCACGTCTACCCCCGTTTTCTCCTCGACGATCCGCGCGCGGCAGTCGAAATCATCGTTTACCCTGCCGCCGAGCTGCGCAGCATGAAACGCCAGCAGCCCGACGGCCAGCCGCGGCGTGCGCGACTGGCACAGGTGAGGACGCTGGCTTGATCGCATCCCTGGCATGGAAGATGCAAGTCGGACTGACCGTGGTGCATAACGAGTAGACGACCATGATCCGTTTTTTCCGGCACTACGTGCCCCTGAATCTGCTGCTGCTGGTGCTGATCGAGGCCCTGATCCTCGGCGGCGCCATCTACGCAGGCGTCAGCGCACGCTTTCTCGAAAGCGGCGTGGTGCCGGAGCTCCTCTCGCCGCTGTTCCCCAAGGCGCTGACCTTCACCGTCGTCATGCTGAGCCTGATGACCGCGAGCGGCCTCTACGACCTCGAATGGCAGGGCGGCGTGCGCGCCCTGCTGCAGCGGCTCGGCCTCAGCTTCGGCCTCGGCCTGGTATCCATGAGCCTGCTGTTCTATTTCTTTCCCGACCTGCTGGTCGGTCGCGGCGCCTTCCTGCTGTCGTTCGGCCTGGCCCTGCTCGGCATCCTGCTAAGCCGTGCCCTGTTCATACGCTGGGTGCGGGCAGGCGCACTGAAAACACGCGCCCTGGTCGTCGGCACTGGCAGCCGGGCCGCCCACATCGAGGCGCTACTGGCCAAGCGCGGCAACGCCACCAACGTCCAGGTCGTCGGCTACCTGCCGATGGGCGGCAGTCATCATTTCGTCGATCATGCCCGGATTCTCGACAGCGACGAGCCTTTGCCCGAGCTGGCGGCGCGTCTGCAGATCAGCGAAATCGTACTGGCCGTGCGCGACCGCCGCAGCGGCGGCCTGCCGGTGCAGGACCTGCTCCGCTGCAAGCTGCGCGGCATCCACGTGCTTGAACTGTCGAGCTTTTTCGAGCGCGAAAACGGCCACCTGCAGATCGACTCGATGAACGCCAGCTGGATGATCCTGGCCGAGGGCTTTCACCAGGGCATCGTGCGCGACACCATCAAGCGCCTGTTCGACCTCGTGATCAGTGCGGCCATGCTGGTCGTCACGCTGCCGATCATGGCGCTCGCCGCGCTGCTGATCAAGCTGGAGAGCCCCGGCCCCGTGCTTTACCGCCAGGAGCGCGTCGGGCAGGGCGGCAACAACTTCACCATTCTCAAATTCCGCAGCATGGGCGTCGACGCCGAAAAAGACGGCAAGCCACGCTGGGCCGGGCAGAACGACAGCCGCGTCACGCTCACCGGACGTTTCATCCGGCGCACCCGCATCGACGAACTGCCGCAGATCTTCAACGTGTTTTTCGGCGACATGAGCTTTGTCGGCCCGCGCCCCGAACGCCCCTATTTCGTGCAGGACCTGACCCAGAAAATCCCCTATTACGGCGTGCGCCACACCGTCAAACCCGGCATCACCGGCTGGGCTCAGGTGCGCTATGCCTATGGCGCCACCGATGAGGACGCCATGCACAAACTGCAGTACGACCTCTACTACGTCAAGAATCACAGCCTGTTCCTCGACCTGATGATCCTGTTCCAGACCGCGCAAGTCGTGTTGTGGGGGAAAGGCGTGCGCTGAGCGCGCCTGTTCGCAACCGACCATGACCGACACCCTGCTTCTCCTCGCTGCGATCGGTTATGGCCTGGCCATGCTGGCCTACCTCGGCTTGTCCGGGCTCATCGTCGCCAGCTGGCAGCAGCGTCCGCAGGGCCGGCTGCTGGTGCTCGCCGCCGGGCTGAGCGCCCTCTGGGGCGCGCTGGCGGCCGCCGCAACCTGGGGCCTGTTGCCGGTTCGCCTGGAACTCGCTGCCGAAGTGGCGCGCAACGGCGCCTGGCTCGCGCTGCTGCTGTACATCCTGCGGCTGCGGCTGCCGCCCGGCAGCGCCCTGCCAGCGCCCCTGCGCCTGATCCGTGCGCTCGCCATCGTGCTCGTCGGCGGCCTGCTGCTCGCCGGCGTGGCGCCGCTCATTGCACCCGACCTGCCGCTGCTCGCGCAGTGGGCGAACCACCTGGGGCGGGTCCTGCTTACCGTGCTGGGGCTGGTGCTGATCGAACAGGTGTACCGCAGCACCCGTCTGGAAGACCGCTGGGCGATCAAGTTCCTCTGCCTCGGGCTGGGCGGGCTGTTCGTATACGACTTTTACCTTTATGCCAACGCCGCCCTGTTCAACGCGCTCGACGCCCAGGTATGGGCGGCGCGTGGCTATGTTGCGGCGCTGGTGACACCGCTGATTGCGGTGTCCGCCGCGCGCAATCCGGAGTGGTCGGCGCCGGTCGGCCTGTCGCGCAGCATGGTCTTCCACACTGCCAGCCTGCTGGGCGCGGGCATCTACCTGCTGCTGATGGCGGGCGCCGGCTACTACCTGCGCCTGTTCGGCGGCGAGTGGGGCGACGTGGTGCAGACCGTGTTCATCTTCGCTGCGGCCATGCTGCTGGTGCTGCTGATGTTTTCCGGCACCCTGCGCGCGCGCCTGCGGGTGTTTTTATCGAAGCATTTTTTCAGTTACCGCTACGACTACCGCGAGGAGTGGCTCAAGTTCACCCGCACCCTCACTGAAGGCCAGCCCGGCGAGCAACTCTGTGAGCGCACGGTCGAGGCGCTCGCCCGACTGGTGGAAAGCCCCGGCGGCGCGCTGTGGATGCGCGAAGGCAACGCCGGCTTCCTGCGCGCCAGCCACTGGAACTGGGCCGACCTCAACGGCGTCGAGGTGGCCGATTCGTCTTTCGCCCGCTGGCTGGCGGACAAGCAGTGGGTGGTCGACCTCGACGAAATGAAGACCCGCCGCGACCTCTATGGCGACCTCGATACCCCGGCGTGGATCCAGCAGGCCGGCGACGCCTGGCTGGTGGTGCCGCTGATGCTGCACGAAGAGCTGCTCGGCTTCGTGGTGCTCAAGCATTCACTCGGCAAGGTCAGCTTCAACTGGGAAGTCAGCGACCTGCTCAAGGTCGCATCGCGTCAGGCCGCAGCCAACCTGGCGCAGATGCGCGCCGCCAACCAGCTCATCGTGGCGCGTCAGTTCGAGTCGTTCAACCGCACCACCACCTTCATCATCCACGACCTTAAAAATCTGATCGCCCAGCTGTCCCTGCTGCTGGCCAACGCCGAGAAACACAAGGACAACCCCGAGTTCCAGGCCGACATGCTGGGCACGGTGGAAAACGCCGTGGCCCGGATGAACAAGGTGCTCGCCCAATTGCGGCGCGGCAGCGGCGAAGCGCAGGCACAATCGGTGGCGCTGGCGGACATCCTGGCCGACGCCATCGCCAGCAAGCAGGCATTCAAGCTACGTCCGATCGTGGAACTGCCGCCCGCCAGCCTGCGCGTGCGCGCCGAACGTGAACGGCTCACCCGCGCCATCGGTCATTTGCTGCAGAATGCGCTGGAAGCCACGCCGCCGAGCGGTCAGGTCACGCTGCGCGGCTTTGAGGATGCCTCGCAGGCGATCATCGAAATCGCCGACACTGGCAGCGGCATGGAGGATGAATTCATCCGCACCCGCCTGTTTCAGCCCTTCGATTCGACCAAGGGCGCCGGCATGGGCATCGGTGCCTACGAATGCCGCGAAACCGTCCGCGCGCTGGGCGGAAAGCTCGATGTGGACAGCGTGCCGGGGCGGGGCACGCGCTTCCGCATCAGCCTGCCGCTGGAAAATAATTTAAATGCTGGAGGAGACGCCGCATGAGCGACGCCAAACAAAAAATCCTGCTGGTGGAAGACGATCCCGGCCTGCAGAAGCAACTGAAGTGGAGCTTGGGCGACTACGAACTGGTGCTGGCCGCCGACCGCGACAGCGCCATCGCCCAGCTGCGCCGCCACGAACCCGCGGTGGTGCTGCTCGACCTCGGCCTGCCGCCCGACGCCGACGGCGCCAGCGAAGGGCTGGCCGCGCTGCAGCAGATCCTGGCGCTGGCGCCCGTCACCAAGGTCATCGTCGTCACCGGCAATCTCGATCGCAGCAATGCGGTCAAGGCCATTCAGCTTGGCGCCTATGATTTTTTCCAGAAGCCCTTCGAACCCGATGTGCTCGCACTGATGATCGCCCGCGCGCTGCACGTCCATGCCCTCGAAGTTGAAAATCGCCTGCTGCTCACCCAGAAGGGCGGTTCCGCCCTGTCCGGCCTGATCACCAGCAGCGAATCGATGCTGAAGGTCTGCCGCACCGTTGAAAAGGTCGCGCCCGCCAACGCCACCGTGCTGCTGCTGGGCGAGTCCGGCACCGGCAAGGAAGTGCTGGCGCGCGGCGTGCACGAACTGTCGCCACGCGTCAGCAAGCGCTTTGTCGCGATCAACTGCGCGGCGATTCCCGACACCCTGCTGGAATCGGAATTGTTCGGTTACGAAAAGGGCGCCTTCACCGGCGCGGCCAAGCAAACCATCGGCAAGATCGAGTATGCCAACGAAGGCACGCTCTTCCTCGACGAAATCGGCGACCTGCCGATGCCGCTGCAGGCCAAGCTGCTGCGATTTTTGCAGGAGCGCGTGATCGAGCGCCTCGGCGGCCGCGGCGAAATCCCGGTCGACGTGCGCGTGGTGTGTGCCACCCACCGCGACCTTGCCGGCATGATCCGCGAAGGCGGATTCCGCGAAGACCTGTACTACCGGCTGTCGGAAATCGCCATCCAGATTCCGCCGCTGCGCGAGCGTGCCGGCGATGCCGTGCTGCTGGCGCAGGCCTTTCTGGAACGCAACGCGCGCGAGATGGGGCGTGGCATCAAGGGCTTCACCGCCGACGCACTGGCCGCGCTCGAGGCCCATGGCTGGCCCGGCAACGTGCGCGAAATGGAAAACATGATCAAGCGCGCCACCATCATGGCGGACGGTACCCAGATCACCGCCGCCGACCTCGGACTCGATGACGGCCCGACCGAACTGCAGCCCTTTAACCTGCGCCAGGCGCGCGAACACGCCGAACGTCTGGCGGTGAGCCGGGCCCTCGCCCACAGCGAGGGCAACATCGCCCAGGCCGCCGAATTGCTCGGGGTCACCCGGCCCACCCTGTACGACCTGATGGCAAAAATCGGAATGAAATAATTCAGCGCGTCCTGCGTTCTACACCCAGATCATTCTTCGGAGGCTTCATGATCCACCCCGTTTCCACGTCACGACTGCTGGTGTTGCTGTTCCTCGGCGCCGGGCTGCTGAGCGCCTGCGACAGCCAGGACAGTACCGCCCTGGTGAACGAAGCCCGGACGCTGGTGGCGTCGGGCGACCACAAGGCGGCGATCATCCAGCTCAAGAATGCCCTCGCGAAGGATGAAGACAATGCCGAAGCGCGCTTCGAGCTGGGCACGCTGTATTTCGAGCAGCTCGAGCTCGCCAGCGCCGAAAAGGAATTCCGCCGCGCCCGTCAGGCCGGCTACGCGGAAAATGCAGCCAACGTCATGATCGCCCGCACCCTGCTGGGGCAACGCGACTTCCAGCGCGTGCTCGATGAAGTGCCCGCATCCACCGGCAGCGATGCCGACGCTGCCACCCTGAACGCGCTGCGCGCCACCGCCGAGCTCGGTCTGAGCCGCAAGAACGACGCACGCAAGACCCTGCAGCACGCGCTCGACACCGCGCCCGGCAACGCCGATGTCCATCTGGCGCTGGCGCACCTGGCGCTGGCCGAGAATGACGTCGCCAAGGCACGGCAGGCCCTCGACGAGGCCTTGCGCATCGACGCCGGCCACCGCGACAGCCTGCACCTGAAAGGCTCGCTGCTGCGCGCCACCCAGCAGCCCAAGGAGGCCGCTGCGGTCTACCAGGAAATCCTCCGCATCGATCCGCGCAATGTAGCCGCCCGCCTCGCGCTGGCGGACCTTGCCATCGCCGATGGCCGGCTTGAAGACGCCCGCAAGGAAGTCGACGCCGCACTCAAGACGCGGCCCGGTAACCTGCAGGCGCGCTATACCGAGGCCGTGATCGACTTCCAGGAAAAGAAGGTTCCGCGCGCGCGTGACCACCTCGCCGCCGTGCTCAAGGCCGCGCCTGACTACGGCCCCGCGCTGCTGCTGGCGGGCGCAGTCGAGTACGCGCTCGGCAACCTGCAAACGGCCGAGACCCACCTCAACAAGGTGCTGAAAGCCGCGCCGAACAACCTTTACGCCGTGCGCCTGCTGGCGGCCACGCAATTGCGCCTCGGCCGCACCGACGATGCGGCACGCACGCTGGCGCCCGCACTCAAGGGCGCCGGCGAAGACGTCGGCGTGCTCACCGTGGCCGGCGAAATCGCACTCGCGCGCAAGGACTATGCGCAAGCTGCGGCCTACTTCGAGGATGCCGCCCAGCGCAATCCGGACAGCGCCGCGCTGCGCACCGAACTTGCCATTTCCCGGCTCGCCCAGGGCGACAGCCGCGCCATGGACGATCTCCAGGCGGCCGCCGCGATGGAGGGCGAGGGCACCGGCAACCGCGCCGAGACGCTGCTCATTCTGAACCAGCTGAAGCAGAAGCAGTTCGACGCCGCGCTAACCAGCATCGCCGCACTGGAAAAAAAGCAGGGCGCCAACCCGCTCACCTGGAACTATCGCGGCGGCGCCTATATCGGCAAGCAGGACACCGCCCGCGCCCGCGAAAGCTTCGGTCAGGCGCTCAAGCTCGACCCGGCGTTTTATCCGGCCGCTGCCAATCTGGCCCAGCTTGATCTCAAGGACAATCGCCCGGATGCGGCCCGCCAGCGCTTCGAGGGCATCCTCAAGGCCAATCCCAAGCATCTGAACGCCATGCTCGCGATGGCCGACTCCGCGATGCGCGAGCGGGACGAAAAAGCCTATGTCGGCTGGCTCGAAAAGGCCGCCGCCGCCCATCCCCAGGCGCTGCCACCCCGGCTGGCGCTGGCGCGCCATCTGCTGGGCAAGGGCGAGCGCAACAAGGCACTCGCGCTGGCGCGCGAAGCGCTCAACGCAAATCCCGACCACCCGGCCGCACTCGATCTGCTCGGCAGCGTTCAGCTGGCGCTGGGCGATACGGCCAATGCGCAGGGCAGCTATCGCACCCTGGTCGAACGTCTGCCCGGCCAGGCCATGCCGCTGATCAAGCTCGCCGCCGTGCAGGTCGCCGCCAAGGATCTGCCCGGCGCGCGCAAATCGCTGCTGGATGCCTTGCGCGCCCAGCCCGACTCGCTCGACGCGCAGATGATGCTCGGCCATGTCGAAATCCAGTCCGGCCGCCACGACGAGGCCCAACGGATCGCGCGCCAGGTGCAGAAACAGCAGCCCGACGGCGCCGCCGGCTATATCCTTGAGGGCGATGCGGCGTTGGCCCGCAAGGATCATCCCGCCGCGCTCGCCGCCTTCGAGCGTGCCCACAAACTCGCGCCCTCCGGCGCGCTGCTGCTGCGCCAGCTACAGCCCCTGAATGCCCTTCAGCGCGCCGAAGAAGGCGAAAAGCGTCTCGCCGACTGGCTGCAGCGCAACCCGCAGGATGCCGGCACCCGCATCGCGCTGGCCGAACAATTGATCCTGCGCAAGCAGTATCCGGCCGCCGCCGCGCATTACCTGATTCTCGACCAGAGCAACCCGGGCAACCTGCTGGTGCTCAACAACCTGGCCTGGGCGCTCGCCGAGTCCGGCGACAAGCGCGCGCTGGGCTACGCCGAGAAGGCGCTCAAGCTCCAGCCCGACAGCGCTGCCGTGCTCGACACCCTCGGCTGGATTCTGGTGCGGCAAGGCCAGCACGAACGCGGCATCAAGCTGCTACAGCAAGCGTTGAGCAAGACGCCCGATGCGGCCGATATCCAGTGGCATCTCGCCTCGGCCTACGCGCAGTCCGGCGACCGCGCCCGCGCACAACGCGAGCTCGAACGTTTGCTGGCGAGTGGCGTAGCATTCCCCCAGGAGCCAGAAGCGCGCACCCTGCTCAAGCAGCTGCAGAGCAAAGCGCGGTAAGCTTAAAATCGCACAGGGCAAAACGGTAAACACCGCGCGTGTATTGCGGGCACCGCATGGCAATCCGGGTGTCCTGATCGCTACCAGGCCGCTTGAGTCGCCCTGTTCAACGTCGGAGGCCGGCTGAAAACCGCCTCAATGAGTGGAGTATGTATAGATGACCCAACACCCCGTCGCCCTGGCCATTGCCCTGGCCTTCGCCGCCTCCGTGACGCTTTCCGGATGCGACCGTACCGCCAGCCTCACCGAACAGGAACACATCGAGCGGGCCAAGGACTTCGAGGACAAGGGCAATCCGCGGGGGAGCGTTCTCGAGCTGAAAAACGCCATCCAGAAAAATCCGGACAGCGCGCAGGCCAGACTGTTGCTGGGGCAAATTTATCTGAAGCTGGACATGGGCGCCGAAGCCGAAAAGGAACTCACCCAGGCCGTCAAGCTCGGGGTCAACCGCGAATCCATCAAGCCCCATCTCGGCGAAGCCTTGCTGCTGATGGGCGAGTACGCACGCGTGCTGGATGAAATCCAGGCCGGCGACCAGACGTCCCAGCTCAATCTCGCGCGCATTCTGCAGATTCGGGCCGACGCCATGCGCAGGCAGGGCAGCGTGAAAGATGCCTGCAACCTCTACCAGCAATCGCTCGGCATCAGCGCCGACAACCCGGCGACCTACTGGGGTCTGGCGCAATGTGCTTTGGCCGAGCGCGACACCGCAAAAGCCCAGGAATGGCTCGATGCCGCGCTCAAGCTCCAGGACAGGCAAGCTAGAACCTGGGTGTATGTAGGCGATCTCGCACAGATCAAACAGGACAGTGAAGGCGCCGTGGCCGCCTATTCCAGCGCGCTGAAGCTCGAACCCCAGAATCTGGAAGCGCTGCAGAACCGGGCGACCACCCACATCAAAATGGATCGGATGGACCTCGCCGAGGCCGACATCCAGACCCTCCGCAAGCATTTCCCCCAATCGCTTGCGGTCCACTACCTGCAGGCCATGTACAACTACAAGGAGAAAAAATATCCCGAGGCCCGCAATGCGCTCCAGGACGCCCTGAAAATCGCCCCCAACGCCCTGCCCGCCCTGTTGCTGGGCGGGCATATCGAATTTGCCCTGGGCAACCTGCAGACCGCCGAGCTGCACCTCAACAAGGTGGCCCGTGCAGCGCCTGAAAACAGTGCCGCGCTCAAAATGCTGGCGGCCACCCAATTGCGCCTGGGACGACCGGAGGATGCCGAGAAAACCCTGGCACCGATCGATTTCGCGAAGACTGCGGATGCCGGCTTCTACACCATCGCCGGAGAAATCGCTCTGGCGAGACAGGACTATGCCGGGGCCGCCCGTCTTTTTGAAACCGCCGTTAACCTCAACCCTGACAGCGCAGCGATACGCACCGAACTGGGCCTGGCCCGGCTGGCCCAGGGTGACCAGCGCGCCATGGCCGACTTGCAGTCGGCCGCGGACATGGAAGACGCGGGCAGCCGTGCAGACAACCTGATCATCCTCAACCAGATCAGCAAGCGACAATTCGACGACGCATTGTCCAGCATCGCCGCCCTGGAAAAGAAACAGCCGAAAAACCCGATGGTGTGGAGTTATCGTGGCACCGCCTATCTCGGCAAGAACGACCTTGCCAAGGCGCGCGACAGCTTTGAACAGGCCCTGAAGCTCGACCCGAAATTCTTCCCCGCCGCGGACAGTCTCGCCCGGCTGGACCTGGCGGCGGGGCAGACGGCCAGCGCGCGCAAACGCTACGAAGGCATCCTCAAAGCCGAGCCCAATCACATGCAGGCCATGCTTTCCCTGGCGGACATCAGCCTGGGGGAAAAGGATGAAACAGCGCATGTGCGCTGGCTGGAAAAAGCCGCGAAAGCCCATCCGCAAGCGCTGCAGCCGTACGCCGGCCTGGCCCGCCATCGTCTTGCCAAGGGGGACGTCAACGGCGCGCTCGCCACGGCGCGCGAGGCTGTCAACGCCAATCCGGACAACCCCGAAGCGCTCAACCTGCTGGCAAGCACCCAACTGACGACTGGCGACATCGCCAACGCGATCACCACCTTTACCCTGTCAACCAAAAAGGCCAGTCGGTCCCCCGACGCGTTCATGCGACTTGCCATGGCGCAGGTCGCCAACAGGGATCTGGCCGCAGCCCGCGTCTCGTTGCAGAAAGCCCTGCAACTCAAGCCCGACCACCTGCAAAGCCAGGATGCCCTGCTGAGTCTTGAGCTGTCCGACAAAAATCCTGAAGCCGCCTTGCGAATCGCCCGCCAGATCCAGACGCAATTTCCCGCCTTGCCCCTGGGCTACGATCGCGAAGGCGACGTTCATCTTGACCAGAAACGCCTGCCGCAGGCCATCCAGTCCTACGAAACCTCGCTGGATAAAGGCGCCGGATCCGCGGGCCTGACCAAGCTGCACCGCGCCCACATCCTGGCCGGCAACACCCAGGCCGCCGGGCAGCGCCTGAACGACTGGCTCAAACAGCACCCCGACGACATGGCCGTGCGCAACCACGCCGCCGAGTACTACATGTTTGCCGGCCGGGTCCAGGACGCCATTGCCCAATACGAGGCCATCCAGCGGCAACACCCCGACAATGCCCTGGTCCTCAACAACCTCGCCAGCCTCTATCAGCGGCAGAAAGACCCGCGCGCCCTGGCCACCGCCGAACAGGCCCTGAAACTCGCGCCGGACAATCCGGCGATCCAGGACACCGTGGGCTGGCTGCTGGTCGAACAGGGGAAATCAGCGCGTGGCCTCGAGCTCCTGGGCAAGGCCGCCGCCGCCGCGCCCAAGGCGGGCATGATTCGCTACCACCATGCCGTTGCCCTGGCCCGCAGCGGCAATCGGGTCCAGGCACGCCAGGAGCTCGAATACGTGCTCAGGGAATTCCCCCAGCTCCCTGCAGCCGAGGCCGACGCCGCCAGGCAACTGCTCAAGCGCCTTTGACCCGGTCGCGCCCGTTCTCCCACAAAGCCCGGCACCACTATGCTGCGGGCCTGAGCGGGCACGCCGGCCGGAGAAGCACTGTAAAGAATTCCGACCCCCGCTGGCTGCCTGTCAAAAGCCACCTGCCCGCCTCGGCAAGCCGCGCCCAAGGGTGATTGCAGCGTCCACCCCCTTTGCATAGGTGCAGTTCGTCCCCGGTATCGCAAAGCAGGCTTTAGTGCGTGTCGAAAAACTTTACACATGGCGGATTGATGGGCACACATATCGCATGCCCTGATGACAAAACATAGCATCAAGCTATTGAATTAATGGCATTTTTACAGACCCTCCTTCGCTGTGGCACAGCTGTTGCTTAGTGTTAGGCAAGCCGGAAAGCCAAGGCTTTTGGAAATTTACTAACGAGGGCTCTTACCATGAACAAAATCATCACCGCTGCCGTTGCCGCACTGGGAATCGCAGCTTCCGCACCCGCCGCAGCCGTCGTCGTCGGCGGCATCAACTTCGGCGCACTGGGCAGCACCGTCCACATCGAAACGGCAACACTCGCCGAAACCTTCGTCAACGGTGTCGGCCAGTCGCTGCAGGGTTACGGCGTCATCTCCACCATCAACGGTTCGAACAACTACTGCGCAGTCGGTAGCTGCTCGCTGTATTACCACTTTTCCAATTACACCGTCTCCGCATTCAACGGTGCGGGCGTTCAATTCACCGGCGGCGTAATTGACATCTATTACAACGCGGGCCCGCAGTTGAACATGTTCGACCAGAACTCGCCGACCAACGTTGCGACCATCCAGGGCATGACGCCTTGGGTTCGCCTGCTCGGCCATACCTTCGCCGATCCGATCTTCAACGTGGTGAACCCGGTGGGCTTCAATGCCACCCAGACGCTGAACGGCAACGGCACCCTGACGGGCGGCACGCTGACCCAGAACGGCCAGGGCATGGTTGATGTCGACATTAGCGCTGTGTTCGGCCTGGCTTCGGTCGCAGCCTACCTCGATGGCAACTCCATCGCTGACAACCTCGGTGGTTTCGCCGACATCGTGCTGACCTCGTCGAGCAACAACTTCGTCCTGAACCCCGAAGACGTCGCCGACGGCTTCGCCGCTGGTTGCTCCACGGGCCAAGCTGCTCCCGGCGCCTGGTGTCTGCAGGGCACGCTGAACACCCGTGGCGCGACGGTCGTTCCGGAACCCGCAGCCCTCGCCCTTCTGGGTATCGGCCTGCTTGGTCTGGGCATCGCTCGCCGCAACAAGAAGCGCGCTTAAGACCCGGCTACCCGACAGCCCACGGGCTGATCGCACGCCAAGCCCCTCCAGTCGGAGGGGCTTTTTTATGGGCGTAGCAGCGCGCGCTGCGCAAGCCCTTACACCGCCGTGGCCCACGGGCTAGAATGGGGCGAATCGCCTGACCCGGACACCTACATGACCGCCACACCCCTCCCTGCAGGCCTGCTCGAAAAGCTCCAGGCGCATCTGGGGCCGGACAATGTGCTGAACGAGCCCGGCCAGCTGGAGGTGGCCTCGCGCACCTGCATCCCCTACCGCGAGTTGCCCGCCGTCGTGGTGTATCCGGCCAATACCGAAGAGGTGCAAGCGGTGGTGCAGCTCGCGCACGAATTCGACGTACCCGTCTGGCCGGTGAGCACCGGCAAGAACTGGGGATATGGAGAAAGGACGGCCTGCTACCCGGGCGGAATCACGCTGATCCTTTCGCGCATGAACCGCATTCTGCAGGTGGACGAGGAACTGGGCTACGCGGTGATCGAACCCGGGGTCACCTACAAGCAGCTCAACGATTACCTGAAAGAACACGGATCGGGGTTCTGGGCCGACACGGCGGGCACCACGCAATATGCCAGCGTGCTGGGCAATGCGCTCGACAAGGGCCGGGGGCTCACGCCCTATGCCGACCACTTTGGCTGCCTCTGCGGCATGGACGTGGTTCTGCCGGACGGACAATTGCTGGAAACCGGCGGCGGCCCAGCGGGCAACAACCAGATCCGCCATACTTACAAATGGGGGGTGGGACCTTATCTGGAGGGGTTGTTCGCCCAATCCAACCTCGGCATCGTGGTGCAGTCGGGCATCTGGCTGATGCCGGCACCGGCGCGCTTCGACTTTGCCGCCTTCGAATACACGGCCTCGGAGGACATGTTCGGGCCGTTCATCGACGACCTGCGCAAGCTGGTGTTTCAGGGTGCGCTGCGTGCGCGGCCGCATCTGGCCAACGACTTTGCCATGATGTGCATTTTTTCCCAGTATCCGCACGACATGCTCAAGGGGGCACGCAATTTGAGCGAGGAAGCGGCGGCCGCCTGGCGCAAGCAGTATGGGGTGGCGCGCTGGACCTTCGGGTGCGGTCTGTACGGCAGTCCGGAGGAAATGCGCTTCCAGAAGCGCGCCATCAAGCAGACGCTGGGGCGCTACGGTCTGATACGCTTCGTCGGGACCTCGGTTCAGGACAACTGGAAGGGCCGGGTTTTTCGCCTGGTAGCGCGTTGGGGCAACCGGCTGCTGGGCAAGGCCGATTCGTTCTACGAAGCGATGGTGCCGGCGATCAATCTGTTTCGTGGGATTCCCACCGACCACTTCGTGCGCCAGGCGTATTTCAAGTCGCACCAGGAAAAACCGTCCACCGATATCGACCCGGCGCGTGACCAGTGCGGTTTTGTCTGGATCGGCCCGGTGGTGCCGTTCACCTCCACCCACGTGACACAAGCGCTCGAGCTGGCCAAGCCCATCTTCGCCCGCCATGAGTTCGATTTCTTCGTCGAAGTGATCGTCGAAAGCGCCCGCTCGGTGATCGTGCTGGCGGGGGTGTTCTACGAGCGCCGCGACGAAGCCGAAGCCGAACGCGCGCGCGCCTGGTACCAGGAGATGCACGATGCCTTCCTTGCGCAGGGCTATCCGACTTACCGCACGACGACCATGAGCATGAGCGGGGCGCTGGACTCAAACCCGGTCGCAAAGGACATGCTGGCGACGCTGAAGCAGGCACTCGACCCGCAGAACCTGATCGCCCCCGGGCGCTACGGCACGCCACCGCGCGACGGTCACTGAACGCGCAAACCGGGATTTCACCTGCGCACGGAGTTGCTCAGTCCTGGTCGAGTTCGAGGCGGGAAATGACGATACGCTCGGCCAGTTTCTGCAGCGGGTTTCGATAACCGCCGGGGCGCCAGCTGCGGTATGCGCGGCCCAGGTAGGCGTCGAACTGGGTGGTGGTCGGCGCGCCCGTGACGCCACCCCGCCCAAGCAGCAGCTTCATCGTGGCGGTGGCGGCCATGCCGGCGGCGAACTGACACGCCATCCCCAGCGATGGCACGCGGTGCTTCACAAAGTCTACAATTTCCGGGTAAGCCAGATAATGCCGCTGCGGCAGGCGCGGCGACAGGCCAACCATGAAGCGCACGGCCATGGTGATCTCGTCGCAGCCGGCGAAACCGAAGTAGTCGTCGAAGCGCATGCCGCCAGGCAGAAAGGTGATCAGCGCGGCGCCGGCACCGAGCGGGGCCGCACACACGACCGGGATGCCCCGCTCGCGTGCCGCACGGTAAAGCGCAGGGCGCATGCTGTTGGCGAAAAAATCGATGGCGTCGATCAGCAGGTCGACACCATCGAGGTATTCTCCGAGGTTGCCCGGATCGAGGCCGTCCGCAAATACACGGATATCACATTCCGGATTGACGTCGTGCACGAAGGCCCGCATAACCCCAACCTTGGCCTGCCCGACGGTCGACAGAACTGCACCGGCCTGACGGTTGAAGTTGGCGAGCTCGAAGCTGTCGTAATCAGTGAGATTGAAGGCGCCGATGCCCAGGCGCGCCAACGCGTGCACGTGCACCCCGCCGACGCCACCCATGCCGGCCACTGCCACCCGCACGCGCCGAAGCCGTTCCTGTTCCTGCGGGGTCACCCAGCCCAGATTGCGCGAAAACGCCTCGTTGTAGTCGTACACGCTAGCCCTCGCCTCGCAGCCGCTGCATGATGCCTTCCTGATCCTTGGGACGAAAGAAATACGGGTAGATGCTGCGCTCCTTGCAAGCAGAACGCTTGCCGCCGACCGACTCGATGCGTTCTGTGATGTGCGCAAGCTTGATGCTCATCAGGACTACATGGGTATTCGACGCTGCGTAGAACCGCTCGCCGCCGATCTGTCTGAAATCCAGCATGCGTTCGTAAAAGGGCCGATGGCGCTGCGTAACCTCGATCACCGCATCCGTCACGCCGTGGATCAGGCCATACAAATATGCAATGTTGATCATGCCGGCGAGCACCTGCCTGTAGCCCTTGTTTTCGTCGATCGCGAGCTTGGTGATTTCGCCGACGACGCATCCCTGCGCGCGCAAGGCATCGACTTCCTCACGATAACGCGCGTCGGCGCACAGCCCATCGGGTGAGTCATAACCGATATTCAGGCTGCCCACGATGGCTTCGCCCTGGTGCGCGAGCAGCGTGATGCGGTTCGGCGCCTTGTGGATTTCCCCTGCCTGGTAACCACGCCAGGCATAGCGCTTCTGCACCAGCAGGGTGGCGGCTTCACGCACCGTGTCGGACTGCGCGAGCCTGATCTTGAAAAGCTGCTCGCCCAGATTGTCTTGCGTGAAATCGGGCGCGTCGGACATGACCGGACACAGATCCCTGAGTCGATCGGGGATCAGGATATTGGCGATCGTCAAATCGAAATCATCCGCGGCCTTGCGCTGACGGCTCACGAATGGATTTTTAAGGCCAAATGCCATGTCTGTTTCCGGTTGCTGCAACCGCGACAAAAGCCGGTGCGCCTAGCCGGATTCACGGCATTTTTCGCACAAACCTTAAGCAGCCAAGCCTTGAGCCGGCGCCGCGCGATGCGCTTCACGCGCCGGCTTCGGGCGGGTAGCGCTTGTCCAGGTAATAGCCCAGCACCCGCGGCAGGTAGTCCGTGGCCAGCGGCAGGCGCAGGCCCCGGCTGGCCAGCCAGCCGGTATACGCCGCGTTGTCGAAGCCCTGCCGGTCGGCCAGGTAATCGAGGTAGATGGGCAGGGTGGACAGCGCCTTGCGCTGCGATGCCGGCGCCAGGCGGGCTGCCATCCGGGCCAGCGCGGCAAATACGCCGCGCGGCATGCGAATGCCGGGGGGCACGCGCATGCCGTGGGCCGTGAAGGCGGTGCGCACCACCGCCTTGAGTTCTTCCAGTCGCGGCGCCTGCTCCGGGCCACTGCACAAATGAAAGATGCGTCCCGCCGTCTGCGGATCGCGACTGGCGGCGACGATGGCTTCGGCCACCCAGTTGGCGGGAATGACGTCGAGCCTGACCTCGCCGAAATCCGGATACAGGCCCCGCGTCTTGCGGCCGGACAGGAATTCACAAATGAAATAGAAAATCTGAAAATGGATGATGCGGCCGTCGCGCGCGTCGCCAATCACCATGCTCGGGCGGTGCACGGTGACCGGTATCCCTTCGTCGACGATGGCGCGGCGGACAATTTCCTCGGCTTCGGCCTTGGCCTGCTCATAGGTGTTGTGAAACGCGCGCGGCTCATCCATCCAGATCTCGGGCAGTGCGCCGGGGCGTTTGCCGGCGACGCCGACGGTGCTGACATAGTCGAACTTGCGCAGGCGCCCCGCGGCGGCCAGCCGGCGGGCGAAAGCGACGGTTGCCTGAGCGGACCCGACCGCGGAGCGACGTGCATCCTCGATCGACAAATTCATGCGGACTGTCCCGGCGCTGTGGATGAGATGCGTGCACGCTCCGGTCAGCTCGGCGTACTGCTCATCGGGCAAATTGAAATTCGCTACGGCGGCATCGCCCCGGTAGGCCTTGATCCGCGCCCGCTGTTCAGACGATTTGGCCCAGCCCCAATAGCCGGCCAGTGTTTCCATGCGCTGCGCCAGGGCAGCATCCGACTCGGCGCGCAATAACAGCCTGACTTCGGTATCGGGATCGGCCAGCAGCAGCGGCACGATCGAGCTGCCCACCGCGCCGGTGCCGCCGGTTAGAAAATAAACGCTCATGCAATCTCCTGGATCAGGCAGCGGGAATGATCGGTTGAATCGGCGAGCTGCGCATACAACGCGTCGATTTCGCGCGCGTTAAGGGTCTCGATGGCATTGCGCCTGAGCTTCAGATTACTGGTCAGTTCGCCGGCGGCAATGCTGAAGCCGCGCAGGCATACCAGCGCGCCGGCCGGCCGCTGATAGGCCGGGAACGGGGCGCAGGCGGCGGCGACATCATCGCCGATGCGGCGCAGCGTCTCGCCGGACAAGGGCGCGGTGAAGCCGCCCGGCTGCGACGTCACGCTGAGCAGGACGACCGCAACCGGCCGGTTGCGTCCGAACAGCACGGCGTGCTCGACGTAGGGCAATTGCCGTAGCGCCGACTCGATCGGCACCGGCGCGATGCGCCGCCCGGTCGAAGTCTTGAAGACTTCGGACTTGCGCCCGGTGAGCCACAGAAACCCGTCTTCATCGAGGCGGGCAAGATCCCCCGTATGCAGGAAGCCGTCTGCGTCGAGCGGGGTGTCGTCGTCCGGTTCATCGTAATAGCCCGTGAAAACGCCCGGCCCGCGCACCAGCACTTCCCCGTCGTCGGCCAGCTTGAGCGCGTTGTCCGGCAACGGCCGGCCGACGCTGCCGAAACGGTAGGCTTCGAGCGTGTTGTTGGCGATCGGCACGACGCATTCGCTGATGCCGTAGGCTTCCAGCACCAGCCAGCCCAGGCCGTGCAGTTTGTCCAGCAGCCAGGGCGGCATCGGCGCCGAGCCGCTGACCATGAACTTCAGGTCCGGGCCCATCAGGTGGCGCAGCTTCTGCAGGACCCACCGGTCGGCGAGCGCATGCGCCGCGACGCTCCACCAGACGGGCCACCCACCGGCCCGCCGCGTTCGCTGAAAATCCTCGCCGATGCGCCAGGCTACGCGCACCGCGCGCCTGGCCAGCCAGGATTGACGCGCGATTTCGGCCTCGATGCCCGCGTACAGCTTTTCATAAAAACGCGGCACGCCGATGAACAGCGCAGGGCGGATTTCCGGCAGCCGCTTGACGATGTCGGCCGGCGAATCGACGAAATAGCTCTGGGTGCCGCGTTTGAGCGCGCACAGGTTGATGATGCGCTGGAACAGGTTGGACAGTGGCAGCCAGCACGCGAGCCGGGCGTCGGCCTGGATCGAGGGAAAGCGGCCGAGGATGGCCTCGGCCGCCAGGCAGAGCTGGCCATGGGTATAGGCGATGCCTTTGGGCTGGCCGGTGCTGCCCGAAGTGAAAACGAGCGTTGCCGTCTGGTCGGCACTCACCGCCGGTAGGGGCGGCGCCGAGTCGGCGGCGGTCTCGATCAAACGGGGAAGCGACACAATGCCGGGGGTAGGGTCCGCATCCAGCGTCACCACGATGCCCGGCGGTTCGGGCATCAGCGCCTTCAGCGCTTCGAGCTGTTCGCCTGCCGCCAGGCAGAGCGCGCGCGGCCGAACCGTGTGCAGGATATGGCGGGTGTTTTCGGGTGCATCGTGGGCGTCGATGCCGACCGCCACGCCGCCGGCGGCCAGCACGGCGAGGTGGCAGTACTCCCACTCGGGCACCGTCGGCATCATGATGGCGACGCGGTCGCCGGCACGCAGGCCCAGGCGCAGCAGGTGCGTGGCCAGCGTCTGGACGCGGTCATGCACCTCGCGCCAGCTGACGCTTGTCCAGTCGCCCGCGAACGTGCGCTGCCAGTATGCCGGCTGCTGCGGCGACTGTGCGGCACGTGCCGCAAGCCAGTTGGGAACGCTGTCAGGCCCGGCCGGCATCACTTGCCTGCCGGCGCAGGAGGGGCGGGTCATACGCCCCTTCGGGCAGGTTGATGCGCAGGTCGTCGTCGGTCAGGTCGAGCCATTGCTGGCTGCGGCTGACGTCACGGCCCAGCAGAACCTTGCGCCGGATCATGAAGTCGACCAGTGGCGCCATGATCCGCCAGTGGTTCAGGCTGGCCTTGCCCTCGCGTATCAGCGCGGCGAACTCCGGCGCATACGGGTTGTAGCCGAAATGCTTGAGGTCGGAATACATCATCAGCCAGTTGATCGGGTAGTTGCTGACGATGGGGCTGGCATGGCGGCCGCGCTTGACGAGACCCAGCTCGGCGACCTTGCGCATGACCTCGTCCTGGTCGTAGTCCCACGCGTGAAACGGTGCCAGATAGCGCGGAAAGCGCGTATCCGCGCGCATTTCAAGCGGATTGTAGAAGCGCCCCAGCTCCTCGTCGGTGAACGCGCCGCACGTCTTGAGTTGGGGCGGCGTCCAGTCTTCCGCGCGGATGAGCTCGGGGGAAAACTCGTACAGCATACGCTCCGGTTCGGGCTGGCCGGGCGAATAGCCGGCAAGAATCAGCGGAATGTCCTTCTCGATCGCCAGACGGATGGCGTCGCCCTCGAACAGCGGCGCATAGACATAGGACACCGTGTAGACGGCCCCGCGCGCTTCCTGGTTTTGCAGCAGGTAGCGGAACAGCTTCCTGATGAACGCAGGCGCCGGGTTGAAGACTTCGTGGTCGATGTCGAGGCGGGCCAGCGCGGTGCGGATATTGCTCCAGGCCACCTCCGGCAGATCGATGTTGGTGGTGTACGCCAGCACGCGCAGGCCGTACTCGACCTTCAGCTTGTGCAGCAGATAGATGCTGTCCTTGCCGCCGCTGAGCGGCACCAGGCAATCATACTGGCCACGACCCGTCCCACGGGCGGCGCGCAGGGTCTGCTCCAGATCGTCACGATGGGCCGGGTCGGGCTGGACCGATGCCCGTTCGGCAACGGGCGCGCGACAAAAGCCGCACACGCCGTCGGGGCCGATCTGCGAGCCGGGCACGGCCGCCGGCAACAGGCATTGCTTACATTTCTTCATTGCATCCTGCTCTCAGGGATAGGCCAGCTTCTGGATTGGCGCATGCGGAAAAGGGTGTGCACTTATTGCAGTCAAACGGGCCGCGCGTTGCGCCAAGCCTCGGAGAAGTCCATTCCTAACCGCCTTGAAGGCGTTGCGCGATACCCAGTTCATCCTCTTTTGAAAAACCGTAGGGATAGAGCGACTTTTCTCCCGGTGGCGGCGGCAACGCGCCCCCCAGCGTGGCGATTTTCTGCTCGATATAACTCAGGTCCAGATGCAGCAGGACGGCCGGTGCGTTGACCCGGGGGCACATCCGCTCATGCCCGAGCAGTTCGAATCCCAGCATCCGCTTGTAGAAGAACACATGGCGCGGGTTCACCTCGATCACAAAGTCCGTGTACTTGTGAATATGGAAAGCGTAGATGAAGGCTATATGAAACAGCGCAGCCAGGACCGATTTGGAAGCTGCGCTTTCATCCACGGCCAGCTTGGTCAACTCGGCGATTCTTCGGCCTTGAGCCCGTAGCGTGTCGACCTCCGCCTTGTACAACTCGTCCACCACCAGCCCTTTATGGCTGTCCAGTCCCAGTGTCACCGTCCCGGCCACGATATTCTCCTGGTAAGCCACCAGGGTGATCCGGTTGGGGTCGTGATTCAGGCTGTCGCTTTCATATCCGCGCCAGCTGTACATCTTTTCAATCAGCAGGCTGGCGGACTTGCGCCGGTCGTCCGTCGTCGCCAGACGCACCTTGAATTCCTGGCGGCTGACGCGGGTCATCTCCTCGTCCTGCGCCTTGCTCTGGTCGAGGCACAGATCCTTCAGCCGGTAGGGCGACTGGAAGGCAACAATCGTCTTGTCCCATTCGTCAGGATCCTTGCGACGATTCTTGATGCCGAATGGTAATTTGGGAATGGTGGGCATAGTCCTGCGGAGTGAGCACGGTCTGATCGCGCGGGGTCCGTTTACCTGCTGGAGATTGGCTGCTGATAATCAATATTTCGGCAGCCACCGTGCAAAACTTGACGCATGATGCAATTTACTTCTTTTACATTTTCAGGAAACGCGCCGCATCCCTGGCGAAATACGTCAGCACGCCATCCGCGCCAGCACGCTTGAAGGCCAACAGCGCTTCCATCACACACGCCTTCTCATCCAGCCAACCATTCTGCGCTGCTGCCTTCAACATAGCGTATTCCCCACTCACCTGATAGGCATAGGTGGGCGCGCCGTAGGCATCCTTGACGCGGCGGATGACATCCAGATAAGGCATGCCCGGCTTGATCATGACCATGTCGGCGCCTTCCTGCAGGTCCATCCCAACTTCCCACAGGGCTTCGTCGCTGTTGGCAGGGTCCATTTGATACGTATTTTTGTTGCCCTTGCCAAGGTTGGCAGCAGAGCCCACCGCGTCGCGAAACGGGCCATAGAAACTGGAGGCGTACTTGGCCGCATAAGCCAGGATTCGGGTGTGAATGTGACCGCTGCCTTCCAGCGCAGTGCGCAGCGCGGCAACACGGCCATCCATCATATCGGACGGGGCGACGATATCTGCGCCCGCCTGGGCGTGTACCACCGCCTGCTGCGCCAGCACGGCGACGGTCTCGTCGTTCAGCACGTAGCCGGTGTCGTCGATCAGGCCATCCTGGCCGTGGCTGGTGTAGGGATCGAGCGCAATGTCGGTGATGATACCCAGCTCAGGAAAATGGTTTTTCAGCGCCGCCACGGTGCGCGGGACCAGGCCGTCCGGATTGAGTGCCTCTTCGGCGCCCAGGGTCTTCAGTGCCGTGTCGATCACCGGGAACAGCGCCAGCGCCGGAATCCCCAGTTGCACGCACTCCTCGGCCACCGGCAGCAAGAGGTCGATCGACAGCCGTTCGACCCCGGGCATCGACGCCACCGCCTCACGACGCTTCGACCCATCCAGCACGAACACCGGGTAGATCAGATCATTTGACGTAAGTGTGTGCTCACGCATCAGGCGACGCGAAAAGTCGTCGCGGCGCATGCGGCGCATACGAGATGCCGGGAATGACGAAAATGGCAGGCTCATGACAGCCTCCCAGGCATCCTGAAAGCTTTCACGGGCTTTAGCCCGTCGAAAGTCGGAGTCCCCTTGTGGGGCATACGGGATGCGGGGAATGAAGCGAATGGCAGACTCACGAACTTCTCCAATTGAAAGCGTATGGAACTTTACCCAAGGGGGTCTACTCTACTAAGCAGACGATCTTTGCATCGTCTCCCGCTTCTCCTCCCTGAGCGGGATGCCTTAATCCCCTTAAGGCATTTTTAGCCCCGATCCCTCCCTTGGTCGGGGCTTTTTTATTCTGGCGGCGGATTGTTCATCCGGCGCTCTGGGTATCGGGTTGCCGCGCCTGCGCAAACCAGCCCTCGATCAGTGCCGCCGCCTCGTCGGCACCCTGGCGCGACAGGCTGGAAAACAGCTGCACGCTGACGCCGTCGAGCGCGGCGATTTCCTGCTTGACCTTGCGCAAGGTCAAGGCTTTTTCGCTGTTGGAAAGCTTGTCGGCCTTCGACAGCAAAATGTGCACCGGTTTGCCGGTGGGGGTAAACCAGTCCAGCATCTGCCGGTCCAGCGGGGTCAGCGGGTGGCGCGCATCCATGATCAGCACCAGGCCCCGCAACGCGTCGCGCTCCTGCAGGTAGCGCGACAGCAGGGTTTCCCACTTCGCCTTGACCGCAGGCGGCACCTTGGCATACCCGTAGCCCGGCAGATCGACCAGATAAATGTCGGGATCCAGCGCAAAAAAGTTGATAAGCTGCGTGCGTCCCGGCGTTTTCGACGTGTAGGCGAGGCGATTGATTCGCGTCAACAGATTGATTGCGCTCGATTTTCCGGCGTTGGACCGGCCGGCGAACGCGATTTCCGCCCGACTGTAGGGCAAATCGCGCAGCTGGGCGACCGAGGTATGGAATTGGGCGCGATTGAGCACGGGCTTGGCAGTCATATTAGTTACCGCTAAACTACCCGTTTTCCCAAGTTTTGCAAGCTTCAGGAGCTGTTGATGAAACTCGTCGTCTCTCTGGTTGCACTCCTCGCAACCACATCCGCCTACGCCAACCCCACTGCGGTCAAAGGCGACCCCAAGGCGGCCGAAAGCATCGTCACCCAGGTCTGTGCGGCCTGCCATGCGGTAGACGGCAACAGCGCCGCGGCGGCCAATCCCAAGCTGGCCGGGCTCAATGCGGAATACATCCACAAGCAGCTCACCGACTACAAGTCAGGCGCGCGCAAGAACCCCGTGATGAGCGGTATCGTCAGCAGCCTCAGCCCGCAGGACATGCAGAACCTGGCCGCCTACTATGGCGCGCAGCAGCCCAAGCCGGCTACTGCCAAGGACCAGGAGCTGGCGCTGATCGGCCAGAAGATCTACCGCGGCGGCGTGCAGGGCACCGGCGTGCCGGCATGCGCCTCCTGCCACGGCGCGCAGGGCAAGGGCATTCCCGTCCAGTTCCCGCGCCTGGCGGGTCAGCATGCCGACTACACCTACGCGCAGTTGAATGCCTTTCGCGTCGAAGCCCGCGCCAATGACGGCGCCAAGATGATGCGCAGCATCGCCGCCAAGATGACCGATGCCGAGATGAAGGCCGTGGCCGCCTATATCCAGGGCCTGCGCTAAACGGGCGACCGGTCCCCAAGTGGGGCGGGGTTCATTCGGACTAGCCGGCCTTGCAGTCACGACCGGCGCCTTCGGGTAAACTTGTTGGCCATCCCTGAGTCGATAAAAGGGTGACAGGTGTCACCCTTTTTTATTGCTGCCCTCCATGACCACTGCTTCCCACTCCTTTGGCAAGTCCCTGTTCGAGCTGTTGAGCTCGATGCGCTTTGCGATCAGCCTGCTGTCCATCCTCGCGATCGCGTCGATCATCGGCACCGTGCTGAAGCAGTCCGAGCCCTACGCCAACTACCTCATCCAGCTCGGGCCGTTCTGGTTCCAGGTGTTCGAGAAACTGGGGCTGTACGACGTCTACCATGCGCTGTGGTTTCTGGTCATCCTGACCTTCCTCGTCGCGTCCGTCAGCGTCTGCATCTGGCGCAACGCGCCGAATTTCGCGCGCGAAATGAAAAGCTTCCGCGAGCACGTCAGCGAGCAATCGCTGAATGCGTTCAAGCACAAGCATGAAGCGCCCACCGAACAAACCCCAGAAGCACTTGCCGCCAGCGCGCAGCGTTATCTGGAAGGCCAGGGCTACAAGGTGAAAAACGTGCCGCGCGAGGACGGCGTGCTGCTTGCCGCCAAGGCCGGCAGCTGGAACCGCCTCGGCTATTTCCTGGCGCACGCGGCCATCGTGATCATCTGCATCGGCGGCCTGATGGACGGCAACCTGATCTTCAAGGCACAGCAGGTGCTGGGCTACAAGAAAATCGAGACGCGCGACATTCCACAAAGCCAGGTGCCGGCGATTTCGCGCCTGACCTCATCCAATCCGTCCTTCCGCGGCAGCGTGCAGATCCCCGAAGGCTCCAGCGCCGACGTCGCCTTCCTCAACGTGGCCGACGGTTATCTGGTGCAGGAACTGCCCTTCGTGGTGGCGCTGAAGGAGTTCCGCATCGAGCACTACAGCACCGGGCAACCGAAAAGCTTCGAGAGCGACGTCGAGTTGTTCGACCACGCCGGCAACAAGATTCGCGAAGCGACGATCGAGGTCAATCACCCGCTGATCCACGACGGTGTCGCCATCTATCAGGCGAGCTTCGCCGACGGCGGCACCCGCCTGACGCTGCGCGGCTGGAACCTGTTCGCCCCGACGGCATCGGACTTCACCATTGAAGGCACGGTTCACCAGAACAGCACCCTGACCAGCACGGCGGGCGAGTACACGCTCGAATTCAATGATTTCCGCCCCTTCAACATTGAGAACATGGGCGGTGAAATCGAACCCTCCGGCGACACCATGAGCGTGCTCGGCGGCAGCCCGGTCAGCGACAACCGGCATCTGCGCAACGTCGGCCCGAGCTTCCAGTACAAGCTGCGCGATGCGCGTGGACAGGCACGCGAGTTTTCCAACTACATGCTGCCGCTCGAACTGGAAGGCCGCTGGTTCCTGATGTCGGGCGTGCGCGAAACGCCCACGGACGATTTCCGCTACCTGCGCATGCCGCTCGATGCCGACGGCAGCATCGACAGCTACATGCGCCTGCGCGGCGTGCTGCTGAACAAGGAACAGCACCCCGAGATCGCCGCCCGCTTCGCGCGCCAGGCGCTGCCGCAGGAGGCCTGGGGCACCGAAATCGAGGACAAGCTGAAATTCAGCGCGGCCCAGGTGCTGGCCATGTTCGCAGAGGGCGGCTTCCAGTCGCTGGGCCGTTTCATCGAGGAGCGGGTGCCCGAATCCGAGGGTGAACGGGCTGCCGGCACCTATCTGCGCATTCTCGAACTTGCCGCCTTCGAGGCGCTGCAGATTGCCAACCGCGAGGCCGGGTTGCCGCCGCGCGCGCCCGACGACGCCACCGGCTGGCTGGTACGCGACACGCTCAACAGCGTGAGCGACCTGTTCGTCTACGGCGCGCCGATCTATCTGCAACTGATGCAGTTCGACGAGGTCAAGGCCAGCGGCCTGCAGCTGACCCGCTCGCCCGGCCAGAACATCGTCTACCTGGGTTCGCTTTTGCTGACGCTCGGCGTATTCTTCATGCTTTACGTGCGCGAACGCCGGATCTGGCTGCGCATCAAGCCGGGCCACGCGCTGCTGGCGATGTCGTCGGCCAAACATACCATCGATTTCGAGAAAGAATTCGTCCAGCATTCGCAAGCGCTCGACACGCTTGTCAAGTAATCCGGAGGCTCTACAGACATGGAACTTGCACTCAATCAACCCGCCCCGCTGTTCAAACGCCTGTCCTGGTTCGACTGGCTGTTCGCCGCCATCGTCGTGGCCGGAGGCATCGCGGCCTTCGCCCGCTACGGCGACTTCATGGATGGCTACGAGAAGAGCATTCTGCTCGCCACCATCCCGTCGCTGGTGGTGGGCGGCTGGTTCTGGAAACCGTTCCGGCCGCTTTTCCTGGTCGTCGGCGCGCTGAGCCTGTTCGCGCTCAGCCTCTACGACGGCAACCTCGCACGCATGGAAGAAACCTTCTTCCTCAAATACCTGATCTCCAGCCAGGCCGCGATCATGTGGATGTGCGCGCTGTTCGCGTTCGCCACCGTCGCCTACTGGGCCGGGCTGCTGGCCCGCTCGGACTTCATGCTGAAGACCGGCACCGCGCTGACCTGGGCGGCCGTCACCTTCGGCTGGACCGGCCTGATGGTGCGCTGGTACGAGTCGCACCAGATCGGTCCCGACATCGGCCACATTCCCGTGTCGAACCTGTACGAAGTCTTCGTGCTGTTCTGCCTCATCACCGCGATGATGTACCTCTACTACGAGGCGCGCTCGCAGGCACGCCAGATGGGCGCCTTCGTACTGCTCGTCATCTCGGCCGCAGTGGCCTTCATTCTCTGGTACACCTTCGACCGCGGCGCGCATGAAATCCAGCCGCTGGTGCCGGCCTTGCAGTCGTGGTGGATGAAGATCCACGTGCCGGCGAACTTCGTCGGCTACGGCGGCTTCTCGATCGCCGCCATGCTGGGCGGCGCCTACCTGCTGGCCTCGCGCGGCATCCTCGCCAGTCGCCTGCCCAGGCTCGAAGTGCTCGACGACGTGATGTACAAGTCGATCGCAATCGGCTTCGCCTTCTTCACCATTGCCACCATCCTCGGCGCGATGTGGGCGGCCGAGGCCTGGGGCGGCTACTGGTCGTGGGACCCGAAGGAAACCTGGGCGCTGATCGTGTGGCTGAACTACGCTGCCTGGCTGCACATCCGGCTGGTCAAGGGCCTGCGCGGCCCGCTGCTGGCCTGGTGGGCGGTGGTGGGCCTCTTCATCACCACCTTCGCCTTCATTGGCGTCAACATGTTCCTGTCGGGTCTGCATTCCTACGGCGAGCTGTAAGCCGCGGCCCGTCACGTTCCTGTCCAGAAACGCCTGAATTCGCCGCCCGCAGGGGCGGCGAATGCTTCCCGGCGAGAGCGCATGCTGAAAAAATGGTTCTACCTCGTTCCCCTCGCGCTGCTTGCGCTCGCTGCCGGCGCCTGGCTGGCGCAGTCGCGCTACGCCCCGCAACCGGCCGAGGCCAGCGCGGTCAGCGGGCTGTGGCAGCTCGCGTATCCGGATCTGCAGGGCCGCACCCAGCCGCTGTCGCAATGGCGCGGCCAGCCGCTGGTGCTGAATTTCTGGGCCAGCTGGTGCGCGCCGTGCCGCGAGGAAATGCCGGATTTTGACGCCTTGCGCACCGAACATCGCGCCAACGGAGTCGAATTTGTCGGCATCGCCATCGACAATGCTGCCAACGTCGGGCAATTTCTGCGGCAAATGCCGGTCAGTTATCCGATCCTGATCGGCGAGGGCGCCGCCCACAGCCTCGCCCGTGCGCTGGGCAACCCGAGTGGGGCCCTGCCCTTCACCCTGGTGCTCGATCGCGACGGCCAGGTGGTTCTGGCCCACCTTGGGCGCCTGCCGCGCGCCACGCTCGACGCCACTTTGCGGAAAATCGGCGCATAGTTGTGATTTAGCGTCAATATCTAGACAATTAACCCCTATTTACGGCAAACTCGCCGCCATGACGACCAAGCGAACCGGCCGCTCCGCGACCAAATCGGTATCCAGTCTGCGCCCGCACGTGCTGGTCCTGCACGGCCCCAACCTCAATCTGCTGGGCAGCCGCGAACCCAAGCACTATGGCCTTGCCACGCTCGACGAAGTCAACCGGGCGCTGAGTGCCCGCGGTGACGCGGCCGGCGTGCAGATCGACGTCTTCCAGAACAACCACGAAGGCGCGCTGATCGATCGCATTCATCAGGCGGCACACGATCACGTCGACTTCATCCTGATCAATCCGGCGGGCTACACCCACACCAGCGTCGCCCTGCGCGATGCGCTGGCTGCGGTGGCCATCCCGTTCATCGAAGTGCATCTTTCCAATATCCACGCACGCGAAGCCTTCCGCCATCATTCGTATTTTTCAGATCTCGCCGTCGGCGTGATCTCCGGGCTCGGCGCCCAGGGTTACGAACTGGCACTGGAATACGCGCTGCGACATCTACACGACAGGACCCCCCATGGATCTCAGAAAACTGAAAAAGCTCATTGACCTGGTCGAAGCCTCCGGCATCGCCGAGCTGGAAATCACCGAAGGCGAGGAAAAGGTCCGCATCGCCAAGAGCATTGCCGGTACGCCGATGATGATGCAGCACGCGCCGCAGATGATGCATGCGCCTGCCCCGGCGGCGGCAGCGCCGATGGCTGTCGTGCCGGCGGAAGACGCCATGCCCGAAGGCCACGTCGTCCGCTCGCCGATGGTCGGCACCTTCTACCGCGCGCCGGCCCCCGGATCGAAGAACTTTGCCGAAGTCGGCCAGAGCGTGAATGCCGGCGACACGCTGTGCATCATCGAGGCGATGAAGCTGCTGAACGAAATCGAATCGGACCAGGGCGGCGTCATCAAGGCCATCCTGGTTGAAAACGGCCAGCCGGTTGAATACGGCGAGCCCTTGTTTGTGATTGCCTAAATAATTAAGGGAAGGGTGAAGGGTTATAAGGGTAAAGGGTGGTCCAGACACGCCCACCCTTCCCCCATCCCCCTTCCCCCTTCACCGGGGTTTCCCATGTTTGAAAAAATCCTGATCGCCAACCGCGGCGAAATCGCCTTGAGAATCCAGCGCGCCTGCCGCGAAATGGGTATCAAGACCGTCGCCGTCTATTCCGAGGCCGATCGCGACGCCAAATACGTCAAACTGGCCGACGAATCGGTGTGCATCGGCCCGGCGCCTTCGGCGCAAAGTTATCTGCATGTGCCCTCGATCATCGCTGCCGCCGAGGTAACCGACGCCGAAGCCATCCACCCCGGCTACGGCTTCCTGTCGGAAAACGCCGATTTTGCCGAACGCGTGGAGTCGTCCGGCTTCACCTTCATCGGCCCGCGCCCCGACAACATCCGCCTGATGGGCGACAAGGTCGCCGCCAAGCACGCGATGCTCGAAGCCCGCGTGCCGTGCGTGCCGGGCTCCGACGGCGCGCTGTCGGACGACCCCGCGGAAATCATCAAGACCGCCGCCCACGTCGGCTACCCGGTCATCATCAAAGCCGCTGGCGGCGGCGGCGGGCGCGGCATGCGCGTGGTGCATACCGAGGCGGCACTACTGAACGCGGTGACCATGACCAAGACCGAAGCGGGCGCCGCGTTCGGCAACCCGATGGTCTATATGGAAAAATTCCTGCAGACGCCGCGCCACATCGAAATCCAGATCCTCGCCGACGAGCACGGCAACGCGGTGCACCTGGGCGAGCGTGACTGTTCGATGCAACGCCGCCACCAGAAAGTGCTGGAAGAAGCGCCCGCACCCGGCCTCGACCCCAAACTGCGCGACAAGATCGGCGAACGCTGCGCCGAAGCCTGCCGCAAGATCGGCTACCGCGGCGCCGGCACCTTCGAGTTCCTGTATGAGAACGGCGAGTTTTATTTCATCGAGATGAATACCCGCGTGCAGGTCGAGCACCCGGTGACCGAACTGATCACCGGCATCGACATCGTGCAGACGCAGATCCGCGTTGCTGCCGGCGAAAAACTGCCCTGGAAGCAAAAGGACATCCGCTTCCGCGGCCACGCCATCGAGTGCCGCATCAATGCCGAACATCCGGCCACCTTCGTGCCCAGCCCCGGCAAGCTTACCAACTACCACGCTGCGGGCGGCCCTGGCATCCGTGTCGATTCGCACGTCTACCACGGCTATTACGTGCCGCCGCATTACGATTCGATGATCGGCAAGGTGATCGCCTACGGCGACACCCGCGACCAGGCCATCGCCCGCATGCGCGGCGCGCTGGTAGAGATGGTGGTTGAAGGCATCTACAGCAACATCCCGCTGCACCAGGATCTGCTGCACGACGCCGCCTTCATCGCAGGCGGCACCAGCATTCATTATCTGGAACACAAGCTGGCGGGGGAGAAGGCTTGAGGGGCTAGGATTTAGGATCTAGGGGCTAGGGAATTGGGACGCCAGCGCTAGCACCATTCTCCACCCCTAGCTCCTAGCCCCTAGCTCCTAGCCCCTAAAAATGCCCTGGCAATCCGTCCGCATCCTCGTCGATTCAAAACAGGCCGAGCCGCTGTCCGACGCGCTGGTGGAAACCGGCGCGCTGTCGGTCTCGCTGGAGGATGCCGACGCCGGCACGGCTGATGAAACGCCGCTGTTCGGCGAGCCCGACCACCCGACGGCCGAACTGTGGCCGCACAGCATCGCGATCGCGCTGCTCAGCGAAGAGGCCGACGTGGCCGCAACGCTGGCTGCCGCGGCAAAACTCGCCGGCATCCCCGTGCCTACCGACTACACGGTCGAAACCGTCGAAGAGCAGGACTGGGTGCGGCTGACCCAGTCGCAGTTCGACCCCATTCCGATCTCGCCGCGGTTGTGGATCGTGCCGACCTGGCACGTCGCGCCCGACCCGCACGCCATCAACCTCAAGCTCGACCCCGGCCTCGCGTTCGGCACCGGCAGCCATCCCACCACGCGCTTGTGCCTGCGCTGGCTCGACGCCAATCTGCAGGGCGGCGAAACCCTGCTCGACTACGGCTGCGGCTCCGGCATCCTCGCCATTGCCGCCGCCAAGCTCGGCGCGGCGCGGGTCGACGGAGTCGACATCGACAACCAGGCCGTCACCGCCTCGCGCGACAACGCCACGCTGAATGAAGTGTCGGCGCACTTCTGCCTGCCGGGCGAACTGGGGCCCGGCCAGTACGATCTGGTCGTCGCCAACATCCTCACCAACCCGCTCAAGGGCATGGCACCGTTGCTGACCGGACGGGTCCGTCCCGGCGGCCGGCTGGTGCTGTCGGGCATTCTGGCCGAGCAGGCCGACGATGTGATGGCGGTCTACCGCGACCGCATGGACTTCGACCCGCCCGAACTCGACGAAGGATGGGTGAGGCTGACGGGCGTCAAGCGATGAATTACCGCACCACCTGCCCGCACTGCAGCAGCGTGTTCCGCCTCGGCGCGGACCAGCTCGACGCCGCGCAGGGCTGGGTGCAGTGCAGCGTGTGCGGCGCGGCGTTCGACGCCCGTCCCGCCCTGCTGTATGCAGACGGCTCGCCGCTGCCGCCGCCCGAGCCCAGCCCGGCTGAACCCGTCGAGGTCGAATTAACTCTGCCCGAGTCCGTCGATACCCCGCCCGCGCCCGTTGCCGAGGAAACGGCAGAGGCCCAGCCCGACGACGCGGTGCCGGATGCCGACACCGAAGCGGCAACGCCGGTCGGCATCACCCAGCGCGAGGCTGCGCCCGACCTGTCGTCGATCATCCTGATCGACCCCGACCAGCCGCCGGCCGACGACGATCCCGGTCCGCTGCCGCAGATCCCGGGCCAATCCACGATGCCGCCGGTATACCCGCCGCACCCGTGGTCGGGCCCGCTCGCCGAGACCGCGCCGCCGTCCCGGCCGGTGATGGCGCAGGTCGAATACGCGCAACCGCAGATGCGTCCCGCCGTGCCGGGCAGCGCCACCGTTCCGTTTACGCCGCGGCGGGCCCGCACCGGGCTGTGGGTCGCGGCCAGCCTGGTGCTGCTGCTGGTGCTGGCCGCGCAGGCCACCTATTTCCTGCGCGACACCCTGGTCAGCCAGTGGCCGCAGACCCGGCCCGCGCTGGAGCAAGCCTGCGTCGCGCTGGGCTGCACGCTTTCACTACCGAAAAAGCTGGCGCAGCTGCAGATCGTCGGCTCTGACCTGCAAATCGAGCCGAACGGCAACCTGGTGCTCACGCTCACCCTCGGCAACCGTGCCGCCCAGGCCCAGGCCTGGCCGGTGCTGGTGCTCACGCTCACCGACCAGCGCAGCCGTCCGCTGGCACGCCGCAGCTTCGCCCCCAGCGAATACCTGGGCGACGCGCCGCGCATCGCCGCCGGCATCCCGCCGCGCAGCGAGCAGCCCTTGAGCCTGCCGCTGACCGTGCAGGATCTGACGCCGATGGGCTTTGATCTGCAACTGGTGTATTGAGTCCCTGCGGCCGGATGAACGGGGCTGGCTGGGCGCTCGCTTCTTCGGTATAGTTCCGGCTCCCGTTGCGGGAGAGCGCGTGCCAGTAGAGTTCAACATGGCCGCCGCCGAAGGCGCAATTCACCCGGAATCGCTCAGGCAAAAGGACCGCAACCCCCAGGCAAGCCCTGGAAAAAACTCTGGAGAGCGCGGTCTTCACGATCGCCACCGAAGGGGCAGCGGCCCGCTGATCAAACAGCCGGCCGTAATCTCTCAGGTACCAAGGACAGAGGGGTGAAGCGAATCCGCGCTTCACCCTTTTTTATTTTTGGTGCCCCATGTCCGACCTCAAGATAACTCCGCTCAACGCCACCCACCGCGAACTCGGCGCCAAGATGGTCGATTTCGGCGGCTGGGACATGCCGGTCAACTACGGCTCGCAGATCGAGGAACACCACACCGTGCGTTCCGGCTGTGGCCTGTTCGACGTCTCCCACATGCTGCCGCTCGACATCAAGGGCGCCAACGTGCGCCCCTTCCTGCGCCGCCTGGTGGCCAACAACGTCGACAAGCTGCAGGTCTCGGGCAAGGCGCTGTATTCCTGCATGCTGAACGAAGCCGGCGGCGTCATCGACGACCTGATCATCTATTTCATGGACGAGAACTGGTTCCGCCTGGTGGTCAACGCCGGCACCGCGGAGAAAGATCTCGCGTGGATGGAAAAGATGAACGCCGACTGGGGCATGGGCCTGACGCTCACGCCGCGCCGCGACCTCGCGATGATCGCGATCCAGGGGCCGAATGCCACGCAAGCGCTGAACGAAGCGCTGCCCGGCGTCGACAGCATCACCGCCACGCTCAAGCCTTTCAACGCCGCGTCCATGGGCGAGATGTTCATCGCTCGCACCGGCTACACCGGCGAAGACGGCTACGAAGTGATGGTGCTGGCAAAGTCCGCGCCCTTCTTCTGGAAAGCGCTGATGGAAGCCGGCGGCAAGCCGATCGGCCTCGGCGCGCGCGACACCCTGCGCCTGGAAGCCGGCATGAACCTCTACGGCCAGGACATGGACGAGACCACCAGCCCGCTGGAATCCGGCCTCGCCTGGACGGTGGACCTGAAGACCGAACGCGACTTCGTCGGCCGCGCCGCGCTGGAAAAAAGTGAAGTGACGAAACAGCTCGCCGGCCTGATCCTGCTGGACAAGGGCGTGCTGCGCAGCCACCAGAAAGTCCACACCAAAAACGGCGACGGCGAAATCACCTCCGGCACGTTTTCGCCTACGATGCAGCAATCGATTGCGCTCGCCCGTATCCCGCTCGGCATCGCGCCGGGCCAGGAGGTCGAGGTCGAGATCCGCGACAAGAAACTGCGCGCGAAAGTGGTGAAGTATCCGTTCGTGCGTAATGGCAAAGTTCTGATTTGAAAAATTTGTGAAGGGGCAAGGATTAAAGGTGATGCCCTCCCGGCGCTTCGCGCCACCCTCCCTGCCGGGAGGGTAGGGTTCAACCCTTCCCCCTTCACCCATCCCCTTTCACTGGAGAATTAACAATGAACATCCCCGCAGACCTCAAATACACCCCCAGCCACGAATGGGTGCGCGTCGAAGCCGACGGCACGCTGACCGTGGGCATCACCCACCACGCGCAGGACCTGCTCGGCGACATGGTGTTCATCGAGAACCCCGCCGCCGGCCGCGCGCTCGCCAAGGGCGAGGAATGCGCGGTGGTCGAGTCGGTGAAAGCCGCATCCGACGTCTACGCCCCCGTCGCCGGTGAAGTCGTCGCCGCCAACAACGACGTCGAAGCCAGCCCCGAGTCGGTCAACAAGGACGCCTATAGCGCCTGGATGTTCAAGCTGAAACCGGCCAACCCCGCCGACGTCGCCGGATTGCTTGACGCGGCTGCGTACCAGAAGCTGGTCGAGGCGGAAGCGCACTGAGGATCTAGGCGTTAGGGGCTAGAAACCAGGGAATGTGCGGCTAGGCCGCGCTCCTTGATTCGGCCCCTCCCCTAGATCCTAGATCCTAATTCCTGGCCCCTAGAAAACATGCCCTTCATTCCCCACACTGAAGCAGACGTCTCCGCGATGCTCGGCGCCATCGGCGCCGCCAGCATCGAGACGCTGTTCGACGAAATCCCGCCCGCGCTGAAGACGGGCAAACTCAAGGACGTGCCCGCCGGGCTGCCGGAAATGGCAGTCACGCGGCTGATGCAGGAACGCGCGTCGGCCGACGGCTTCTGGTCCAACTTCATCGGCGCCGGCGTCTACGAGCACCACATCCCGGCGGCGATCTGGCAGATCACCACGCGCGGCGAGTTCTATTCCGCCTACACGCCCTATCAGGCCGAAGCCTCACAAGGCACGCTGCAGCTGATTTACGAATACCAGACCATGATGACCCGGCTGACCGGGCTCGACGTGTCGAATGCGTCGCTGTACGACGGCGCCTCCGCGCTGGCCGAAGCGGTGCTGATGGCGGTGCGTTCGCACAAGACCTCGCGCCGCGTGCTGGTGCCGAAGACCGTGCACCCGATCTACCGTCGCGTGGTCAATACGACCGTGAAGAACCAGGGCATCGAGCTGGTCGAGCTCGACTACGACGCCGCGACGGGTCAAACGGTGCTGCCGGCCGACCCCGGCAGCTTCGCCGGTCTGGTGATTCCGCAGCCCAACTTTTTCGGCGTGCTGGAAGACGTGCATGGGATGACCGACTGGGCGCACGACAAAGGCGCGCTGGCGATCGCACTGGTCAACCCGACGACGCTCGCGGTGCTGGAAGCGCCCGGCAAATGGGGACGCTGTGTTGATCAAGGCGGTGGCGCCGACATCGCGGTGGGCGAAGGCCAGCCGCTGGGCGCGCCGATGGCTTCCGGCGGCCCTTACTTCGGTTTCATGTGCTGCCGCCAGGACTTCGTGCGGCAGATGCCCGGACGCATCGTCGGCCGCACCGTCGACCTCGATGGCAAGCCGGGCTTCGCGCTCACGCTGCAGGCGCGCGAGCAGCACATCCGCCGCTCCAAGGCCACTTCGAACATCTGCACCAACCAGGGCCTGGTGGTCACCGCGGCGACGCAATACATGGCGCTGCTGGGTCCGCAGGGGCTGGCGAAAGTGGCTTCGGCCAGCCATGCCGGCACTGTGGCGCTGGCTGAAAAACTGGCGGCGATTCCGGGTGTGACGCGCGCGTTTGCCAGCCCCTTCTTCCACGAAGTCGTGCTGAAGCTGAACGACAACGCGAAAGACGTGCTGCGCGCGCTGCGTGCGCAGGGCATTCTCGGCGGGCTGGACATTTCCGGCTGGTATCCGGAACTCGGGCAGGCCATTCTCGTCTGCGTTACCGAAACCAAGACCGCGGCCGACCTCGACCACTACGCGCAACAATTGGAACGTATCCTGTCCAAGCGCCGTGAAGCGCCGCCGTGCGCGTACAAGAGTTAAGGAGCCCTACATGAGCGACGTACAGCGCGACAAACCGTTTTATGACATGGCCGATGCGTATATCGCGCTGGCCAACACCCAGCTGAACGCGGAGAAACCCAGTCGGGTGAGCGCGGCCGCGCTGTTTGCGGCCGCGCGTTTCAACGCCTTCGTGATCGCGGCGGCCGCCGAGAACAAGGCGCAGTTGATTGCAGAGAAGGAAGCCGCAATCGCCTATTTCATGGACCAGTACGAGAAAATGCTGCGCGAGAATATCGACGAGCACATGACGCGCTACGATCAGCAAGACAACTAGCAGGCATGCAATGCAGTGGGCGCGATCGTTCGCGCCGGCATTTGACCCATTCATTCAAGGAGAGCAAACATGGCAGTGACTCTGGCAGGCAACCCGATCGACGTGTCCGGCACCTTCCCCAAGGTGGGCGACACCGCCCCTGACTTCAAGCTGGTCAACAAGGACCTGGCCGATGTTTCGCTGGCCGACTTCGCCGGCAAGAAGAAAATCCTCAACATCGTGCCGAGCCTCGACACCCCGGTGTGCGCGACCTCGACCAAGAAATTCAACGACGCTGCCATCGGCAACACGGTGGTGCTGATCATCGCCGCCGACCTGCCGTTCGCGATGAGCCGCTTCTGTGGCGCCGAAGGCACCAACAACGTGGTGACGCTGTCGACCATGCGCGGCGGCGCCGAATTCATGAAGAATTACGGCGTCGCCATCACCAGCGGCCCGCTCGCCGGCATCACCGCGCGCGCCGTGGTGGTGCTCGACGAGCACAACAAGGTGCTGCACGCGGAGCTTGTGCCCGAGATCAAGCAAGAGCCGAATTACGATGCTGCGCTGGCAGCTTTGAAATAAGGGATCAGGGATCAGGATTCAGGGGTCAGGGGTGGAGCGGCTTCGCCGCACCAGCTCGATTCCCGTTTTCTCTGGCCCCTGAATCCTGAATCCTGACCCCTAAAAAAACATGCTGATATTCGACCATTCCCGCCCCGGCCGCACCGCTGCCGCCCAGTTGCCCGCTGCTGGCGGCAACCTCGATGACCTGCCTGCCGCGCTGCGCCGCAAGGATGCGCCCGCGTTGCCGGAAGTGTCCGAGCTCGATGTGGTGCGCCACTACACGCGTTTGAGCCAGAAGAACTTCTCGATCGACACGCAGTTCTACCCGCTCGGCTCGTGCACGATGAAGTACAACCCGCGCGCGTGCAATTCGCTGGCGATGCTGCCGCAGTTTCTGGCGCGCCATCCGGCGAGTCCGGACGAGACGGGCCAAGGGTTCCTCGCCAGCATGTTCGAGCTGCAGGAAATGCTGAAGGACGTGACCGGCATGGCCGGCGTGTCGATGGCGCCGATGGCCGGCGCGCACGGCGAGTTCGCCGGGGTGGCGATGATCCGCGCCTACCACGACGCACGCGGCGACAGCGCGCGGCGCGAGATCATCGTGCCGGACGCGGCGCACGGCACCAACCCGGCCACCGCGACCATGTGCGGCTACACGGTCAAGGAAATCCCGACCGACGCCACCGGCGCCGTCAACCTCGACGCGCTGAAGGCCGCAGTCGGTCCGCAGACTGCCGGGCTGATGCTAACCAACCCGTCGACGCTCGGCGTGTTCGAGAAGACGATTTCCGAAATCCAGAGGATCGTGCATGACGCCGGCGGCCTGTCGTATTACGACGGCGCCAACCTCAACGCCATTCTCGGCAAGGTGCGCCCCGGCGACATGGGCTTCGACGTCATCCACATGAACCTGCACAAGACCTTTTCCACCCCGCACGGCGGCGGCGGACCGGGTGCGGGCCCGGTGGGGGTGTCGACGCGGCTGCTGCCTTTCATGCCGATTCCGCTGGTGCTGAATGAAAACGGCGCCTACCGGCTGGCGTCCGAGGCCGACGTGCCGCAGTCGATCGGCCGCATGAGCGCCAACATGGGCAACGCCGGCGTGCTGATGCGCGCCTACATCTACGCCCGCCTGCTGGGCGGCGAGGGCATGCTGCGCGTCGCCGAATACGCCACGCTCAACGCCAACTACCTGATGGCAAAACTGCGCGACGCCGGCTTCGACCTCGCCTACCCGACGCGCCGCGCCAGCCACGAATTCATCGTCACGCTGAAAAAGCTGAAGGACGCCACCGGCGTCTCCGCGATGGATTTCGCCAAGCGCCTGCTCGACTATGGCTACCACGCACCGACCACCTATTTTCCGTTGCTGGTGCCGGAGTGCCTGCTGATCGAGCCGACCGAAACCGAGAGCCGCGAGACGCTCGACGGCTTCATCGACGCGATGATCAAGATCAAGCATGAAGCCGAAACCAATCCCGACCTGGTGAAGGGCGCGCCCTACAGCCTGCCGGTGCGGCGCCTCGACGACGTCAAGGCCGCGCGCGAACTCGACCTGGCGTACAAGCCCGCCGCATGATCGATCCCAAGGCTGCGCGCCCTCACCCCAACCCTCTCCCCGCTGCGGGAGAAGGGGCGAACGCTGAGCCCATACCGATTAATGAAAGCCCGTTCAAGGGCAAGACCGGCCTCACGCGCATCCGCAATGCCGCCGGCTATTCTTGGGCCGGGCTGACCGCGGCGTTCCGTTTTGAGGACGCCTTCCGCCAGGAAGTCTTCCTCGCGCTGTTGCTGATTCCGCTCGCGGTCTATCTCGGCGACACCGGCATCGAGCGGGCGCTGATGATCGGTGCGGTGCTGGGGGTGTTGATCGTCGAGCTGCTGAATTCCGCGATAGAAGCCGCACTGGATCGCATTTCGCTTGAGCACCATCTGCTCATCAAACGCGCCAAGGATATGGGCAGCGCAGCGGTGATGATCGCGCTCATCAACGTCGTGGTGATATGGGGACTGGTGCTGCTGGGCTGACACAGCCCGGGAACCGTGCCAATATGGTGCGATTCTTCAACGCCGATATTAAAGTTACGGCGCAAATAGCCGGAACACAAGATATTTCCCCTGATTCATGATCGCGTGAACCTCAAAACCGTCTGCCTCCTGCTGGGTCTTTGCCATGCCGGCGCTACCACAGCCCTCGGGCTGGGCGAGCTGAACGTGCGTTCCTTCCTCGGGCAGCCGCTGCACGCCACCGTGGCGCTGCTCGATGCCGGCGCCGATCTCCCCGCAGACTGCTTCAAGCTCGAGGCCGGCACCAGCGCCATCGCGCCGCCGCCGCGCGCGGAACTGAGCCTGCAGCGCAGCGGCGACCAGGCCGTGCTGCATATCCGCACCCGTCAGTCCATCCACGACCCCATCGCGCAGTTCGTGCTGGTGGCCGACTGCGAAACGCGCCTGCAACGCGAATACGTGATGCTGCTCGACCCGCCAGACCCGGCCCGCCTCGCGCAGACCGGCGCGGCAACGCCGGCTCCCGCGCCGGTGCAAAGCACCGCGCCGCCCGCCCCACGCGCCGCCCCGGCCATGCAAACGCCCGTGCGACCGGCCCCGCCTGCACGCGCCAGCACCCCGCGCCCGCCGCCCGCGCCCCGCGCGCAGCAGGCCCTGCGCGACGAACCCGCACCGCGTCTGGTGCTGTCGGGCCGGCGCAGCCCACAGTCCTCCGCCGAGCGGCCCTTTGCCCTGCGTTTGGACAGCAATCTGCCGAATCCCGCGCGCCCGGTTGCCGAGCGGCCGCTGACCGAGACCGAGCTTTCCGATGAAACCACGGCACTTTCGCGCCGGCTCGCACATCTGGAATCGCAGTTGCTCGCCCTGCAGCGGCGCAATGCCGAGCTCGAGGCTCGCAGCAATGCCGCAGCAGTGGCCGCACCGCCGCCCGCTACCGGGCCCGCACGCTGGCCGCTGGCGCTGCTGCTCGTCGGCCTGCTGGTCGGCAGCGTCCTGCTGGTCGTCGGGTTGCGTCGCCGCAGCCGCACGCCGGCTACCGACACCGAACTGGACCTCAATCCCTGGACGCAGCCTGACACGCCGCCGCAGACCCTGTCGGAGATGGACACGCTGCCGCAAAACGCCGCCCCTACGCCCGCGCGCATGGCGGAGATTGCGGCGCCACCGCGGGTCGAGGATACCGAGGTCAAGGAAGACATCCTCGACCAGGCCGAGGTGTACATGGCGCACGGCCACAGCGACCTCGCCATCCACCTGCTGCAGGAACACCTGCGCGAGGCGCCGACCGAATCCCCGGTGCCCTGGCTGCTGCTGCTCGACCTACTGCACCGCAACGGCAATACCGAGGCTTACACGGCCGCGAGCGCGGAATGTCGCCGCTACTTCAACGTCAATTTGTCCGCGCATCCGGCGTCGCAGGATGGCGAATCGAGCCAGGGGCTGGAAGCCTATCCGCATTTGCTGGAAAAGCTGGTGGAGGTGTGGAACACCCCCGAACTCGACGCCTTCCTGCACGACCTGATCTACGACGATCGCGGCGGCACCCGGATCGGTTTCGAGCCGCATGCCTACCGCGACATCCTGATGCTGCGCGCCGTCGCACACGACGCCCTGACGTTCGCCGCCTGATCGGCGGCTTTCACCAAAGCGTCACCCCGGCTTCATTTTTCTGTCGCATGGCGGGCGCAAGCTGCGCCCATGGATGCAGCCGTACTCACTTGTCAGACCCTGCCCTCGATACGCCCGCAGCTGCGCATTGCGGTGGTGACCGAGACCTACCCGCCCGAAGTCAACGGCGTGGCGATGACGCTCGGCCGTCTGGTCAACGGCCTGCAGGTGCGCAACCACCAGGTGCAGCTGATCCGCCCGCGCCAGAACGCCGGCGACCAGCCGCAACCCACCGCCACCCTCAGCGAACACCTGCAGCAGGGCATTGCGCTGCCGCGCTACGAAGGGCTGAAAATGGGCCTGCCGGCCAAGGCCGCGCTGACCCGGCTGTGGACCCGCCAGCGGCCCGACGTGGTGCAGATCGCCACTGAAGGCCCGCTCGGCTGGTCGGCGCTGGCCGCGGCCAACAAGCTGCGGCTGCCGGTGGCGAGCGATTTCCACACCAATTTTCACAGCTACAGCACGCACTATGGCTTCGGCCTGCTGCGCCGTGCCATCGTTGCCTACCTGCGCAAGTTTCACAACAAGGCCGCCGTCACGCTGGTGCCGACCGAAGGCATCCGCCGCGAACTGCTCGGCCATGGCTACGACAACATCGAGATCATCGGGCGCGGGGTCGACACCCAGCTGTTCAATCCCGGCCGCCGCGACGCCGCCCTGCGTGCACAGTGGGGCGTGCGCGAGGACGAAACCGTGGTGCTGTACGTGGGCCGCCTGGCCGCCGAAAAAAATCTGGCGCTGGTGTTTCGCGCCTTCGACGCCATGCGCGAAGCGAATCCCGCCTGCCGCATGGTGCTGGTGGGCGACGGCCCCGAGCGCGCCAGCTGGCAGGCCAAACGCCGCGACGCGATCTTCTGCGGCACCCGCATCGGCGAGTCGCTGGCCGCGCACTACGCATCCGGTGATGTCTTCCTGTTTCCCAGCCTGACCGAAACCTGGGGCAACGTGACCATCGAGGCCACGGCCTCGGGCCTCGCGGTCGTGGCCTATGACTGCGCCGCCGCCGAGGAGGTCATCCGCCACGGTGAAAACGGCCTCAAGGCGCCGCCCGAGGACGAATCCGGCTTCATCGCCCAGGCTGTCTCACTGGCCCCACACCCCGACCTGCAGCGCCGCCTTGGCACCGCTGCGGCGGCGCGCGCGGCGCACTTGTCGTGGGATGCCATCATCGACAGCTTCGAGCGGGTGTTGCTGCGGCTCGCCCAGTCCCAATCAGCAACCGACGATGCGGCGGACTGGCCCACCGTCGCCCGCACCGGATAACGGCTGCCCCGCATGCAACGCGACCGCCTCAGTCTTGCAGCCCACCACGGCCTCAACCGTTTGGCCGCATGCGAACACGCGTGGCTGGCGCGCATGAACGGCGTGCGTCTGCCCGACTGGGAGGTTGGCCTGCTGCGGCTGGCCAGCCGGCTCGGCGACGGCGTGTTCTGGTATGCATTGATGGGCGCACTGATCGCCTGGCACGGCTGGGACGCGCTGCCGGCGGTGCTGCACATGATCGTGGCGGGACTCACCGGCACGCTGATCTACAAGTGGCTGAAAGGCGCCACCGAACGGCCGCGTCCCTATCAGGTATGCCCCACCATCTGCTGCCTGAGCGCACCGCTCGACCGCTTCAGCTTCCCCTCCGGCCACACCCTGCACGCCGTGGTGTTCAGCCTCGTCGTCACCGCCTATTACCCCCCGCTCGGCTGGCTGGTGTGGCCGTTCACCGCGCTGGTCGCGGCCTCGCGCCTGGTACTGGGGCTGCACTATGTCAGCGACGTGGCCGTGGGCGCGTTGCTGGGCGGAACGATCGCTGCGCTGACGCTGGCACTTCTGTAGAAACCCGATTCCTCAACGATTCAGATGCAGGGCCAAGATCGGGCTCCGGTGTTGGGCGATTTTTTGTGTGTAGCGGCGGTAACCGGCCATGATCGGTCAATTACTGCGTGCTATGTAGATGTCCAGTGGCCTGTCCTAAGCAGTCTTCAAAGTCAAAGCTCAGCCGACGCGAGCCCGCGCAGCGGGTGAGCGGTCGGTTGGATCGCCTTGTTGGGCGCGGGTTAGTTCCCAATGGTGGATTTGCCCTTCCCAGTTTTCTTGTACGGAACTTACGATTGCTCTATGAAACTCTTGGTGCTCTGGCTGCAACGCCATGAGAAAAACGACATGGGGTGTAGAAAATGCCTCAACAAAGGAGCCGGGTGTCGCGCTGCTCAAAGTTTCTAGCATGCGCTGAATAAAATAGAGTCGTTTTTCGCGAATGAAGTGCTGGTAAATCAATAGTGACTTCCCAGATGCCCAGAGTGCTTCCACTTCGCGCCAATATAAAAACTTCGATGAGTCCTTTCCACCGTAAGCCTTTGATTTCACCTCCAACCCATTGTCGGGGTCGAGGAAAACGCAATCGCTACCTTGTGCCGACTGGATAAGCGAATTGATCCACGAACTTCGGCCTGAAACTGTATCGGGCACAAGGGAGGAGAAGTATTCTGCTTTCGGGACAAGGCCACTACCTTCAATTAAGCTTACTCGGCGCTTCTGGTCAGAGGCCAAAAGCTCTTTGATTTTCTGGAACAGAACAGGGTTGTGACGTGACCACTTACTTGGATGCTCCAAATACGAAAGGAACTTCCCATCTGTACTCCCATCGTCAGGCGTCAGCATCCAAGCGACCAAAATATGGAACCCACTGGCACGAATGATGGCGCGCAATAGTCCGTACTTCCGATAGTCATTGATGTCCCCGAAATATTGGTCCTTCATGGCGCTCTCTTCCTTTACGCCCAACGTCCGAGTTCAACTGCGCGCGGCTTTTTGCGCGTCCTATGGAACGATTTGTTCGGCCTTTTCGAGCACATGCAGAAACTCTTCAACATCTGCTCCAGCCAGATCATTAAACATATATGGCCCACCAAGCCATTTGTCGTGGACAATGCTTACAAGATCTTGAAGAGCCGCAAAATACTCGTTGTCGAGTCCTTCCGGAAATTCTCCGAGTGCAGCCGCCCCCATTATTGCCTCAAGATCGTTATGGGCGAGCACCTTATTCCGAGCAGATTTGAGCTTATCGAATAAGGTGGCCAAACGCAGAGCATGCCGATTGACTTCCGCTGCATCTGACCCCCAGTCACCAAATCGAACGATGTAGTCAATCGTGATGTTGACTGCGCTCTTCTGTATTGCGGGATCATGGAGCTTGCAGATTTGTAGAAGCGAATATTCCTGCGTAATGACGGATAGCCGAGCCGTAAAGTATCTGGCTCTGCCTATAGTTGTCTCCGTCTTCACATTCTCGTCAAACAGTCGCTTATGTGTCACCCAGCATTCATAGGCCCAGTTACACAACTCACAAAACTGCTTCGCAACGTCTGGCGACATTGGATTCATTAACGGAACTCGGGGTTACTTCGAATCAACAACTAAACCCAAATAGGGGCCTTCTGCAGAGACAGGTTCATAGGTCAATTTGGCTGAAAAACTTTTCTTGTCCCATAACCACTGTGTGTTGCCATTTCCGCCGGTGCGCTTTCCCCACGCATTTTCGAGGGACTGGACTAGTCGCTGGGTGTATTCAGGTGAAGGATTGGGGGTGCTAACCAAGCTTATCCAGCTGACAACCTTAGGAGTCGAGCGCGAATCTGAAAGGCTAATTGCTGGCGCGCTTGCTGTCGCAGGCCTTTTCAAGAAGGATGACCCAGCAAATTTCTCTTCGTCGAACCGTTCTTCGCCAAGCAATTCATAGAACCGCCTGCCAAGATATTTCGCCGCGTCGGACCACTTCGCAAAATTTTGCTCGCCGTAGTCGTTAGGCTTTACGCCGAAGTAACGCGTATACGCCTCAAGGCGGCTTTGCTCTTCAATTGCGATACTACAGTGCCTTTCCTCATCTTGCTTTTTCTGCAGGGAGGACAAATCACTCCATTCTGTTTTTGAAAGATCGGCATCAGAAGCGCTTCTTGCGCGTAGTAGGCGACGAGAGTAATCCTCTGCACGTTGCGCTTCTGACGCTGTAAGTTTGGTGCACCGGTTCTTCTTCCACTCATGCCGATACGGCAATTCAAGCCAGAAGTATGTCCTGATGGTCTTTTCATCCAGCACTAACGCACGGTCAGACGGTGTTCCGAGGACGTCTTCTTGAATGTGTCTGGGAACCCCCATTTCCTGCATGTACATTCGCGCACTGTCTTGTAGTGCGTCAAATGCCTGCTGGGCATCAGACTGGGTGAGCTCGCCGAACTTTCCTTTCGCAAAATACGGCCGGTGCACAGCAAGATATGTTCCGCCGCGATGAATTGCGCCTATATGGACAAAAAAACCAGCACTCGCACAGGTGCAGTTCTTCGGATCATTGGGCTTGATTCCAAGAAGGTCTTCACATGATGGCTGACCTAATTGTGATCGCATGGGTGCTTGCGATGACAATTCAAGCGCCCTCATGGCCCGCCCGATTTTCATTGCCTCGTAAAAATCGCCTCCTGGGGAGAAGATATGCACACCGCTGATCTTGCCTTGGTTTTCTTTGATGATTCGGGTGAACGTCTCAAAATCGCCTGGCTCAATATTTCCTTCTATAACAATTGCCCGGAATGAACCTGAGCCAGAAATAAACGGACGAATGTCCGCTGCTGTAGCCGATGCTGCGTGCAGCATGGCCAGAACAAAACAGAGACTGGTGGCCAGAACCCTTGATGTCATTGCTGTCATGGTGGCTTATCTTGATGGTTTTTTAAATTTTTCTCGGTGCCCGGTCTCTATATTACGTTGTGAAAAGGGAGACCGGTAGCTGATGGATATGCACCTGTTTAAGGTGCTAAAGATCGACGGGAAGTCGGGGATGGAATTTTGAATAGACCGCTTTAACTGCATCAACGGCCGTTCGATGAAACCCAGACCGTTTTTTTAGGGTCGAGGACAGCCATCAATATCCGTATTCAAAACCCCTCAAGGCTGAACCCTTTCAACCGCACACCCCTTGCGGTCTAGCAAGCAGGCATCAAGCCGCACGCCGCAAAATCGGCGGCACTTCACGCTCGAACAAATCACCCGGTAGCGGCAAGCGGCACGCCACCAGCTCCGGGGCATGTGCGGCGATGCGGTCGCGGGCCACGGCCACCGGCGGGCAATCCGGCAGCCAGGCCGGGGCTTCGCCGGCGAGCACGCGGTTGATCTGCGGCAGGCGCGCCGTCACTTCCTGCAGGTAGTAATCGAAGCGCGAGGTCAGCCTGCGGTCGAACAGGCGCCCCATGCCATGCAGCATGTTGGGCAGGCGGCTGTGCCGCAGCAGGGCCTCGGCGCCGGCCAACTGGCGCATGGCGCGGCGGCTGGCCGCAGGCGTGCAACCGAAGTTGCTCGATACATAGTCGACCAGCCAGTCGTCGGCCTGCAGCAACCGGGCGGGCGGGCGAAACAGGTGCTGCGCGATGTGGCGGTCCATTGCCCATTCCGACGCGGCGTGCGTCAGCAGCGGAATGTTCCACCACAGGTGTTCGTGGGCGGGAACGAAATGGTTGTGCGCGATGATGTCGACCCACAGGTGGCTGATCGCGCCGACGGCGCAGGCGCGCGATTCGTCGTCGTGCGCCGCGTCGAGCAGCGCATGGGCGGTAATCCAGCGATGGCTGTCGTCGAAGGCGTGGGTGCGCGCGGTGGCGCCGACCAGCGCCAGGTCGGGCAGGCAGGCGCCCGCCATCAGGCGGTGCGGAAAGCGCCGCACCGCGCGGTGCAGGGCGGGGTCCAGCAGCGGCACCGCCCACACCAGCAACTGGGCGAAATACACATGGGTGTAGAGCCCCCATGCCAGTGCGTCGCCGGCAAACAGGACCGCAGGAACCGCCCAGTAATATGCAGTGCGTCCAGATTTCATGCGCGCAGCATGGCCGCGCAGCATGACCGGATGCGGTCAAACGCGTGAATCTTGCGTGAATCGCTGGCATGGCGGCCTGCGTATAATTCGCGCTGTCGTTTTCAATCCACTGCCACCCAGGCCACCCTCATGCGCACCCTTATCTGCGGTTCCCTCGCCTTCGACTCCATCATGGTGTTCCAGGATCATTTCAAGCATCACATCCTGCCGGACAAGATCCACATGCTGAACGTGTCCTTCCTGGTGCC
>CAZUVC010000004.1:36687-111945 GCA_964623745.1 uncultured Thiobacillus sp. | reverse complement strand
GGCATACTCCGCTATTCGCGCCGCATGAGAAAATTGCCGACGCCGCGCGCCAGTTCGGCGTCGCCCACGCCGTTGCCACCGCTGGCGGCGATGCCGGCCTGGTGGCCGGCCTGCTCAACTGGTTCAGGAACACCCGATGACCGATACGCCCGACACACCCGTTTCGCAACCCGTCGTCCCGCCCGCCGCCGCGCCGGCGCAGACCAGTGCGCATTCTGCGTCCTCGCCGGTGGCGCTTGTCGCGTTGCTCATTGCTGCGCTGGCGATGGTGGCCGCTGTCTGGTCATGGGTCGACAGCCACGAACGCATCCGAGACCTGAAAACCGAACTCGGACGCAAACTGGCCGAAACCGGACAGGACTCGAGCGAAACCCGTTTGCTGGCACGCAATGCTGACGACGCAATGCGACAGGCCACCGAGAAACTGGCCCATCTCGAATCGCAGATCGCCAGTTCGCAGCAGCAGCAGCTTTCGATCGAGGCGCTCTACAAGGAATTGTCGCAGGGCCGCGACCAGTGGGCGCTGGCCGAAATCGAACAGGTGCTGCAGACCGCTGCGCAGCAACTGCAGCTGGCCGGCAACGTGAAGGCCGCGATCATCGCGCTGGAAGGTGCCGATACCCGTCTGCAGCGCCTGGACAAGCCGCAGTTCACCCCTCTGCGTCGCGCGATCGCGGCCGATCTCGCCAAATTGCGCGCGGTGCCTTCTCTCGACGAAGTGGGCGTGACCGCACGCATCGAAGCGCTGGCAGAACGCGCTGCGGGCTGGCCGCTGGCGAGCGCGCAGGGCTCCGAAGCGCTGTTGGCGCCGCACACCGGCAATCGCGCCAGCGGCATCGGCCAGGAATTGTGGGCCGAACTGAAACGTCTGGTGCAGATCCGCCGCATCGAAGGCAACGAAGCGGTGCTGTTGCCGCCCGACCAGGCCTACTTCCTGCGCGAGAACCTGCGCCTGCGCCTGCTGTCTGCGCGGCTGACGCTGCTGGCGCAGGATCAGGCGGCATTTCGGGCCGATCTGCGCGCGGTGTCGGAGATGCTGACCCGCTACTTCAATACGCGCGATGCCGGCGTGGCCGCCGCGCTCAAGGAAATCGACCGCCTGAGCGGCCTGCAGGTCGCGCGCGAACTGCCCGGCATCGACACCAGCCTGGCCGCGCTCGAAGCGTCGAGAGGGGAGCGCTGATGCGCTGGCTGGTTTCCCTGCTGATCGTTGCGGTGCTGGCCATTGCGCTGGCGATGGCCGGCCGCTATGACCCCGGCTATGTGGTGCTGGTGTACCCGCCGTGGCGGATGGAAATCTCCTTTATCAGTTTCATGCTGCTGCTGGTCGGCCTGGTGGTCGGGGGCATCGTGCTGCTGCGGCTGGCCTTGCTGACGCTCAACCTGCCGAGCATCGTGCGGGCGCAGCGCGAGCGCCGAGCCGCCCGCAAGCGCGACGAGAATTTTGTCGGCGGTCTGATGGCCTATACCGAATACCGCTATCAGGATGCCGAGCAGTCGCTCGGCCAGTGGCAGGGCGACGATTCCCGGCTGGCGGTGGCGCGCGTGCTGGCCGCGCGCGCTGCACAGGAGATGCGCGCCACGCCGCAGCGCGAACGCCATCTCAAGGAGGCGACCGAACACGGCGCAGAGCTGGCCGCGCAGCTGTTCGAGGCAGAGACGCGGCTCGACGCCAAGGAGGCGAGCGCCGCGCTGGTGGCGATCAGCCGCGCCAAGGAAATTGCGCCGCAGCATACGACCTTGCTGCGCCTCGAACTCAAGGCGCGCCAGATGACCGGGCAGTGGGACGAGGTCGACCGCCTGCTCGATTCGCTGATGCGCGCCAACGCGCTCGAGCCCGGCATCGCCTTGCAATATCGTCGCATGGCCTATGCTGAGAACCTGAAGCGGCGTGCCGATGACGATCGCGGCCTGCTGGAGTACTGGAAGAAAGTGCCGTCCCAATACAAAGTCGACCCTTGGGTGGCGCGTGCTGCGGCCCGTGCCTTCATCCAGCGCGGCGGCCATGACACCGCGCTCGACGTACTCGAGGCCGCGCTCAACCACGAGTGGCACGAGGACCTGGTGCTGTTGTATGGCGAGGTGCGGGGCAGCGGGCCGACCCGGCAGATCGAGCAGGCCGAGAAATGGCTGCGTGCGCGTCCGCGCGATGCCCATCTGCTGCTGGCGCTGGCGCAGCTGTGCAGCGTGCAGCAGCTGTGGGGCAAGGCGCAAAGTTATCTGGAAGCCAGCCTCGCCATTGCGCCGAGTGCCGAGGGCCATATCCGCATGGCCGAGCTGAAGACGCAGAACAATCAGCCGGGTGAGGCCAGCCTGCATTACCAGAAAGCCCTGGCCCTCTGCCGCGCCGGCTAGGGCCGGTGGGTTGCAGGCGGCGTCGAAGCTGCCGCGCGTGGTGTCAGATCAATCCGGATTCAAGGAGGTGTCGTGATGCATGACCGTTTTCTTGCCGCAGTCGGTTTTGTGATGAGTACGCTGCTGCTGTCCGTTCCCGCCGCCACGGCAGCGCCCAAGGCGCAGACCACCGCGCAGAGCACCGCGCAGTCCAGTGTCTACAAGATGAAAATCAAGTCGGGCGTCAGCCTGAGTGAGGCGGCTGATTCGATGCGCCTGCGCGCCAATGCGCTGAACCTGCAGCTGGTGGCCGAACTGCCGATGTCGCAGCAGGTGGAAGCGGTGACCGGCAAGCCGCAGCGCACCATCATCATTTTCCAGTTCTGTGACGCGGTGCTCGCCCGCGACCTGATCGTGGTGAACATGGATTTCTCGATTTACATGCCGTGCCGCATTGCGCTGATCGAGGACGCGAGCGGCCAGGGCTGGCTGGTGATGATGGACGTGAGCATCGATGCGGTGGCGCAGGAAAAACGCCTGCCGCCGGCACTGAAGGAACGCATCACGGCCGTGCGCAATGCGCTGATCAACATCATGCAGGCGGGCGCCGGCGGCGAGCTGTAGTCCGGCTTCAGGCGGCGTCGGTGCGCTCCGCATCCGCCGCGTAGACGAAGGCGTCGGCAAAGAATTCGTCTTCCGGCAAGCCGCGCATTTTTACGAAGCTGTCGCGCGCGCTGTCGACCATGATCGGCGCGCCGCAGGCATACACCTGGTAGCCTGACAGGTCGGAAAAATCGGCCAGCACCGCCTCGTGGACGAAGCCGGTGCGGCCCTGCCAGGCGTCGCCCGGCTCGGGATTCGACAACACCGGAATGAAGCTGAAATTGGGCTGCTCGGCCAGCCACTGCTGCGGCAATTCGGCCATGTACAGATCCTTCAGCGAGCGCACGCCCCAGTACAGCACCAGTTCGCGGTCGGTGTGTTCGGCAAAGGCGTGCTCCAGCATGCCCTTGATCGGCGCAAAGCCGGTGCCGCCAGCGATGAAGAGCATCGGCTTGTCGGAGTCCTCGCGGATGAAGAAGCTGCCGAGCGGCCCTTTCAGGCGCAGGATGTCGCGTTCCTTCATGCTGGAAAACACCTGGTCGGTGAAGAGACCGCCCGGCACGTGGCGGATGTGCAGTTCCAGCAGTGCGTCGTCATGCGGCGGGTTGGCCAGCGAATAGCTGCGCGACTTGCCGTCCTTCAGCTGGAAATCGATGTATTGCCCGGCGAGGTATTGCAGGCGTTCGTTGGCCGGCAGCTTGATTTTCATCAGCATCACGTCGTCGGCCCGCTTTTCCAGCTTTTCCACCCGGCACGGCAGCGTCTTCACCACAATGTCCTTGGCGGCGCCGATTTCCTTGGCTTCGATGACCATGTCGCTCAAGGGTTTGGCACGGCAGAACAGTGCGCGGCCCTGCGCCTTCTCCTCGTCCTTCAGCGCGTTGGGCGAATGCGTGCCATAGTCGAGCTGGCCGGATACCACGCGACCCTTGCAGGCGCCGCAGGCGCCATTGCGGCAGCCGTAGGGCAAGGCAAAGCCTTCGCGCAGCGCGGCCTCGAGGAGGGTTTCATCGTCGTCGACGCGGAACTGGTGCCCGCTGGGCTGAATGGTGACCTGATACGGCATGATGTGGGCTTAAAATGCGACAAAACGGTGGATTATCGCCCGAGCGGGCGGGGTTTTCACCTTGGCAAGGACAAGGTTACAGGCGGACGCATGAAAACGATCTTGATCGTGGGGTTTGGTGATGTCGCACAACGGCTGGTGAAGCGCTACGCCGGCCAGGCCGCATTCATCGGCCTGACGCGGCGGCCCGAGCGCGCCGCCGAGTTGCGCGCGCTCGAGGTGACGCCCTATGTCGGCGACCTCGATGTGCCGGCGACGCTGAAGCGCCTGCCGCGCGTCGACGGCGTCTTCCACTTTGCGCCGCCGCCGAACGCCGGCACGACCGATCCGCGCACCGCGCACCTGCTGCATGCGCTGGGACGTCGCAAACCCGGTGCGCTGGTCTACATCAGCACCAGCGGGGTCTATGGCGACTGCGGCGGCCACTGGGTTGCCGAGACGCGCCCGGTGGCGCCGGTGAACGGGCGCGCGGTGCGGCGCGTCGACGCCGAGCGCCAGTTGCGCGCGTGGGGCGAAGCGCACCGCGTGCAGGTTAGCATCCTGCGTGCGCCGGGCATTTACGCCGGCGATCGGTTGCCGCTCGAGCGAATCAAGCGCGGCACCCCGGCGCTGGTGGCCAAGGACGACAGCTACACCAACCACATTCATGCCGATGATCTGGCGCGGCTGGCCTGGGCCGCGCTGTTCCGCGGCCGCTCGCAGCGCATCTACCATGCGGTTGATGCGCATCCGCTGAAAATGGGCGACTGGTTCGACAGCTGCGCCGATGCCTTCGACCTGCCGCGTCCGCCGCGGGTCAAGCGTGCCGAAGCGGAAAAGGTGCTGTCGGAGGCCCTGCTGTCGTTTCTGCGCGAGTCGCGCCAGCTGTCGAACGCGCGCACCACGCGCGAGCTGCGGCTGAAATACCGCTATCCGACCTCTGACGATCTGCTGCGCGAAATCCGCCAGGAACGCGGGCAGATGGCGCTGTTTTGATTTAATGGGATGAGGCGTCGCGTTAACGCAGCCGGTCGTCGTGCTCGCGCTTGAATTCGCCATTAATCGTGGTGGGCGACGCGTTTCCCCCCTCTCTCCTCGAGGGAGTGGGGGGCGTGTCGTCGTCGTTGGCGGGCCGCAGCGGGTCGACTTTGCGCCGACCCCAGGTGCCCGGCACCAGCAGCAGCCCGAGCGCAATCGCATCGCTGATGAAGCCGGGAAAAATCAGCAGGCCGCCGGCGATCAGCATGCGTCCGCTGGCAAATAGCGTCGCCAGCGGATGCGCGCCCGACTGGATCGAAAACAGCAGGCGCGCGCCCCAGGCCACGCGCTCGACACGGATCAGCATGACCCCGGCCACGGCGGCGAGCACGAGCCACAGCAGCACCCAGCCGCCGATCGCGTCGGCCATCCAGAAAATGCCGATCGCTTCGAGAACGGGAAACGACAGCAGCAGTAGCACAATCCAACCAAAGCGCATGACATGGAACCTTTGTTAATCTTGACGAATTTACCCGATCTCGCGCGCGCCGAGAAACTGGCGCATGCGCTGATCGAAAGCCGGGCGGCGGCATGCGTGAACGTTTTGGCGCCCTGCCGCTCCATTTACCGATGGGAAGGCGCAGTGGAAACAGCGACGGAGATCCCGCTGCTGATCAAAACCACCCGCGCCGCCTACCCGCAGGTTGTAGAAATCGTTCGCGTACAGCATCCTTACGCCGTACCTGAACTGATCGCAATACCAATAACGCATGGATTACCCGCCTATCTCGACTGGCTGGCCACGGAGACGCAAAAGCATGACTGAAACCAGATGGATACGTTTGTTCGGCGCCTTGTCCGCACTTTGGGGCGCGCTGATCCTCTTTCCAGTGGCACACGCCGAAGAATTTCTCGACCCCGAAATCGCCTTCAAGTTCTCGGCACGCGCACTCGATGCGAATACGCTGGAAGCGCGCTGGCAGATTGCCGACGGCTACTACATGTACCGCGACAAGTTCAAATTCTCGGTCGAGGGCGCCTCGCTCGGGGCGCCGCGGATGCCGGCCAGCAAGACGAAAGAGGATGAATTCTTCGGCAAGGTCGAGACCTACACTAAGGATGTGCGCATCGCGCTGCCGATCCAGCGTGACGCGAACACCGCCAGCGTCACGCTGAAGACGGTTTCGCAGGGCTGCGCCGACGCCGGTCTGTGCTACACCCCGCAGGAAGCCAGCGTGTCGATCAAGCTGCCCGCGCTGCTGGCCGCGGTCACCGCGACGGCGCCCGCAACCGCCGCGACGGCGCCCGCTGCGACGGCCAGCGCCCCGGCCAGTGCGCTGGACAGCCTGCGCAGCCTGGGCGGCGATCTCGACATGCCCAAGCTGCTGCCGCCGGACGAGGCCTTCCTGGTCGACGCGGCGATGCCGGATCCCAAGACGGTGCGTGTCAATTTCACGTTGACGCCCGATACCTATCTGTATCGCGACAAATTCGTCTTCGTCGTCAAGTCGCCGGCCGACGTTAGCGTGACCGGCGTCGACCTGCCGGCCGGCGACGTCAAGGACGACCCGACCTTTGGCCAAACCGAGGTTTATCACCAGAACGTTTCCGCCCGCGTGAGCCTGTCGCGCGCGTTGGCCGAGGGCGAGCAGCTGGTGCTGGATACGGCCTGGCAGGGCTGCAACGAAGCGGTCGGCGTCTGTTATCCGCCGAACACGCGCGCCTTCGCGCTCAATCCGGACGGCAGCGCGGCCACCGTGGCCACGGCTGCGGCGGCCGAAGCGCCCACCGAACCTGTCGTCAACGAATCGGACACCTCGCGCATCGAGCGCGTGCTCGCCGGCGGCAGCTACTGGCCGGTCATCCTGACCTTCTTCGGCCTCGGCCTGTTGCTGGCGCTGACGCCCTGCGTGTTCCCGATGATCCCGATCCTGTCGGGCATCATCGCCGGCCAGAAGAAGGACCTGACCAAGATGAGCGGCTTCCTGCTGTCGCTCGCCTACGTGCTCGGCATGGCGATCACCTATGCGATCGCCGGCGTGGCGGCGGCGCTGTCCGGCACCTTGCTGTCGAATGCTCTGCAGAATCCGGTGGCGCTCGGCATCGGTGCCGGTATTTTCGTGCTGCTGGCGATGTCGATGTTCGGCTTCTTCGAAATCCAGCTGCCGAGCTTCATCCAGAGCAAGTTCTCCGACGCCTCGAACAAGATGAAGGGCGGCAATTTCATCGGCGTCTTCTTCATGGGCGCGCTGTCCGCCGTGATCCTCGGCCCGTGCGTGGCGCCGCCCTTGGCCGCCGCGCTCGCCTTCATCGCGCAGACCGGCAACACCGTGCTGGGCGGCCTGGCGTTGTTCGTGCTCGCGCTCGGCATGGGGGTGCCGCTGCTGCTGGTGGGACTGTCGGCGGGCGCCCTGCTGCCCAAGGCGGGCGGCTGGATGAACGCGGTGAAATACTTCTTCGGCGTGATGATGCTGGCGATCGCGATCTACCTGATCTCGCCGGTCATCCCGGGCTGGGTCAGCATGCTGCTGTGGGCGATGCTGCTGATCGCCTCCGCCATCTACCTGCATGCGCTCGATCCGCTGCCGCCGCACGCGACCGGCTGGTCGCGGCTGTGGAAGGGCCTCGGCGTGGTGCTGCTGATCGGTGGTCTGGCGATCCTGCTCGGCATGCTGGCGGGCAGCCGCAACCTGCTGCAGCCGCTCGACGTGTTCAAGGGCGGCGCCGGCGGCGTGGCGATGGCGGCCGAGCAGAAGGGCCTGGCGTTCGAGAAGGTCAAGGACGTGGTCGAACTCGACGCGCGTCTGGCCCAGGCCAAGGCCGACGGCAAAGCGGTCATGCTCGACTTCTATGCCGACTGGTGTGTGGCGTGCAAGGAACTGGAAACCTTCACCTTCACCGACGCGCGGGTGCAGGCGCGGCTTGCCGACGTGGTGCTGCTGAAGGCCGACGTCACCGCAAACAGCGAGGCCGACAAGGCGCTGTTGAAGCGCTTCAGCCTGTTCGGCCCGCCCGGGCTGATTTTCTGGACCGCCGCCGGCGAGCAGTCGGGCTACAAGGTGATCGGGTTCGAGAAGGCCGACAAGTTTCTGGCGAGCATCGATTCGGCGCTCGGCAAATAGACCCTTGCAGTCGATGAAGCCCCTGCGTGCACAGCACGCAGGGGCTTCGTCGTTTCTGAGCCTAAGGCTGGCGGCGCAGCACTGTGATCGCGTCCATCAGCGGCGTGACGATGGGCTCGATCTTGCGCCGCATCAGCGAGCCGATCGCGGTGGTCTTGAGGAAGATTGGGCGCACCGTCTCGGCGTCCACCGCTGCCAGCGTATCGAGCGCGTCGCAATCCGGCTTGAACTGCGGCGCGGCGTCGAGCAGCGCCTGGCGTGCCGCGTTGCGGGCGTCGTCGTCGGCCTGCCGCAGCGGCGCGCACCAGTTGGCCAGCGCATTCAGCGTGTGGTTGACCACTTCCTGGTTTTCGGGGCGATCGAGGATGGTCGCCGTGGTGGCGATGAAGGTCTGCCCCTGTCCCGACAGCACTTTCTCCAGCATCGCGCTGTAGGGATTGTCGGCCAGCGGCGGCACGCTGGCGTGGTCGCTGCGCGGCGCACGCGGATTGGGCAGGGTGTCCGGCTGCAATTCGAGAAAGGCGACGTAGTACGAGTTGCGGCTGTTGCCGCGTTTCCAGATCGCCAGCCGCTCGGCGTCGGTGAGCACGCCCGAGTACAGCATCACCGCGACGGTATCGAGGATGCCGACGTCGTCCTCATGCAGGAAGGCCAGATGGTCGACCAGGAACTCGGCCAGCGTGCGCCCCATGCTGCCCTGGCACACCACGTCGCGCATCAGCATCAGCCGCGCGTTCTCGATCGTCGGCATGCACCACCAGGCGTAGCGCGCCAGTTCGTCGGTGAGCGCGGGCGAATGCACCACCGCGACCACCGCTTCTTCCTCTGCAATCAACAGCAGTTGCGCCAGATGCTGGGTCGAGAGCCCGGCCTGCGACTGCCGCGTCCAGCGCGTCAGATGCACCGGGTAGCCACCGGGCGAGCCGAGCGCGTGGCCGGACAGCATTTCGCGCACCCGCTTGAGATAACGGTCGGCGCGCTCGGTGGGCTTCAACGGCACGCTCGCCTCGCCTTGCGGCGTCAGCGCCCACAGCGTCATGTTCGATTCGTCGATGCGTACCGCCTTGAGCTCGGTGTTGAAGAGGACGTTGAGGCGCAGCTCATCCTCGGGGGACAACTCGTCGTTCATAAGGCCTTGAACACCTCGCGTGCGGCGGCGACCGTGGCGTCGATGTCGGCGTCGCTGTGCGCGGCCGAGACGAATCCGGCTTCGAACGCCGACGGCGCGAGGTAGATGCCGTGGTCAAGCATGGCATGGAAGAAGCGGTTGAATGCCTCCTTGTTGCTCTGCATCACTTCGGCGAAGCTCGTCGGCGGCTTGGCCGCGAAGTAGAGGCCGAACATGCCGCCAACCGAGTCGGCGCAGAAGGTGACGCCGGCGTCCTTGGCTGCGGCATTCAGGCCCTTGACCAGCCGTTCGGTGCGGGCGGTGAGCGTCGCATGGAAGCCGGGTCCTGAAATCGCGGCGAGCGTGGCGAGTCCCGCCGCCACCGCGACCGGATTGCCCGACAGCGTGCCGGCCTGGTACACCGGACCGGTCGGGGCGAGCTTGTCCATCACGTCGGCGCGGCCGCCAAAGGCGCCCACCGGCATGCCGCCGCCGATCACCTTGCCGAGCGTGGTCAGGTCAGGCTTGATGCCGAGCAGTTTCTGCGCGCAGCCGAGGTCGACGCGAAAACCCGTCATCACCTCGTCAAAAATCAGCAGCGCACCGTACTGGTCGCACAGCCGCCGCATTGCCGCCATGAATTCGGCGGTCGGTTTGACCAGGTTCATGTTGCCGGCGAAGGGCTCGACGATGATGCAGGCGATTTCATTGCCGATCTCGGAAAAGGTTTTTTCCAGTCCGGCGACGTCGTTGTAGTCGAGCACGATCGTCTGTGCCGCGACCTCGGCCGGCACACCGGCCGAGGTCGGGTTGCCGAAGGTCAGCGCGCCGGAGCCGGCCTTGACCAAGAGGAAGTCGGCGTGGCCGTGGTAGCAGCCCTCGAATTTGATGAACTTGGAACGGCCGGTGAAGCCGCGTGCCAGGCGGATCGCGCTCATCGTCGCCTCGGTGCCACTCGAGACCAGCCGCACCTTCTCGATGCTCGGCACCAGTTCGATGATGCGGCGGGCGATGGCCAACTCTGCTTCGGAGGGCGCACCGAACGACAGGCCATTGGCGGCGGCGTCCTGCACCGCCTTCACCGTGCCGGGGTGGGCGTGGCCGAGGATGGCCGGGCCCCACGAGCCGACGTAGTCGATGTATTCGCGGCCGTCGGCATCCCACACCCGTGAGCCTTTGGCGCGGCTGAAGAACACCGGGGTGCCGCCGACGCTCTTGAAGGCGCGCACCGGCGAATTCACGCCGCCGGGGATGACGTGCTGCGATTGTTCGAAAAGCTCTTCGTTGCGGGTCATTGTTCGGATTCCGTCTCAAATAGTTGATTCAGGGCGCGCGCCGCGGCGCGGATGTCGGGTGTATCGAACAGCGCCGACAGCACGGCCAGGCTGTCGGCGCCGGCATCGAGCAGCGGCGGTGCATTGGCGGCCGTGATGCCGCCGATGGCGACGATCGGCAGCCGCAGCGCACGGGCCGCTTCGTGCAGCAGGGTGACGTCGGCGCGCGCCGCGGCCGGTTTGGTCGGCGACGGGAAGAAACTGCCGAAAGCGGCATAGTCGGCGCCTGCGGCCTGCGCGGCCTGCGCCAGCGCCAGATCCTGGTAGCACGAGGCGCCGATGATTTTTCCCTTGCCGAGGATGATGCGCGCCTCGCGCACGCTGCCGTCGTCGCGCCCCAGATGCACGCCGTCGGCGTCACACAGGTCGGCCAATCGCAGGTCGTCGTTGACGATCAGCGGCACGCCGAATTGGCGACACAGCATGACCAGCTCGCTCGCCTGTTCGTGGCGGCGCGCGACGTCGTCCGACTTGTCGCGGTACTGCACCGCGGCAACGCCGCCGGTCAATGCCGCTTCGACCTGCGTCAGCAGCTGTTCGGTGTCGGCGGTTTCAGGGGTGATGGCGTAGAGGCCACCCGGAAAATCAGGCATGGTGGAAGTCAGGTCAGGCGGAAATTCAAATAATGGGGAATTCAGGTCCCGCGCTTACGCGTTGCCCTCGGTCTGGGTCCCCTGCGCCCAGAAAAAGCGTTCCGGGATGTATTGCCCCATGCCGGGCCGGAATGCGGCCTTGAGCGTTTCGTAGGTAAAGTTCTGCGCTTCGCGCACCGCGGCTGGCATGTCCTGGCCGTAGGCCAGCGCGGCGGCAATCGACGAGGCCAGGGTGCAGCCCGAGCCGTGGTAGCTGCCGGGCAGGCGGTCCCAGGCGTCGGTCTGCACATGCCCGTTGGCGTCGTACAGGCTGTTCAGCACGCGCGGTGTATTTTCATGGGTGCCGGTGATCAGCACGTATTCGCAACCGAGGTCGGTCAGATGCCGGGCACAGGCGGCCAGATCCATGTCGTCCTCGTCCGACTCGAACAGCGCCAGCCGCCGCGCTTCGTGGCTGTTGGGCGTGAGAATGCTGGTCTGCGGGATCAAGAGGTCGCGCATCGCGGAGATCATGTCGTCGGTGGCGAGTTCGTCGCCGCGGCCGGAGGCCAGCACCGGATCGAGAATGACCGGGATATCGGGATAGTCGGCGAGGATTTCGGCAATGACCGCGATCGACTCCGGGCTGCCCAGCATGCCCAGCTTGAACGCGGCGACCGGCACGTCTTCCAGCAGCATGCGCGCCTGGTCGCCCACCCATTCGGCGTCGATCACCAGGATTTCCTCGACGCCGGCGGTGTCCTGCACGGTGATCGCGGTGATCACCGACAGCGGATGACACCCCATGCTGGCGAGCGTCAGCAGATCGGCCTGAATGCCGGCGCCACCGGTCGGGTCGGACGCGGCGAAGCTGAGCACCAGCGGCGGCGTGGGTTGGGGGGTGAAAATAGGCGGCATGGCTTCACTGCTTTAGAATTGAGCCCTGATTTTAGCCGATTCCCCCCCAGAGCCTATTCCAATAGAAATCATGCCCGACGCCCCTGAATACAAAAGCTGGATGTGCCTGATCTGCGGCTATATCTATCACGAGGAAACCGGCGCGCCGGACGACGGCATTCCGCCCGGCACCCGCTGGGAAGACGTGCCGATCAACTGGACCTGTCCGGATTGCGGTGCTCGCAAGGACGACTTCGAAATGGTGGCGTTTTGATGCGCGTTATTTGAGTTTTTTTTCAAGAAATGCGGGGCGATGACGTTAATACGTTTGCGGTGCTTGTGTATGGCCATAGAATCTCAGCCAGGCCCGGTCTCCGTCCATGGTGTCGGCCTGCTAATGGCACGGTCGGACCGGGTTTAATAATTTTTAATAAATTAAATTAGGAGACAATGATGATTATGCGATGGATGACAGCGTGGGTTTTGCTTGTTTTTTCGGCAAGCGTGTGGGCGGTTTCCCCCTATATCCAGGGTGATTCGGTTCCGGCAGGGACGGTACAGGCGGTGGCGAACTCGGTCGAGGCCAAGCTCAAAAATGCCGGATTCAAGGTGGTGGGCAAGTATTTCCCCAAGGATCTGGCCGGCTATGGCGTGGTGGTGGCCACCGATGACGCCATGCTCCGCGAAGTCGGCGCGAGCGGCGGCTATGCGGTACTGGGCGCAGCGATTCGCGTCGGCGTGAAGGCCAACGGCAGCGTGGCCTACACCAACCCGGATTACTGGCAGCGTGCCTATCTCCGCCGGGATTTCGAGAAGCGCGAGCCGGCCGTCAAGGCCGTGCAGGAGCGCCTGAAGGGCGCGCTGGGTGCAGGCAAGCCGCAGGGCGGCGACGAATTGCCCGCCAACCTCGCCAGCTACCGCTACATGATTGGCATGGAGCGCGTCGATTCGCCGAAAAACAAGCTGGCCGAGTACGACAGCTTCAACGAGGCGGTGAAGGTCGTCCGCGACAACCTGGCCAAGGGCGTCGGCAAGACCAGCAAGGTGTATGAAATCGTCCTGCCGGACCGCAAACTGGCCGTGTTCGGCGTGGCCATGAACGACGGCGCCAACAGCGACGGCGAGTGGCTGAAGAAAATCGAGATGCAGGAGAACGTCGCCGGCCTGCCGTACGAGGTGTACGTGGTGGGTAACGAAGTGGGGGCGCCGCACGGCCGTTTCCGCATCGCGCTGGCCTTCCCCGACGTGGGCATGGGCCAGTTCATGCGCATTTCGTCGCTGCCCAACGTTATTATCGAGACCATGAGCGCAGTTGCGGGTACGGACAAGAAATCCACCACCGACTCCTGGCAGTAATCCCGCTGTTCGGGAGCGAATCAGGGCGCGGCTTCGGCCGCGCCCTTTTTATTGCCTGATTGTATTGCCGGGGCTCCGCAGCCCCCGCCACTAAAGAAGCTCCGGCTGCTGCCGTAATGATATCCACGCAGGGGGTGCGGCACGTGCCGTACGCCCCGGGAACTGGTGGAGAAGACGTGTGGACAACGAAGCATTGAAAGGCGTGAAGGTGATGGTCATCGATGACAGCAACACCATTCGTCGCAGCGCGGAAATCTTCCTGAATCAGGCGGGCTGCGAGGTCATCCTGGCGCAGGATGGCTTCGATGCGCTGTCGAAAATCACCGATCACGATCCGGATGTGGTGTTCGTCGACATCATGATGCCGCGCCTCGACGGCTACCAGACCTGTTCGCTGATCAAGCGCAATGCCAAATATCGCACCACGCCGGTGATCATGCTGTCGTCCAAGGATGGCCTGTTCGACCGTGCACGCGGCCGCATGGTGGGGTCGGACGAATATCTGACCAAGCCGTTTACCAAAGATACGCTGCTGACGGCGGTGCGCGAGCACGCCTGTTCCAGAGCCTGACTGTTTTTCAAGGAGTGTAGATTATGGCGATCAGCCGAATTCTGGTTGTGGATGATTCCCCCACCGAGCGTTTTTTCCTGTCCGAACTGCTGGTCAAGAACGGCTATCTGGTCAGCATGGCCGAGAGCGGCGAGGAGGCTGTGGCGCAGGCCAAGCAGACTCTGCCCGACCTGATCGTGATGGACGTCGTGATGCCGGGCATGAACGGCTACCAGGCGACCCGCATGATCACCAAGGAAGAGGCGACCAAGCACATCCCGGTCATCATGTGCACCACCAAGGGCCAGGAGACCGACAAGGTCTGGGGCATGCGCCAGGGTGCCAAGGCCTATCTGGTGAAGCCGATCAAGCCGGAAGACCTGCTGTCGCAAATCAAGGCGCTGGGCTGAGCGGACCGAAATGGCCAAGAAATTCAACCTGCGCGAATTCCAGACCACGCTTTCGCAGCAATTGCAGGCCGCGGCCAGCCGCGACAACAGCGGGTCCCGCCTGGGGTTTCAGGTCGGGAACGAGAACTGGCTGGTGAGCCTGTCGGACACCGAGGAAGTGATTCCGGTGCCGACCCTCGTCAGGGTGCCAGGCGCATGCCGCTGGTTTCGCGGCGTCACCAACATTCGCGGCAATCTGTATGCGGTGAGCGATTTTTCCGATTTCATGGGTCAGGGCGTGACGCCCGAGCACTCGGATTGCCGACTGCTGATCCCGCACCATGATTTCGGCATGAATGCGGCATTGCTGGTGCGCTGCACGCTGGGGCTGAAGAACATCAGCCGCTACCAGCCGCGCAGCGATCGCGTGGCGCAGCATCCGTGGGCGGCCCGTCATTACTCGGACGAAGCCGGCGCCGACTGGTGCGACATGGATTTCTCGAAACTGCTCGGCGATGCCGAGTTTCTCAAGGTCGAAGCACAGTTCGGCACCGAAGGATATTGACAACCGGCGCACGCGTGCGTCGACGAGCGGAGGATTGAAGGAGCATGAACATGGCGATAACGATGGGTGGTCTCAAGGGACTGGCTGGCCGCATGACCGAAAGGGTCACAGGCAAGAAGGGCGGCGAACATACCGCCATGATCATGGAGAGCGTGCGCAAGCTGGCCGACACGGAGCCCGGCAAGGCCCCGCTGATCGGACATCTGCCGGTTGACAAGCAATACCTGTACGCCGGTGGCGCCCTGATCATCTCGCTGTTGCTGGCGGCCGGCTTCACCGTACACAGCCTGATCCAGCTAGACAACCGGACCGACTACGAAGGCCGCGCCGGCGACCTGAAAGTGCTGTCGCAGCGCCTGCCGCTGACCGCGCAACAGTCCGTGCTGGGTAACGCCGCCGCCTTCAAGCGTCTGGCCGAGGGCAAGACGGCGTTCGAAACGACGCTGGCGGGCCTGATCGACGGCGACGACGACGTGCCCGCATCCAGCGGCGCCGCGCGCGAAACGCTCGACAAGATCAGCACGCAGTGGAAAAACTTCTCGCCGCAGGTGGTGCAGATTCTGTCGCAGCAGAAAAACCTGGTCGAACTGAACGAAAACGTGCGACGGATTAACGCGCTGTCCATCGACCTGCAGGAAGTGGCTGAACAGCTCGCCAGCCAGCTGGTCGACGCGGGCGCAAACGTGCGCGAAGTGTCGCGTGCGAACCACCTGGTCATGCTGAGCCAGCGCATGCCGAAGAACGCCAACCTGCTGCTGTCGTCCGACCTGATCGACCCCGAGGTGGTGCTGCAGCTGGAAAAGGACACGACCTCCTTCCGTGACACGGTGCAATCGCTGATGGAAGGTGCGGCCAGTCGCAACGAGGACAGCCTGCTGACCCTGGAAGACCTGGGCGCCAACATGGGCGACATGGTGGAAGCGGTGGGCGAGGTGCTGGCCAACACCCAGCCGCTGTTGCAGTCGAAGGTCGCGGCAAACAACTTGTTCGTCGGCAGCGATGCGCTGCTCGAGGATACCAATCAGCTATCGCAGAATTACCAGGCCGTCGGCGGTACCGGCTACCTGCTGGCTGCGCTGTTTGGCGTACTGGCACTGATTTCACTGGTGCTGCTGGGACTGGTCAACATCAACGAGACCAAACAGCGCGCACGCAAGAGCGAAGAGGAAAACAGCCGCAACCAGGAAGCGATTCTGCGTCTGATGGACGAACTGGGTGAGCTGGCCGAAGGCAACCTCACCATCAACGCCAGCGTGACCGAGGACATCACCGGTGCGGTGGCCGACTCGATCAACTACACGGTGGAAGAGCTGCGGACCCTGGTGCGCGGCATCAACAACGCGACACAGCAGATGGATGATGCCGCGAACCAGGCGGGTCAGGTTTCCGACGCGCTGCAGCTGGCCGCACGTCGTCAGACCGAGGAAATCGAGGAAACCTCGTCCGCGGTGGTGAACCTGGCACAGTCGGTGCAAACCGTGTCGAGCAACGCGGCCGAATCCGCCCGCGTGGCCGAACAATCACTGGCGGCTGCCGAAAAAGGCCAGCAGGCGGTGGCGAACGCCATTTCCAGCATGAACGGTCTGCGCGAGCAGATCCAGGAAACCTCGAAACGAATCAAGCGCCTCGGCGAATCCTCGCAGGAGATCGGCGAAATCGTCGAACTGATTTCCGACATTACCGAACAGACCAACGTGCTGGCGCTCAACGCCGCCATTCAGGCAGCGTCCGCGGGCGAAGCCGGTCGCGGTTTCTCGGTGGTTGCGGAAGAGGTACAGCGGCTGGCGGAACGTTCGGCCGATGCGACCAAGCAGATCGCGGCGATCGTGAAGACCATTCAGTCGGACACCCACGATACGGTGGCGGCGATGGAAGTCTCGACCCAGGGCGTGGTCGAGGGCGCCAAGCTGTCTGATGCCGCAGGTCAGACGCTGGCCGAGATCGGCACCGTGTCGAAAACGCTGGCCGGCCTGATTGCCGACATTTCCTCCGCGACGCAGAGTCAGGCGGAATCGACCGCCAAGGTGGCGGAAACCATGCAGGACATCAAGGCGATTTCGTCTCAGACCAGTACGGGTACGCAGCAGACGGCCGACTCGATTGGCGGCATGAAACAGCTGGCGCAGGATCTGAAGAATTCGGTGTCTGGATTCAAGCTCTCCTGACCGACCTATCGGACAGGCAGCCGATCACGGCCTCTGCAATCAACTTCGGGAACAACACAGAATGAGCGCCTTACTCGATTACGACACTGGCCCACTGAACTGGGTGCGCGGCGACATCGACGCCGCCCTGCAGGCCGCCCTCGGGCGCATTCAGGCCTACAGCGCGGATGCCGAGCTCACCAACGCGCTGCGCCTGGCGCATGACGACGCGCACCAGGCCACCGGTGCGCTGCGCATGGTTGGGCTGGAAGGTGCAGCCACGCTGTCGGCCACGCTGGAATCCGTGCTGGACGACATCAACGAAAATCGCATCGCCGCAGGCGACGACGTCCTGCGTGCGCTGCGCAACGCGATGGAAGGCCTGCAACGCTGGGTCAAGGACCTGGCGGACGGCCGTGGCAGCGGCGAGCTGGCGCTGTTTCCCCTTTACAAGCGCCTGCGTGAACTGCAGGGCGCCGAACGTGTCTTCGAAGGCGAACTGTTCTTCCCCGACCTGCGCTCACGGGCACAAGGCAAGCCCGGCGGCGAAGGCATGGCGCAGGATGCGCTGGCCGCCGAGGTCAAGGCTGCGCGCGGCCAGTTCCAGCGCGGTCTGCTGGCTTTCCTGCGCAACGCCAATGCGGATCAGGGCCTGCAGCGCATGCGCGATGCCCTGGCTGCGATCGAGCGCATCGCGCCGTCGCACGCTTCGCAAACTTTCTGGTGGGCCTGTGTCGGTTTTGTCGACAGCCTGATTGCGCGCGGCGTCGAAGCCGATTTCCATGTCAAGCAGCTGCTCGCGCGGGTCGACCTGCAGATGCGTCGCCTGATCGAGGGCTCGCCGCAGGTGGCCGAACGCCTGCTGCGCGACGCCCTGTTTTTCGTCGCGAAAAGCCAGCCGCAGGACGGCCGCGCGGCGGAAGTGCGCTCGACGTTCGGGCTTGACCGCTACCTGCCGGGACGCGGCATGCTCGATCCCGAGGCACTGGCGCGCATGCGTCCGGTGCTGGATGCATTGCAGACCAGCCTGAAAGGCGCGCACGACAGCTGGCATGCCTATGTCGAGGGTGATGCCACGCAGTTGGAGCAGTTCCAGACCCACCTGGGACGGATGCAGCCGCAGGCCCATGCGCTCGAGGGCAGCGGGCTGGGCAGCCTGCTCGAAGAACTGGGTGGCGCGGCCAGTGCCGCCGCCGGACGGGAAGGCGATGCGCGCGAACAGATGAATCTGGAAATTGCATCGACACTGCTGTCGATGCAGAATGCGGTCGCCCGCGAGGATGTGCTGCATGCCGATTATGCGGTACGCGCCGAAGCGCAGCAGGCGCGCCTGCGCGCGCTGATCGAAGGCCGCGAAATGCCGGCCAGTGCCGAGGAAACGGCCAACCAGCGTGAAGCCGAACGCGACATGCTGCTGCATATGGCGCAGGAAGTCGGACAGAATCTGCGACAGATGGAAGAGGCGCTGGACGCCTTCTTCCGTGATGCCAACGAGCGCGAGGCAATGGCCAATGTGCCGGCGCTGGCGCAGCAGGCGCAAGGCGCGCTGACCATGCTGGAACTGCCCGAGGCGGCGAGCCTGTTGGCGGCGGCGACGGCCATTGCGCAACCCTATGCCAGCGAAGGCTACCCCGACGAGGCGACCCAGCAGCGGCTGGCCGATGCATTCTCCAGCCTCGGCCTGTATATCGAGGCATTCTGTGCCGGGCGCCGCGATGCCGTCAGCGTGCTGCGCCCCGCGATGATCGAACTCGGCCTGGCTGAGGAAGAGACGGGTTTCGACGACACCATCGAAGCAGGCCTGCCGGCCCGCAAGGCCGCTGTGCAGGCCGACTATCTGGAATGGCGCGACGAGCCCGACGAGGCCGCAAAAAAAAAATTCCTTGATGTTCTGAACGAGCTGGGCCGTGACGCCGAACTGATCGCCGATACGCGGCTGCAGCAGCAGGTCCGTGCTGCGCTCGACGCGAGCCAGCACGCAAGCGACGCGCCGTGGACGCTCGATGCGGACATTGCATCCCTGACAGGCCTGACGCTGCCGCAGCGCCCCACAGTCGACCTGGCACCCATCGCCGTGGTCGAGCCCGAATTGCCCGCTGCCGAGCCGGCCATGGTCGAGTTCGACGGGACGGATGCGCTACCGGACGATGCCGCGATCGCTGCCAGCGAACCCCTGGACATCCCGCTGCCGGCGCCGCTTGAGGTGCCATCGGCCGCAGCCCTCGCGGCCATGCCCGCCGCCGAACGGCTTGACCGCGTACAGGCAGGTGAATTCACCCTGCAGTCCACGGTTCCCGCGGACTCCGAAGCCGAACTGCTGGAAATTTTCCTCGAGGAGGCCAACGAAGTGCTGGCAGCCATGGGCGAAGCCAGCATGGCCTGCCAGAACAATTCGGACGACCGCGATTCCCTGACCATCATCCGCCGCGGCTTTCATACGCTGAAGGGCAGCGGGCGCATGGTCGGCCTGAACGAACTGGGCGAGGCCGCATGGCGCCATGAATTGTTGATGAACGGCTGGCTGGCCGAGCAGAAATCGGCCAGCGGCGACCTGTTGCGCCTGGTAGGCCAGGCCCGCGCGGTGTTCCAGGACTGGATCGACGCCTTGCGCGACAACCAGGTCCGGACGCTGCCGCTGGCTGCGCTGCTGAACGCTGTCGACAGCGTGGCACAGGGCCAGCCGTTGGATGACGCGCCCGCTGTCGAGGCGCAATCGCCGGTACTGGACGTGCCGACAGCGCCAGAATTCGTGCCGCCTGTTGAAGCGGTAGCCGATATTGCGGTCGAACCCGTGCAGGAGACGGTGGTGGAGGCCGTTTCCGCTGAGGCCGCCGACGCGATCGAAATCAGCTTCGAGGCCGCGCCTGAAGCCGACGCTGAACTCGAGCCCCTGATGGAGACGGCGGACGTGCAGGACGCTGCCCTCGACCTGCCCGTGGTGGGGACGCTGATCGAATACGCGGTCGCACCGCCTGTCGTCGATGAATATGAAATCGAACCCGCTGAAGTCGAACCCGCTGAAGTCGAGGCAGAAGAAATCTGCATCGGCACGGTGTGTCTGTCGCCCGGGCTGTACGACATTTTCATGACCGAGGTGCACCAGCGCCTCGCCGTATTGCAGGAAGAAGTCGAACGCCACGCCGAAGCAGCCCACAGCACGGTCAGCGAACATGCGCGCCGTGCCGTCCATACCCTGGCGGGCATTGCGGGTACGGCGGGCATCGCGACGCTGTCCGAACTGTCGCATGCGCTGGAGCAATACTGGAACCGCTTCGTGCATGTGGCCTTGCCGCCCGCGCACCTGCCGCTGGTTCAGGATACGGTCGTGCGTCTGCACGACATGGCCGCCTTCATGGAAAACGGACACCTGCCCGAAGCGGCCAGCGATCTGATCGCGACGCTGGGCGAGCTGGAAGACGAACAGATTGTCCCCGAAGACGAAACGGCGCATGCATCGCCGCCGGCTGTCGAGAGCGCGTTCGCCGAGGTGCCGCCGCAGCCGGTGGCGCCTGCCGCGGCCGACCTGCCGGACATCAGCGCGCTGGTGCCCGACATCAAGCTGGCGGGTCCGGCGCCGGTATTCGAGCGCCGCGAGGTGGCCGACGAGATCGACCAGCAGCTGCTGCCGATTTTCCTCGAGGAAGCCGACACCCTGGTACCCGATACCAGCGCACAACTGCGCGCCTGGAGCGCCGCGCCCGGCGAGACGGCAGCACGCGACGCGCTGCGCCGCAACCTGCATACCATCAAGGGCAGCGCGCGCATGGTCGGCGCGATGCGCCTGGGTGAACTCACCCACGTGATGGAATCGCGTGTCATCGCGGTGATCGAGGGCCATCTGCTCGCCAACCGCGAAGTGTTCGATACGCTGGAAACGCAACTCGACCGCGTGGCTGAAATCGTCGACCGCCTGAAGCGGGGCGATCTCACGCCGCTGAGCGAGGAAGCACCCGCTGCACCGCTCGAAGCACCGATCGAACCCGTGCTGAACGCGGGCGAGATCGCAGCGGCTGTTCCCACGCACGCCGCGGTCGTCGATACGCCGGCGCAGAGCGCCACGCGGGACGCCAATGCGCTGACGCTGCGGGTGCGTGCGGACTGGGTCGACCGCATGGTCAACCAGGCCGGCGAAGTGGCGATCGCGCGCTCGCGGATCGAGAGCGAAGTGTTCGCCTTCAAGCGTCACGTCAACGAGTTGTCCGAGGCGCTCACGCGCCTGCGCGGCCACATTCGCGAGGTCGAGATCCAGGCCGAGTCGCAGATGCAGGCCACCTTCCTCAGCCAGGGCAGCGCCGAAAAATTCGATCCGCTGGAGTTCGACCGCTTTACCCGTTTCCAGGAAGTCACCCGCTTCCTGGCCGAAAGCGTGAACGACATTTCCACCGTGCAGCACATCCTGCTGGCGCGTCTCGGCGAAGCCGATGCCGCGCTGATCCAGCAGACGCGCCTGAACCGCGAACTGCAGCAGGATCTGCTGCGGGTGCGCATGGTGCCGCTGTATTCGGTGGCCGAGCGTCTGTATCGCACCGTGCGCCAGACCGCACGCGACGTCGACAAGCGCGCCCAGCTCGACATTCAGGGCGGCGAACTCGAAATCGACCGCTCGGTGCTGGAAAAAGTCACCGCGCCGCTCGAGCACCTGCTGCGCAACGCGCTGGCGCACGGCATCGAGTCGCCTGAGGTGCGCCGCGAGGCCGGCAAGCCGGAGTTCGGCGAAATCGTGCTGTCCGCGCGCCAGTCCGGCAACGAAATGATGCTGACCGTGAAAGACGACGGCGGCGGACTCGACTACGCCCGCATCCGCGAAAAGGCTGAAGCCCAGGGTCTGCTGCTGCCGGGGGTCGAGCCGACCGAAACCCTGCTGGCACAGATGATCTTTGCCGCCGGTTTCTCCACCGCCGAAACTGTCAGCCAGGTGTCCGGCCGTGGCGTCGGCATGGACGTGGTGAAGAGCGAAATTTCCGCGCTGGGCGGCCGCATCGACATTGTCTCGACGCCGGGTGCCGGCACCAGTTTCCACATCTACCTGCCGTTGACGCTGGCGATGACCCAGGCGGTGATGATCCATGCCGCCCGCCACGACTATGCACTGCCGACGCCGCTGGTGCAGCAGGTGCTGGAACTGAAGCCGGAGGCGCTTGCGCAGGCCATGTCCGCCGGCGAGGTGGAATGGCGCGGTTCGCGTTACCCCTTCTCCTACCTGCCGCATCTTTTGGGCGACACCGAGGCGGTTCACGAAGTGCAGCGCTACAACCCGGTGGTCCTGCTGCAAAGCGGCGCCAGTCAGGCGGCCGTGCTGGTCGACGTGATCGAGGGGACGCGCGAAATCGTGGTCAAGAACATCGGCCCACAAATCGCGCGCATCACCGGCGTTGCCGGTGCCACGGTGCGCGGTGACGGACGCGTGATCCTGATTCTCAACCCGGTGCCGCTGGCGCTGCGCTGGGCCAGCCTACCGCGCACTGCGGCGGAACGCACGGCACCCGCCCAGGCGGCCGAACTCAGCGCCGTCCTGCAGCCGCCGCTGGTGCTGGTGGTCGACGATTCGCTCACCGTGCGCAAGATCACCACCCGCCTGCTCACCCGCGAAGGCTTCCGCGTCGACAGCGCGAAGGATGGCGTCGATGCGCTGGAACGGATGCACGACCTGATTCCCGATGTGGTGCTGCTAGACGTCGAAATGCCGCGCATGGATGGTTTCGAGCTGGCCCGCGTCATGCGCAGCGACACGCGTCTGAAATCGGTGCCGATCATCATGATCACCTCGCGCACGGCGGACAAGCATCGCAACCACGCGATGGAAATCGGCGTCAACGTGTACCTGGGCAAGCCGTATCAGGAACAGCAGCTGCTCGATGCCATCGCCGAGCAGTTGGGCAAGGAAGCCGCCGTGCCGGCATAAGCGGCGGGCAGGCAAAAAAACGGGCGCCGTGGCGCCCGTTTTTTTGCCTAGAGTTTCAGGCCGGCAAGATCGCCGCCGGCCAGCGCATTGAGTTGCGCGTCACCGTGTTGGGGATCGCAGTGGTAGGTGGCCGTCAGTTTGCGCGCCGCATTCAGCCAGTGGGTTTCAGCTGCCGCCACGGTGCGCGCCAGTCCGGTCGTGTCGCGGCTGTCGAGCCAGGCGTCATAGGCCTGCGGCAGCGCCGGGAACAGCGCGCGGCGCAGGCCGGACAGGTTCGCCAGGTAAAAATGCAGCGAGCCGATGGCCTCGCGTTCGAGCAAGGTCGGCAGCGTCACCAGGCAGTCGGCCAGATGGTCGCGCACCGCACGCGCCAGCAGTTCGGCGTGGCGCGAGCCGAGCTGGCCGAGCATCGCATTCCAGTCTTCGCCCAGCAGCGACTCGGCACGCGCCTCGCCAATCTCGTGCAGGATCATCGCCTCGCTCTCGGCTTCCGCCATGCGGTCGAGCCCGCGATCGACATCGCGTTCGAAATCATAGTGGGCAAACGCGCGCCCCAGCGCAGTGTCCTTTTCCTTCCACTGCCACTCTTCGTACTTGTTCCACAGCAGGCGGCGCACCGCGTCCATGCGCAGGAAAATGGCGCCGCCGCGCATCGCCGCCGGTGGTGCAATCAGGTCGCGTGCGTATTCGCAGCCGGCCACCAGCACCTGCACGCCTTCGCGTACTTCGGCGCGCTTGAGTTCGGCCAGCACGAAATGCGGCTTGCGAAAATGCCCGAGCCCGCTGCTGTAGACCAGGCCCTGCGGGATCAGTGCGCGGTTGATGTCGTCGGCCTCGAACGGATCGATGCCGGAATCGGAGAGCGGCAGCAGCGCGAAATCCTCTTCCTCCACCGTGTCCCACAGGCTTTCGCGCGCGTTCAGCCAGTCGCCGAGCTCATCCTTGGGCAGGCGCGCGCCGTAGGGAATTTCCATTTCCCAGCGGTAGTACTCGCGCATTTCGAGCAGGAAAGTGCACATCGTCATGTCGCGCGCGTGGCGCGCGTCGGCGATGGTGCAGTTCTTCTGCACGGTGTCGATGAGGGCAGACAGTTCCAGCATGGCGCACTCCGTAAAACCGCTTTATCTGGAGTGTACAAATAAAAACAGCCCGTGCAACCGGGCTGTTTTCAGGGGTATTCCAGGCGGCTTAATGACGGCGTACCGAACCATAGAAATTCAGGTCAGCACGCGAACGACGCGACAGGTCGAAGCGCGCGGCATCGGTGCCGCTGAACTGTCCGGCGAGCTGGCCGTAGACTTCGCTCGCCCAGGCCTTGTCGTTCAACGCATCGGCAATGCCTTCGGCCCAGCGCAGCTTGTCGGCCGGCGTGCGGAGGTGCGTGCCGCATTCGGCATACCACTTCTTCAGCGTCTCGGCCGGCAGGGCGAATCCCTTCAGGCGGTCGATGAACTGGATGCAGGCATCGCCGTTCGGGCAGGCCGCGGCGGCTGCGGCGTAGAGTTCGTCAGCTTTGGCCTGATTACCCATGGAGGCATACAGGCGGCCAAGGTGGGTCAGCGCAAAATGGTCGCCGGCCTTGGCGCGCGCGGCGTCCAGCAGACGTGCCGCTTCGGCCGCATCCGAGGTGGCGGCATAGCTGGCTTCGGCGAGTTTGGCCAGATCATAGACGTTGGCGTCGGCATCCGCCGCCAGCGCCGCTTCGCGCGCGGCGAGGTAGGCACGCGCCTTGGAGACGCCGAGCTCGCGGTGCTTCATGTGCGCCGCGGTCACCACCAGATCCTTGAAGGCGATGAAGTCGGTCGCATTCTCCGCCGCGCGGTCGAGCAGACGGCCGAGCCAGGCAGTGTCGTCGAGGTTCTTGTCCACCGCCTGCAGAATCGGCTTGTAGCGCGAGAACTGGTAGCCGGTGCCGTCGAGCAGGGTTTCCGCCGACTCGATCAGCTTGGCGGCATAGAACGGGTCTTCCAGTTCCAGTCGCACGCGTTCGGCCAGCGCGAGGAACTGCTTGACGCTGACGGCGTCCTTTTCCAGTTGCTGGAACTCCATATAGCGCGCGTGGTTGGCCTGGCGCTTTTCCAGCTTGGCCTTGACGCGGGCAAGGCGCTCGGCGTCGTCGGCCAGATGCGCTTCCACCGCGGTCACCAGCTTCTGCATTTCGTCGAGGCCGGCCACTGCGTCTTCGGCCTTGTCCAGCAGTGCCGTCGCGCCCGGCTTGTCGCCCACGCCGGCCAGCCCTTCGGCCAGTTCGATGTATTCGCCGGTGGCGCTGGCAAGGTCACCGGCTTTTTTCAGCGCCGCTTGCGTGAAGGCGGCATCGCCTGCCTGTTTGGCCGATTCGATCAGCGTCTTGGCAGCGGTGAAATCGGTCGCGCCTTCCAGTGCGCGCTGGTACAGCGCCTTGGCTTTGGCCGGATCACCCAACGTCTTGGTGACTTCGGCCGCCAGCGACAGCAGGTCGGGTACGGTGGAGAGCTTTTCTCCCGCCTTGTGGAATATCTGGGCTGCGTAGTCCTTGTCCAGCAGATGCTCGGCCGATGCGGCAGCGAGTTTGCTGTATTCCACCGCGCGCGAGATCTTCGCTTCGGCCTTTTCCAGCACTTTCTTGGCGAACGCGCCGTCGGCGATCACGCGCATCACGTTCTTCGCCAAGTCGATCAGCGGATCGAGGTTGCTGGTTTCCTTCAGCGCCTTTTCGTAGGCACCCACGGCCGCATCCTTGTCGCCCAGCACCTTGAACTTGGCTTCGGCCAGCGCGACCTGTTCCTCGCCGCTCATGCAGTAGTCTTCCGCCGTCTGCAGCAGCTCCTCGGCCCGACCCTGTTCGCCCAGCGCCTTGTAGACAATCGCGCATGCGGCGAGGTCCTTGGTGAACTGGCAGTCGTCGGCCACGCGGTCCATCAGTTCCTTCGCGTAGGCGGCGTCGGCCGGCTCCTGCAGGGCTTCGAGCGCGAGCGCCGCGTAATCGGCGCCGCCGCTGCATTGGGCTTCTTTGGGGGTGAGGGTGTCGCGGGTGGCCATGGGGTGTCTCCAGGTGAATGTGACTCAACCGTGCGATTTTCCGCCTGCAGGGAAGGACAGCCAAATAAGTAATGTCGATGGCGGCATTAGCCACGGCATCGCGCCGTCCAAAACGTCCTCTTCCCGCTCAATACCGGGCCGGATGCGGCATCAGTCCGGCAGGCTTCGCCCCTGCGCCAGCATCGTCCGCAGGGACCGCAGTTCCTCGCGAACGGCACGCAATTCCTGCTCGATGTGGGACCCTTCGCTGTGCAGGACCTCGGTGATAGCGGCTTCTTCCTGTTTGATCACCTGCTCGTGCATGCTCTGCATGGCATCGACGATGATGGCGATGAACAGGTTCAGCACCGTGAAGGTGGCGATCAGGATGAAGGGGATGAAGAACAGCCAGGCATAGGGGTAGCCTTCCATCACCGGCCGAACGATGCCCATGGACCAGCTTTCCAGCGTCATGATCTGGAACAGGGTATACATGGAATGACCGATGCTGCCGAACCATTCCGGATGGCTGGCGCCGAAGAGGCCGGTGGCCATGACCGCGGCCACGTAATAGACCACCACCATCAGCAGGGCGATGGAACCAATGCCCGGCAGGGAATGCAGCAGCGCCTCCACCACGAAGCGCAACCGTGGCAGCATCGACAGCAGGCGCAGCACCCGCAGGATGCGCAGCGCGCGCAGGATCGCCAGCGGTCCGCTGGCAGGCACCAGGGCAATGCCCACCACCAGGAAATCGAAAATGTTCCAGCCGCGGCGGAAGAAGCCCGGTCCCTGGGCAATGAGCTTGAGGCCGATCTCCACGACGAACACACCGAGAATCAGCGTGTCGAGAGCGATGAGTTGGGGACCGATGTGCGCCATGATCGTCGGCGAGGTTTCCAGCCCGAGGATGATGGCGTTGATCACGATCAGGCCGATGATGAAATTCTGTACCGACTTTGACTCCACCCAGGCGCCAAGCGTCTGGCGTAAGGAAGGGGTGTTTTGGCCGCGGCCTGCTTGCTGCATGTCGTGCTCCACTGCGGGTAAGGTTTGAATCAGGTAGGGGTGTTGATTGCGTGCGCGCCGGTCGGCTTCAGAGGACGTAGCGCGCGAGGTCTTCGCGGGCGGCCAGCGCGGCGAGCCGGGTGGTGACGGCGTCGGCATCGATCCGGTGTTCGCCGGTGACATTCCCGGCGTCGAAGGAAATGTCCTCCAGCAGCTTTTCCATCACCGTATGCAGGCGGCGCGCGCCGATGTTCTCGGTGCGTTCGTTCACTTCAAAAGCGATTTCCGCAATCCGGCGGATGCCGTCCTCGGTGAACGTCAGCGCCACGCCTTCGGTCGCCAGCAGCGCTTCGTACTGACGCGTCAGGCAGGCATCGGTCGAGGTCAGGATCTGCTCGAAATCGCCTACCGACAGCGCCGAGAGTTCGACGCGAATCGGCAGCCGGCCCTGCAGTTCGGGAATCAGGTCGGACGGCTTCGACAGATGAAACGCGCCGCTGGCGATGAACAGGATGTGATCGGTCTTCACCATGCCGTACTTGGTCGACACCGTGGTGCCTTCGATCAGCGGCAACAGGTCGCGCTGCACGCCCTGACGCGACACGTCGCTGCCGTGGGCTTCCGAGCGGGTGGCAATCTTGTCGATTTCGTCGAGGAAAACGATGCCGTTCTGCTCGACCGCTTCCAGCGCCTGCTGCTTGGTTTCCTCGTCGTTGATCAGCCGGCCGGCCTCTTCCTCGGTCAAGAGCTTCATCGCCTCGCGCACTTTCAGCTTGCGCGTCTGCCGGCGGTTCTGGCCGAGGTTGGCGAACATGCCTTGCAACTGCTGCGACAGATCTTCCATCCCCGGCGGGGTGAAGATTTCCATGCTGGGGCTCATGGCCGCCAGTTCGACTTCGATTTCCTTGTCGTCGAGCGCGCCTTCGCGCAGCATCTTGCGGAAGCGCTGACGCGCCGCGCCGTCCTCGCGCGGGGGTTCGGGCTCGTTGAAGCCGACACTGCGCGCCGGCGGCAGCAGCGCGTCGAGCACGCGGTCCTCGGCGGCTTCCTCGGCGCGAAACTGCACCTTGGCGGTGGCCTGCTCGCGCATCTGCTTGACCGCGGTTTCCATCAGGTCGCGAATGATGGTGTCGACGTCGCGCCCGACGTAGCCGACTTCGGTGAACTTGGTCGCCTCGATCTTGATGAAGGGCGCGTTGGCCAGCCGCGCCAGGCGGCGCGCGATCTCGGTCTTGCCGACGCCGGTGGGGCCGATCATCAGGATGTTCTTCGGCGTGATTTCCTGCCGCAAGGGTTCCTCGACCTGCTGGCGCCGCCAGCGGTTGCGCAACGCAACCGCCACCGCACGCTTGGCGGCGGCCTGGCCGACGATGTGCTTGTCGAGTTCGTGGACGATTTCTTTGGGTGTCATAAAGGCAGTGAAGGGTAAAGGGCGAAGGGGGAAGGGTGTGCCCCTCCCGGCAGGGAGGGTGGCGCGCAGTGCCGGGTGGGCCTCACCCTTCCCCCTTGACCCTTCACAGCGTTTCGATCACATGATTCTGGTTCGAATAAATGCAGATGTCCCCCGCAATGGTGAGGCTCTTCTTGACGATTTCAAGCGGGGACAGGTCGGTGTTCTGCAGCAGCGCCACCGCGGCCGACTGGGCGTAGGCGCCGCCGGAACCGATGGCGGTGATGCCGAGTTCGGGCTCAAGCACGTCGCCATTGCCGGTGATGATCAGCGAGTGCTCGCGGTCGGCCACCGCCAGCATAGCTTCGAGCCGCCGCAGCATGCGGTCGGTGCGCCAGTCCTTGGCGAGTTCGACCGCGCTGCGCATCAGATGCCCGGAGTGCTTGTCGAGCTTGGCCTCGAAGCGTTCGAACAGGGTGAAGGCGTCGGCGGTGCCGCCGGCAAACCCGGCCAGCACCTTGTCCTGGTGCAGGCGGCGGATCTTGCGCGCGGTGGCCTTGATGACGATGTTGCCGAGCGTGACCTGGCCGTCGCCGCCCAAGGCGACTTCATTGCCCCGGCGCACGGACAGAATGGTGGTGCCGCGATATTGTTCCATGAGGCGGATTATATAAGGACGCTCAGGCCGGTGCCGGCCGGTGTGGATCGAGGATGGCGGGGTTCAGCTGCGGTGACGCGGCTGCAGCTGGGTCAGCTGATCGATCCCCATCACGCGAAAAAGTTCGTGGATCAGCGCGTTGTGCCCGCGCAGCGTGATGGCCTTGCCGCTGCCCAGGCACTGCATCAGCACGCTGATGAGCTGGCTGACGCTGCCGTAATCGATGCGGGTGACCTGCGACAGGTCGACCAGCACGTCGTTGTGGGTTGCGGCATAGCTGGTGAACTGCTGCAAGGCGCTGTCGTTGGCGGGAGTGATTTCGCCCGACAATCGCAGGGCGTCGTCCTGTACTTCGGAAGGTTCGGCCTTGACCACTTCGGCAGCCTGCACCGCGCTCCACGAGGGCGGCGACACTTCAAAATGCACCGCGTAATCGACGGCCAGATCTTCAAAATGGTCCTGCTGGCCGAGCGTCTGGTACAGCTCCAGCAGCAGCAGCCAGTGTGCCGCGCGGCTGTGGGTTGCGCGGTTGAGGTCCTGCAGCAGCGCGGTCAGCGTGTCGACGCCGCTGACCTGCAGCTTGCGTTTGGCCTTGCGCGCGGCGGCGAGGATCTCTGCGCATTCTTCCGCACCTGCCTCGTCGACCATCGCAATGCGCGAGAAATCGATGCGCACCGCCGTATTCTTGGCGGCGGCGGCAATGCCCTCGCGCAGCGTGGCGGTCGATTTCTTGTCGAGCAGACCGGGCAGTTCGAGGCTTTCGGTTTGTGCCTGCTGGGGTTTGGGCGCGCCGTTGCCGCCCAGCCGTTGCCAGACTGGCGGCGAGGTTTCAAAGCGCATCGCATAGTCCAGCGCCACCTGTTCGAATTCCTTTTCGCGGTTCTGCACGCAATAGAGGTCGAACAGCATGTGCCAGGCGCGGCGGTCGCTCGTCGTCAGGATGCCCTTCAGCATGCTCTCCGCCATTTCGGTCTGCCCGCTGGCGTACAAGATGGCCGCCTCGTCCACCGGAGACTGGGGCGCGCCGCTGCTTTCCTCCACCACGATGCCGCTCGCCCCCATGTCCATGGTCATCAGGGTTTCGGTGTGCGGGGATTCGGAAACGGGGGCGGGCGCCGCCGTCGGCTTTCGCGCGGCGGGGGCGGGCTTGTCCTTGCCTTTTCTGAAAAACGGGAGAGCCACGGAATATGCGTGCTTGAGTCAGGGGTTCAGTAGTGGATACTATCGCTCCCGCTGGCTGGCGGCAACTCGCAGCGCAATGCGGCCTAGCGGCGCACAGACGGCGAGCGCGACGACGATCGCCGGTCCGGCCGGCCAGTCGAGTCCGGCGGATGCGGCCAGACCGATTGCATAGGCCAGCGCACCCAGCCCCCAGCCCGCCTGCAGCGCGGTGCGCGGCGCCAGACCGCGTACCGCCAGCGCCGGCAGGATCAGGCTGGCAAACACCAGATACACCCCGACCAGCTGCACCGAGGCGGTGATCGCCAGCGCAAATACCAGATAAAACCCGAGCCCGCCGAGGCGTTCGCCCCGCCAGAACAGGATGGCCAGCAGCGCGCCATACAGCGCGGCGATCCGCACGGCCTGCTCTGGCGTCGCCCACAGGATCTGCCCGGTGAGCAGTTCGGCCAGATGCTCGCCGCCGTGCGGATCGCCCGCCAGCAGCAGCACTGCGACGCTGGCGGCCACCACGAAGGTGGCGCCGATCAGGGCTTCCTGAATCTGGGGCCAACGCCGTTCGCATTCGGCCAGAAAGGCGGCGCCGGCCAGCGCGGCCGTAGCCGCCGCCAGCTGGGTGGGCCAGCCGTCGGCGGCCAGCTCGAACGCGTGCGCCGCGACCACGCCAAGCACCGCCAGCTGCGCCACTGCCAGGTCGAGAAAAATGATGCCGCGCGCCAGCACCCGCCGCCCCAGCGGAACGTGGGTGGACAGCACCAGGAGGCCGACGACGAAGGGCCACAGCAGCAGATCGAGCGGAACGGGCATCACGATGCCGCTTTCAGCAACTGGTCCAGCGTGTCGTCGAACAGGCCGAACAGGTCGCCTGCGCGTGCGTTGCCGCCCACGGTGTAGGGCAGCGCCAGCGCCGGAATGCCGCTGCGCTGAGACAGCCAGTCGGCCGGGCGCGGGCTGTGGTAGGCCGCGCGCAGCACGGCGCGGGCAGGCGTGGCCTCCAGCTGCGCGGCGATCCGGCCGAGATGGGCAACCGAAGGCTCGACCCCGGGCCTGGGTTCCAGCGTGGCCACCTCGACCATGCCCAGCCAGGCCAGCAGGTAGCTGAACGACTTGTGCTGCACCACCACCGGCAGGTTTTTCAGCGGCGCGGCGCGCGTCTGCCAGCCGGCGAGGGCTTCATTCCAGCGCACGAAAAACGCCTGCCATTGCGCCTGATAGGCGACCGCGCCGGCCGGGTCGATCTCGGCCAGGCGCGCCGCCAACGCCGCGCCGACCCGCGCGATATTGCGCGGGTCGGTGTGGATGTGCGGGTTGCCGGCGGCGTGGACGTCGCCCTGTGCGCGGTCGAGTGATGCCGGCTTTTCCAGCAGCGTCACGAAGCGGGTGGCCTCGAAATATCCCGGGCGGCCGGGCTGTACGCGGGCATTGCCCGCTTCGCGCAGCAGCAGCGGCAACCAGCCGACCTCGAGGTCGGCGCCGCTGCACACCACCAGGTCGGCGCGCCGCATCTGCGCGATCAGGCTGGGGCGCGCCTCGATGCGGTGCGGGTCCTGCAGCGCAGTCGTCGCGGTATAGACCTTGACCGAACTGCCGCCGATTTCGCGCGCCAGCGCGCCCCATTCGGGTTCGCAGGCGAACACGTTGAGGGCCGCGTGGGCGGCGAGCGGCAGCCACAGCAGGCAGGCAATCAGAATGCGTTTCATGGCGGCTCCTTAAAAGCGGTGGGCGCCGTGTGCGCCCAGGCTATGGATGTACTGCACGAACCACTGATTCTCGTTCTGGCTTGCCATCGACTGGTCCTTCGAATATTGCAGGCGCAGGCGGGAGAATTCCGACGGCGAGTAGTCGACCATCAGCGAGTGGCGGGTGGGCTTGTGGTCGGTGACCGGCAGGAAGGCGCTGTTGGCGCCGAAATCGACCGTGCCCGGGTTCAGGCGGTCGTAGCGATAGCCGGTGCGCCAGCGCGGCATGAACTGGTAGACGCCCTGCGCATAGTAGCCCGACTGGCGCGAGCGGTAGGCGTCTTCGGTGCCGTCGCAGGCGCCGCCGTCGGCCGTGTTGTCCTCGCATTCCAGGCTGCCGCGCTCGGCGCGGCGGAAGTATTCGGCGGCGAACTTGAAATTGCGGTCGCGCGCGTTGCCGTCCGGTGCCCATTTCCAGACGACGTCCGCCACCCAGGTTTTGCTCTTGCCGCTGAAAAGCGTTTCGGCGTGTTCGTCGTTGAGGTCTTCGATTTCGCCGTCGCGATCGTCAGCCTTGGCATGCAGATACGACAGCCCGGCGCGCCAGCTGTGGGAGGCGCCGACGTCGCCGCCGAGGTGGCCGAACAGCGTGGCGCTGCCGGCGCCATTCTTGTTGCGGTCGGTGCCGGGGAAGTTGGCGCCACGTCCGGCCTCGGCGCCGAATTCCATGAACAGCGTGGTCGGCGCCACCCATTTCAACTGTACGCCGTCGTTGCCGTAGGCCTCGCCGAACAGCGCGCGGTACATCAGGCTGTTGTCGGCAAAATCCCAGGCGTGCGGGTGCTGCGCGTTCTGGTATCCAAGGCCGGACAGGAAGCGGCCGCCCTTCACTGTCACGCCATGGCCGAGGCTGCTGGTCTGGAACCAGGCTTCCTCGATCTCGACGTCTTCATCGACCAGCGCCAGGTTGAAATAGCCGCGGAAATACGGGTCGACGCTGGCCGACAGCACCAGCTCGGTGTGGTCGAGCGAGAAGCCGCGCGGCGTGCCGTGGGCGTGCCCGGCGGGCAGAAAGCCGCTGATATGGCGCTCGTCGATATCGTCGAGATGGGCATAGCGGCCCTGCAGGATCAACGAAATGTCCGGGTTGAAGCCGCTGCGGGCGGGCGCGCTGGCTTCCGGAACGGGGGCGGCCCGGGCCGCCGTGTCGGCGGTCTGGACCTCGGTCTTTTGCAGCCGCGCTTCCAGTGCCTGGATGCGCGCCTCGTAGGCGGTTTTCATCTCCTTCAACTCGGCGCGCAGGGCGTCGAGGTCGGATTGGGCGAATGCGGGAAAGGCGGCCGTCAGCGCGGCCGCGAGCAGGGTGACTCGAAACATGGTGAACTCCGTCAAAAAAATGCAGGGCGCCCGCCGACCGTGCGGTCAGCGGGCATTCGGGCTGTTTTTTCAGGCGGAGACGGGTGGTGCGCGCGCGGGCGCGTGGCGGATGAATAGACGGCCGGGCGGCAGCGCGGCCGCGGCCGGGACGACGAAGACGGCGGCTTCGGCCTGCGGTACGAAGGGTTTGCCGGGCGCCGCGCCGCCGAGTTGGGCCTGCGCCACGCACAGTTCGCACGCGTGGTCAGGCATCGCGCCGTGCGGGTCGAGGTGTTCCAGCGCGTGGGCGAACGCTGCCGCCTGCCCCAGGAGCAGGCACAGTGCGAGTAGCCAGGAGAGGACGCGGCGTGGCAGCATGGACCGCATTTTACCCGCGTTTGTCGCGCGGCTCGGCCGGCGGAACCGGGTCGTAGCCGTGATCGCAGCCCGGACGGCAGCGGCCGATGCGACGGGCTGCGAGCCAGCTGCCTTTCAGCGCACCGTGTTTCTCGATCGCTTCCTTGCCGTATTCCGAGCAGGTCGGCAGGTAGCGGCACTGCCGCCCGAGCCAGGGTGACAGTACGAGCTGGTAGCCGCGAATCAGGCCGACCAGCAGCTTTTGCGCGAGGTTCATGGCGCTGTCCCGGCGTGCTGTTGTACGGCGCCGGAAAAATCGGCCAGCAGTCTGGCGACGAAGGCGGGGTCGAGATCGCGCACGATGAAGACGAAGCGGCTGCGGTGATCGTCGTCCGGCCAGGCGTCGAGCTTCACTTCCGGATACAGCACGTGCTGCACGCCGTGCAGCACCACCGGCTGCGCTTCGCCCGCGAGGTTCACCATCGCCTTGAAGCGCAGCAGGTTCTCGGCGCGAAACGAGGTCAGCATCGATAGTGCCGACTGCAGGCCATAGCGGTCGAGCGGCGCGTCGAGCACCACCGAAAAGGCCTGGATACGCGCATCGTGCAGGGCCGTGGCGGGCTTGCCGCCGAGCGCGCCGGCCTGGGCCGGCTGGTAACGCTGCGGCTTCAGCCAGCGCGCGACTTCGAGCAAGCGGGTGTCGGCGTTCCACAGCCCCAGGTTCTGGATTGCCGCGGGGTCGATCTCGCCCTGCGTCACGGTGAGGATGTCGGCGGCCGGGTTCAGCGTGGCCAGCCGCTCACGCAGCGCGGCCACGGTGTCGGCGGGGGCCAGATCGGTCTTGGTCAGCAGCAGTTTGTCGGCCACCGCCACCTGTTTCACCGCCTCGAAGTGTTCGTCCAGTTGGCCCATGCCGAACAGCGCATCGACCGTGGTCACCACGCCGTCGAGGCGGAAACGTGCGCGTATCCAGTTGTCGTGCAAGAGGTTGTCGAGCACCGGCGCCGGATCGGCGATGCCGGTGGTTTCAATGATGACGCGCTCGAACGCAGGAATGTCGCCCTTTTGCCGCGCCATCCACAGGTTCTTCAGCGTCGGCGACAGGCTGCCCGAAATCGTGCAGCAGACGCAGCCGCCGGAGAGCAGCGCCAGCGGGCCGTCCATTTTCTGCAGCAATTGGTGGTCGAGCGCGACTTCGCCGAACTCGTTCATCAGGATCGCGGTGCGCGGCAGCGTGCGCACCAGATGATTGAGCACCGTGGTCTTGCCGCTGCCCAGGAAACCGGTCAGCAGCGTGATGGGGAGGGGATCAGCGTCCTTCAGGGCGTCGGACATCGGGCGTGCGCCGGCGCGTGCCGGCGGGGTGGAAACGTCAGGCGCGCAGCTTTTCCATCAATTCGTGGCGTTCCTGCGCTTCGATCGAGTATTCGGCGGTGGGGCGTGCCAGCAGGCGCGGCAGGCCGATGGGATCGCCGGTTTCCAGGCACCAGCCGTATTCGCCGCTTTCGATCCGGGTCAGCGCGGAATTGATCTTTTTCAGCAGCTTGCGTTCACGGTCGCGCACGCGCTGTTCCAGCATGTGCTCTTCCTCCACCGTCGCGCGGTCGTTGGGGTCGGCGAAGTTTTCGTTTTCCTTCAGCGTGGCACCGGTATCGGCGGCATTGCTGAGCATTTCCTCGCGCAGGGCTTCGAGCCGTGCACGGAAAAACGCCAGCTGGTCGGCATTCATATAGGCGGAGGCCGGCATCTTCAGCAGGGCGGCTTCGGTCAGGGGTTTTGAGGCGGGCATCGAGACGCTCCATGAGTCGAACAATGGAAGGGTTTACCGCCATCTTGCGGTGCGAAAGGGGGGCAGTCTGAACGTCCTCGGCCAAAGGCGCAAGTCGGCAGGAAAAACGCGGGCTGGCAGCAGGGTCATTTTCCCGGTGATTGCACCATAATGAAAACGAGGTTTTTTGCAGCGCCCGCGTGGCAAACCCACTGGCGCCGCGGCAAGGAGACAGGATGAGGATGATCGGCATGCTGGCGGCGCTGCTGCTCGGGGGGTGCGCCAGCCTGGTGTCGCCGGACCCGGCCTCGCCGCATTACGGCTACCCGGCAGGCTGGGCGCTGCGGTTGGAGCGGGCGCTGGAGATCCCACCCGGCGCCGCGACGGTGCGCTTGCAATATGGCCGCATCGTGCCGCGCAACGGCGTGCAGGAGCACGACCCGTTCTGCGTCGTGGAGCTGACCACGGTGCGCCCCGCGCCGCAGATCCTGCAGCCGGGGCGCTTCGAGGTGTGGCGAGTGACGCGCAGCATCGAAACCGTGGCCGCGGCGGCGTCGCCTTTTCTCAAGGCCGGCTTGATGGGGTACGATTTCACGCCGTCGCTGCTCTATTACAAGACCCGCTTCCACCTGCGCGACCCGGCTCAGCCCAATCTGCTCAACATGACCTGCCTGTGGGACCAGATGACGCCCGGCCACCGGCCTTTCATGCGTCACCTCACGCTGGACGAGATCCGTGCCGCGGTGGGTGACTGGATGACCCTGATTCCCCCGAAGGAGACCCTGTGAAACCCAGCGAGACACGTATCCCCGCCGACACCCAAGTCAAACTGTCGAAGTGGGATGCCGACGACACCGACATCATCGGCAAGGACAAGAGCGATGCACGCGAACGCCTGGATACGTACCGGGCCCGGCTGGAAACGCTGCAGGAGTTGCTCTACGCCGAGGGTCGCCACAAGCTGCTGATCGTGCTGCAGGCGATGGACACGGCCGGCAAGGATTCCACCATCCGCCACGTGTTTCAGGGCGTCGACCCGCTGGGCGTGCGCGTCGCCAGCTTCAAGGCGCCGACGCAGTACGAGTTGGGACGCGATTATCTGTGGCGGGTGCATCACCATGTGCCGGGCAAGGGCGAAATCGGCATTTTCAACCGCTCGCACTATGAGGATGTGCTGATCACGCGCGTCAACGGCTGGATCGATGCCGCCGAATGCAAGCGCCGCTATCGGCACATCAACGACTTCGAACGCATGCTGGCGGAAACCGGCACGACCATCCTGAAGTTCTACCTGCACATTTCGAAAGACGAGCAGAAAAAACGCCTCGAGGAACGGCGCGACAACCCGGAGAAGCAGTGGAAATTCCACCCCGAGGACCTGGCCGTGCGCGCGCAGTGGGACGACTATAGGGATGTCTACGAAGCGGCGCTGTCCGCCACCAGTACAGAATATGCGCCGTGGCACGTGATTCCCGCCAACAACAAACTGGCGCGCAATCTGATGATCTCCAGCCTGCTGATCGAGACGCTGGATGGGCTGAAGATGCGTTATCCGGAACCGGCGGCCAACGTTGCCGGCACCCGCATCGACTGAGCTGAGTTATTTGATCCGCGTCAGATGCGGCAGGCGCGTGACGGCCTGCCAGCCCGGGAAGGCTTCCGGGCGATGGATGTGATAGCCCTGCAGGTAATCCACGCCGATATCGCGCAGCAGCGCAGCCATGTCGGCGTCCTCCACCTGTTCGGCGATTGAGCGCATGCCGAAGTCGCTCGCCAGTTTGGCGATCGAGCGCACGATCGCCTGGTCGCGGCGATCGTCCAGCATGCCGCGCACAAAGGCGCCGTCGATCTTGAGGTAGTCGGCCGGCAGGTGCTTCAGGTAGAAGAAGGACGAGGCGTCGCGCCCGAAGTCGTCCAGCGCGAACTGGCAGCCGCGCTCGCGCAGGCCGTGGATCAGGCGCTGGGCGTCTTCCAGGTTGACCACCGCCGCGGTCTCGGTGACCTCGAAGCCCAGCCGCTCGCCGGCCACGCCGTAGCGGTCGAGCAGGGCGCAGACGATGCCGAGGAAAGACTCGTCGGCGACGGTCTTGCCCGACAGGTTGATGAAATACACGGCCTGGTCGTCGGGCTGTGACGCCAGATAGGAAATCACCGCTTCCAGCATCCAGCGGTCGAGAATCGGCGCCTGGCCGTAGCGTTCCAGTGCGGGCAGGAGCTTGGCCGGGCCTTCGATTTGGCCGTTGCGCTGCCAGCGGATCAGCACTTCGTAGTGCGGCTGGCCGCCGGGCGTGGCGGGCTGGATCAGCTGGCGATACGGCAGGAACTGGTTGGCTTCGAGCGCCTGGGCGAAGTCTGCCGCCCAGCCCATTTCCGCTTCCAGACGGCGGAAGCCGACTTCATCCGCTTCGTACAGCATGACCCGCCCGCTGCCTTCCGACTTGGCGCGGTAGCAGGCCATGTCGGCCTGGATCATGATGCCGCTGGTCGTTGCGGCGGCCGCAGTGATGGGCGCAATGCCGGCGCAGGCGCCGAGGGTGAAGCGCCGCCCGTTGTGCTCGAAGCGGAAATCGCGGATGCGCTGCACCAGTTGCCGGCAGATTTCGATCGCGTCCTTGGTGGGGGTATCAAACAGGATGAGGCCGAATTCGTCGCCGCCGAGCCGGCCGAGGTAAGCCTGCTCGGGCAGGGCTTCCTTCATGGTCTGCGTGATGTTCTTCAGCAGGCTGTCGCCCACCGAATGGCCACAGGTGTCGTTGACCAGCTTGAACTGGTCCAGATCGATGTAGCAGAACGCATGTTGCTGCGCGTCTTCGCGCGCAATGCGCATGGCGCGGTCGAGCCGGCCCTCGACTGCGCGTCGGTTCGGCAATCCGGTCAACGGGTCGTGGAAGGCCATTTCGCGCAGGCTGTCGAGCAGCTGCTTCTTCTCGGTCTCGTCGCGCAGCACATAGACCGCGCCGACCCCGCCGTGCGCGCCGAGCGGCGCGCAGCTGTAGCTGATGGCCAGCGCCTGGCCCTGGCGGGTGTGCAGGCGGACCGAGCCGGTTTGCCCGCGCGGTGCCGAGGCGGGTGAGAGGAAACATGCCGGGCCCTCGTCTTCGCTCGTGATCTGGTCGAACTGCATCAGATGCTTGAGCGGAATCGACGCCGCTTCCTCGAGCGCAATCCCGAGCAGGTGTTCGGCCGCCGGATTGATGTAGGCCACGCGGCTGTCGGCTTGCGTCACGATGACGGCATCGTTGATCGACTGCAGCGTCACCTGCCAGCGCTCCTTCTCCGCGCTGAGCGCGGCCTCGTCCAGCTTGCGCTGCGTGATGTCGAAGCGGATCGACAGGTATTTGGATGGCAGGCCGCCGTCGTCCTTGATCGGAATGATGGTGGTGGCGGTCCAGAACAGCCGGCCGTCGCGGGCGCGGCTGCACATTTCGCCGCGCCAGGTGCGGCCGCGGCTGATGGTCGTCCACAGCTCGTCGAAGAAGGCAGCATCGTGATGCCCCGAGTTGACGATGCGGTGATTGCGGCCGATCAGTTCCTCGCGGTTGAACCCGCTGATGGCGCAGAACAGGTCATTGACGTAGGTGATGTTGCCGGCGAGATCGGCTTCGGAAATGCAGGCGGTGTGATCGAGCGCGGCCTGCTGTTCGTTGAGATCGGCCAGCAGCTGTTCCAGCGCGGCGCTCATGTGATTGAATGCCTGCGTGGTTTCGCGCAGTTCGGGTGGGCTGCCGGTGCGGATCGGGATGCGCACGCGGTAGTCGCCGGTCTCGATCCGCCGCGCGGCGGCGCGCAGCCCTGTCAGATCCTGCAGATTGGTCCGCAGCAGGACGCGGGTCAGCCAGCCGAGCAGGACGAACGCCCCCGCCAGCACGAAGAACAGGCGGGTGACCAGATGCCACAGAAAGTCCTCGCGTACGTGGGGCGACGGCTGCAGGGCCAGGTGCCCGTAGTCGGTGCCGCCGATGACGATGTCCGCCTGCAGGTGGGGCGGCTCCAGCCGGGCCAGCGCGGCAAACCAGTCCGGCCGTTCGACGCGCTGCATGCCGGCTTCCCGTCGCAGCACCTGCCCATCGGGCGCCGTGTATTCCGCATAGCGCAGGATGCCGCGTGCGACCGGAACTTCGAGATGGGCTTGCAGGGCATAGTGGTCGCGCAGGATGGCCGCATCGGTCACCGCCTGCGACAGGCTGGCGAACTGCGTTTCGGCGACCTCGCGCAGCACCGCGTCGGCATTCTGGCGGGCGGCCTGCAGCGCCTGCTGGCCGGCGAGCAGCACCACGATCACCACGACCAGCGCGAGCGCGCTGAGGATGCGCGCCTGGGTATCCAATTGCGTGAGTCGCATGCCTCGTACCAGACGAGTGCGGAAGGAGGCGGAATAGGGGCGCATACGGGATCAATCGGCGGCCGCACCCATTTCTGTAGGGTGAGGGGAAAAATCGTGCGGCAGAACAGCCACGCTACCCGCCGCAGCCGGAAATCAGCCTTTCTTGCGCGCGCGCGGATGCGCGTGGTCGTAGACCTTGGCGAGGTGCTGCCAGTCGAGGTGGGTATAAACCTGGGTGGTGCTGATGCTGGCGTGGCCGAGCATTTCCTGCACCGCGCGCAGATCGCCGGACGACTGCAGCACATGGGTGGCAAATGCGTGACGCAGCAGGTGCGGGTGTACGTGCTGGCCGAGCCCGGCCAGGCGCGCCCAGCGGTCGAGCCGCAGCTGCACGCTGCGCGGACTGAGCCGGCCGCCGTGCTGGCCGATGAACAGTGCGGGGGTGGGGTCGCGCAGCAGCGCCTGGCGCTGCGGCAGCCACGCCGACAGGGCGTCAAGCGCGGCCTGCCCCACCGGCACGATGCGGGTCTTGCGGCCCTTGCCGGTGACCGTCGCTTCGCCCGACTGCAGGTTGACGTCGTCGAGGTCGAGCCCGGTGAGTTCCGACAGGCGCAGGCCGGACGAATAGAACAGCTCGAACATCGCGCGGTCGCGCGCGGCAAGGGCGTCGTCCGCTTCGGGCGCGCGGTCGAGCAGCTGGCTGCAGGTGTCGGGCGACAGGATGTCCGGCAAGGCCTTGGCCGCCTTGGGCGGGCGCAGGCCGAGGCAGGGGTTGCCGGCAAAGCCGAGCCGGCGACAGGCAAAGGTGTAGAACCCGCGCCAGCTCGACAGCTGGCGCGCCACGCTGGCAGCCGACAGACTCTGGCTGCGCAGCTTGACGATGGCGCCGCGGATGTCGGTGACGGTGAGTTCGGCCAGCGGCTTTTTTGCGGCCAGCCGGGTCAGGTTGGCCAGATCGCGCTGGTAGGCCGCGACTGTATGCGGCGACAGGCGCCGCTCGGCGGCGAGGTGCTGCAGGTACTGCGCGACTGCGCTCACCGGCGTGTTACCCCTGCATCCGCACCAGCGTGGCCCCGATCAGCTGGCCCAGCCGTTCGAGATACAGCGTGCCCATGCCGGCATAGAAGCGCTTGGCTTCTTCCGAGGCCAGCACCAGCAGGCCGACCGGCGCGGCCGCAGGCGCGGGCCGCAGCGGAATGCAGGCAAATGCGCGCAGGTGCGGCGACACTTCGCCGAACCAGTCGCTGGCGTCGTTGACCGCCAGTGCGCCGCACACCGGCTGCGCCATCGCGGCGGTGCTGTCGCACACGCCTTGCGCGACCGGATCAGCCAGGTCGGTGGCGCCGTCGGGCGCGAGATTCCATGCCCGCAGCGCATGATGCGGCACCGCAAAGCCTTCGCGCAGATGCAGCGTCAGCGCGGCCAGCAGGTCCTGCGGCGTGCGCACGGCCAGCAGCGCCAGCGTGAGCGCGTGCAGCTTTTCCGAAATGCCGTCGTTTTCCTCGCCGAACTGGATCAGCTCGGCCAGCTTGTTTTCCAGCATGCGCACCTTGTCGCGCATCGCGATCAGCTGGCGCTCGCTCATCGACACCGCATGGGTGCCGTGCGGGTGCGGAATGTTCAGTTCCGCCAGCAGCATCGGAAAGTCGTTGAAGAAATTGGGATGCCGGGTCAAAAAGTCGGCGATGGCCTGCGGGTGCAGGGCGGTATCCAGTTGAGTGGGTTGCATGTCCATTAGATTTCGATTTCTCCCTCAAAAACGGTTTCGGCGGGACCGGTCATGTAAACCGGCTGGCCGGCGCCTGCCCATTCGATGACGAGGTCGCCGCCCTGTGTGTGCACGCTGACCGGGCTGGCAAGCCAGCCCTGGCGGATGCCGGCGACCGCGGCGGCGCAGGCGCCGGTGCCGCAGGCCAGCGTTTCGCCAGCGCCGCGCTCGAATACGCGCAGGCGGATGTCGTGGGGGGTGAGCACCTGCATGAAGCCGGCGTTGACCCGTTGCGGAAAACGCGGGTGCGATTCGATCGCGGCGCCGAGGATGTCGACCGGCGCGCTGTCGAGGTCGTTCACCCGCAGCACCGCGTGCGGATTGCCCATCGACAGCGCGGCGATGTCGAGCACATGCTGGCCGACCTTGAGCGCATAGGTCGGCGCCTCGGCCTCGGCCGCGAACGGAATGTCGGCCGGCGCGAAACGCGGCGCGCCCATGTCCACCCGCACCTGGCCGTTGTCGAGCAGACGCGGCTCGATCAGGCCGGACGCGGTTTCCACCCGGATCGCGGTCTTGTCGGTGAGGCCGTGGTCGTGCACGAAGCGCACGAAGCAGCGCGCGCCATTGCCGCACTGTTCCACTTCGCCGCCGTCGGCGTTGAAGATGCGGTAGCGGAAGTCGGCGTCGTCGCGGGTGGCGCGCTCGACCAGCAGGATCTGGTCGCAGCCGATGCCGAAATGGCGGTCGGCGATGCGGCGGGCCTGCGCGGGCGTCAGCGTGATCGCCTGATTGATGCCGTCGAGCACGACGAAGTCGTTGCCCAGTCCGTGCATTTTGGTGAAGCGCAGTTGTGCGCCGTGTGCGGTGTTCATGCAGTCATCAGCCTGATGTAATCCTTCAAGATGCAGCGGTCCATCACCACCGTCATGCCGCCGGCCTGCGCTTCGTGCGCGGCGGCCTCATGCACGATGCCTTCCTGAATCCACAAATAGGGCCGGTGCGTGGAGTGTAGCGCCAGGCATTGTGCGACGATAGCCGGCACATGCTCGGCGGCGCGAAACACGTCGACCAGATCGACCGCAAACGGAATGTCGGCGAGGCTGGGATACGCCTGCTCGCCCAGCACCTCGTCGACCAGCGGCCGCACCGGCACGATGCGGTAGCCGTAGTGCTGCATCGCCTGCGCCACCCGGTAGCTCGGGCGCGCGGGTTGCGGCGACAGGCCGACCACGGCGATGGTCTTCACGCTTTTCAGCAGGGCGCGCAGGGCGTCGTCGTCGGGATTGGCAAAACTCATAAGGCCCGCTCCATCATGTAGTCGTCCATCACGAAACCGCCGCCAATGTCGAACACGCGCGATTCGACGATGCGAAAACCATATTTCTCATAGGCGCGGATCGCCTGCGCATTGCCGCGGTTGACCTGCAGCCACAGGAGGCGCGCCTGGTGCGCGCGCGCCCACTCCGCACACGCGTTCAGCAGGGCGCCGCCGATGCCCTGGCGCTGATGATCCGGGTGGACGTAGAGCTTGTCGAGCTTGCAGCGCATGCCTTCCAGCAGCATGTGGGCAAACCCGGCGGGAACGGCGCCCTGCAACGCCACCCACCAGGCCTGGCGCGGATCGCCCAGTTGCGCGCGGATGCGCTGCGGCGAATAGCGATCCGCCAGCATCGCATCGATCTGCGCCTGCGAAATCAGCGCCGGGTAGGTGGCCTGCCAGACCGCGCGTGCCAGCGCGGAGACGGCGTCGACATCGTCCGCCGCCAACGGACGCAGGCACAGCGGGACGTCATCCATACAGGCTGGCCTCGCCCGCCGGGCGGGTTTTGAAGCGGCGGTGCAGCCACAGGTATTGCGGTGGCATCTCGCGGATGCGTTCCTCGATGAACGCGTTCATGCGGGTGACGTCGGCGGCGAGGTCGCCGCTCGGGTAGGCCTCCCACGGCGGATAGAAGCGCACTGCATAGCCGCGTCCCCACGGCAGCTGGCGGGTGACGACGGGGACGATCTGTGCGCCGGTGAGCTTCGCCAGGCGCGGCAGCGCCGATACGGTGGCGGCCGGCACGCCGAAGAAGGGCACGAATTCGGCGTTGCGGCGGCCGTAGTCCTGGTCCGGCAGGTAGTAGAAAGGCAGCTGATGCTTGAGCGCCTTCAGCGCGAGCTTGATGCCCTCGCCGCGCGAAATCAGCGCAATGGGGAAAAAGCGGCTGCGGCCGCGCTGCATGAAGCGGTCGGTCACCGGGTCCTTGGCCGGGGCGTAAATCGAGGCGATCCGGCGGTCCATGGTCAGCCGCACGCCGCCCATGTCGAGGCCGACGAAATGCGGCGCCAGCCAGATCACCGGCCGCACGCCGTCGCCCAATGCGGCTTCCGGGTTGTCGATCTTGATCAGGCGGCGCAGCCGCGCCTCCGAGCCCCACCACAGCACGCCGTGTTCCAGCGCGGCGCGCATCGAGGCCTGAAAGGTCTGGCGCAGCCAACGGCGGCGCGTGGCAAGCGAGGCCTCGGGAAAACACAGCGCCAGGTTGGTGGCGACGATGCGCCGCCGCCGCCCGGGCTTCATCGCCAGCAGCCAGCCGACCGCATTGCCGAGCGCCGCCTGCAGCGGCAGCGGCAGCCAGTGCAGCAGCCACAGGGCGCCGATGCTGAACCAGAGCGGCAGCAGCGACGGTCGCCACAGGTTCTCGGCGGGTGCAGACTTCATGCGGCAGTGGGGTCGTACGGGTCGGGCGCACCACCCGGCCGCTTGTGGCGGTTGTAGCTCCACAGGTATTGCGCGGGAAAGCGCCGCACCACCGCCTCCACCCCCTGATTAATGCGAACCGCGGCGGCGGTCTTGTCTGCGGGCAGGTCGCCGTTCACCGGCGTCACATGCAGGCGGTAGCCGCGCCCCCAGCTCAGACGCTCGGCCGCAACGAAGAACGCGGCCGCGCCGGTCTTGCGCTGCAGGCTGGCCACCAGCGTCGGCGTGTAGGCCGGGCGGCCGAAGAACGGCGCCCATACGCCATCGCCGCCGGTGGCCACCTGGTCGGGCAGGATGCCGATGCCTTCGTGGCGCTTCAGCGCCGCCAGCAGCGCGCGCACGCCGGACAGGTCGGTCGGCACCAGCGTCGCCTGGCCGCGCTGGCGGCCGGACAGCATCAGCGCATCCAGCACCGGCTGGCGCGGCGGCTTGTACATCGCGGTGAAGGGATGGCGCGCGGCGTAGTACTGGTTGATCATTTCGAAGCAGCCGATATGCGGGGCGATGACAATCACGCCCTTGCCGGCGGCGCGCGCGGCGTCGATGTGCTCCCAGCCGCGGGTGTCGCGGACCAGCTTCAGCACCTGGTCATACGGGCGCAGCCACACCGGCAGCAATTCGACGATGGCCTTGCCGGATTCGCCGATGGTGCGGCGCAACAGGCGGCTGCAGTCGCGTCCGGGCGTGCAGACCCCACTGTCGAAAAGGTTGTTGCGCATGCGCGCGGCATGCCGTCCCGGCGCCCAGTAGATCAGCCAGCCGAGCACGATGCCCAGGCCGTGCAGCAGCGGCAGCGGCAGGCGGGCCAGCAGCTTGAACAGGACGATCACGCGAACAGACGACGCCACACCGGTTTGCGTCCGGAATGGATCGGGGTCCCCCTGAGGGAATTGACGGCCGGGGCGGGGGCGCGGCACAATACGGTCGCCGCCGCGTTAATCTTGACAACTTGCGGGCGGGATACAAATACAGCTAAAGCGTCGCCGCTCTGTTGGTCCCCCGAGCCGGTTGCGCAACACCTAACCGGGACAACAGGAGCAGTCATGCAGAAGGATTTCATTTTTACGTCTGAGTCGGTGTCTGAAGGGCATCCCGACAAGATGGCGGATCAAGTGTCGGACGCGGTACTCGACGCGATTCTAACCCAGGACAAACATGCGCGCGTGGCGTGCGAGACGCTGCTGACCACGGGCCTGTGCGTCGTCGCCGGCGAGATCACCACCACGGCGGTCATCGACTACAACCAGATCGCGCGGCAGACCATCAAGCGCATCGGCTACGATTCATCCGAGATCGGCTTCGACTACAACACCTGTTCGGTGCTGGTCACCATCGGCAAGCAGTCGCCCGACATTGCGCAGGGCGTGGATCGCGCGCACGACGACAACCTCGACCAGGGCGCCGGCGACCAGGGCCTGATGTTCGGCTATGCCTGCAACGAAACGCCGGTGCTGATGCCGATGCCGATTCACCTCGCGCACCGCCTGACCGAGCGCCAGTCCGAACTGCGCAAGGACGGCCGCCTGCCGTGGTTGCGCCCGGACGCCAAGTCGCAGGTGTCGATCCGCTATGTCGACGGCAAGCCGCATTCGATCGACACCGTCGTGCTCTCCACCCAGCACAACCCCGACATTTCCCACGCCCAGCTGTCGGAGGCGGTGATCGAGGAAATCATCAAGCCGGTGCTGCCGAAGCACATGCTCACCGCCGATACCCGCTACCTGGTCAACCCCACCGGCCGCTTCGTCGTTGGCGGGCCGATGGGCGACGCGGGCCTGACCGGGCGCAAGATCATCGTCGATACCTATGGCGGCGCATCGCCGCATGGCGGCGGCGCATTTTCCGGCAAGGATCCGTCCAAGGTCGACCGCTCCGCCGCCTACGCCGGACGCTACGTGGCGAAGAACATCGTCGCCGCCGGCCTGGCCGACAAGTGCATGGTGCAGATCAGCTATGCCATCGGCGTGGCCAAGCCCACCTCAATGATGGTCGACACCTTCGGCACCGGCAAGATCCCCGAAGCGAAAATCGTCGAACTCATCGCGGCGCATTTCGACCTGCGCCCCAAGGGCATCGTCAACATGCTCGACCTGCTGCGTCCGATCTATACTCGCACCGCGAGCTACGGCCACTTCGGGCGTGACGAGCCGGAATTCACCTGGGAAGTCACCGACAAGGCCGCCGAACTCAAGGCCGCCGCCGGGCTGTAAAGCATGCTGATTCAGGTGATGCTGTTCGTGCTGGGACTGGTGGCGCTGGTCGTCGGCGCCGAAGTCATGGTGCGCGGCGCTTCGCGGCTCGCGGTGTCATGGGGCATTTCGCCGCTGGTGGTGGGACTCACCGTGGTGGCATTCGGCACCAGCGCGCCCGAAATGGCGGTCTCGGTCGACGCCGCGCTGTCCGGTTCGTCGGACCTGGCGATCGGCAACGTGGTCGGCAGCAACATCGCGAACGTGCTGCTGATCCTGGGAATTTCTGCGCTGATTGCCCCCTTGCTGGTGCACGAACAGATCATCCGCCAGGAAATCCCGGTGATGATCGGCGCCTCGCTGCTGGTGCTGGTGCTGGCGCTCGACGGCAGCATCGGCCGCGCCGAAGCCGCGCTGCTGTTTGTGCTGGTGATCGCCTACACCGTGTTTCTCCTCGTACAGTCGCGGCGCGCGTCGCAGGCCACGTCGGACGAATTTTCCACCGAGATTCCAACCAGCCAGTGGGACCGTCACTGGGGCGTTCAGGTGGCGCTGGTGCTCGGCGGCCTGGCGCTGCTGGTGCTGGGTGCCGACTGGCTGGTGGGTGCGGCGGTGGTGTTCGCCAAAATGATGGGGGTGAGCGATCTCGTCATCGGTCTCACCGTCGTGGCGGTCGGCACCTCGATGCCGGAAATCGCCACCTCGCTGATCGCCGCGCTGCGCGGCCAGCGCGACATCGCTGTCGGCAACGTGGTTGGCAGCAACATCTTCAACCTGCTGGCGGTGCTGGGCGCGGCGGGCGTGGTGTCGGCCAGCGGGCTTGACGTGCCCGAGGCGGCGCGCAACTTCGACCTGTGGGTGATGCTGGCGGTTGCCTTCGCCTGCCTGCCGATCCTGCTCACCGGGCGCGAGATCGCGCGCTGGGAAGGTGCGGTATTCCTCGGTTATTACGCCGCCTACCTGCTGTATCTGATCCTCGCCGCGCAGCAACACGCCAGCCTGCCGGCCTATTCGAACCTGATGTTGAGCTACGTGCTCCCGCTGACCGTGGTGACGCTGGTGGTCAGCTTCATGCGGCGACGGCGTGTCGCAGAGTAGGTCGTGTCGAGGAATAAAAAAGAGCCGGTTTGCCGGCTCTTTTTACTGAGGATTAACGGGTCAAAGCAGTGGGCGGTGACGGGCGCCCAGCAAACCCAGCAAGACTACGCCGACCAACCATGCAGTGCCCGGTTCGGGAACCATCGCCATGTCTTCAAGGGTCGCAATGCCTTCAAAGTGCATGATCACGCCTGAACCGTTCCAGCCTGGCAGAATGGCGAGCGTGTTGAGATCATATACGTCATTGTTGAATACATGGGTCCAGTCAGCCGTATAGAAATAGTGGGTGGCGTCGATCATGGATACGGACGTCACAAGTGTGGATGGATCGGCCGGGGACGGAAATGCCACATTGCCAAGGGTGAATTCAGCGACCAACCCAGATAAATCGAGCGTCATTGAACCCGCTGTAACCGTGCCGCTGGGCGCACTTTTGAGAGTGTTGAACTCAAAATGATTGCTGCCGCCCCAATTGAATCCACTCGAAAAAGCACCATTCGCCTGGGTGGTTCCCATGACAAGCGCGCCATCGGTGCCGTCACTGGTATAGAAAGCGGGCGGTGCCATGTAGGTGCCGTCGCCGGTAAACCAGTTTCCCCAGCCTCCGCCATTTGCAAGCCCGGATGTGCCGAGGCCACCCGACGCGTCCCCGATTTCTTCAATCGTCATGCTTTTTATGATCGACGCATGAGATGACGTACTGTACAGGCCGATCGCCAATAGCATGGATCCTATTGCTGTGATTTGCTTCATTTTTCTCCCCCCCGTTATTTATTCGATTTGTATGGATCTGCCTCCATGGACCGGGAAGCGCGCCGCTGCGCTGAGAAGCAATATGCGTTCCACGCATCCGGCGGGGCGGGTTGTCAATGGAAACAGGGTGTTGAGGCGGCGGGTTCAAATCACATGTAAAAAATACCGACACCCACGCAGGCCTTTAAATCGGGAGTCAATCAGCTATCGCCTGACCCCATTCGGCATTTTCCGTGTCCGGGGGTAGAATGCCGCCTCGGTTCTGAGGAGCGCTGCGACGGTTCACCCGCCAGGCTCAGAACGCTTCCTTTCAACGGCGCTCACGTTTTCTTTTTTGTGAACAGAAAGGAGGCGTGATGAACGCCGCACTCAATACCTCTACCGACTACGTTATTGCCGACCTTGCCCTCGCCGACTGGGGCCGCAAGGAAATCCGCATCGCCGAAACCGAAATGCCGGGCCTGATGGCCATCCGCGAGGAATTCGCGGCGGCCCAGCCGCTGAAAGGCGCGCGCATCACCGGTTCCCTGCACATGACCATTCAGACCGCGGTGCTGATCGAGACGCTGACGGCGCTCGGCGCCGAAGTGCGCTGGGCGTCGTGCAACATCTTCTCGACCCAGGACCATGCCGCTGCGGCGATCGCCGCGTCCGGCGTGCCGGTGTTTGCGGTCAAGGGCGAATCGCTGGAAGACTATTGGGACTACACCCACCGCATCTTCGAGTGGGCCGACGGCGGCTTTTCCAACATGATCCTCGACGATGGCGGTGACGCCACGCTGCTGCTGCACCTGGGCGCGCGCGCTGAAAAGGACATCTCGGTAGTGGGCAATCCCACCAGCGAAGAAGAGCGCGTACTGTATGCCGCGATCAAGGCCAAGGTGGCCAAGGATCCGACCTGGTATTCGCTGCGTCTCGCCGCAGTGAAAGGCGTGACCGAGGAAACCACCACCGGCGTGCACCGCCTGTACCAGATGCATGCGCGCGGTGAACTCAAGTTCCCGGCGATCAACGTCAACGACTCGGTCACCAAGTCCAAGTTCGACAACCTCTACGGCTGCCGCGAATCGCTGGTCGACGGCATCAAGCGCGCGACCGACGTGATGATCGCCGGCAAGGTCGCTGTGGTCGCAGGGTACGGCGATGTGGGCAAGGGCAGCGCGCAGGCCTTGCGTGCCCTCTCCGCTCAGGTGTGGGTGACCGAGATCGACCCGATCTGCGCGCTGCAGGCGGCGATGGAAGGCTACCGCGTGGTGACCATGGAATATGCTGCCGACAAGGCCGACATTTTCGTCACCGCCACCGGCAACTTCCACGTCATCACCCACGACCACATGGCGAAGATGAAGGACCAGGCCATCGTCTGCAACATCGGCCACTTCGACAACGAAATCGACGTCGCCGGCATCGAAGGCTACCAGTGGGAAGAGATCAAGCCGCAGGTCGACCACGTGATCTTCCCTGACGGCAAGCGGATCATTTTGCTGGCGAAGGGTCGGCTGGTGAACCTCGGTTGCGCGACCGGGCACCCCAGCTACGTGATGAGCTCGTCATTCGCCAACCAGACGATCGCCCAGATCGAGCTGTGGCAGGAGCGCGATTCCGGCAAGTACCCGGTGGGCGTCTACACCCTGCCCAAGCACCTCGACGAGAAAGTCGCGCGCCTGCAGCTGAAAAAGCTCAACGCGCAGCTGTCCGAGCTGACCGATCAGCAGGCCGCCTACATCGGCGTGCCGAAGAACGGTCCGTACAAGGCCGAACAGTATCGTTATTGATCGATCTCACCGGAAAGGAGCGCGCCATGCGTTTGCTGCTGCTGTGGATTCTGAATGCCGTCGCCCTGCTAGCGGTGACGTATCTGTTGCCCACCATCCAGGTGGCGGGCTTCGGCACGGCGCTGATCGCCGCGCTGGTGCTCGGCCTCATCAATACGCTGGTGCGGCCGGTATTGGCGATCCTCACACTGCCGATCACGGTGCTGACGCTGGGGATTTTCTACCTGGTGCTGAACGGCTTCTTGTTCTGGCTCGCCAGCGCGCTGCTGCCCGGATTCCGCGTCGACGGGTTTGTCTCGGCGATGGTCGGCGCGCTTCTCTACGGTGTGATCGCCTGGGCGCTGTCTGCGCTCATCCCGGATAAAAAAGGCTGATTCATGACCGAACGCACTTACAGCTTCGAGTTCTTTCCGCCGAAGACGGCGGAGGGCGCCGAAAAACTGCGCGCCACGCGCAAGCAGCTGGCGCAGCTCAACCCCAAGTTCTTTTCCGTCACCTTTGGCGCCGGCGGTTCCACCCGTGACCGCACGCTGGAGACCGTGCGCGACATCCAGGCCGACGGCAGCGAGGCCGCACCGCATCTGTCGTGCATCGGTTCGACCGAAGAGAACATCCGCGAGATTCTCGGCGAATACAAAAGCCAGGGCATCCGTCATCTGGTCGCGTTGCGCGGCGACCTGCCGTCGGGCAGCATGGACGCGGGCGCGTTCAACTACGCCAACGAACTGGTGGCCTTCATCCGCAAGGAAACCGGCGACTGGTTCGAGATCGAAGTGGCCGCGTATCCCGAAGTTCATCCGCAAGCGCGCTCATGGACCGACGACCTCGCCAATTTCAAGCGCAAGGTCGACGCCGGCGCGGACGCCGCGATCACGCAGTATTTCTTCAACGCCGACGCGTATTTCCAGTTTGTCGACAGCGTGCGTGACCAGGGGGTCAGCATCCCCATCGTCCCCGGCATCATGCCGATCGGCAACTACGTGCAGCTGGCGCGCTTCTCGGATGCCTGCGGCGCGGAAATCCCGCGCTGGCTGCGAAAGAAGCTGGAAACCTACGGCGACGACTTGCCGTCGCTGCGCGCCTTTGGCCTCGACGTGGTGACCGACCTGTGTGACCGCCTGCTGGCCGGCGGCGCGCCGGGCCTGCATTTCTACACCATGAACCAGGCGGGGCCGACCACCACGATCTGGCAGCGGCTGGACCTGTAGGCGCAGTCTCCGTACCCGCGGGCGGGGGTCGTTGACCGCCCGCCCATTTTTTTGCGTGTTTTCGCTCGGCCACCCTGGCCACATCAATACAAGTTCGCTTTCAGCGGATGCCTTCCTGCGCATCGGCCAAATCCTACGTACATGCCTCGAGAAACCGACCACGATGACAGTGTCCCTCCCTGTGCACGCGCGGGTAGGGCGACCCACCCATCGAACGACTTTAGAGCGCAGAGGAGATCAGCATGCAGACAATCGCATTGGCAGACATGGAAGCAAGAGATTTTTCGCAGGCGCGTCGCGCGGCCGTCGATAAGGCAGGGGAAGTGCTGGCCCGGCCCACGATCGTCGCCTGGAAAGACGACAAAAGCGGCAAGATGGCCCCCGAAATCCCCGGCGGAAAAGGGGATCGCTGGCACGACTATGGCGAAAGCAATGAGGGCGTTCTGGAATTGCAGGTCGGCCAGGCCTATCACTTCATTTTTACCGACGCGGACGGCTTTACCGAACCCGATATGAACCTTACCACGCTTGACGACAACGGCAAGACCTTCCTGTGCCTGAACGACGCCTGTACCGAAGAGGACAAGCAGAAGCTGGGCTATTTCCCGGGTGGTGGAATGGGCGGCTAACGCATGACCCGTCCTGACCCCGTGTCTGAATGCGATGGCAATCGATTCGGATCGCGGTCAGCGCATCCCCCGTTTTTTGTTACCACCCTGATAACGAGGAGTAGACCATGAGCATTGGAACCATCCTGTTGATCGTGTTGATCCTGATCCTGATCGGCGTCATCCCATTGTGGCCGCACAGCCGCGCCTGGGGCTACGGTCCCAGTGGCGGCATCGGTCTGATCGTCGTCATCCTGATCATCCTGCTGGTCATGGGCGTGATCTGACGGGTTTCTTAAGGAGCGGTGTGGCCGCGGATCCATGCTCAATGCGGACCGAGTGGCACGCACCGACGCAGCAGACAGCTGCGTCGTGGAGCGTGCTCAAGCCAGGCTGTCGTACGCCTCGACCGGCACCGTCGCCTGCGCACGGAATGCCGGCCGGGCGAAGTAATAGCCCTGAAACAGCACCACGCCCAGGTCGCGCAAAACCATGACTTCCTCCCGGGATTCGACGCCTTCGGCGATGACGCGAATCGACAGGTCGCTGCACACTTGCATGATCCCGCGGGTGATCGCCTGGCGTCCCTTATGCTTGTCGATGTCGCGGATCAGCGCCATGTCCAGTTTGATCAGGTCAGTTTGCAGCTCGGCCAGCAAATTGAGCCCCGAGTAGCCTGCGCCAAAATCGTCAATCGCCGTCAGGAATCCGCGCTGCTTGTAGTGCGTGACGATATCGCGCAGATGCTCGTGGTCTTCCACCTTTTCGGCTTCGGTGATCTCGAAAATCATGCGCTCGATCGGAAAGCCGTAGGTTTTGGCGGCTTCCAGCGTCGTGCGGATGCAAAGCTCGGGGCGGTAGACCGCGTTGGGCATGAAATTGATGCTGAGCAGGGAGGTCATGCCAAGCTGTGCGGCAAGCTCGATCGCCTTGACGCGACAGGCCTGGTCGAAGCGGTAGCGGTTGCTGTCGTTGACGTGGGTGAACACCTCGCCGGCGGATTCGTTGTTGAGGCCGCGAACCAGGGCTTCCTGGGCATAGACTTCGCGGGTATCGATGTTGACGATCGGCTGGAAGGCCATCGTGAACTCGAAATCCAGTCCGGCACCGCCGGCGCACTCCGCGCAGCCGAGTTCCCTGAAATCTTTCTGAACGATCATGGTGGGTCATCCCAAGTTTCGGCGGGCTGGATGGCAAAGGCCCAGTATAGCCATGCCCTTCTGACATCCCGCCGCGACGGCTCGGCAGGATGTCCGCAGCGGATCAGGACAGGCAGGCTTTCAATGCCTTCAGGCAGTAGTCGACGTTTGCCTGCTTCGCCGAATAGCCCATCAGGCCGATGCGCCAGATCTTGCCCGCCATGTCGCCGAGGCCAGCGCCGATTTCAAGATTGAATTCGTTCAGCAGGCGCGCGCGGATCGCCGCTTCGTCGACGCCTTCAGGCACGTAGATCGAGTTCAGTTGCGGCAGGCGGGCGGATGCTTCGACCACGTATTTGAGGCCCATGCCCTCGAGGCCGCCCTTGAGCTTTTCGTGCATCGAACGGTGGCGTGCCCAGGCGTTTTCCAGGCCTTCCTCTTCCAGGATCACCAGCGCTTCGTGCAGCCCGTACATCGGGTTGATCGGCGCGGTGTGGTGGTAGGTGCGCTTACCGGCCGACTGCCAGTAGCCGAGCACCAGGTTCAGATCGAGAAACCAGCTCTGCACTGGCGTGGTTCGCGACTTCACGCGTTCGATCGCGCGCTCGGAGAACGAGACGGGAGACAGCCCCGGCGTGCACGACAGACATTTCTGGCTGCCCGAATAGACCGCGTCGATGCCCCACTTGTCCATGTAGAGCGGCGTGCCGGCGAGGCTGGTGACGCAGTCCATGATGGTCAAGGAGCCGAATTCCTGCGCGATCTTGGCCAGGGCTTCGGCATCGCTTTGCGCGCCGGTCGAGGTCTCGGCGTGCACGAAGGCGAGAATTTTTGCGTCGGGATTGGCCTTTAAGGCGTCGCGCACCTTTTGCGGATCGACAGGCGCGCCCCAGGCGTCGTCGACGATCACCGGCACGCCGCCGGTGCGCTTGACGTTTTCCAGCATGCGGCCGCCGAACACGCCGTTGCGGCAGACGATCACCTTGTCGCCCGGTTCCACCAGGTTGACGAAGCACATTTCCATCCCCGCCGAACCGGGCGCCGACACCGGAAAGGTCAGCGCGTTCTGGGTCTGGAACGCCATCCGCAGCATGGACTTGATCTGCTCCATCAGATCGACGAACGCCGGGTCAAGGTGGCCGATGGTCGGGCGCGCCATCGCGTCGAGCACGCGCTGCGGCACGTCGGAGGGGCCGGGGCCCATGAGGATACGCTTGGGGGGGATGAAAGACGCCGTCATAACCTTGCTCTCTTTATGGAAATATCAATTAAAACAAAGGCTTGATTTTAAGGCCAAACGACCGATCGGAGAAAATCCCTATCCCGCTGTTGCATGCGCCGTGCCGCTGTCTATGGTTGAGTTTTGGTAACGGAGCGGGGTGGGTTATGACAACACACGGCAGGATTTTGTTGTCACTGCCTGGCGGGATCGCCGCGCTGACCGTCGCGCTGGCAGGAAACGCCCCGGTTCTGGCGGATGCTGCGGACATCAGCCTGTCCGAAGCGGACAAACTGGCCGTATTCAAGGCGGCGGGCGCGGTGCAGCGCAAGGGCATGTGGCTCATCTGTGCGGACGACCCCAATCCAACCGGCGCATCGATCGAGACGGTGCGCGACCTCAATGGCGACGGTCGCCCCGAAGCCGTGGTGACCGAAGGTGGCACGTTTTGCTATGGCCATACCGGACTGGGCTATCGCTTGTTGAGCAAGGCGGCCGACGGGACATGGCGCGAGATGAGCGGCGGCATTGGTATTCCGGAATTTCTCAAGTCCAAGGGCGTTGGAGGCTGGCCGGACATTTCGGTTGGCGGGCCGGGCTTCTGCTTTCCGGTGCAGCGCTGGAACGGCAAGGCCTACGCGTTAAACCGGTTCGAATACGAGGGCAAACGCTGCAAGCCGCCGCGCTGATTCGGATCTATCAGCCGGGCGGCGGTTCGCCCATCAGTGGTTTCATCGCGGTGAGCAGGCTGTTGAAGATGCGCGGGTGGCTTTTTTCCTGTTCGGCCAGCATCTGTTTCATCGCATAGCGCTGCTGCGGCTTGGCGAAGCAGGCCGGGCAGTTCTCGAAGATCACCGGCAGGCCGGCGTCCGCCGCAAACGCGCGGGTCTGGCGTTCGCGCGCGTAGGCAAACGGCCGGATGATGCGCAGGTCGCCGGCGTCGTTCAGATAATGCGGCGACATGGTCCGGAGCTTGCCGCCGAACAGCATCGACATCATCAGCGTCTCGGCGAGGTCGTCGAGATGCTGCGCCAGCGCGACGACGTTGCAGCCCTGCTCGCGTGCGACGCGGTAGAGGATGCCGCGCCGCATGCGCGAACAATAGGCGCAGTAGGAGTCGGAGTCCTTGGTCAGCGTCTTCTGCGCTTCTTCGAGGATGGGTTGCGATTCCAGAAAATAGGGCACGCCGAGTCCGGCCAAATAGGCCGTGAGTGGCGACGGATCGTACTGGTCGGATTGCGGATCGACGGTGGCCGCCAGGAGTTCAAACCTCACCGGTGCCTTCTGCTGCAGGTGGTGCAGCGTATGCAAGAGCGACAGCGAATCCTTGCCGCCCGACAGCCCCAGCAGGATGCGGTCGCCGTTGCGGATCATGCGGTAGTCGCCGATCGCGCGCCCGGCGGCGGTGACCAGCGAGCGTGCGGGCTTGACCCAGCCGCCGGGAAGATCGGGGCTCATGCGGAAAACTGCAGCGCGTGCAGCTGGGCGTAGCGGCCTTTTCTTGCGATCAGTTCGGCGTGGCTGCCGATCTCGACGATGCGGCCGCCTTCGAGCACCACGATGCGGTGGGCGCGCTCGATGGTGGACAGGCGATGCGCGACGACCAGCGTGGTGCGGTTTTGCATCAGCGTTTCGAGCGCGGCCTGCACGTGGCGCTCGGATTCGTTGTCGAGCGCCGACGTGGCTTCGTCGAGGATCAGCAGCGGCGCGTTCTTCAGGATCGCGCGGGCAATCGCAATGCGTTGACGCTGACCACCGGACAGCCGCATGCCGTTTTCGCCGATCAGGGTTTCCAGACCGTCGGGCAGCGCCTGAATGAAGTCCCAGGCGTGCGCGGCGACGCAGGCGGCGCGGATTTCCTCCGCGGTGGCGTCGCGCCGGGTGCCATAGGCAATGTTGTGTGCCAGCGTGTCGTTGAACAGCACCACGTCCTGCGACACCAGCGCAATGTGGCCGCGCAGGGTCTGCAGGCGCAGGTCGCGGATGTCGATGCCGTCGAGCGTGATCGTGCCGGCGTCGGGGTCGTAGAAACGCGGCACCAGATTGGCCAGCGTGGTCTTGCCCGAGCCGGAGGCGCCGACCAGCGCTACGGTTTCGCCGGGCGCGATGTCGAGCGTAATGCCGTCGAGCGCCGGAGCGGTCTTGCCCGGGTAGGTCAGGCTCACGCCGTGCAGCGCCAGGCGTCCTTCGACCCGGTCGAGGCTGCGGGTGCCGCTGTCGCGCTCGGCATCCTGGTCGAGCAGCGTGAAAATGGTCTCGGCCGCGGCCAGGCCGCGCTGCAGCTGGTCGTTGACGGCGGTGAGCCGTTTCAGCGGCGCAAACAGCAGCAGCATGGCCATGAAAAAGGCAACGAAGCCGCCCACGGTGGTGGTGTTTGCGCTGGCCTGACCGGCGGCGATGTAGACGATGATCGCCAGCGCCACCGCCGCGATGAACTGGATCACCGGCTCGTACACTGCGTTGGCAGCAACGCGCTTCATTTCGAACACCCGCGCCAGATTCGCGGCGTGGCGAAAGCGCGTCTGCTCGTAGTCCTCGCCGCCGTACAGCTTGACGACGCGGTGTCCGCCCACGGCCTCGTCGACCACCTGGGTGAGGTCGCCAATATTCTGTTGCGCCTTGCGCGACAGGCCGCGCAGGCGTGTGCTGGCCATGCGGACGATCCACAGGGTAAGCGGCACCATCGCGAACACGATCAGCGTCAGCTGCCAGTTCAGCCACAGCAGGTAGCCGAGCAGTCCCAGCACCGTGACCGTGTCGCGCACCAGCGTGGTGAGCGAACTGGTGGCCGACTGCGTGACCTGGGTAACATTGAACGCCAGGTGCGCAATCAGCTGCCCGCTCGGGTTCTGGTCGAAATAGCGCGTCGGCAGCGTCATCAGCTTGTCGAACATCGAGGCGCGCAGGTCCATCACCAGCCGGCTGCCGACCCACGCCATGCAATAGGTGCTGACGAAGCTGGTGACGCCGCGCACCAGGAACAGCGCCAGCAGCAGGATCGGGATCCAGCGGATGAAGTCGGGGTCCTTGGCAACAAAGCCCTGGTCCAGCAGCGGCTTGAACAGCGCGGGCAACATCGGCTCGGTGGCGGCGGTGAGCACCAGCGCGACCAGCGACAGCGCGAACATGCGCCAGTAGGGCTTTACATAGCCCAGCAGGCGCAGGTAGAGGGCACGGCTGTCCGGTGTTGGCGTCACAGCAGCAGCAGGGTGGCGAGCCCGAGGAAAATGAAGAAGCCCATGCTGTCGGTGGTGAAGGTCAGCAGTACCGACGAGCCGACCGCGGGATCACGCTTCATGCGTTCCAGCGTCATCGGAATGAAAATGCCGGCCAGCGCCGCGACGATCAGGTTGAGCAGCATCGCCAGCGCCATCACACCGCCCAGCGCGATGTTGTCGTACAGCAGCCACGCAAAGACGCCGACCACCGACCCCCACAGCAGGCCGTTGAACAGCGCGACGCCAAGCTCCTTGACGACCAGGCGGCGCGCGTTGGCCTGCGTGATCTGGCCGAGCGCGAGACCGCGCACGATCAGTGCGATGGTCTGGTTGCCGGTGTTGCCGCCGATGCCGGCGATGATGGGCATCAGCGCCGCCAGCGCGGCGAGCTTTTCGATCGACCCTTCGAACGCGCCGATTACGCGCGACGCGATGAAGGCGGTGGCGAGGTTGATCGACAGCCACATCCAGCGGTTCTTGGCCGAACGCCATACCGTGGAGAACAGGTCCTCTTCCTCTTTCAGACCGGCCATCGACAGCATGTCGGCGTCGGCCGATTCGCGGATGTAGTCGAGCACTGCGTCGACGGTGAGACGGCCGATCAGCCGCCCCTGGGCGTCGACCACCGGCGCCATCACCAGGTCGTAGCGCTCGAACGCCTGGGCCGCTTCCTGCGCCTCGTCCTCGGGAAGGAATTTCACGAAATCCTCGACCATCACCGCCGCCACCGACGCTTCGGGATCGGTGGTCAGCAGACGCTTCAGCGGCAGCACGCCGATGATCTCGTCGACCCGGTCGACCACGAACAGCTTGTCGAGCTGGTCGGGCAGTTCGCCCAGGCGGCGCAGGTAGCGCAGCGCGACTTCGAGCGTGACATCGGCGCGGATCGTCACCATCTCGAAATCCATCAGCGCGCCGACCGTATCTTCCGGATAGGCCAGTGCCGACTGCAGGTGCGCGCGCTTCTGCGCGTCGAGGCTGGTGAGCAGTTCCTCGATCACGTCGCGCGGCAGGTCGGCCGCAATGTCGGCGATCTCGTCGGTGTCGAGCGATTCGGCGGCGGCCAGCAGCTCCGCCTTGTCCATCGTCTGGATCAGCGATTCGCGCACCGAGTCGGAGACTTCCAGCAGGATTTCGCCGTCGTTCTCCGCATTGACCAGGCTCCATACCAGCCGGCGTTCGTCCAGCGGCAGCGCTTCCAGGATGTAGGCGATGTCGGCCGGGTGCAGGTCGTCCAGCTTGCGCTGCAACTCCGTCAGGTTCTGCTTGTGCACCAGGTTCTCGACCAGCGCCTGGCGCGGCCCGCCCTGCTTGTGGACGAGCTCTTCCACCAGCCGCATCCGGGCGAGCAGGTCCTGCACCTGAGCGAGGTGTGCTTCCAGGTTGTCCTGAGACTGGTTTTCGAGGGCGTCGGTCATGGGGGCGAAAGAGTAAAAGCCCCGCGATTGTAACGCGCTGCTACGCGAGTGGACGCAGGTACTGCGTCGGGATTACCGCTAGCGCGGAACCTGCGCGTGATGCATGTAGCGCAGGATGACCGCGACGCGGCGCTGATAGCTGCGCGAGCCGCGGTTGTATTCGTACAGCCGCGGATTCGGCACCATCGCGGCCATGCGGGCGGCCTGGTCGCGGCCGAGCCGGGCGGCCGAGGTCTTGTAGTAGCGGCGGGCGGCGGCTTCGGCGCCATAGATGCCGTTGCCCCACTCGATCACGTTGAGATACACCTCGAGGATGCGGCGCTTGCTCCAGGTGGTTTCGATCATCAGCGTGATGACGGCTTCCTGGCCCTTGCGGATGAAGCTGCGTTCGCCGGACAGGAACAGGTTCTTGGCGAGTTGCTGACTGATGGTGGAGCCGCCGGCGACGAGCTTGCCCTTCTTCAGGTTCTTTTCGACTGCCTTCTGGATACCCTCGACGTCGAAGCCATCGTGCTCGAGGAATCTCGCATCTTCGGCCGCAACGATGGCGCGTTTCAGATGGGGCGAAATCTGGTCGTACGGCACCCACTTGTGCCGCAGTTCGGCGTCAGGATTCTTGTCCTGCTGGCGCGCCAGCCCGGCAGCCATGAAGGCGGTCGATCTGGGATTGTGATCGATCCACCACAACACATGGGCGAAGATCCACAGCTGATAAATCAGCACCAGCGCGATCGCCACCACCACGCCCTTGCCGAGCCAGCGCAATGCGGTGCGGATCATGTGCGCAAGGCCGCGATGACCGGGGCGGTGTCGGGACGCACGCCGCGCCACAGGTAGAACGCCTCGGCGGCTTGCTCGACCAGCATGCCCAACCCGCCGGCGGTGGCGGCGCCGTGACGACGCGCGAAATCGAGGAAGGGCGTGTCGCGTCCGTACATCATGTCGTAGGCCAGCGTGTCGGCGGTGAAGATGCACGGCGACAGCGGTGGCAATTCGCCGGCGAGGCTGGCGGCGGTGGCATTGATGATGAGATCGAAGGGCGTATCGAGTGCATCAAATCCACTTGCGCGGACGCCGCGGCCGAACAGGTCGGCCAGTTCCTGAGCGCGGCTGACCGTGCGGTTGGCGATGACGAATTCGGCAGGGGTTTGATCCAGCAGGGGTTCGATCACCCCCCGCGCCGCGCCGCCGGCGCCCAGCAGCAGCACACGCTTGCCGGCCAGCACACAACCGAGATTGCGGGTGAGGTCGGCCACCAGCCCGGCGCCGTCGGTGTTGTCGCCGAGGATGTCGGCATCGAAGCGCAGGGTGTTGACCGCGCCGGCACGTTCCGCGCGCGGGCTGAGGCGGCCGGCCAGCCGGAAGGCGTCTTCCTTGAACGGCACGGTAACGTTGGCGCCGCGTCCGCCCGCGGCGATGAAAGCGGCCACACTGTCTGCAAAGCCGTCCTTCGGCGCGAGGATCGCCTCATAGCTCATGTCCTGCCCGGTCTGACGGGCAAAGGCGGCATGAATCTGCGGGGATTTGGAGTGGGCAATCGGGTGCCCGAATACGGCGTAGCGGTCGGTCATGGCCGCGCTATTCTAATCGAGGCGCCTCCCTGCGCGGTGCCTCAGGCGCGAAGGCTCCCGTCGCGGCGGCGTAGCGTGATCAGCTTTGGGTCCACGGCAGGCCGCGCAGCTTCCAGCCGTTGATTTCGTTGCGGTGGCCGGTTGCCTTGTTGAGATCGCCCTCGAAGCCTTCCAGCATGTTGTAGCAGCTGCCGCGCCCCGCTTCGGCGCAGGCTGCAGCGGCCCGATGCGAACGCACGTTGGTGCGGCACATGAAAATCAGCAACGACTCCGGATCGGTGGCCTGTGCCAGCTGGGTGAAAAAATGCGGATTCTGCACCCAGCCCGGCCAGGATTGCCACTCGACATGGATCGCGCCCGGGATCACGCCATTGAGATCGATTTCCGCGCGCGAACGCACATCCACCAGGCGCGCGCCGGGGGCCAGTTGCAGCAGTTCGTGCGCCTCATGCGGCAGGAGGGCGCCGGCATAGGGCCAGGCGTGATCCTGGCTGCGCCCGTGGGCAGTATCGAGTAGCGCGGTGATGCGTCCCATGATGATTTCCTTGTAGGGCTCAGTTCAGTATACGAAAGACGCCCCCCGATGCAATTCGCACCAAAATAGTGCAGTTGTGTTCTCCGGTGCACGATTAAAGTGCAAGCAGAAGGGCGTGTGCTGCACTATCCTGCTGCATGGGCCTTATGGCACAATGATTTGCGTCCGAATTCGTACATGGCATGGTTGCTGCTAAGTTAGGTTCATCACGGCACGCAGGCAGGTGCCGTCAATAGTTTCGTTACCCTTTTTTATTCAGATCGAGGAGATTCAGCATGGCCGTGGCCGATGTGCTCAAAAGAATTCAGGACGAAGAAGTGAAGTTCGTCGACCTGCGCTTTACCGATACCCGTGGCAAGGAGCAGCATGTTTCGATTCCTGCCCGCCTTGTGACCGAAGACTGGTTCGAGGACGGCCATCCCTTCGATGGTTCCTCGATCGCCGGCTGGAAGGGCATCCAGGCATCCGACATGCTTCTGAAGGCCGATCCGGATTCGGCCTACATGGATCCCTTCTTCGACGAGCCCACACTGATCCTGACCTGCGACGTGATCGAGCCGTCCGACGGCAAGGGTTACGAGCGCGATCCGCGTTCGGTGGCGCGTCGTGCCGAGGCGTATCTGAAGTCGACGGGCATCGCCGACACCGCCTACTTCGGTCCCGAGCCCGAGTTCTTCATTTTCGATTCGATCACCTGGCACGACGGCATGTCGGGCTGCGGCGTGAAGATCAATTCCGAGGAAGCTTCGTGGTCGTCGGCCGAGAAGTTCGAGAACGGCAACACCGGCCACCGTCCGGGCGTCAAGGGCGGCTATTTCCCGGTGCCCCCGGTCGACAGCCTGCAGGACATCCGTGCCGCCATGGTGCTGGCGCTGGAAGAAGCCGGCATCCCGGTTGAAGTGTTCCACCACGAAGTGGCGACCGCCGGCCAGTGCGAAATCGGCACCCAGTTCAGCACGCTGACCAAGCGTGCCGACTGGACGCAGGTTCTGAAGTACATCGTGCACAACGTCGCCCACGCCTATGGCAAGACCGCGACCTTCATGCCCAAGCCCATCGTCGGCGACAACGGCTCCGGCATGCACGTCCACATGTCCCTGTGGAAAGACGGCAAGAACCTGTTCGCCGGCAACGGCTATGCCGGCCTGTCCGAGTTGAGCCTGTATTACATCGGCGGCATCATCAAGCACGCCAAGGCACTGAACGCGATCACCAACCCGTCGACCAACTCGTACAAGCGTCTGGTGCCCGGCTTCGAAGCCCCGGTGATGCTGGCCTACTCGGCCCGCAACCGTTCGGCCTCGATCCGCATCCCGATTGCCGCCAGCGAGAAGGCGCGCCGCATCGAGACCCGCTTCCCGGATCCGATGGCCAACCCCTATCTGTGCTTTGCCGCGCTGATGATGGCCGGCCTCGACGGCATCCAGAACAAGATCCACCCCGGCGATCCGTCGGACAAGGATCTGTACGACCTGCCGCCGGAAGAGGATGCCAAGGTGCCGAAGGTCTGCCACAGCCTGGAAATGGCGCTCGACGAGCTCGACAAGGACCGCGAGTTCCTGACCCGTGGCGGTGTGTTCACCAACGACATGATCGACGCCTACATTACGCTGAAGATGGAAGATGTCACCAAGTTCCGCATGACCACGCACCCGGTCGAATTTGCGATGTACTACTCGCTGTAAAGCCTGCGCAAGCAGCATAGAAGGGCGGCTTCGGCCGCCCTTTTTCATGGGCGGCAGACGGTCAAGATTGTCGCCCTGTGTCCGTTAAATGAGGGGTACGCTACACTCGTTACCCATGCCCATCGTCCGACTATCCCTTCTGCTGAGCCTGATTCTGTCTGCCCCTGCGCAGGCGGAAATCTATAAATACGTCGACGAGAACGGCCAGGTGACGTTTACCGATGTCTACAAGAAGGGCGCCCAGCGGATCGATCTTCCGGGCGCGCCGAAGCCGCTGGCGCCTGCCGGCAGGGCACCGGCCCGGGCCTCCACCCCGAGTCCGGCGAATTTCCCGCGCATCGACGCCGGCACCCAGAAGCGCCGCGACGACATCCGCCGTCAGGTGCTGCAGGACGAAATCGACGGCGAGCGCCGCAATGCCGAAGAAGCGCGGCGTCAACTGACGCTGGGCGAACGCCTGCAGCCGGGTGAGCGCGCCAACGACACCAGCTATCTCAATCGGGTGAACCGGTTGCGCGCTGCGCTGCAGCAGCACGAACAGAACGTCACCGCGATCCAGCGCGAGCTCGCCAACCTGCGCTAGACTGAGTGGCTCGCAGCGCGCGGACACGGCCTGTTCGATCCGGCCGTATTCTGCCGTATGCGGGGCGCTGCGCCGGCCCGCCCGCCATCACCCGCAGCCGTCCGACACCCGCGATACGCACGCTGGCACAATCAGTGCTTCAATAGAGTGCATGAGCATGTCGTCATCCCCCCCAACTGACTTTTCCGGGCTTGATTGCCTGTCGACCGGCACCCTGGTGCTCGATGCTGAAGACCGCATCGTCTACGTCAACCCGGCGGCGGAAACCCTGTTGGGCATGTCCGGCGTGCTGCTGGCGGGCGATCACGCGGACCGCGTGTTCGAGCGCAGCCCCGAGTTGCTGGCCGCGATCCGGACCGTGCGCGATGCGCAGGAAACGGTGATCGAGCATGAGCTCGACGTGGTGGTGGGCGGGCATCCGCCGATCCGCCTCGGCTGCAACCTGTCGCCGCTGGAGGCGCCGCAGCAGGGCGTGCTGATCGAAATGCGCGCGGTCGATCCGCACCTGCGCATCGCCCGGCTGGAACAGGCGCGCCTGCAGCAGGAGGCCAATCGCGAGTTGCTGCGCAATCTGGCGCACGAAATCAAGAACCCGCTCGGCGGCATCCGCGGCGCCGCGCAATTGCTGGAACACGAACTGCCGCGCGAGAGCCTGCGCGAATACACCCAGGTCATCATCAAGGAATCGGATCGCCTGCAGTCGCTGATGGAGCGCTTGCTGACGCCGCACCGAATGCCCCGTTTTGGTGCGGTCAATATTCACGAAGTGCTGGAGCGGGTTCGCAGCCTGATTCTGGCCGAAACGCCGAGCGTGACGCTGCGGCGCGACTACGACATCAGCCTGCCGGAAATCCGCGCCGACGCCGAGCAGCTGATCCAGGCCACGTTGAACATCGCGCGCAACGCCGTGCAAGCCATGCATGGCCAGGGCGAGATCATCTTCAAGACCCGGGTGGCGCGGCAGATCACGCTGGAAAGCCGGCGTTACCGGCTGGGCCTGCGGATCGAGATCATCGACAACGGCCCGGGCATTCCAGACGACATCCGCGAGCAGATTTTCTATCCGCTGGTGTCGGGTCGCGAAGGCGGCAGCGGTCTCGGTCTCGCCGTCTCGCAAACCCTGGTTGCGCAGAACCACGGCACCATCGACTGCGACAGCCGCCCGGGCCATACCGTGTTTGCCATTTTTCTTCCCTTGCCCGACTGAACCCCACCATGACGAAATCAAGCTGTGTCTGGATCATCGACGACGACCGTTCCATCCGCTGGGTGCTCGAAAAAGCCCTGCTGCGCGAGGACATTGCCTGCATGACCTTCAGCGCGGCGAGCGACGCGCTGCGTGAGCTGGAACGCAGCACGCCTTCCGTGGTGCTGTCCGATATCCGCATGCCGGGGGTCACCGGACTGGAATTGCTGCAGGCATTGAAGGAGCGCCTGCCCAAGGTGCCGGTCATCATCATGACCGCGTATTCCGACCTCGACAGCGCGGTGGCGGCGTTCCAGGGCGGCGCGTTCGAGTACCTGCCGAAACCCTTCGACGTCGACCAGGCGCTTGAACTGGTGCGGCGTGCGCAGGCCGAGAGCGCCAGCCGCGACACCCCGGCGCCGAGCGAAGCGCCGATGACCGAAATGCTCGGTCAGGCGCCGGCCATGCAGGAAGTCTTCCGTGCGATCGGGCGGCTTTCGCAATCGCACGCCACCGTGCTGATCACCGGCGAATCGGGCAGCGGCAAGGAACTGGTCGCGCGTGCGCTACATCGGCACAGTCCGCGTGCCAGCGGGCCGTTCATTGCGCTCAACACCGCGGCGATTCCGAAGGACCTGCTCGAATCCGAACTGTTCGGCCACGAGCGCGGCGCCTTCACCGGCGCGGCGGCGCAGCGGCGCGGCCGCTTCGAGCAGGCCGACGGCGGCACGCTATTTCTGGACGAGATCGGCGACATGCCGTCCGAACTGCAGACGCGCCTCTTGCGCGTGCTGTCGGACGGCCAGTTCTATCGCGTCGGCGGACACACGCCGATCAAGGTCAACGTGCGGGTGATCGCCGCCACCCACCAGGATCTGGAAGTGCGCGTGCGCGAAGGCCTGTTTCGCGAAGACCTGTTCCATCGCCTCAACGTGATCCGTCTGCGCTTGCCGGCGCTGCGCGAGCGGCGCGAGGACATTCCCTTGCTGGTGCGGCACTTCATGCAGAAGAGCGCGCGCGAACTGGGGATGGAGGCCAAGGGCGTGTCGGATGCGGCGATGAAGACACTGGTCGGCCTGCCGTGGAGCGGCAACGTGCGTCAGCTCGAGAACGTCTGCCATTACCTCACCGTGATGGCGCCGGGGCAGGTGGTCGAAGTGGGCGATCTGCCGTCCGACCTGATGCAGGGGCCGTCAGAGCCGGTGGGCGGCGACTGGCTGCAGAGCCTGGCGGCCGAGGCGGGCGCGCGGCTGGCGCGCGGCGAAGCGGCGATACTCGACGAGCTGACCCAGGCCTACGAGAAAACGCTGATCGAAGTGGCGCTGCGCCACACCGGTGGGCGCCGCATCGAGGCTGCGCATCTGCTCGGCTGGGGACGCAACACCCTGACGCGCAAAATCCACGAACTGGGCATGGACGGCGAGGTGCAGACGGACGCTTGATGACTGCGTGCGGCGATAAAAAAGCCGACCGCGTGGGTCGGCTTTTTTACGCGTGCGGGTCGCTTCAGGCGGCTTGTGCTTCTTCCAGCAATTTCTGGATTTCACCCTTCTGGTACATCTCGATCATGATGTCGGACCCGCCGATCAACTCGCCCTTCACGTAAAGCTGCGGGAAGGTCGGCCAGTTGGCGTAGTACTTCAGGTTCTCGAAAATTTCCGGATCGGCGAGCACATTCACCGCCAGAAAATCCTTCACGCCGCAGGCCTGCAGCACTTGCGCCGCGCGCGACGAAAAACCGCACTGCGGAAACTGGGGGGTGCCTTTCATATACAGCACGACGGTATTGCTGGTGACTTGCTCACGAATGCGGTCTAGCGCGGTCATCTTGGGCTCCTGGATAATACTTGACTGGAATAGTCGGGAATTATACGCGTGACGGGGCTGCCGTCAAGCGGCTTTGGGGGTGCGCTGCAACGGGCTGATGAATGCCTTGTGGAACAGATGCGGAATCAGCAGATGCGCGGGCATGCGCAACCAGTGGGCGCGCACGAAGGCGGCCAGCCGCGCGGCGGGGGTGTAGGCATCGGCGCAGCTTGCATGGTCGGGCGCCAGCACGCGGGTGAAAATGCGGTCCATCAGCGCGCGGGTGATGCGACCGGGCGCATGGACATCGAGGGCGGCCAGCACGCTGTCGGGCACCGGCGTATCGAGGAAATGCCGTGTGTAGCGCAGCGCGTAGTACAGCGAACGGCCGAGCTGCAGTTCATCGGCACGCGCGACCAGACGCATCCAGAAACCCGCTTCGCCGGCCGCATCGCGCAGTAGCAGATCGAGGTCGGTCAGGTCGCGCAGGCCATGCGGCAATTCGCCGTCATGGAACACATGGGTGGCCGAATGCAGGATGCGGTCTTCCGGTGCCAGCACCTGGACGCCCGGCAGGCCGTCGACGGGGACGGCGCGGCTGCGCAGCCGCGCCGTATCCGGGTGGTAGCGCGCGGTCTCGGGCAGGATGGCATGGTGCAGGTCGATGACCGTGTCGCGCTGCACGTGCTGCAGTGGCGGGATTTCGTGCATCCAGCGCCGGTAGTAGCGCTTGTCGTATTCGGACAGGCCGCTGGCGTGCCAGCCGGCGAGCATCAGCGCCGACTCCGCCCGTGCCAGTTGCTCGCGCGGCACCAGCAGGTCGATGTCATTGAACAGGCGGCCTTCGGCCGCGGGCAGGCTGGCGGCGACATAGGCCGCGCCTTTCAGCACGATCAGCGGACAGTCGAGATCTCGCAGCGCACGGCGCACTTGCTGCAGTTCCCAGCGCACGGCAACCTGCTGCTTGGCGGCCAGCGTCTCCGCGGCCTCGAAATGCCAGCGTGCCGCTGCCGGAATGGCGGCGGTCAATCCGTCTCGGCGGAAGCGATGCGCCAGCCGCGCCAGCAGGCCGGCAGCGCGCGCCTGTCGCACCAGCATGTCCCACTCGCTCATGGAATAGTGCGCGACCGACACGGGTGTGCGCAGGGTGCGGGCCAGCAGGGTGTCGGAGAGCGGCAGCATGTCAGGGGGCGCGCCGCTCAGCGAGGCGATCGAACTCGGCGACCGCCTCGCGCAGATCGCCGTAGTGGAAATCGAAGCACTGCGCCTGGTCGATCAGGGCGGCGCCGACGCGGAAACCGTCGGCGCCCAGATGGCTGTAGTTGAATGCGTTCTGCGCCAGAAACATGAAGGTCTGCGCCTGCGAGCGCGGTGTGAGCGTGGCCGGCGCGCCGGCTTCCCATTTGGGAAAGATCACCCAGCCGGGACGTGCCGTTTCGTGCTGGCGCAGCACGCTGTCGCGGGGCGGGCGCATGTGTGCGACCGTGCCCTTGATGGTGTCATGCGAGGCGCGGTTGATGTAGGCGTTCGGATCAAACTGGCGAATCACGTCGATCGATTGGTTCTTCAGGCTGACCGGACGCGGCAAGGGCTGGATCAGGCCGGTCTTGCGGTTGATCAGGGTCAGCTCGTCGGAGAGCAGGCGCCAGCCCGACAGCACCAGACCTGCGGTCAGCGTGCTTTTGCCCGATCCCGGCGGCGCCGGCAGGATCGCAGCCATGCCGTGCTTCTCGACGACAGCGGCGTGGATGATCAGGTACTGGTGCGCCTGGGTCGACACGCACCAGTTGAGTCCCCATTCCAGCATCGGAAACGCCTGGTCGCGCGGCAGCGGCTTGAACGGCTGCCTGCCGTCAAAATTGAACGCAACCTGCGGCCGCAGCCAGCGGCGCAGCGTGGGCGGCGGGTTCACGCTGACGTGAAAATCGGCAAAGGCCTCGTGGGCGTTGCGCACCTCGAACTGGCCGTAGAGTTCGGTCAGGCCTTCGGCGACAAAGGGAATGCGCGACTGCACGCGCAGCGAGAACGGACCGGTGCGCAACCAGACGCCCGCGCCGGCCAGTTGCCGACGCAATTCGGCAGGAGGCAGTTGCAACAGTTTCATGCGGATTCCAGCAGACCGGCTTTGCGCAGGCTGTCGAGCGTGTCCGATACCACCTCATGCAGTTGTGGCGTGTTTTCCACGCCCAGCCGCTCTGCCAGCAGCCCGGCAAGCATCGTTGCATGGCAGCCGGGGTGGTCGCGACAGATCTGGTAAAGCGTCAGGGTCAGCGGCTTGAGATAGTGGGTGTCGCCCGATGCCGCATCGTACACGACCGCTTCATCCCCCCAGCATTTCAGCAGGCGTGGCGGGGCCGTTGCAGCCTGCGTCATCGCATCAGTTCAGCGGGCAGCCGCGCTCGTTCAGCATCACGAGCGAATCCTTCAGCGCTGCGCCGTTGTGCATGTTGTCTCTGAACAGGTTGATGATTTCGCCGGAGGTGTAGCCGTAATTCACGTTCGGATGCGCGGCATTCAGCAGTGCAGCAACCGCATGAAATCCCAGGTTGGGGGAAATGGGATCGGGGCCGATCTTGCCGATCGCATTGCCATTTGGCTTGGCCTGGCAATTACCGCCGTCGCTGTCGCCGTAACCCTCGCCGCCACCACGCAGCCCCATCACCTGAAGCAGGGTGAAGGGCTTGTTGTTTTGGGGGTTGATGTATTGCGTCACGCCAAACACGGTATTGAAGATGTCATCCGGGCTGAAGCCGGTGGCAGCCCAGGAATCGAGGTGCTGGCACTGCATCCAGTAACCCGGGGTGCAACCATCGCAGGTGACCTTGGGTGCCGACAGGTTGCCGGAGGCCATGCCGGAGATGGTGCACTGGTTGGCCCAGACCGGGCGGCTGGCCAGCGTGAAAACGGCACCCGCACCGAGCGCGGCGCCTGCCAGTTTGCGGCGACCGGGGTTGATGGCGTCCTTTTGCGATGCTTCGGACGGGTTATCCTGATTTTCGGGTGTGCGGTCAGACATGACTAGCCTCGATATGGTCTGGGTTCACTGCAGATGCAGCAAGAATCGAACCAATATACAGTGAACTGCCCAAAGTGCCCATTGCACGCGGCCCTGATCGGTGCGAAGCGGATAGGCAGCGGATCAAGTGTAAATTATTCCGACACTATCGCGCCACTGACGCGCAGGATGCCAGCGAGGTCGGGCCAGCTTTGCGCGTAGATGTAGCCGCCGCGCTCCAGCAGCGCGACGACCGCCTCCGCCTGGTCGTGACCGTGTTCCAGCAACAGGGTGCCGCCGGGTTCGAGGTGGGCACGCGCGGTGGCGATCAGATGCCGCAGGTCGTCGAGCCCGTCATTACCGGCGGCGAGTGCACTCAAGGGTTCGAAACGCACGTCGCCGCGCGTCAGATGCGGGTCGGCGGCGGGGACGTAGGGGGGGTTGCTGACGATGAGGTCGAAGCGCTGGCCGGCGAGCGCCTCGAACCAATCGCTGATCAGGAATTCGACGCGGGCGTCGAGGATTCCGGCATTGTGACGGGCGATGGCCAGCGCCGCTGCCGATCGATCCACCGCGGTCACGCGCGCATGCGGACGTTCCAGCGCCAGCGTGATGGCGATGCAGCCGCTGCCGGTACCGAGATCGAGCACGTCCATGGCCTGATCGACCGGAATGCGCGCCAGTGCGAGGTCGACCAGCAGCTCGGTGTCGGGGCGTGGAATCAGCACGTCGGGCGAAACCTGGAACGGCCGTCCATAGAATTCGCGCGTGCCGACCAGGTAGGCAATGGGTTCGCCCGTCAGCCTGCGGGCCAGCAGTATCTCGAAAGGCGTGATCTGCGCTGCGGACAGGGGATCGGTGTCGTGCGCGATCAGCCAGGCGTGGTCGACGTGCCAGGCATGGGTGGCGAGTACCCGGGCTTCCAGACGCGCCTCGCGTTTTTCCAGCCCAAGTGCGGCGGCAATGCGGGCGCTGGCGTCGCCGAGGCAGTCGGCCACCGTTCGTAGCCCTGACCCCTGACCCCTGACCTCTGACCCCTGCTTATTCACCCGACAGCGTCGCCAGCAGTTCGGCCTGATGCTCCGCAGCCAGCGCATCGAGCAATTCGGTCAGATCGCCGTCCATCACCGCGTCGATCTTGTACAGCGTGAGGTTGATGCGGTGGTCGGTGATACGGCCCTGCGGAAAGTTGTAGGTACGGATGCGGTCGGAGCGGTCGCCGCTGCCGATCAGGCTCTTGCGGGCGCTCGCCTCGGCGGCGTGCTGCGCCTGCAGTTCGCGGTCCTTCAGGCGCGCAGCGAGCACACTCATGGCCTGCGCCTTGTTCTTGTGCTGCGAGCGGTCGTCCTGGCATTCGACCACCAGGCCGGTGGGCAGGTGGGTGATGCGCACCGCTGAATCGGTCTTGTTGATATGCTGGCCGCCGGCGCCGGACGCACGGTAGGTATCAATCCTGAGCTCGGCCGGGTTGATGTCGATCTCGCCGACTTCGTCGGCCTCCGGCATCACCGCCACGGTGCAGGCCGAGGTATGGATGCGTCCCTGCGATTCGGTTTCCGGCACGCGTTGCACACGGTGGCCGCCCGACTCGAACTTCAGCCGCGAATAGGCGCCGTGGCCGACGATACGGACGATGGCTTCCTTGTAGCCGCCGACTTCGCCCGGATTTTCCGACACGATCTCGACCTTCCAGCCGCAGCGCTCGGCGTAGCGCGTGTACATGCGCAGGAGATTGCCGGCGAACAGCGCCGACTCGTCGCCGCCGGTGCCGGCGCGGATTTCCAGGAAGATGTTGCGCTCGTCGTTGGGGTCTTTCGGCAACAGCGCGGTTTGCAGTTCGGTTTCCAGCTGGTCGATTTTTGCCGCGCAGTCGGCGAGTTCGGCTTCGGCGAGTTCACGCATGTCCGGGTCTTCGAGCATGCCGCGGGCGGATTGCTGGTCCGCTTCAAGTTGTTTGTAGGTGCGGTAAAGCGCCACCACCGGGGTGAGGTCGGCATGCTCGCGGGTCAGCTTGCGATAGCGGCCCATGTCGCCGGCGATTTCCGGTTGCGACAGCAAGGCGTCGAGTTCCTCCAGTCGCTCGTCGGCACGAGCGAGCTTGTCGGCCAGCGAGGGCTTCATTCTTGATGCAACCCGTACAGCTGGCTGATCAGGCGGGCGATCTGGTCGCGCTCGTCGCGCGGGGCGTGGCTGAGCGCGTGCGTGGGGGCGTGCAGCAGTTTGTTGGCCAAGGCATGGCTCATCGCCTCGATCACCGCACGCGGGTCTTCGCCGCGCGCGAGCGCTTTTTCGGCTTTCTCGATTTCATGGCGGCGATGACGTTCGGCGCTGTCGCGCAGCGAGCGGATCACCGGCACCAGCTCGCGGCCTTCCATCCAGTGCACGAAATTCTCGACACTGGTCTCGATGATGGCCTCGGCCTGCGCCACTTGCGCCACCCGATTGTCCATGCCCTCGCGCACCACCTGGCCGAGGTCGTCGACACTGTAGAGGAAGACATCGTCCATGTCGGCGACTTCGGCTTCGACGTCGCGCGGCACGGCGAGGTCGACGATGAAGATCGGCCGGTGGCGGCGTTGCTTGATCGCGCGCTCGAGCATGCCTTTGCCGAGAATGGGCAGCGGGCTCGCGGTCGAGGTGATGATGATGTCGTAGTGGGGCAGCTCATCCGGCAGGTCGGTGAGCGGAATGACCCCGGCGTTGAAGCGTTCGGCCAGCGGGCGCGCACGTTCGGCGGTGCGGTTGGCGACAGTCATCTTGCGCGGATGCTGCCCGGCGAAATGGGTGATGCACAGCTCGATCATCTCGCCGGCGCCGATGAAGAGACAGGCCTGCTCGCGGATGCTGGGGAAGATGCGCCCGGCCAGCCGCACCGCGGCGGCGGCCATCGACACCGAATTGGCGCCGATCTCGGTGCTGCTGCGCACTTCCTTGGCGACCGAGAAAGTACGCTGGAACAGCTTGTGCAGCAGCAGACCGAGGGTGCCGGCTTCCTCGGCGGCGGCAACCGCCTGCTTCATCTGGCCCAGAATCTGGGTTTCACCCAGCACCATCGAATCGAGCCCGGCGGCGACGCGGAAGGCATGCTGCGCCGCCTGCTCGCGCGGCAACGCATATAGATAGGGCGCGAGTTCGCGCCGGTCGATGTGGTGGAAGTCGGCCAGCCATTGCGTGACGTCGTCGGGTGAAGGCGTGTTGACGTACAGCTCGGTGCGGTTGCAGGTCGACAGGATCGCCACTTCGGAGGCGCGCCGGCTTTGCGTCAGTTCGTGCAGCGCCTGCACCAGCTTGTCGGGGCCGAACGCGACCTGCTCGCGGATTACGAGCGGTGCGGTGTGGTGGTTGACCCCGAGGGTGAGAAGCTGCATGACGGCAGAGGGCCGAAAAATGAAGACCGCTATTTTACTTTACCCGCCGCCTAAGCTGGGCGCGCAGGGGCTTTATTCAAATCAAAGCACAGGCGGTCGTAATAGCGGCCGCGGTAGAGCAGGCGGCGGTGTTCGGGCGAATCGGAAAATGCGCTGCGGGTGTGCAGCACGTTGTTGCAGATGAGGCCCATGCCGGGTTGCAGACGCGCGGTCAGGATGTATTCGGAGCCGGCGAGGATGTCGGCCAGGGCCCTGACTGCAGCCTGCGTCACCGCGTCGGCCTTCCACACGATCGAGCGGGTGCGTGCGGTGTAGCGCATGGTGAGAAAGCCCTGTTCGGGATCGACCGCGAACACCGGGCCGCTCTGCTCGGCACGGGCGACGTTGTCCTCGTCCATACGCGCGGGAATGGTCATCGCGCTGGGCTGCATCAGCGCGGCGATGTAATCGGGATTGACGTCACGCAGCTGGATGTAGGCGATTTCGTGGTCGAGCAGCGCGTTCTCGCCGCCGGCTTCAGCGTCCTGCACGCAGTGCAGCGACATGCCGAGTATGCGACGCTCGGGCGTGTTGTAGTAGCCGTCGGTGTGCCAGTTGATAGGCTTGTGGGTGTAGGGAATGTAATCGCCGCGCACGCCACTGTCTTCGTCGGCGGCCGGGGTGATGCTGGACAGCCCGTCCTCGTCGGCCAGATAGTTGCCTTCGAGCCGCACCAGGCCGAGCTGCTGGCCGAGTTGCCTGGGAATCGACTTGTCGGCGGCGGCCAGATGCGGTGCGCTGTAGATCACCATGTTGGCGCGTGCGCAGCGCGCTTCGAGGGCGGACGTTTCCGCGGTCGTGAGATGGCGTGGATCGGCCAGCGGCACGATCAGTTCGTCGACGCTGCGCGGATACGCGGCGAGCCTGGCGTCGCGCCAGGCGCGGTAGCCGGATTCGTTGGCGAGGTCGAAAGGCGAACCGCTCAAGGGTTTATTCCGGGGGCAGCATGTCCGGGGAGCCGAACCCGCGCTTGACCGGTGCATCGGACAGCAGGCCCTTGAAGCTTTTGCGCACCGTCCCCATCATCTCGGGCATCTCGATGTCCATGATCTGGTCCATGATCCAGGTCTTGTCGCTGTCGCCCATTTCGTCGCGGATCTGCAGGCTGAGGAAGCGCAGCGCCGGGAAGCTGGCCTTTTCTTCGTCGGGGAATTCGAACTCGGCGTAGTCGTTGAAACGGCGGTTGAGGAAGTCGATGAACTCAGCCTTGAAATTGCGATTGCCGTCCGGACCGACCACGCTGATGATGTTTTCTTCCATCAGTTCGCCGAGCCGGTTGGCCACCGCCTGCAGCACCGCGGTGCGGCGTTCCGGCGTCAGCGTGGCATAGGCCATGCGGTCGCAGTAGTGCACCAGGAAGGCGAGGAATTCGGCGATCAGCTTGAAGCCGCGCGCCGGCGTGATGATGTCGTAGTTCTCGCGGCCGAGGTTGTCCACCGCCTTGTCGGCGACGCGCCAGGTGGTGGTGGCCACCGCGGTGGCGATTTCCTCGGCGCTGCGCTCGCCGTCCTTCTTGAACCAGATGGTGCGGACTCTGACGGGTTTGACCATGGTGTACTCCTTCTATGCAGCGGTGCGTTATTCGCCGGTGGCGACGGGGCGGGCGGGATCGGTGATCCACTCACTCCACGAACCGGGATACAGCCGTGAACCGGGAAGCCCGGCGACTTCCATCGCCAGGATGTTGTGGCAGGCGGTGACGCCCGAGCCGCACATGTGGATGACCTGCCAGGCCGGCTTGCCCTTGAGCAAAGCCTGGTAGTTCTCGCGCAGCGCTTCGGGTGGCAGGAAAGTGCCGTCGACGTCGAGGTTCTCGTCGAACGGATAGTTGATGGCGCCGGGCACGTGGCCGGCGACAGGATCGAGCGGCTCGAATTCGCCGCTGAAGCGGCGGTCCGGGCGCGCATCGAGAATCAGCTGTTCGCCGGTCTGCGATGCGCGCAGAACGTCATCGGCGACCACGATCTGGGTTGGCTCGGGCAGGCAGGCGCAGGCGCCCCGGTGCGGCGCCGGAGTATCGGCATCGACCGGGCGCTTTTCGCGCGTCCATTTCGGGTAGCCGCCGTCCAGCAGGGCGACGCCGGGGTGGCCGAGCCAGCGCATCATCCACCACAAGCGGACCGCCATGGCGCCATAGCTGTCGTCATACACCACCACCTGTTTGTTGACGCCGACGCCCCACCCGCAGAGTTTTTCGGTCAACACGCGCGGATCGGGCAGCGGATGCCGTCCCGTGCCCTCGCCAACGGGGGCGGACAGGTCGTCGTCCAGGTGCACGTAGCGTGCGCCCGGGATGTGTGCTTTCTCGTAGGCCTGTCGACCGGCGCCGGGGTCGGTAAGGGTGAAACGGCAATCCAGAACGATCCAGTTCGGATCGTCCAGATGCGCGGCCAGGTCTTCAGTGGTAACGAGGGTGTTGGAAAACATAGGCTGGGAACTAGGCACTAGGAAATAGGAATTAGGGGCTAGGGGGCGGGGCCAACGTGCTGGCCCCCAGACCCTAGCCCCTAGATCCTATTCCCTAATCAGTAGCCGCCCTTGCCGAAAGGCTTGGGCAGGCCGGCGACGCGGCAGCCCTGGCGAGCCGGCATGTTGGGGAACAGCTCGTAGAGCTTCTTCTTCCAGTCCACGCCTTCATGCATTTCGTCGAGTTCGGCGACCATGTTGCGGAAGTTGGGGGTCTGGCCGTCTTCCCTGTACTTGTCGCGCAGGTAGTTGATGACCTGCCAGTGCTCGTCGGTCAGCGTGATTTTTTCAGCTTCGGCGATGACCGGGGGGACATCGTCGCTGAAG
>CAZUVC010000004.1:0-36677 GCA_964623745.1 uncultured Thiobacillus sp. | reverse complement strand
CTGAAGTTGGCTTCCAGCAGGAAGTTCTCTTCACCGGTTTCGAGCTCTTCGCCGTTAACAACATAAGACATGTTTTCTCCTTTCAGGTGGGTGGTTAAAGATTGGCCGGCAAGCCGGCTCGGGGTTTAATGGTTGGCTGGCATGACCGGCGCAATGGATTTGTGCGGGATAAAAATCCCGCAGCCCAACAAACGGTTGCGTCCCATGCCTTCGTCCTGCAGCTGCAGGGACTTGTGCGGCGGCACGTCGTGCAGCATCAGACTGTAGCCATGGATCGGGCCGGATGCGCTTTGCAGCGTTTGCCGCCTGCCGCAGATAAATCCGCAGCGGATCTGGAAATGACCGTCCAGTTCGCGCATCACGTCCTTCACGAATTGTTCTTCAGTGGCGCTGCCGGTGTCAACGAAATGCGCGTAGATATTGGCAAACGCCGTGAACGCGCGCGTCTTGAAGCTGCCGAGCTGCAGGGTATGTCCGGCCAGGTCGAGCGTCTGACCGATCACTTTTTGCAGGTCGTCGACCCGGACCTTGGGCACGCGTAGATACAGTTTGGTACGCCGGTTGATGTTCAGCGTCGCGTCGCCAGTGTTGGTTTCGGCGCCCTTCAGGTGCTGGATGCCGGTGCCGCCATCCTCGCCCAGCCACGGCAACAGGCGCAACAGCGCGTCGGACAGCATTTGCGCATTGTCGGTCGGGATGGTCGTGCCGACCAGATCGAACTGCAGGTCGATCATGTGGGGGGTGTATTCCTCCGGCTTGTTTTCAGGCCAGTCCCAGGTCACGGCGCATCCCCGGCGTTGTCCCGAGCCCAGGCCTGCATCAGGTCAGCCCACTTCTGTGCGCTGACCGGATCGACGTCGAAAATGGTGAAACGCTTGTTCTCGCGGATGCGAATGCGCAGAAACGGCACGCCACCCGACTCGTGGGTCAGGTGCTGGAACTCGATTTCCTGGCCGCCGAACGGCAGTCGCATCTTGTCTAGGGGCGTAATTTCGGGCATGGATTCATTGGTGTCGCGTCAAGGGTTGCGGATGCACTGCACGCCTGTGTTCAGTTGGGTACAGTGCCCGGCGCTTCAACCCTGCTATTCGCAGGGGCTTGCGTTTGCAACAATATTTTAATACTCTTATCGATTCTTGTGACCGGGCTGTACTGTCTCACCCTTTGCGAGAATGAGGCATTACCGCGTTGGGGCAAATGATCTACTCCTTATGGGTAGGTTCATACCTACCGCAAGGGAGTAACCGATTTACCCATGAGAATGATGGTGGGGTCGGTGCCAAGTCAATACGATGTTGGAATACCGTTGGGCCATTCGGCTGAGCGGGCATTTCGAAATGTTCTAGGAGAGAAGAAATGGCAAAGCAAATGATTGATACGCCCAATCTGGACGAGCTCGAGAAAGGCCCGTGGCCCAGCTTCGTGACCGGCCTCAAGCGTCTGGCTAAAGATAACGACATGATGGTTGACCTGATGGGTCAGCTGGAGACGTCCTACAAGACCAAGTTCGGTTACTGGAAGGGCGGTACGGTCGGCGTGTTCGGCTATGGCGGCGGCGTGATCCCCCGTTTCACCGAACTGAAGGACGAAAACCACAAGCCCCTGTTCCCCGAGTGTGCTGAATTCCACACGCTGCGTATCCAGCCGCCTGCCGGCATGCATTACAGCTCCGACCTGCTGCGCAAGATGTGCGACGTCTGGTCCGCCACCGGTGGTTCGGGCCTGATCGCGTTCCACGGCCAGTCCGGCGACATCATGTTCCAGGGCATCAAGACCGCTGACGTGCAGCCCGCCTTCGACGCCTTCAATGAAATGGGCTTCGACCTCGGCGGTGCCGGTCCCGCACTGCGTACCTCGATGTCCTGCGTCGGCGCTGCCCGCTGCGAAATGTCCTGCTACGACGAAGCCAAGGCACTGCGCACCGTCATCAACAACAACCTGGACGACATGCACCGTCCGTCCCTGCCGTACAAGTTCAAGTTCAAGTTCTCCGGCTGCCCGAACGACTGCGTCAACGCCATTCAGCGTTCCGACATGGCCACCATCGGCACCTGGCGCGACAACATCCGCGTCAACGAAGCTCAGGTTCAGGACTACATGAAGGCCCACGGCATGAACGATCTCGTCAACGACGTGATCAGCAAGTGCCCGACCAAGGCCATCACCCTGGTTGAAACCGGCAAGTTCCAGGCCAGCGAGACCGTGTCCGCTGCCAACCTGGGCAACGGTCAGACCATGTGCATCGACAACAAGAACTGCGTGCGCTGCATGCACTGCCTGAACGTCATCCCCGGCGGCCTGCTGCCCGGTAACGACAAAGGCGTGTCGATCCTGGTGGGCGGCAAGGGCGTGCTGAAGATCGGCGCGACCATGGGCACCGTGGTGATCCCGTTCATGAAGCTCGAGTCCGACGAAGACTTCGAAAAGCTGAACGAACTGGCCCGCAACATTCTCGACTTCTTCGCTGAAAACGCGCTGGAGCACGAGCGTACCGGCGAAATGATCGAGCGTATCGGCCTGACCAACTTCCTCGAAGGTCTGGACATCCCGGTTGATCCCAACATGATCAAAGAGCCGCGTTCCAACCCCTACTTCCGTTCCGACGACTGGGACGAGCAAGTCGAGAAGTGGAACGAGTACAAGCAGTCGTCTGCTGCTTAAAGTTTCGCTTGCCGCGGGTCTCGGTGCGAGCCCGGACCCGCGGATTAATTAGCTTCGCGCATTAAACCAGTTGGAGATAAATCATGGCAGAACTACGTCCGCCTATCGAATCCGGCGCACCGGATCCGATGCCCTACATGCACCCCGTGATGGTGAAGAACTATGGCAAGTGGTCTTTCCACAGCCATCCGAAGCCGGGTGTCCTGTACCACCGCGCTGAGTCCGGCGACGAAATCTGGACGGTCAAGGCTGGTACGGCGCGTCAGATGGACCACTACACCATCCGTGAGCTGGCCGACATCGCCGACCAGTTTGGCGACGGTTTCGTGCGTTTCACCGCGCGTTCCAACATCGAATACATGGTAGCTGACGGTTCCAAGGTCGAGCCGCTGATCAAGGCACTGAACGACAAGGGCTACCCCATCGGCGGTACCGCCAACTCGGTGTCCATGATTGCGCACACCCAGGGCTGGCTGCACTGCGACATCCCCGGCACCGACGCCTCCGGCGTGGTGAAGGCGCTGATGGACGAGCTGTACGACGATTTCGTCAAGTGCGAGATGCCCAACCGCGTCAAGCTGTCCACCTCCTGCTGCGAAATCAACTGCGGCGGCCAGGCCGACATCGCCATCATCGTTCAGCACACCAAGCCGCCGAAGATCAACCACGATCTGGTTGCCAACGTCTGTGAGCGTCCTTCCGTCGTGGCACGCTGCCCGGTGGCTGCGATCCGCCCCGCGCTGGTGAACGGCAAGCCCTCGCTGGAAGTCGACGAGAAGAAGTGCATTTGCTGTGGCGCTTGCTTCCCGCCCTGCCCGCCGATGCAGATCAACGATCCCGAGCACTCCAAGATTGCGATCTGGGTGGGCGGCAAGAACTCCAACGCCCGTTCCAAGCCGACCTTCCACAAGCTGGTCGCTGCCGGCCTGCCGAACAACGCACCGCGTTGGCCGGAAGTGGGCGAAGTGGTCAAGAAGATCCTTGCCACCTACAAGGCCGACGGCAAGCCGTGGGAGCGCATGATCGACTGGATCGACCGCATTGGCTGGCCCGCATTCTTCGAGAAGACCGGTCTGCCCTTCACCAAGTATCACATCGATAACTGGCGTGGTGGTCGTGCCAACCTGAACGCGTCCGCGCACATCCGCTTCTAAGCGATTTGGGATGCTGTCAGCGCCGCCGCAGCTCGTCTGCGGCGGCCGCTTGATAACAATGACTGGATTTTTCGGAGTTAGAGCTAGCCATGCAATTCGGCATTCTTGTAAACGAAGGGCCTTATACCCATCAGGCCAGTGACACCGCTTATCTCTTCGCCCGTACGGCGATCGAGAAGGGCCATACCGTCCCGCGCGTTTTTTTCTACCACGACGGCGTGAACAATTCCACGCGTCTGGCCACGCCGCCGCAGGACGATCGCAACGTTTCGGCACGCTGGTCCAAGCTGGCTGCAGAGCACGGTGTGGATCTGGTTGTTTGCGTGGCGGCTGCGCAGCGTCGCGGCATCAACGACGATGTGCTGGCACCGGGTTACCGGATTTCCGGTCTGGGTCAACTGGTTGAGATGGGTATTCAGTACGATCGTCTCGTGACGTTCGGCGATTGATGGCCAAAGATTGAGATATTCGAAATGAGCGATATGGACGAAATGGACGACGGCTCCGGCGTCGTCAAGAAATTCATGTTCCTGAACCGCAAGGCGCCGCACGGTACCGTGTACGCGCTGGAAGGTCTGGAGGTGGTGCTGATTACGGCTGCTTTCGATCAGGACGTGAGCATGGTCTTCACCGATGACGGTGTATTCCAGTTGCTGAAGGGCATCGACACCAAGGGCATCGAGGTCAAGGATTTCTCCAAGACCTACCGCGCCCTGGAAGGCTACGACATCGAGAAGCTGTATGTTGACCAGGCGTCGATGGATGCGCGCGGTCTGACCGAAGATGACCTGATTGTGGATGTGACGGTGCTCTCCGTCGATGAGATGGCCAATCTCATGGCCGAGCAAGACGTCGTGATCAGCTTCTAAGGGGATAGACATGCTGCATATTGTGAATAAATCGGCCGCAGAGCGCAGTTCGCTGGACAGCTGCCTGCGCATGGCCACCAAAGGTTCTGCTGTATTGCTGATCGAAGACGCGGTGTACGCGGCGACGAACGGCAACGCGGCAGCGGCGAAAATCCAGGCGGCGGCGGCTGACCTCAAGATTTACGCACTCGGTCCTGATCTGGCGGCGCGCGGCATGGCCGGGCGCGTGCTGGACGGAGTCAATGTCGTGGATTACGGCGGTTTTGTGGATCTGGTCGCAGAGCACAGCAACTGTCAGTCTTGGCTGTAACTTTTAATCAAAGGAGTATTGCTATGCCCATGGTGAACATCGCCGGTAAAGAAGTCGAAGTCGACGAGGAAGGCTATCTGGTTGACCTGTCGCAGTGGAACGAAGACATCGCCAAGTACATGGCTGTCGAAGAGAAGGTCGAACTGACCGACAGCCACTGGGAAGTGGTTAACTTCCTGCGTGAGTACTACGCCGAATACCAGATCGCTCCCGCTGTTCGCGTTCTGACCAAGGCAATTGGCAAGAAGCTCGGACCTGAGAAGGGCAACAACAAGTACCTGTACGAGTTGTTCCCCTACGGCCCCGCCAAGCAGGCCTGTAAGATCGCCGGCCTGCCCAAGCCGACTGGCTGTATCTAAGTTCCAGTAATGCCTTCGGGTCGCCCCGGTCTTGTTCGGGGCGATTCGATTTTCGGGCTGTGTTTTCCAATCGAATGCGGCGGCCAGGTCAGGTCGTGCGTTTGATTCGCAAACACAACGTTGTTTAGGGGATAGCGCTTGTCTACAGTGACGATGATTTATGCCGGGATGTTCTACATCGCCACCCTCTTGCTGGTGGTCGGCCTGGCTTACAAGATTTTCGACTACAGCCGCACGCCTGCGCCGCTGAAGATCCCGACCACGCCTGCGCCGACGACGCAACCGGGTGTGGTGTACCGGATGGCGAAGGAAGTGGTGCTGTTCGAGTCGCTGTTCAAATCCAATAAGTGGATCTGGGTGTTCGGCTGGCTGTTCCATTTCGGACTGCTGCTGGTGCTGCTGCGTCACCTGCGCTATTTCACCGAGCCGGTCTGGTTCTGGGTTGGCATCATCCAGCCATTTGGCAAATACGCCAGCTTCATGATGGTCATTGGTCTCGTCGGCCTGCTGGCACGCCGCTATCTGGTTGACCGAGTGCGTTACATTTCGACGCCGTCGGACATCCTGATGCTGGTGCTGCTGATTGCGATCGGCGTGACCGGCATGCTGATGACCTTTGTCGTGCATACCGACATCGTCGCGCTCAAGGCCTTCTTCCTGGGACTGATGTACCTGGATGTGCAACCGGTTCCGCAGGATCCGATCCTGCTGATTCATCTGGCCCTGGTGGCGCTGCTGATGGTGATCTTCCCAATCAGCAAGCTGCTGCATGCGCCGGGCCTGTTCTTCAGCCCCACGCGCAACCAGGCGGACAATCCGCGCGAGCATCGCCATGTGGCGGCGTGGGCGGCCCGTCTGGATCAGAACAACTGATTCGTTGACATCGATTAACGAACACCGAAGTACGGACAGAGGACTCACAAGTGGCTGCTGCTGAATTTGACATTCCGGAAATCAAGGACAACATCGAGGTTCCCAAGCTGCGGGTAGGTGCAACCGCGCACGCGAAGACCTTCATCGCGCCGAAGCAGGTCCAGGATGCGATGGGCTATCCGCACGAACTGGGCGATGACTGGAAAGAGCGGGCCATCGACAAGATGGGCGACCTGCTCGGTAAATACCGCTCGCTGAAGGTTTTCCTCGACGCCTGCGTGCATTGCGGTGCATGCACCGACAAGTGCCATTACTACCTCGGCACCTCCGATCCGAAGAACATGCCGGTGGCGCGCCAGGATCTGATGCGCCAGGTCTACCGCCGCTACTTCACCACCGCGGGCAAGCTGTTCCCCAAGCTGGTCGGCGCCAAGGACCTGACCAAGGACATCCTCGACGACTGGTACAACTACTACCACCAGTGTTCGGAATGCCGCCGCTGCTCTGTGTTCTGTCCCTATGGCATCGACACCGCCGAGATCACCATGGCCGGCCGCGAGATTCTCAACCACGTCGGCATGGGGCAGAAGTATTCCAATGAAATCCTGAACAAGGTTCACCGGATCGGCAATAATCTCGGTCTGCCCGGGCCCGCGCTGGAAGACACGCTGGAAGGCCTGGAAGAAGACATCGAGGCGGACACCGGCGTGGCTGTCAAGTTGCCGATCGACGTCAAGGGTGCCGAAGTGCTGCTGGTCACGCCGTCGGCTGACTTCTTCTCCGAACCGCACGTCGAATCGCTGATCGGCTACGCCAAGGTGTTCCACGCTGCCGGCATTAACTGGACGCTGTCGTCGCACGCGTCGGAAGCTGGCAACTTCGGCCTCTTCAACGGCAACTACGAGAACATGCGCAAGGTCGCCATGCGCATCCGCGACGCTGCCCTCGAACTCGGTGTCAAGCGCATCGTGGTCGGCGAGTGCGGCCACGCCTGGCGCGTTGCCTACAGCTTCTGGAACACGCTGACCGGTATCGGTTATGGCGGCAATGATCCGTTCTCGATCGAGCTGCAAAAGCAGCTCGATCCGACCTACCCACAGCCGCAGCACATTTGCGAGTTGACCAACGACCTGATCAAGTCGGGCAAGATCAAGGTCGATCCTTCGCTGAACGACGACCTGGTCGTGACCTACCACGACTCGTGCAACGTCGCGCGTGCCTCGCGCATGGGCACCGAGCCGGGCGGCCAGTTCACCATCCCGCGTGAACTGATCAAGTCGGTGGCGAACAACTTCCACAACATGGCGGACGACACCATTTACGAATCCACTTTCTGTTGCGGCGGTGGTGGCGGTCTCTTGACCGACGACCTGATGGAAGTCCGGGTCAAGGGTGCGTTGCCGCGTGTGACCGCGTTGAACAACGTCGTCAAGGAACACAAGGTCAACTTCATGGCCATGATCTGCGCGATCTGCAAGGCGCAGTTCACCAAGGTTTTGCCCAAGTATGGATTTGACATGAGCATGGTGGGCGGTATTCATCAATTGGTTAGCAAGGCGATCAAGCTGGACTGACCCACGGTCAGCTGATTGCGATTTATCTATCTTTAGTAACGTAGGCGTTAGGAGAACCAACATGGCTGTCACGACGAACAAAGCAAAAACCGAAGGCATTCAATGGCGTCGCTATAAGGACGGCGAGAAGGAAGGCAGCTTCCGTTCTTCCCAGGACAAGATTTTCCAGTCGAGCTGGACGCACAAGTGCCCGGAATACATGCTTTCCACGCCGCCGTGCCAGGGCTCGTGTCCGGCTGGCGAAGACATTCGCGGTTACCTGAACATCGTGCGCGGCATCGAAAAGCCGCCGGCAGGTGTGACCTGGCAGGAATACGCTTTCCGCCGCGTTACCGAAGCCAACCCCTTCCCCGGCGTGATGGGTCGTGTCTGCCCCGCACCGTGCGAATCCGGTTGTAACCGCAACATGGTCGAAGACCATGTCGGCATCAACGCAGTCGAGCACTTCGTGGGTGACTGGGGTATCGAAAACAACATGACCTACACGTCGACCGCGGCCGAAACGGGCAAGAAAGTCGCCATCATCGGCGCCGGCCCTGCCGGCCTCGCTGCGGCCTACCAGCTGCGTCTGCGCGGCCACGGCGTCACCATTTTCGACGAGCACGAAGAGCTCGGCGGCATGATGCGCTACGGCATTCCGGGTTTCCGCACCCCGCGTGAAATGCTTGATGCAGAAATCAAGCGCATCATCGACCTCGGCGTCGAAACCCGTCTGAAGACCCGCATCGGTTCCGACGTGACCTTCGACGAGATCGAAAAGCAATACGACGCCATCTTCATGGCAATGGGTGCACAGGCTGGCCGTCCGCTGCCGGTGCCCGGTGCCGAAGCGCCCAACTGCGTGACCGCCGTGGCTTTCCTGCGCGCCTTCAACGAAGGCCGCCTGCAGCACGTCGGCAACCGCGTCGTGGTCATCGGCGGTGGCGACACCTCGATCGACGTTGCGACCGTTGCCCGTCGTCTCGGCAACGTCACCAAGAGCGGTACCGCAGATGACCGTCCCGAAGCGGTGATCGCCGGCCACATGGCCTCCGACGTGGCTTCGATCTCCGCCCGCGAAGGCGCCGAGGTGGTGCTGGTGTCGCGTGCCACCATCGACAAGATGGCCGCCAACAAGCACGAAGTCGAGCATGCCCAGCAGGAAGGCATCGAGATCATCGGCGGCGTCACCCCGGTGGGCGTGGTGGTCGACGACAAGGGCCGTGCCACCGCCCTGCGCGTGGCCGACTTCGTGATGGAAGGCAAGGAAACCAAGATCGTCGAAGGCACCGAGCGTGATCTGCCGGCCGACCTGATCGTGTCCGCGATCGGACAGGGCGTCGACTTCACCGGTCTCGAGCAGTTCAACAACAACAACGGCCTGATGAAAGCCGACAAGAACTATCGCTTCCCCGGCAAAGAGCACATCTTCGTCGGCGGCGACGTGCTGCGTCCGCACCTGCTGACCACTGCAATCGGCCACGCGTCCATTGCCGTGGATGGCATCGATGCCTTCCTCAAGGGCCGCGAACTCGACAAGCGTCCGAAAGTGGACGTTCACCACTTCGACGAAATCCGCAAGTGGCTCGAAACCGGTCACGAGTACAAGGAAGTCAAGGGCCAGATCTGGGGCACCGATGACCGCAAGGACATCCTGCACAACTTCGAAGACCGTTCGGCGCGCCACATCATTCCGCACGACGACCTGTTCCTCGGCCACTTCCCCAACGTGCCGCGCAACATCCGTGAAGTGACTGTGCTCGACAAGGAAGGCGCGCTGGGCAACTTCGAAGAGCGTCTGCACGCCCTGTCCGAAAAGGACGTGGTTAACGAAGCCAAGCGCTGCATGTCCTGCGGCCAGTGTTTCGAGTGCGACAACTGCGTGGTCTACTGCCCGCAGGTTGCGGTGTTCAAGGTGAAGAAGAAAGACAACCCCACCGTGGGTCGTTACGTCGACACCGACTACGCCAAGTGCATCGGCTGCCACATCTGTGCCGACGTCTGCCCAACCGGCTACATCATCATGGGTATGGGTGACTAAGCGTGGCAGGCAAGATGAAACGTCTCCTGGCGCTGGGTGCGGTCGTGCTGACGACTGCGGCGCTGGCCTGGGCCGGGTCCGAGACCCAGCCGAAGGCCGGCGGCGCGCCCAAACCGGTGATCGAAAAAGCCGTCAAGGGTGAGCAGTGCGTTGAGGACACCGACTACATGCGGCGCAACCACATGAAGGTTCTCGACGGGCACCGCGACAAGACCGTGCATGAGGGCATCCGTACCCCGAAGCACAGTCTCAAGGAGTGCATCAACTGCCACGCCAGCGAAACGACGGGCAGTGTTGCAGCGTCGAAGGACGATTTCTGCATCAGCTGCCACAGCTATGCATCGGTGAAAATCGACTGTTTCGATTGCCATTCCACCAAGCCGCAAGGCTCGGCGGCGATGCATCCGCTGAATGCTGAAACGGCACACTACAAGCACAAGCTGGCCGCGCAGGCGGCAAGCAAGATCAGTGCTGAAGAGATGGCAGGGCTTGCACCATGAGTGAACTGAAACCAATGTCCGAACAGGCGCCGGCCTCGCCCGAGCGTCGTCGTTTCGTGGGAGCGGCAGCGGCAACCGCGGCCGGCCTCACCATCGCGCCCGGCGTGATTCTGGTGCAGGTGGCGCATGGCCGTCCCGAAGACCAGGCTGTCAGCAGCGCGGTGCGCTGGGGCATGCTGGTCGACGCGACCAAGTGCGCCAACGGCTGCAACGACTGCGTGACCGCATGCAGCACTGAAAACGGCTGGACGCCGGTGGCTGAAAGCCAGCATCCGAAGCAGGCGCCGCAATGGATCCGCAAGCTGGAGCTGCAGGACCCGCTGACGCAGATGGAAACCAGCCTGCCGATGATGTGCCAGCACTGCGCCGAGCCACCCTGCGTCGACGTGTGCCCGACCGGCGCATCGTTCAAGCGCGCAGATGGCATTGTGCTGGTTGACCGCCACACCTGCATCGGCTGCCGCTACTGCATGATGGCCTGCCCGTACAAAGCGCGTTCGCTGGTGCACGAGCACCTGAACGACACGCAGAAGGCCGACGTGCCGCGCGGCATCGGCTGCGTCGAATCGTGCACCTTCTGCGTGCAGAAGGTCGACCGCGGCGACGGCAACACGGCGTGCGCCGAGGCATGTACCGCAGCCGGCCACAATGCGCTGCTGTTCGGTGACATGAATGACCCCGACAGCGAGATTTCCAGGCGCCTGCGCGAACTGCCGACCAAGCAGGTGCGTGCCGACCTCAATCTCAATCTTGGCGTTCGCTACCACGGAATCTAAATCAACATGGCAAGCATCACTTTCCGCGAAGTAGAAGGCAGCAGCATGAAATACTGGCTGCTGCTCGGGGGCCTGGGTCTGTTCGTGCTGTTCGGCGCGCTGGCCTGGAACCATATGCACCACTACGGCCACGTCGTTACCGGTATGGACAACCAGATCGTCTGGGGCCTGCCGCACGTGTTCGCGGTGTTCCTGATCGTGGCGGCCTCGGGCGCGCTGAACGTCGCGTCGATTGCGTCGGTGTTCAACAAGCCGATGTACAAGCCGCTGGCGCCGCTGTCTGCGATCCTGTCGCTGGCGCTGATGCTGGGTGGCCTGCTGGTACTGGTGCTCGACCTCGGTCGTTCCGATCGCCTGATCGTCGCGATGACGCATTTCAACTTCAAGTCGATGTTCACCTGGAACGTATTCCTGTATTCCGGGTTCTTTGCGCTGGTCGGCATCTACCTGTGGACCATGCTCGACCGCAACGTCAAGTCCTGGTCCAAGGCGGCGGGCACCGCGGCCTTCATCTGGCGACTCACGCTCACCACCGGTACCGGCTCGCTGTTCGGCTTCCTGATCGCACGTGAGCTGTACGGCACCGCCATGCTGGCGCCGATGTTCATCATCATGTCGTTTGCCTACGGTCTGGCGATCTACCTGATGGTGCTGGCCGCCTCATATGCCTGGACCGGCCGTCCGCTGGGTGACGCGGTGATGATGCGCCTGAAGACCCTGCTGGTGGTGTTCGTCTCGGCGGTGCTGTATTTCGTCGTCGTCCACCACCTGACCAACCTCTACTTCGCCAAGTACCACGCGGTGGAGGCCTTCATTCTGCGCGACGGCGGCATCATCACGACGCTGTTCTGGGTGGGGCAGATCCTGATCGGCTGCGTCGCGCCGCTGGTCATCCTGCTGAGCCGTCTCGGCAACCAGCGCAACTGGATCATGATCGCGTGCGCACTCGTCATCCTCGGCGGCATGGCGCAGATGTACGTCACCATCATCGGCGCCCAGGCTTTCCCGCTGGACATGTTCCCGGGGCTCATCGAATCGAGCAGCTTCTATGATGGCGTCGTGCACAGCTACGCGCCGAGCATGGCCGAACTCTTCCTCGGCCTGGGCGGCGTGGCGATTGCACTTCTGGTGACCGTGTTCGCGATCAAGGTGCTGCGCCTGCTGCCGGCCAGCCTGGACGACGCAACGGTCGCCAAGCTGGAGCACTGATTGCAGCCTGCCGGGCATGGCCTGGCAGGGGATTGCGCGGGATGAACCAGCAAGCCGACGACACCAACGAATCACCGAAGCGCGGGGCTCAAAGGCCCCGCGTCTTCATTTCGGCTGCGCATAAATCGTCCGGCAAGACCACGCTCACGCTCGGCCTGGCGGCCGCCCTGCATGATCGCGGCCATGCGGTGCAGCCGTTCAAGAAAGGCCCCGACTACATCGATCCGCTGTGGCTCGGCATGGCGGCACAGCGGTCCTGCTACAACCTCGATTTCCACATGATGCAGCGTGCCGAAATCGAACAGCAGTTTGCCCGCGCTGCGGCCGACGCACGCATCAGCCTGATCGAAGGCAACAAGGGTCTGTATGACGGACTCGACCTCGACGGCAGCAACAGCAATGCCGCGCTCGCCAAACTGCTGGATGCGCCGGTGGTGCTGGTGATCGACGCGCGCGGCATGACGCGCGGTGTCGCGCCGCTGATCCTCGGTTACCAGGCCTTCGATCCCGACATCCGCATCGCCGGCGTCATTCTCAACAACCTCGGCGGCAGCCGCCACGAATCCAAATTGCGGGCTGTGATCGAGCATTACACCGATGTCGACGTGATCGGCGCGGTCCAGCACGACGCCAGCATGCAGATTGCCGAACGCCACCTCGGACTGGTGCCGGCCAACGAGCAGGACGCCGCGCGTGCGCGCATTCGCCACGTCGGCGAACGCGTGGCCGCGCAGGTCGATCTGGCGCACCTGCTGGCGATTGCCGACGGCGCGCCGGCCATGCCTGTTTTGCCGTCTGCCGACACGGCTTCGAACGACGCACCCGTGCGCATCGGCATCGCGCACGACCCCGCCTTCGGCTTTTACTACAGCGAGGACCTCGACAGCCTACGCGCCGCCAACGTCGAGCTGGTCGACATCAACACCCTGCATGCACAGGCATTGCCCGCCGTCGACGGACTCATCATCGGCGGCGGTTTTCCGGAAATGTTCATGGCCGAGCTGGAAGCGAATGCCCCGCTGCGCAAGGCGATACGCAGCGCTATCGAAGCGGGGTTGCCGACTTATGCCGAGTGCGGCGGCCTGATGTACCTGTCGCGGCAGCTCAGCTGGCAGGGGCAGACACGAGAAATGGTGGGCGTGGTGCCGGGCGACACCGTGATGCACGAGCGGCCGGTGGGGCGCGGTTATGCGCGCCTGCAGCCGACCGGCGCCGACCGCTGGCAGGAGACCGCGCCGATTCCCGCACACGAATTTCACTATTCGTCTCTGGAAAACCTGCCGGCCGACGCCATCTATGCTTATCAGGTGACGCGTGGCCATGGCATCGACGGCCGGCATGACGGCTACCAGCAGCACAATCTGCTGGCCGCTTATGTGCATCGCCGAGGCAGTGGCGCGCAGGGCTGGATCGCGCCGTTTTTGAACCAGGTGCGTGCGCACAAGGCGCGCGCCGCCGCTTAACCACTTTGAGGGAACACCCATGATCAAGATCACCGACGCCGCAGCCGAGCAGATTCGCGTGGCCAACAACAACCCCGACGTGTTCGACATGATCCTGCGCGTTGCCGCCTATCAGGAAGATGACGGCAGCGTGAACTACGGCATGGGCTTCGACATCGAGCGCGAGGCCGATGAGCACCTGATCATCAATGGCATCGAAGTCCTGATCGCCGCATCCAGCACGCCCTACCTGCAGGGCGTCACGCTCGATTTCGTCGAGATGAATCCGGGCGACATGCGGTTCATCTTCATCCCGCCGCTGTCCGCCGAGCCCGAACCCGAAGACGACACCCCTGCCGCCGAGTGAGCCCATGAATTACCTGCCCATCTTTCTCGATCTGCGCGACCGCCACTGCCTGGTGGTGGGCGGCAGCGAAACCGCCGCCCGCAAATCCGAACTGCTGCTGCGTGCCGGCGCCTATGTCGACGTTGCCGCGCCCGCGTTGCACGAAGGCTTCGCGCGGCTGCCGCATGCCGCCCGTCTGAAGCGCATCGCGGATGCCTTCACGCCCGAGCTGCTCGACGGCAAGGACGCGGTGATCGTGGTCGAGGAGGATAAGGCTGCCGCCAAGGCCATCGCCGATGCAGCGCGTGCGCGCCACATTCCGGTCAACGTGGCCGACAAGCCCGCGCTGTGCAGCTTCATCCTGCCGTCAATCATCGACCGCTCGCCGATCATGGTGGCGGTCTCCAGCGGCGGCGAATCGCCGGTGCTCGCGCGCATGCTGCGCGCGCGGCTGGAAACGATGATCCCCGCTGCCTATGGTCGCCTCTCTGCGCTGGCGTCGCGTTACAAGGATCGCGTGCGCGCCGCCATCAAGCCGGAACAGCGTCGTGCCTTCTGGGAAAAAGTCTTCCTGTCGCCGGTTGCCGAAATGGTGTTCTCCGGACGCGACGTCGAGGCCGAGCAGGAACTCGACGCCATGATCAAGGACGGTGCCGAACACGATATCAGCCGCGGCGAGGTCTATCTGGTCGGTGCCGGTCCCGGCAACCCCGACCTGCTGACCTTCCGCGCGCTGCGGCTGATGCAGCAGGCCGACGTCATCGTCTACGACCGCCTCGTCTCGCAGCCGATCCTCGACATGTGCCGGCGCGATGCCGAGCGCGTCTATGTCGGCAAGGAACGCGACGACCACGCGGTGCCGCAGGAGGAGATCAACCTGATGCTGGTGCGACTGGCCAAGGAGGGCAAGCGTACGCTGCGCCTGAAGGGCGGCGACCCCTTCATCTTCGGCCGCGGCGGTGAGGAAATCGAAACCCTGGTCGAGCACGGCGTGCCCTTCCAGGTGGTACCGGGCATCACCGCGGCCGCCGGCGTGGCGTCGTATGCGGGCATTCCGCTGACCCACCGCGACTACGCGCAGTCGGTCGCCTTCGTCACCGGTCATCTGAAGGAAAACACCTTCAACATGAACTGGGAAGGCATCGCGCGCCGCGACCAGACCATCGTCATCTACATGGGCCTGAAAGGCCTGCCGCTGTTGTGCGAGGCGCTGATCAAGCACGGCCTCACCGCCGACACCCCGGCCGCCATCATCCAGCACGGCACGCTACCCACGCAGCGCGTCATCACCGGTACCCTCACCACGCTGCCGGCATTGGCGGAAGCGGCCCAGCTCAAGGCCCCCACGCTGATCATCGTTGGCAACGTCGTCAAGCTGCGCGAAAAGCTCGGCTGGTACCAGCCCGAACTGCACAGCGAGCAGGCCCACCGCACGCCGCTCGAAACACCGGACCATCTGCGCTGACCGCGGGATGAGTTCCGCCCCCCTGCAGCTGACCAGCCGGGCCGACATCGAAGCGGAAATCGCGACCCTGCGGCAGGCCGGGCGCCACATCGTGCCGGTGCGCTGGCAGGGTCAGCCCGCCTGGCTCAAGCTCAGCGTGCCGCAGCCGCCCGCCTGGCGTTATCAGTTGCTGGCCGGCATGGCCCGGCTGCTGCAGCACCCTGCGATGCAGCCGGTGCGCCCGCATGGCGGCGCCACCGGCATTCGCAACGAAGCGCGCCGCCTCGCCAGCCTGGCCGACGCCGGCCTGCGTGTGCCGCACCTGCTGGCGCATGAGGATCACTGGCTGTTGATTTCCGACATCGGCCACACCACGCTTGAAATGCTGCTGCGCCGCAGCGAGGCGGAAACGCAAATGGAACACTGGCAGCGCGGCGCCGCCTACATCCTGCAGGCGCATCGGGCGCGCCAGTATCTGAGCCAGGCATTTGCGCGCAATCTGGTGTGGTCGCCCGAACACGGCTTCGGCGCGATCGATTTCGAGGACGATCCGATCAGCGCGATGACGCTGGCGCAGGCGCAAATCCGCGACTGGTTGCCGTATTTCTTTTCCACCGCGATTCATTTCAAGGATCGGCTGCCCGAACTCTGCACCGCCATCCAGTCGGTGCTGGCGCAGGAAGACAGCAGCGTGCGCGCCGGCGTGATCACCGCGCTGCGCCGCACCGCCTGGCTGCGCGCATTGCGCTGGCTGCCGGCGCGAATGCAGCGGCGCGACGTACTGAAAACCCAGTGCTATGGCGAGCTGGCGCACCTGTGCAGCATGGCGTCCGCTTCCGCTCCGGCATAAACCCTTCGCCCCTGCGGCAGCGCCGCCTCGTTCAGGATTGGGACGGCGCGGTCTCCTGCGCCGCTTCCTTCGCCTGCAACTGGATTTCGATGTGTTCGCTCACGTGGCGCACCATGCTGTCGGCCAGCTCGCGCTCGCCCACCCGCACCTCGACCGCATGCTCGCGGCGCAGCAGGTCGGCTTCGTCTTCGCTGTGGCTGCGCACCACGATGTGGATGCGCGGGTTGAGCGTGCGCGCAATCTCGATCATCTTGCGCGCCTTGAAGGCGTCGGGCGTGGCGATCACCAGCATCTGCGCGCGGGCGACATGCGCCTGGATCAGCACCGCCGGTTCGAACGCATCACCGACCACCGCATGGATGCCGCGGCTGCGCAGCTTTTCGACCGGCTCGCGCTGCTGCTCGGCCACCACATAGGGCACGCCGCGCGCATCGAGCGTTTCGGCGATGCGCTGGCCCACGCGGCCATAGCCCACCAGCACCACGTGGCTGCTCAGCGTATGCGAGGCCACGTCGGCAGGCAGTTCGGACAAGGGATCGTCGGGATGCTCCAGCTTGCGCGCCAGCGGGGAATAGCTGCGAATCCAGGCCTGCGCCGGTTCCACCGCCTGGAACAGCAGCGGATTGAGCGCAATCGAGATCAGCGCGCCGGCCAGAATCAGGCTGTGGCCCTCGACCGGCAACACGCCGAGCGCCATGCCGAGGCCGGCCAGAATGAAGGAGAACTCACCGATCTGCGCCAGGCTCGCCGAGACGGTCAGCGCAGTATTGAGCGGATAGCGGAATGCCAGCACCAGCAGAAACGCCGCCAGCGACTTGCCGAACACAATGATGGCCACCACCGCCAGCACCTGCAGCGGCTGTTCCATCAGCACATTGGGGTCGAACAGCATGCCGACCGAAACGAAGAACAGCACCGCGAACGCGTCGCGCAGCGGCAGCGATTCCTCGGCCGCGCGATAGCTCAGCGCCGATTCGCGCAGCACCATGCCGGCGAAAAACGCCCCCAAAGCAAACGACACGCCGAACACCGCCGACGATCCATAAGCAATGCCCAGCGCCGCCGCCACCACGCACAGCGTGAACAATTCGCGCGAACCGGTGCGCGCCACCTGCCACAGCAGCCAGGGAAACACGCGCCGCCCCACCACCAGCATCAGCACAATGAACAGCGCCACCTGGCCCAGCGTGATCGCCAGCGTGGTCAGCAGCGAGGACACGTCGGTTGCGCCGGCGCTGCTGCCGAGCGTCGCGGCCAGGGGCGGCAGCAGCACCAGCACCATCACCATCACCAGGTCTTCCACCACCAGCCAGCCCACCGCGATGCGGCCATTCGGCGTGGCCAGCACGCCGCGACTTTCCAACGCCTTCAAGAGCACCACCGTGCTCGCCACCGACAGCGACAGCCCGAATACCATGCCCGCCATCAGGTCCCAGCCCCACCAGTGGGCCAGGCCCATGCCCATCGCGGTGGCCACGGCAATCTGCACCACCGCCCCGGGCAGCGCGATCTTCTTCACCGACAGCAGGTCGTCGAGCGAGAAATGCAGCCCCACACCAAACATCAGCAGCATCACGCCGATTTCCGCCAGCTGTCCGGCCAGCGCGGTGTCGGCCACAAAGCCCGGGGTGTAGGGCCCGATCACGATGCCGGCCAGCAGATAGCCGATCAGCGCAGGCAGCCTCAGGCGCACGGCAACAAAGCCGAAAATCAGCGCCAGCCCGAGCGCGGCGGCAATCGTGGTAATGAGTTCGACACTGTGGGGCATGGCTGGGAAGAGGCGGACACCAATGACTTGCGAGGCTGCGATTTTACAGGACGCCTGATATCGCCGGCTTGAGACGACTCATTCCCGAGTCGAGGCTAGAATGAAAGACGAACCTGTCAGGTAAATGCCCGTCATGACCATTACGCTCCACCCGCAAGGGGTAGGCCGTGGTTCTAAAGACGCTGTCCCAAGGGATACCCCTTCGGGTAAAGCGTCAAGAACCACGCTCACTCTCGACGGCAATGAAGCCGTCGCCCGCATGGCCTACCTCGCCAACGAGGTGATCGCGATCTATCCCATCACGCCGGCATCCGCCATGGGCGAATGGGCCGACGAATGGGCTTCCCAGGGTAGGCCTAACCTGTGGGGCGCGGTGCCGAGCATCATCGAGATGCAGTCCGAAGGCGGCGCCGCCGGCGCGCTGCACGGCGCGCTCACCTCCGGCGCGCTGGCGACCAGCTTCACCGCCAGCCAGGGCCTGCTGCTGATGATCCCCAACCTATACAAGATCGCCGGCGAGCTCACGCCCTTCGTGCTGCACGTTGCCGCGCGCGCGCTCGCCACGCATGCGCTGTCGATCTTCGGCGACCAGTCCGACGTCATGGCGGTGAGAGGCACCGGCTGCGCGCTGCTCGCGTCCAACTCGCCGCAGGAGGCGCAGGACATGGCGGTCATCGCGCAGGCCGCCACGCTCTCCGGGCGCATTCCGGTGATCCACTTCTTCGACGGCTTCCGCACCTCGCATGAAGTGGCGAAGATCGCAGCGGTCGGGCCCGACACCGTGGCCGCCATGTTCGATGCCGAGCTGATCGCCGCGCACCGCGCGCGTGCGCTGTCGCCCGAGCATCCTGTGCTGCGCGGCACTTCGCAGAATCCGGATGTGTTCTTCCAGTCGCGCGAGCGCGCCAACCCGTTCTACGAGGCCTTCCCGCAGATCGTGCAGGATGCGATGGATCGTTTCGGCGAACTCACCGGGCGGCATTACAAGCTGTTCGACTACGTCGGCGCGCCGGACGCCGAGCGCGTGATCGTGCTGATGGGCTCGGGCGCCGAGACTGCGCACGAAACGGTCGAGCATCTCAATATGCATGGCGAGAAGGTTGGTGTGCTGAAGGTGCAGCTGTATCGGCCATTTTCGCCGAGCGCGCTCATCGCGGCGCTGCCTGCATCGGCCCACGCCGTCGCCGTGCTCGACCGCTGCAAGGAACCCGGTGCTGACGGCGAGCCGCTGTACAAGGATGTGGTGACCGCGCTGGCACAGGCCGCGGCGGACGGCACACGCGCCATGCCCCGCGTCATCGGCGGCCGCTATGGCCTGGCCAGCAAGGAATTCACTCCCGGCATGGTGAAAGCCGTGTTCGACGAGCTGTCGAATGCCACACCCAGGCGCGAATTCACGATCGGCATCCACGACGACCTCACCCACCTGTCGCTGCCGTGGGACGCAGGCTTCCGCACCGATGCCTCGAAGCAACTGCAGCACGCGGTGTTCTGGGGCTTGGGCGCCGACGGCACGGTGTCGGCCAACAAGAACTCGATCAAGATCCTCGGCGAAGCGACCGATCTCCAGGCGCAGGGCTACTTCGTCTACGACTCGAAAAAATCCGGCGCGGTTACGGTCTCGCACCTGCGCTTCGGCCCCGCGACCATCCGTTCGACTTACCTCGTCGAACCCGGCATGGCCGGCTTCGTCGCCTGCCACCAGCCGATGTTCGTCGACCGCTACGAGCTGCTCGAACACGCCGCGCCGAACGGCATCTTCCTCCTCAACACGTCGGCCAGGCCAGACTCGGTTTGGGAAACGTTGCCGGTAAAACTGCGCGCGCAGATCCTGGAAAAGCGCCTGCAGCTGTGGGTGATCGACGCCTACGCTGTCGCCTTTGATGCCGGCATGGGACGGCGCATCAACACCATCATGCAGACCTGCTTTTTCGCCATTTCCGGCATCCTGCCGAAGGATGCGGCGATCGCCGCGATCAAGCGCGCGGTCGACAAGACCTATGGCAAGAAGAGCAAGCGACTGGTCGAGCTCAACTACAAGGCAATCGACATGACGCTGGCGGAGCTGCATCAGGCCAGCATTCCGGCAGAGACGGAAAGCGCTGAAACAGCGCGCGCTCCCGCCGCGACGGTGGACATCCCCGACTTCGTGCGTGATCTCACCCTGCCGATCTATCACGGCCACGGCGACGCGCTGCCGGTGTCGCGCTTTCCCGCCGACGGCACCTATCCGCTCGGCACCGCGCGTTTTGAAAAGCGCAACATCGCGCTGGAAATCCCGGTGTGGGATGCCGACCTCTGTACCCAGTGCGGCAAGTGCGTGTTCGTCTGCCCGCACAGCGCAATCCGCGCGCGGGCCTTCAAGGCCGAAGACGCGGCCGGCGCGCCGCCGACCTTCAAGCACGTGCCGGCCAAGAGCAAGGAATTTCCCGCCGGCACCCACCTCAGCTACCAGGTCGCGCCGGAAGACTGCACCGGCTGCGGCGACTGCGTCGAGGCCTGTCCGATCCACGACAAATCCAATGTGTCCCACCGCGCGGTGAACATGGCGCCGATCGACCCGCTGCGCGATCCCGAGCGCGACAACTTCGCCTTCTTCCTGCGCCTGCCCGAATTCGACCGCAGCGCGATCAAGCACGGCACGCTCCCCGGATCGATGCTGCTCGACCCGCTGTTCGAGTTTTCCGGCGCCTGTGCCGGCTGCGGCGAGACGCCCTACATCCGGCTTGCCACCCAGCTCTTCGGCGACCGCATGCTGGTCGCCAACGCCACCGGCTGCTCGTCGATCTACGGCGGCAACCTGCCGTCCACGCCCTACACGGTGAACGGCGCCGGCCGCGGCCCGGCGTGGAGCAATTCGCTGTTCGAGGACAATGCCGAATTCGGTCTCGGCATGCGGCTCAGTTCAGACCAGCTTATGGACTACGCGAAGCAGCTGGTGCGCGAACTCGCCACGGACATCGGCGGCGACCTCGTCGAAGCGCTGGTCAACGCCGACCAGCGAGAAGAAGCCGGCATCGTCGACCAGCGCGGTCGCGTCGCGGCGCTGGTCGACAAACTGGCGGCCTCCAAGCACCCGCGCGCGAAGGAACTCGCCAGCGTCGCCGAATGGCTGATCCGCCGCTCGGTGTGGATCATCGGCGGCGACGGCTGGGCCTACGACATCGGCTACGGCGGGCTCGACCACGTGCTCGCGCTGCCCTACGACGTCAACATCCTGGTGCTCGACACCGAGGTCTATTCCAACACCGGCGGGCAGACCTCCAAGGCCACGCCGATCGGCGCGGTCGCCAAGTTCTCCGCCGGCGGCAAGGCCACCGCGAAGAAGGATCTTGCCAAGCTGGCCTCCGACTACGGCCATGTCTACGTCGCCACCGTCGCCTACGGCGCCAAGGACGTGCAGACCCTGCGCGTGTTCCACGAGGCCGAGGCCTACCCCGGCCCCTCGCTGATCGTCGCCTACAGCCCCTGCATCGCACACGGCTACGACATGCTCTACAACCAGCGCCAGCAGGAACTCGCGGTCAAGAGCGGACACTGGCCGCTGATCCGCTTCGACCCCCGGCTGGCGGAGGCGGGCGGCAACCCCTTCAAGCTCGATTCCGCTGCGCCCAGCCAGCCGATCAAGACCTTCATGGAATCCGAAACCCGCTTCGCCATGCTGCAGCGCAGCCATCCGGAGGCGGCGCAGCGTTTCCTCGAACAGGCGCAAGCGGATGCCGAGCGGCGCTTCAAGGCCTATCAGGACATGGCAGCGGGCCATGCCGACGAACCCAAAAAGGACGCCTGACATGATCGACCTCTCCACCGACTACCTCGGACTCAAGTTGAAGAACCCGCTGGTGCCCTCCGCCTCGCCGCTGTCGCGCGACCTCGACATGGTGCTGCGGCTGGAGGATGCGGGTGCCGCCGCGCTGGTGATGTATTCGCTGTTCGAGGAGGAACTGCAGGCGGAGGATGCGATGCTCGACCGCTTCCTCACGCATGCCGACCTCGGTCACGCCGAAGCGGACAGCTTTCTGCCCGACCACGGCGACTTTCAGGGCGGGCTGGAGCGCTATGTTTCGCACCTGCACCAGCTCAAACGGCGGCTCGAAATCCCTGTGGTGGCCAGCCTCAACGGTGTGTCGCCCTCGGGCTGGGTGGGGCTCGGCCGCGAACTCGAACTGGCCGGTGCCGATGCGCTGGAACTCAACGTCTACCATGTCGCCGCCGACATGCAGCAGTCCGGCCACGCGGTGGAAGCGCGCTATCTCGAACTGCTTGCCGACCTGCGCCGCGTCGTCAGCCTGCCCATCGTGATGAAGCTCTCGCCCTATTTCTCGTCGCTGCCCAATTTCGTCAAGCAGCTGCAGACCGCCGGCGCGCAGGGTGTCGCGCTGTTCAACCGCTTCTACCAGCCCGACATCGACCTCGACGAACTGCACATGACCGATCAGCTGCATCTGTCGTCCGCCGACGAAGCGCTGCTGCGCATCCGCTGGATCGCCATCCTGCACGGCCGCACGCAACTCACGCTCGCCGCCACCGGCGGGGTCCACAGCGAGAGCGAGGCGCTCAAGCTCTTGCTGGCCGGCGCTGACGTCGTGCATCTGGCGTCGTGTCTGCTCGCGCACGGTCCCGGCAAGCTCACCGACATCCTGGCGGGCCTTCAGCACTGGATGGAGGAAAGGGAATATGAATCGGTCGCCCAGATGAAGGGCAGCATGAGCCAGCAGAACCTGCCCGACCCCTCGGTCGTCGCGCGTGCCAGCTATCTGAGGGTATTGGACAGCTTCACGGCGAAACCGGGCGTGTGGTCATAGGATAGGGCGGGACTGTCGCAGTAAGCGCCGGCAGCAGCCTGCAGGCAAGCGTGAACGCGTTTCGTTGTGCGCCCGCGTGCAAAGCAAGACAGGAAAAGCGCTGTAAAAACAGGGCTTATCACTGTTTTAGCTACGTCTCAGGTCCCCATAATACAAAAGGAATTCCACAATCAATGAGCCAAGCCTGATGCCACCCCATGCCACCCCGCAGCAGTCCGAGCCCGATGCGATCGCGCAGCTGCTGCAGCAGGCGCTCGCGCATCATCACGCCGGCCGCTTGCTGGAAGCCGGGACGCTTTACCAGACCTTGCTGCAAAGCCAGCCCGATCACGCGGAGGCCAACTACAACCTGGGCGTGATCGCAGTACAGGCGCAGCAGCCCGAGGCCGGCTTGCCGTATTTCGTGGCGGCGCTGAATGCCGATCCGGCACACGGGCGCTACTGGGTGAACTACATCGATGCCCTCTCGCAGGCCGGCCATCAGGACGACGCGCGGGCCGTGCTGGCGCTGGCCCGGCAGCAGGGTCTGGAAGGCGGCGAGGTGGATGCGCTGGCGGCGCGGCTGGGCGAGGATGCATTGGCCACAGTCCCACCGGTCCCGGTGGAGCAGGCCGCTTCGGGCGCTACACCGAGCGATTCGGCGCCGACCGCTGCTGTATCCGGCGACAGCCCCGGACGCGAGGACATGGAAGCGCTGATGGCGCTGTACGCGGAAGGACACTACGCGGCGCTTGCCGAACGCGCGCAGCGCATGACCGCGCAGTATCCGCTGCATGCGTTCGGCTGGAAGATTCTGGGTGTCGCGCTGAAGCTGCAGGGCAAGGGCGATCAGGCACTGGAACCCTTGCGGCAGGCTGCGGCACTGGCACCCGCCGACGTCGAAGCCTGCTACAACCTGGGCGTCACCCTGCAGGAGTTGGGCCGGCTCGACGAAGCCGAGGCCCGCTACCGCCAGGCGCTGGAGATCGACCCGGTCTATGCCGACGCCTACCTCAACCTGGGCGTGACGCTCAGTAAACTGGGCCGGCTCGACGAGGCCGAGGCGCGCCTGCGACAGGCACTCCTGCTCAGGCCGAATTACGCCGAAGCGCATAGCAACCTCGGCGCCACGCTGCTGGAACTGGGCCGTCTCGACGAAGCCGAGTCGAGCTACCGGCAGGCGCTGCAATTGGCGCCGGACAATGCGCGGGCGCACACCAACCTGGGCATCACGCTGCAGCGGCTCGAACGGCTGGACGAGGCCGAGACGAGCTGCCGGCGGGCCGTGCAGCTGATGCCGGAAGATGCCGAGGCGCACGGCAACCTGGGCAACGTCCTCAGGGAAAGCGGACGGCTGGACGAGGCCGAGGCGAGCTTCAGGCAGGCGCTGCGCATCCGAACCGACGATGTCACGATGCACAACAATCTGGCGATCACGTTGCAGGAACTGGGCCGGCTGGATGAAGCGGACACGCATTTTCAGCTCGCGCTCTATCTCGACCCGAACGATGCCCGCAGCTACGAGAACCGCGCCAACCTGCTGCGCTTCATGGAGCGCCTGGATGAGGCCGAAACAAACTATCGCAAGGCCCTGCAGATTGCGCCGGAGGATGTCGGGCTGCACCTCGATATGGGCAAGCTGATGCGCGTCATGAACCGGCTCGACGCGGCCGAGGCCAGCTTCAGGCGCGCGCTGGAAATCCGTCCGGATGAAATCAACGCGCTCAACAACCTGGGCGTCACCCTGCAGTACCTGGGCCGGCTGGACGAGGCGGTGGCCTGTTATCGGCGCATCCTGCAGGTCAAGCCAAACAACGCCGGCGCGCTTGCCAACCTGGGCGCGGCCCTGCTGAGCCTGGGCCGGCTGGACGAAGCCGAGGCGTGCTCGCGGCAGGCACTGCAGATCAACCCGGACCATGCGACGCTGCACAGCAATCTGCTGTATTACCTCTCGCTCAGCGCGTCGACCGATCCGCACGCGCTTTTCCTCGAGCATGTCAGGTTTGGCGAGCAGTTCGAGCCCGCGCTCAAGCCGCACTGGCCGGCGCACACACAGACGCGCGACCCCGAACGCCGCTTGCAGGTGGGCTTTGTCTCGGCCGACTTCTACAACCATGCAGTCGCCACCTTCATCGAGCCGGTGATCGCGCAGCTGTCCGGCCATCCGCAGTTGTCGCTGCATGCCTACTACAACAATTTCTTCAACGACGAGGTGACAGCGCGCCTGCGCGGGCACTTTGCCCACTGGAACCCGATCGCCGGCCTGTCGGATGCGGCGCTGGCGGACAAGATCCACGCGGACGGCATCGACATCCTGATCGACCTTTCCGGGCACACTGGCGAGAACCGCCTGCTGGTCTTCGCGCGCAAGCCGGCGCCGGTTCAGGCTACCTGGATGGGTTATCCCGGCACCACGGGCATGCGCGCCATGGACTACTACCTGGGCGATCGACTCTTCCTGCCGCCCGGTGAGTTCGAGGGGCAGTTCACCGAAAAGATCGTCTATCTGCCGGCAAACTCGCCTTACCTGCCGGTCAAGGATGCCCCGCCCATCGGCAGGCTGCCTGCACTGGACAACGGCCATCTCACTTTCGGCAGCTTCAGCCGACCGAACAAGCTCAGCCCGACGGTGATTGCCGTGTGGGCGCAACTCCTGCGGGCATTGCCCGATTCCAGAATGCTGCTGGCCGGGATCCCCGAAGCGGGCAGTTGCGAGACCCTGATCGAATGGTTCTCGGCGGAAGGCATCGCGCGCGAGCGTTTGAGCCTGCATCCCCGCTGCAACCTGGATGTCTATCTGGGTCTGCACCACCAGATCGACCTCTGCCTCGATACCTTTCCCTGCAATGGCGGCACCACGACCCTCAATGCATTATGGATGGGCGTGCCGACGCTCACCCTTGCCGGCAACACGGCAGCGGGGCGCTCAGGCGCGTCGATCCTCGGTCACGCGGGCCTGGAATCGTTCGTGGCCCACGACACAGCCGATTTTCTGGCGAAGGGCGTGTCCTGGAATGAAAAGCGTGCCGAACTGGCGGACATCCGGGCAGGCTTGCGGGAACGCTTTGCGCAGTCTGTCCGCGGCCAGCCGGCGCTGGTTGCAGCGGGGGTGGCGTGCGCCTTGCGCATGATGTGGCAACGCTGGTGTGCGGGGCGGCCGGTGGAATCGTTCGAGGTGACGCTGCAAGACATCCACAACGCGATGCCGGAGACCCACCCATGACGCGATCACCGGATTCCCAGCCGATCTACGTGACGCAGCCCTCGCTGCCGCCGCTGGAGGAGTTCATCCCCTATCTGCAGCAGATCTGGGAGAGCAAGCGCCTGACCAACGGCGGTCCGTTTCACCAGCAACTGGAACAGGCCCTGTGCGACTACCTCGGCGTGCAGCATATCGCCCTGTTCGCCAACGGCACCCTCGCGCTCGTCACCGCCCTGCAAACCCTGCGCATCACCGGCGAGGTCATCACCACCCCCTACTCATTCGCGGCGACCGCGCATTCGCTGCTGTGGAACGGAATCCGGCCGGTGTTCGTCGATATCGATCCGGTCACGCTCAATCTGGACCCGGACCGGATCGAAGCGGCGATCACGCCGCAAACGACCGCCATCATGCCGGTGCATTGTTATGGGCATCCGTGCGATGTGAAACGCATCGAAAAAATTGCCGACAACTATGGGCTGAAAGTCATCTACGACGCGGCGCACGCCTTTGGGGTGCACTGTCATGACGGCAGCGTGCTCGACCATGGCGATCTGTCGGTGCTGAGTTTCCACGCCACCAAGGTGTTCAACACCTTCGAGGGCGGCGCCATCGTCTGCCACGACGCCAAGACCAAGCAGCGCATCGACCACCTGAAGAATTTCGGTTTCGTCGATGAGGTGACGGTCGTCGCGCCCGGCATCAACGGCAAGATGAGCGAGATCATGGCCGCCTTCGGCCTGTTGCAGCTCAAGGGCATCGACGCCGTCCTGCAAAAGCGCCAGGCCGTCGATGCCCGCTACCGTGCAGCGCTGGCCGGGGTCGCGGGGATCGATTGCCTGCCCGCGGGCGACGAGAAGGCCAACTACGCTTACTTCCCGATCCTGGTGCGCCCCGGCTACCCGCTCAGCCGTGATGGCTTGTATCAAAAGCTGCAGGACAGCGGCATCCATGCGCGCCGCTATTTTTTCCCCTTGATCAGCGACTTCCCGATGTATCGGGGCATGCCGTCTGCCGCGCCGGCGAACCTGCCGGTGGCGCGGGTTGCGGCCGAGCAGGTGATTTGCCTGCCGATCTATCCGGACCTGAGCGCCGACGAGGTGGATTCCATCGTCGCGGTGATCGTGGGGTCGCGTTGATGCAGTGGAAAAAACTCGGCAGGATATTCGATCCCACCCAGGTCAGCCTGCCGCATGGCTGCACGGCGTTTGCCCAGGCGCCGCAGGCGCTGGTGTTCGAGGATTACGTGCGGATCTATTTTTCCACCCGGTTCCGCGAGCCCGACGGCAAATACCTGAGCCATATCGCCTTCGTCGACATGAAGAAGAATTTCCGCGACATCATTGCCGTGTCCGCCCATACCGTCATCGAACTGGGCAAGCTCGGCTGCTTCGACGAGCACGGGATTTTCCCGATGAACGTGGTGCGCCACGGCGACCTGATTTATGGCTACACCTCCGGCGTCAACCGGCGGGTCTCGGTGCCGGCGGACGGCGCCATCGGGCTGGCGATTAGCCGCGATGACGGCTTCACCTTCCAGCGCCTCGGCGACGGCCCGGTGCTCGCCCCCTCGCTGCACGAGCCCTGCATCGTGGTCGATCCCTTCGTCAAAATCTGCGGCGACACCTTCCACATGTGGTACGTCTTCGGCCTCGGCTGGAAGCGGCTCGCCCCGGATGCGGTACCGGACCGCGTCTACAAGATCGGTCATGCCACCTCGCACGACGGCGTCCACTGGACCAAGGAGGAGGGGCGGCAGATCCTCGCCAACCGGCTGGGCGACGACGAATGCCAGGCGCTGCCGACCGTGATCGAGATCGACGGCCGCCATCACCTGTTCTTCTGTTATCGCCAGTCGTCCGACTTCCGCAGCAACCGCGACCGCGCCTACCGCATCGGCCACGCCTGGTCCGACGACCTGGTCGACTGGGTGCGCGACGACGACACGCTGGCGCTCGACGTCAGCGAGGGCGACTGGGATTCCGACATGCTGTGCTACCCGCACGTGTTTGAATGCGACGGCCGCGTCTACATGCTCTACAACGGCAACGCGTTCGGCCGCGAGGGCTTCGGCCTGGCGGTGCTGGAGCAGCCATGACGCCGGATTTTCAGACGTCCTCGCACAGTGAGGCTGCGGCATCCGCAAGGTCCCGGATCGTCGGCATCATGCAGCCCTATTTCTTTCCCTACTTCGAGCAGTTCCGGCTGATCGCCGCGTGCGACCTGTGGGTGGTGTTCGACACCGCGCAGTTTTCGCGCAAGTCGTGGATGACGCGCAACCGCATCCTCAATCGCGACAAGGGCACCGCCTACGTCTCGGTGCCGGTGCAGCACACCGGCCTCGATACGAGCATCCAGGGCGCGCTGATCGACTCCGCCCAGGACTGGCGCGGCCGCGTGCTGGACAAGCTCAAGGTCTACCAGGCCGAGGCCCCGCACTATGCCGCGGTGCGAGAACTCATCGGCGACAGCCTCGGCGGATCCCACGACAGCCTCGCCGCCCTGAACACCGCCGTGCTGCGCGCGGTGTGCCGGCATTTGGGCATCGCCACCCCGATCGAGGTGGCCTCAACGCTCTCCATCGAGCTTCCGGATGCGTGTGCACCGGGCGAGTGGGCGCTGCACATCGCGAAACAGCTGGGGGCGACCGAATACCGTAACGCCTCCGGCGGCCGGGCGCTGTTCGATGAGGCGCTCTACGCCCGTCACGGCATCGCGCTGAGTTTTCACGAACATCGTCCGCAACGCTATGCCACCGGCAGCTTCGAATTCGTCGCCGACCTCTCGGTCATCGACTGGCTGATGTGGAACGACCGCGAGACCTTGCAGGCATGGCTGGATTGAGCCGGATGTTTTCCCGGAGGGCGGGCTCAGCGCCCGCTGCGGCCCGTCATTTCGGCGATGCCGAAACCCTCGCGGCCGAAGCTGTTGCCGCAGTAGAAGAGCAGGATGCGTCCGTCCAGCTCGATGGTCTGGGAGGACGCCATCATCTGCGAATCCCAGCCCGCCGCCGAGACGTCGATCCCCACCTGGGCATCGTCGCGCACCCAGTTCACCATGTCGTCGGACCACGCATACCCCAGGCGGTACATGGACGCGGGATCGCTGCGGAAGCCGACGGGCTTGCGGTAGCCAAACACGGCATGCCATTTCCCGTCGAGATAGAAGGGCAGGAAGATGTCCTGGCACTCGTCTTCCGAGCGGGTCGGGACGATCGGCCTGCCGTCGCGCGTCCAGGTGATCCCGTCCGCCGAGGTCGCGTGCACGATCGGGAAGACCGCTTCGGGTTGTCCCTCGTGAAGCAGCCATTTCGTTCCGGTCATGTACCACATGTGCCAGATGCCATCGATGATGCGCACCGCCGGACTGTTCACCAGATAGGGCTCGTTCAGCGTCAGCCCGAGCACCGGTCCTTCGCCCAGCTTGCTGAACGTCTCGCCGCCGTCGCGGCTGACGGCCAGCCCGATCGCCGTGGTATAGGGCACCGACGCCATTCTCGACCACCCGGTGTAATAGAGATACACCGTATCCCCGCTGCGCACCACGCTGCTCGGCATGATGCCGAATTCATCGAAGGCGCCCGCGCCGCCGAGCGGAAGCAGCGGCGCGTCGGCGATCTTCACCACGCGCGTGAGGTCGTCGCGCGCCAGGTCGACATAGCCGGGGTAGGAGACGTACTGCAGGTCGGCGCCCCGCTGCGGCCGGCAGGCGAAGTAGACGCGCAGCGTGGCGTCGTCCCGCACGAAGGGCGTCGGGCACTGCGCGTATTCCTGCATCCACGGACGCGGCCGGTCCAGGGTCGGATTGAACACGTTGCAGAGCTTGTTCCAGGCGAACATGGGCTTACGCCTGCCGCATGGGGACGATCCCGGCGCGCCGCCTCATTTGCGACCGGGGCCGATGGCCGCCATGCGGGTCATGCGCAGGAATTCGTCGCTCGCCAGCCGGAATTTCTCGGTGCCGGGGGCGATGAACACGCTGCGCGCCGGGGTGCTTTTGAGCACCAGGGTGGCGGCACCGAGGAAGGAATCGGCGCCGATCGACAGCTCGCCGCCGACGGTGGCGTTGAGGCCGACGAAGCAGCGCTCGCCCAGCGTGGCGACCCCGCCGAGCGTTGCCCCGGCAGCGATCCAGCAATGGTCGTGTACGGTCGAATGGTGGCCGATCAGGACGTTGTTCCACAGCGAGACGTTGTGGCCGATCTTCGCGCCGGGCTGGATGCCGACGCCGTCGAGGATGAGGCAGTTCTCGCCCACCTCGACCCAGGGGCCGAGGTCCGCGCGCGGGCTGACGTAGCTCGCCAGGGTGTAGCCCTTGGCCTTGGCTTCCGCGCATTTCTGCGCACGCACGGCGTTGAGCTCGTGATAGCCGATCGCCGCGAACAGCGCGACCGACTCCGGCGGATAGTGCTGCTCGATCGTCTCGAAGGGCACGACGGGGAGCGCGTAGTGCGTGCCCGAGGGCGGCAGCCACGCGGCGTCGCAGGTGAAGCCCACCACCTCGTATTCGCCGTCGCGGAGGAAATGGTGGTAGGCGACGTCCGTGATCTTGCCCACCCCGAAAATGACCAGCCGTTTCATCGTTCGCCCCCTGTGTTCGGTCGGTCTTCCCGCCCGGACGGGGCCGCGCGGAAGACCCGCGAAGCGTATCAGCAGCCCTTCCGGCTGTGCAAAAATTTTTGCCCCGGCCTGCACATTGCAAGGATGATGGCCGAAATAAACCTGAAACCGCGAGCCGGCAAAGCGCCGGCCCGCCCAAGGAGACAACGTGCGCTTAGGTGAAGAACAGTTCTACGTCGACCCCGCCACGCTCGAGCCGCTGACGCTGGAGCAGGCGGCGTGCGAGGGCGACCAGGTCGTCTCGGGTGTGCTGCGGAGTCCGTCCGGACACCGCTTTGAAATCGCCGACGGCGTGCCCAATTTCGTCTACCCGTTCGAGCTGCCGAAGGCCGACCGCGAGGCGCGCCAGCAGTCGGAGGACCGCGTCGAGGGCTACGACCGTTACTTGCCGCTCACCTTCCGCACCTATGGCGAGGACGAACAGGCGGTGCGCAATGCCATGGTCGACAAGCTCGAACTCAAGCCCGGCGCCGTCGTGCTGGAGACCGGTTCGGGAACGGGGCGCGATTCCGAAATCATCGCGCAGCGGCTCGGACCCGACGGCAGGCTCTACATTCAGGACATCGCGCCATCCTTCTTGGCGAAGAACATCGAGCGCATGCGCAGCGCCAGCCCGCACGTCGAGCCGGCGCTGGCGAACGGCTATTACCTTCCGTTCGCCGACAACAGCTTCGATGCCTGTTTCCATTTCGGCGGCATCAATGCCTTCGCCGACATCCAGCGCGCCTTCTCGGAAATGGCGCGCGTCACCAAACCCGGCGGCAAGATCGTGGTCGGTGACGAGAATATGCCGCCGTGGCTGCGCGAGACCGAATTCGCCCGCATCCTGATCAACTCCAACCCCGAGTTCGCCTACACGCTGCCGCTCGACAAGTTGCCGGTCGAAGCGCGCAAGGTGCGGCTGGAATGGATCATCGGCGGTGTCTTCTACGTCATCGACTTCGTCGTCGGCGAGGGCGAGCCGCTGGCCGACTTCGATTTCGCCATCCCGGGCGTGCGCGGCGGCACCCACCGCACCCGCTACCACGGCCACCTCGAGGGCATTACGCCGGATGCCAAGCGGCTTGCCTACGAAGCGCGCGCGAAGACCGGCAAGAGCATGCACCAGTGGCTCGACGACGTGGTGCGCGAGGCCGCGCAGCGCGACCTCGGAAAACCGGACTGAGCGGCCGCGTCACCGATCATGCAAGCTCCGATGGCGTGTGCCACGCTGATCTTCCCCGCAGTCAACCAGGCCGCGCTCGACTACCTTAAGCACGCACGCAGCCGCGGTGAGCCGGTGGTGTGCGCCGCCTCGGTGGCCAGCGACGAGGTCGCCGCCGCAGCGGGCGCGCTGCACCGCCTGCCCTCGATCCACGATGCCGAATTCGCCGCGCGCTTTATTGCACTGGCGGACGCGCATTCGGTCTGCCGCCTGCTGTGCCCGGTCTCCACCGTGCATGCCTTCATGGCGCGCTTTCTGGCCGCGCATCGCCCCGACATCACCCTGATCGGGGAATCGCCGGTGCAGCAGCAGATCGAGCGCCATCGCCAGCTGATGGCGCGCACGCAGCGGCTGATGCCGCTGGTGGATCTGTGCGCGGCAGGCCACAGCGCGCTGTCGCCGCTGGAAGTGGCGGGCATGCTGCGGCAGGCGTCGCTGATCTACGGCGAATCGAACGACGACAAGCTGGCCGCGATGATGGGCATCTTTGCCAGCGCGCCGGCGGGCGACGTGATCGAGATCGGCTCGCTGATGGGACGCTCTGCCTTCGTGCTGCTGTATCTTGCTTGGCGCCATCGCACCGGGCCGGTACTGACGGTCGATCCCTGGCGCGCGGCCGACTGCGTGCAGCGCGAATCGCCCGAGGCCCTGCAGAGCGTGACCGACGAATGGGACTACGAAGTGCTGAGCGAGGGCTTCATGGTGAACATGGTGCCGCTTCGCGCCGACGACCACGCCCATCTGCGGCTGCCCGCCGAGCTGGCCTTCGCCGTCTATGCCGGGGGCGAGGCCATCCTGTCGCCGCTCGGCCGGCGCGTCGACTATTCGGGCCGGATCGCGGTCATCCACATCGATGGCAACCACGACTATGCCTGCGTGAAGCAGGACTGCGAGCTGTGGCTCGGCCGCATGGTGCCGGGCGCCTGGCTGATCCTCGACGACTACGTCTGGGCGCACGGCGACGGCCCCCACCGGGTGGGCGACGAACTGCTGCGCGACCAGCCCGACCGCATCGAATGCGCCTTCACGTGTGGCAAGGCGCTCTTTGTCAAGCTACGTTACTGAGGTGAAATCCCCCATGTTGAGACTGTCCGTTTCCTGCCGAGATTGCACAATACTGTCATGAGCCTAGAAAAGAACATTGCCGAAGTTTTCGCCCTGCCCGAATCGTCCGTCGTCGATGCCCTCACGCTGAGCGACATCCCGACCTGGGATTCGCTCGCGCACATGATGCTGATCGTCCGACTCGAGGAGGCCTACCAGGTCCAGTTCACCGGCGACGAGATCGCCGACCTGAAATCCGTCGGCGACGCGCGCGCCATCCTGCAGGCGCACGGGGTCGAGCCATGAAGATCGCCGGCACGCGCGTCCTGGTGACCGGCGGCGGCGCGGGGATCGGGCGCTACCTGGCCGAGCGGCTGCTTGCCGAGTCGGCCGAAGTCGCCGTGCTGGAGCTGGACCCGGCGCGCTGCGCCGAGCTGTCCGAGGCGTCCGGCGGGCGCATCCGGGTCCAGCCCTGCGACGTCAGCAATGCCGCGGCCGTCGACGCGGCGCTGCAGGCCCTGGCCGACGCCGGCTTCGAGCCCGACGTGCTGGTCAACAACGCCGGCATCATCCACAGCGAGCCGCTGGTGAACATGCTGTCGCGCGGCGACCGCGTGCATGCGCGCGAATCCTGGCAGCGCGTCATCTCGACCAATCTCGATTCCGTCTTCTTCGTTACCGGGCGCGTCGTCGACCGCATGCTCGCGCGCCGCTGCAAGGGCGTGGTGATCTCGATCAGCTCCATTGCCGCCAACGGCAACGCCGGGCAGTCGGCCTACGCCGCCGCCAAGGCGGGCGTGAATGCGCTCACCCGCACCTGGGCCAAGGAGCTGGGGGCGATGGGCCTGCGCTTCGCCGCCATCGCACCGGGTTTTATCGACACCCCGTCGACTCGCGCCGCACTCAGCGAGGCCACGCTTGCGCGCCTGCAGCAGCAGATTCCGCTGCGCCGCCTGGGCGAGCTCGAGCACCTCTACCTGGCGCTGCGCCATGTCATCGAGAACGACTACCTGACCGGCACCGTGCTCGAAGTCGACGGCGGCCTGGTGATCTAGCCGGCACGATGGCCATGCCTGTCGCCACCCCGCTCGGCATCGCCTTCCGGGACGTCGTGGCGCAGCACGCGGCGCGGCCCGCGCTGATCTATCCCGAGACCGGCGTGCGCGTCAGCTACGCCGAACTCGCCCTGTCGGTCGAGCACATCGCCGACGCACTGCGCGCGCGCGGGCTGCGCGAGGGTGACGTCGCCGTGCTGTTCCACGACAAGTCGCCTGCCGCATATGCCGCCATGCTGGCATGCCTGCGGCTCGGCGTGATCTACGTCAACCTCGACCCCGACAGCCCATGGGAACGGCTGCACCGCATCCTCTCCACCTGCCGCCCGCGGTTGGTCGTCAACGCGTTTGCGGCGCTGCCCTATGCGGCCGAACTGGAAGCGGACGGCTACCGTAACACGCTGCATCTGCGCGATCTGCCGATGCCAGACGAGCGGCCGGCCGCGCCGCCGGATGGTCAAGTAATGGGCGGCGGCAGCCCGGCCTACATCATGTTCACCTCCGGCTCGACCGGCATGCCCAAGGGCGCGGTCATGTCGCATGCCAACCTGCTTGGATTCATCGGCTGGGCGCAGACGCGTTTTGGGATCACGCCGGACGACGTGCTGACCAACGTCAATCCGATCTACTTCGACAATTCGGTGTTCGATTTCTACTCGGCCCTGTTCTCGGGCGCAGCGCTGGTTCCCGTCACCGCCGAGCAGGTGCGCGACACGCGCCGCCTGGTGCGGCTGGTGGGCGTTGCGGGCTGCACGATCTGGTTCTCCGTGCCCTCGCTGCTGGTCTACCTGCTCACCACGCGCGCGCTGGCGGCGTCGGATTTTCCGGCGATCAGAAAAATCGTCTTCGGCGGCGAGGGCTTTCCCAAGAGCAAGCTGCGCCAGCTCTACGATCTATTCGGCACGCGCGCCGGTCTGGAAAACGTCTACGGCCCCACCGAGTGCACCTGCATCTGCTCGGCCCATGCCATTGGCACCGCCGATTTCGACGACATGCAGACTCTCGCCCCGCTGGGCCTGCTGGCCGAGAATTTCGATTACGAGATCCTGCCGCTGGACGCGCGCGACCCCGATTTCGGCGAGCTGTTCCTGCGCGGTCCGCAGGTTGGCCTCGGCTATTACAACGACCCCGAGCGCACCGCCCGCGCGTTCATCCAGAACCCGCGCCATGCGCACCCCATCGACATCGGCTACCGCACCGGCGACCTGGTGCAACGGGATGCCAGGGGCTGGCTGCACTTCAGGGGGCGCGCCGACTACCAGATCAAGCACATGGGCTACCGCATCGAACTGGAGGAGATCGAGGCCGCCTTCAACAGCGTCCCCGGCGTCAAGGAGTGCGCGGTGATCTACCAGAAACTGGGCGACGGGCTGGGGCAGATCCTCGCCTTTGCCGCCACCAGTCCGGCGCTGTCGCCGGAAGACCTGCTGCAGCGCGTGGCCACCATCGTGCCGCCCTACATGGTGCCCCGCCGTGTACGACTCATCGATCCGCTGCCGAAAAACGCCAACGGCAAGATCGACCGCACCGCCCTGCAGGCGCTCGCGGCCCTGCCCGACGCGCCGTAGGCCGGTTGCCGGTTCAGCCGTCGCGCGCGGCCCGGCGTGCTGTCGCAGGGCAATGCTTTACAGATAGGCCAGCAGCCGCCCGCAGGCAATCACGCCCACCCACAGCAGCAACGAGGTGCCGGCCGCAAGGCGCGCGCGCCGCGGCGTTGCGCCGCCCCACGCAGCCGCCCCGCGCATCACGCCGCGGTGAAACCACCAGGCGTTGAGTCCGGCCGCAAGAATCAGCGCCAGCTTCAGCTGGAACGCCGGGTTCTCGATCATCTCGGTCGCATGCGCGGAAAACAGCAGCAGCCCGCTTGGCACCACCACCGCCAGCCCGGTGCGTGACCAGGGCAGCAGAAAGCGCGCCAGTGTCTTCAGGTCCAGCCCGCGCGCCACGCCCAGCAGCCGCAGGTCGAACATCGCCGCCGCGCCCACCAGCAGCACAAAGCCCAGAATATGCACCACCTCGACCGCCGGATACAGCCACAGCGCTTCGCGCATCGCCGCGGCCGGCGCCGTGGCCTCCAGCCACACCAGCAGCGCCGGCCCGGCCGGATCGGGCATCAGCGCAATTCGACCGTGTTGTCGGCCGCGGTGATGCGCTCCGCGCGCAGCTCGTCCGCGGTATCACGGTGCGGATGGCCCACCACCGTCACCGTCGACCCCACCGCGAGCGCTTCGCGCGCCAGTCCGCGGCGCTCCATCCGTGACGGCGGTGCCAGCACCACGATCCAGGTCTTGTCGGGCGTTTTCAGCTTCACGTAGCCATGCGGATGCATATAGCCCGACTCGGCCACCTCGCCGGTGAGCGTGAGCGTCTGGGCGGCGTCATAACCGCTCCAGCCGTGATGGGCCTGCGCCGTGGCCGACAGGGTCAGCGCGGCGCCAAAAAGCAGAGCATTCAATCGGTTCATTGGGGGTCTCCTTTCCAAAAACTGCATGCGTCTTTGGTACACAGCCGCGGAGGGCTGTCCGGTGGGGCCGGGTGGAATCACGCGGCTTGGGGTGTGACCGGATTTTTTAGCGGGAGTGCCGTGGTGTTGCAATCAGGCAGTTGCCTGATT
>CAZUVC010000003.1:0-112874 GCA_964623745.1 uncultured Thiobacillus sp. | reverse complement strand
TCCGCATCCCGGTGCACATGATCGAGACGATCAACAAGCTCAACCGCATCTCCCGCCAGATGCTCCAGCAGTTCGGCCGCGAGCCGACGCCGGAGGAACTGGCCAAGGAGATGGACATGCCCGAGGACAAGATCCGCAAGGTCATGAAGATCGCCAAGGAGCCGATCTCGATGGAGACGCCGATCGGCGACGACGAGGATTCGCACCTGGGCGATTTCATCGAAGATTCCAGCACGCTGTCGCCCGACGATTCCGCGATCTACGCCAACCTGCGCGACGCTACCCGCGAAGTGCTGGACAGTCTGACCTCGCGCGAGGCCAAGGTGCTGCGGATGCGCTTCGGCATCGAAATGAACACCGACCACACGCTGGAAGAGGTCGGCAAACAGTTCGACGTGACGCGCGAGCGGATTCGCCAGATCGAGGCCAAGGCCCTGCGCAAGCTGCGCCACCCGACCCGTTCCGAAAAGCTGAAAAGCTTTACCGGCAGCGGCGAACTGTAAGCGCCCTGCCCCGCCTCAGGCGGGGCAGGTTTTCCATTTCAAAATCGACAAGGTCGCGAAGGCGAGCCGCAGACAGTGCAAGTAGCACGGCAAGGCGAAGCCGACAAAGAGATTGTCGATTTGAAATGGAATCACGTTTTCGGGTCTGTAGCTCAGCTGGTTAGAGCAGGGGACTCATAATCCCTTGGTCCACGGTTCAAGTCCGTGCAGACCCACCAAACATCGCCGATAATCATCGCCCATAAAAACCAGGGGAGTGTCTGATGGAAGGGGAAGCCAGAAAACCGGGGGAGCGCCGCCTGCAGATCCTGCAGACGCTTGCTGCGATGCTGCAGGAACCCCAGGCCGAGAAAATCACCACGGCGGCGCTGGCTGCGCGCATCGGCGTGTCGGAAGCGGCGCTGTATCGGCATTTCTCCAGCAAGGCGCAGATGTATGAAGGACTGATCGAGTTCATCGAGCAGACCCTGTTCGGGCTGATCGCGCGCATCACCGCCGACACGCCCTCGCCTTCGGCGCAGGTCGAGGCGATTGTCGCCATGCTGCTGAATTTTGCGGCGAAAAATCCGGGCATGACGCGGGTGCTAATCGGCGACGCGCTGGTGCACGAAAACGAACGTCTGCAAAAACGCATCAACCAGCTGCACGACCGCATCGAGGCACAGCTGCGGCAATGTCTGCGTCTCGGCGACGACAAGCAGGCAGCGCTCAGCGGACCGCTGGCCAATCTGCTGCAATGCGTGGTGGTGGGACGCTGGCACCAGTTCGCCAAGAGCGGGTTCACCCGCGCGCCGGGGGGCGATATCGACCTGCTGCTGGCGCGCCTGCTCGACGTGCACGCCGCCTAAGTCAGCGTTGTACGCCTCGCGCACACCGGGCAATCCGGGTCGCGCGGGACCCGCATCACGCGAGCCTCGGCCCCCAGGCCATCCCACAACAGCAGCCGGCCCACCAGCGAGGTGCCCGCGCCGGTCAGATATTTCAGCGCTTCCAGCGCCTGCATCGCACCGATGATGCCGACCAGCGGCGCGATCACGCCGGCCTCGGCGCAGCGCACCTCGGGCTCGGCCGTCTGGTCGGGAAATAGGCAGTGGTAGCACGGGCTCGCGGCGTTGCTGGCGTCGAATACCGCCAGCTGCCCTGAAAAGCCGATCGCCGCGCCCGACACCAGCGGCTTATTCAGCGCCACGCAGGCGCGATTGACCGCGTGCCGGGTGGCGAAATTGTCCGAGGCGTCGACCACCAGATCGACCGCCGCCACCGCATTCCGCAAAGTGTCTCCGCTCAGCGCCTCGCACAGAGGCTGCACGTCGATTTCCGGATTGACCGCGCGCACGCTGCGCGCCAGGGAGTCGGCCTTGTTGGCGCCGATCGATACAGTGGCATGCCCGATCTGGCGCTGCAGGTTGGTCAGGTCCACCGTGTCGCCATCGGCCAGCAGCAGGCGGCCGACGCCGGCTGCACCCAGATAGAGCGCCGCAGGGCAGCCAAGACCACCGGCGCCGACGATCAGCACGGCCGCGTCGGCAATGCGCGTCTGCCCATCCACGCCAATTTCGGGCAGCAGGATGTGCCGGCTGTAGCGGAGCAGCTGGTTGTCGTTCAGTTCCATGATCGGACGCCGGCTATTTGTAGCTGCGCCACTCTTCCGGGGTGTCGTCGCGGTCGCCGTGCAGATGGCGCTCGTAGACCTTCATGAAGGCCTGCTGGGATTTGATGTCCGGCTCGTTGGCCTCGACATTGCGTCGCTGAACGCTTTCGCAGAAATATGCCAGCGCCCGCTTGAGCTTGCTGACCAGGCTGTTGTCGAGGTGGAAGCCCTGGCTCGACAGGGCTGTTTCGAGACCTTCCAGGGTGTATTCGCAGAGGTGATAACGCACCTGCAGCCGAAGACCGTCCGGATCCAGCGTCAGCGACAGGCCATCGAGGCCTTCGAGCAGGACCCGCGCGCGTTCCGCCTGCCCCGCAGGCAGGGCGTGAAACACGATTTCGCGGTCTTTCTCGAGATCACATGGACGCATGACACACCTGACAGGTGGAGTTGGTCACAGTATAGCGCGGCGCCGGGGGACACCGCGCCACCGTCGTCAGCGGTTTTGCAGGATCTGTAGACCCTTCAGCAGGTTCAGCGCCTGGTTCACCTGGAAATCGTTTTTCGAGACGACTTCACCCGGCTCCAGCGTCAGCGGCTTTCTTTCCTGGCCCGGCTCGGCGGCAGGCGCCTTGATGACGTTATTGGGCTTGCCGGGCGCCGCATCCCCTTCGCTGGAATTGAGCAGGTGCCGATCGAGATCGGCCTCGCGAATGTTAATCCCATCTTCCTCGGAAGGCATGTTCGGGTCTTCCACCAGGATGTCCGGCTCGATGCCCTTGGCCTGGATGGAGCGTCCGCCCGGCGTGTAGTAACGCGCCGTGGTGAGCTTGATAGCAGTGCCGTTGCCGAGCGGCAGGATGGTCTGCACCGAGCCCTTGCCAAACGTGCGCGTGCCCATGACGACGGCGCGCTTGTGGTCCTGCAGCGCGCCCGCCACGATCTCGGACGCCGACGCCGAGCCGCTGTTGACCAGCACGACCATCGGCACATCCTTCACACCGGGCGGCAGGCCCTTCAGATAGTCCATCTGCATCGGGCGCAGGTAATGCTCGCGGCTGGCCGTCAGCCGCATCTTGGCGTCTTCGCTGCGGCCTTCGGTGTAGACCACCAGGCTGTCCGGCTTGAGGAAAGCGGCGCTCACCGCCACCGCGCCGTTCAGCAGGCCGCCCGGATCATTGCGCAGGTCCAGCACCAGCCCTTTCAGCGGCGCCTTGTTGTCCTTGTACAGCTTGTCCAGCGCCTGTGCCAGCAGGTCGCCGGTATGCTCCTGGAACTGGGTCACGCGCACATAACCGTAGCCGTTTTCGAGCAGCGCGGACTTGACGCTGCGAATCTTGATGACAGCGCGTGTCAGAGTCAGCACGATGGGCTTGTCGACGCCCTTGCGCGAAATCGTGAGCTTGATTGGCGAGCCCGGTTTGCCGCGCATCCGCTTCACCGCGTCGTTCAGCGTCATGCCCTTCACCGGCGTTTCGTCGAGCTTGATGATCAGATCGCCGGGCTTGACGCCGGCTTTGAAGGCCGGCGTATCCTCGATCGGCGAAACCACCTTGACGAAGCCGTCTTCCATGCCGACCTCGATGCCCAGTCCGCCGAACTCGCCCTGCGTGCCGACCTGCAGGTCCTTGAAACTCTCGACATCGAGATAGGCCGAGTGTGGGTCCAGCCCGGTCAGCATGCCATTGATGGCCTCGGTGATGAGCTTCTTGTCCTCGACTGGCTCGACGTAATCGCTCTTGATGCGGGCGAACACATCGGTGAAGGCGCGCAGTTCCTCGATCGGCAACGCGGTGTCCGCGTCCTTGTTGGCAATGGCCGACAGGTTGACCGTCAGCGCCGCGCCGGCCATCAAACCGGCCAGACCGACGAGGATAAATTTCGCCTTGTGTGTCATCTCATTTCACCCACAGGAGGGGATTAACAGGACGGCTTTGATGCCGCATTTCAAAATACAGACCGGTGTCGGATTGGCCGCCACTGTTGCCGACCGTGGCGATGGCGTCACCGGGCTGCACCCGGTCGCCCACCTGCTTATACAGACTTTCATTATTACTGTACAGGCTCATGTAGCCCTCCCCGTGGTCGACGATAATCAGGTTGCCGAAGCCGCGCAGCCACTCCGAAAACACCACCTGACCGGCCGCGATCGCCTTCACCACGGTTCCTTCGGCGGCACGGATGAACAGGCCTTTCCAATTCACCCCACCGCCTTCTCTCGGAGCACCGAAGCGGTTCATCAGTTCCCCGGGGACCGGCAAGCGCAGTGAGCCCTTCAGGGCCGAGAACGGCCGACCGCTACGAAACGCCACCGGCGTTTCGGTATTCACACCCACCGGCTTGCGCGTCTGGCCGGTCGGGCCAGCCTGCCGTTTGGCCTGCTGGGCAGCGCGCGCCCGCGCCGCCGCTTCGCGTGCGGCCTGCTGCGCCATCAGCCGATTCAGCCGTTCCACCAGTTTCGTCAGGTTGCGCTCGTCGCGCTGCAAAGTGGTGATCTCACGGCGCTGCTGCTGGATTTGCACCGACAGTTTCTGCAGGACCTGCTCGCGCGCACGCTTGTCGGCCAGCAGCTTTTTCTGTTCGGCCTCGCGCGCCGCCTGCAGTTGCGACAACTGGTCGGTCTTCTGCGCGGCCGCCTCCCGCAACGCAAGCAGCTGCGCCTGATCCGCGCGCAGCGCATCGATCATGTCGTGCTGCGCCCGCGACAGATGGGCCAGATAGCGCAGCTCGCGCGCGGTCTGATTGGGGTCGGCGCCGTCGAGGATGCGTTTCAGCACCCCGCCCTGGCCGCGCTGATGGGCGCCTTTGAGCGCCTGCGCAAGGTGAGCTTGCTGCTGGCGGATGCGCGCCGCCACGGCATCGGCCTGTTCCGTCAGCGCCTGCACATCGTGCTGGGTGCGCTGCCGCTCGGTGTCGAGCTGGCGCAACTGGCTCACCGCGGCACTGATCGCCTGTTCGGACTCGCGCAGCTCGTCGACTGCTTCCTTGCGGTGCGCCTGCGTGCTGCGAAACTCCTGCTGCAGGGTCTGCAGCCGGCGCTTCAGCGCGTCGAGTTCGGATTTTTTGAGATCGGCCTGGTTGGCAGCGGCAGCCAGGGGCCAGGCCAGCGCCAGGAGGACCAGACAGGTTCGGATGTTCACCCGGTTGAGCTTACCCCAGCCGCCCGAATTCACTCGAATTGAACGAGGGCTTCGCCGGTCATCTCGGGCGGTTGCGGCAGGCCCATCATCTTCAGCAGGGTGGGGCTGATGTCTTCCAGCGCGCCGGTTTCCGCCAGGCTGGCGCGGCCCCGTCCCACATAAATCAGCGGCACCAGGTTCATCGTGTGCGCCGTGTGGGCCTGTCCGGTTTCGACGTCGCGCATCAGCTCGGCGTTGCCGTGGTCGGCGGTCACCAGCAGTTCGCCGCCGCGCGCCAGCTGGGCTGCCACCACGCGGCCGAGGCAGGTGTCGACGGTTTCGATCGCCTTGATGGCGGCCTGCAGGTCGCCGGTATGCCCCACCATGTCCGGGTTGGCGTAGTTGCAGACGATGAGGTCGTACTGCTTGCTCTCGATCGCCGCGACCAGCTTGTCGGTCACCTCGAAGGCGCTCATTTCGGGCTTGAGGTCGTAGGTCGCCACATCGGGCGACGGCACCAGCACGCGATCCTCGCCGGGGAAGGACACTTCCTCACCACCATTGAAGAAAAACGTGACGTGCGGGTATTTCTCGGTCTCGGCGATGCGCAACTGGCGCAGGCCAAGCTGGGCGATGTATTCGCCGATCCCGTTCTTGATGCGCTCGGGCGGAAACGCCACCGATACGATGAAATCGTCACTGTAGCCGGTCAGCGTGCAATAGGTGGCCAGCCGCGGCGTGACCTCGCGCTCGAACTCGCTGAAATCGGGCTCGATGAACGGGCGCGACAGCTGGCGTGCGCGGTCCGACCGGAAGTTGAGGAAAATCACCGAATCGCCGTCTTCCATTTTCACCGGCTTGCCGCCGGGCGGCAGCAGCGCGGTCGCCTTGACGAACTCGTCGGTCTCGCCGCGCGCATAGGCCGCTTCCAGCCCGGCCTGTGGGGTTTCCGCGATGAAGTCGGCGTGTCCCTGGGTGAGCAGGTCGTAGGCGGATTTGACCCGCTGCCAGCGGCGATCGCGGTCCATCGCGTAATAGCGGCCGATCATCGAGGCGATATGACCGACGCCGGCCTGCTCGATCTTGTCGGTCAGGCGCCGCAAATAGAGCTCGGCGCTTTTGGGCGGCGTGTCGCGGCCATCGAGAAACACATGCAGGCACACCTTGCGCAAGCCCTCGCGCACGGCCAGGTCGAGCAGCGCGTGAAAATGCGATTCGTGGCTGTGCACCCCGCCGTCCGACAGCAGGCCCAGCACGTGCAGGGTCTTGTCGTTGTCGCGCGCCAGATGCACGGCATTGAGCAGCGCCGGGTTGGTGTAAAAATAGCCGGATTCGATGGCGCGGTCGATGCGGGTGAACTCCTGGTACACCACGCGGCCGGCGCCGATGTTCAGATGCCCCACCTCGGAGTTGCCCATCTGCCCCTTGGGCAGGCCCACTTCGGATTCAGACGCGTGAATCAGGGTATGCGGATGCTGTTTCCACAGCCGGTCCCAGTTGGGCTTGGTGGCCTGTGCAATCGCGTTGTCGGCGCGTTCGGCGCGGCAACCAAAACCGTCGAGGATGATAAGGAGAACCGGCGTGGTCTTCATGCAAAAAAATATATTGGCTGACTTGATTTTGTGGGATTATTTTAATATATGCCTGATTGCTTATCTATATGCAGTCGGCACTTAGGGAATAAAAAAAGGCGTCGCACCCGCATTCCAACCCCGGATGCCCGAGCGTCAGGGTACTACATGGACAGGATCGAGGTAATGAATATGGCAGTTGAATGGGACGAAGTGGACCTAATGGACAAGGACGAGCACATCGAGCAGGCATCGCGCGCGATGAAGGCCATGTCGCATCCGCTGCGTCTGAAGATTCTCTGTGTGCTGGGTGACAAGGAAATCAGCGTGCAGGACATCGTCGACCATGTGGGAACCTCGCAAAGCAATATTTCGCAGCACCTCGCCATCCTGCGCGACAAGGGCGTGCTGCGCACCCGCAAGGACGCCAACCGGGTGTATTACCGCGTCGGCGACACCCGCACGCTCAAATTGCTGGGCATGATGCGCGACGTGTTCTGCGGCTTTTCCAAGTAAACGCCATCGCGCATCCCATCAGGGCCCGGTCCGCGCAAGCGCCCGGGCCCTGATGTTTGGCGGGTCCGGATTGGAAGCGAACCCGTTGTGGCGCATACTGGCAGTTCGACCCATCGCCGAAAAAAGCCCCGAGACACGCGCCCAAGCCGTTGAATAATATTGTTAATTAGAATATGCTAATGGACGTTTACCTGGAGGAGCACCCGTGCTGAAACCCGCCCGTCTGCTGGCCTGCGCCATTTTTGTCGCCACGCCCGCCTGGTCTGCGCTGCCGTTGGCGGTCGCGCGGGTTAAAACCCCGTGGCCCGCCCCCGGTTTTTCGCCGGCGGCCCGCGTCGGGGCGGGCCGGCAGTGGCCGCGGCCCGCCCAGGTATCGGGCCGCGTGGCCGCGGTGAATTTCGATGCCGGCGATTACGTCAAGGCCGGCACCGTCATCGTCCGTCTCAGTGCACAGGAGCTGTCGTCCGCGGTGGCGGGCAGCCGCGCGCAGGTGGCACAGGCCGACGCCACGCTGGCCAATGCGCGCGCCAACTACGAGCGCCAGCAGCAGCTGTTCCAGCAAAAATTCATCAGTCAGGCCGCGCTCGACCGCGCCACCGCCGAATTCCGCTCTGCCGAGGCGGCGGCGCGCGCGGCGCGCGCCGGCGCCGGACAAACCGCGGCGGTGAGCGGCTACACCGTGATCACCGCGCCCTATTCCGGCGTGGTCGCCGCCCGCCATGTGGAAGTGGGCGAATCGGTGGCGCCCGGCTCCCCGCTGATGACCGGCTTCGACCCCAAGGACATGCGGGTGATTGCCAACATCCCCCAGTACAAGCTGGCGGAAGTGAAAGCGGCGCCACGCGTCGCGGTCGAAATCCCCTCGCTCAACAAATGGATCAATGCCGCCGGCGTCACCGTGCTGCCATCGGCGGATGCCGCCACCCACACGGTCAAGGTGCGCATCGACCTGCCGACCAACCTGGAAGGCGTGATTCCCGGCATGTTCGCCCGCGCGCACTTCTCGGTGGGCAGCGCGCGCAAGCTCACCATCCCGTCGACCGCGGTGGTGCGCCGCTCCGAAATCACCGCGGTCTACGTGGTCCGGAAAGACACGGTCAGCCTGCGCCAGATCCGCCTCGGCACGCCAAACGGGCGCGGCCAGGTGGAAGTGCTGGCCGGCCTGAATCCGGGCGAGGTCATCGCGCTCGATCCGGTCAAGGCGGGGATTTACGCCAAAAGCGCCGCCAACCAGTCCGCGAAATAAACGGAGACGCGCATGGGACTCTCCGGCCGCACCGCCCGCTTTTTTCTCACGTCCCAGCTGACCCCGCTGATCGCGTTGATCGCGGCGCTGATGGGTCTGTTCGCCATCATGGTCACGCCGCGCGAGGAAGAGCCGCAGATCAACGTCACCATGGCCAACGTGTTCATTCCCTTCCCGGGCGCGTCGGCGAAGGACGTGGAAGCGCTGGTGGCCACACCGGCCGAGCAGGTGCTGTCGCAGATCGCCGGCATCGAGCACATCTACTCCGTTTCCAGGCCCGGCATGGCGGTGCTGACCGTGCAATACCTGGTGGGCCAGGACCGCACGCAGGCGCTGGTGCGGCTGTACGACACCATCCAGGCCAACCGCGACTGGGTGTCGCCCGAACTCGGCGTTGGCGAACCCATCATCAAACCGCTCGGCATCGACGACGTGCCGATCGTCACCGTCACGCTGTGGACGCGCGACGAGACCCGCGGTGCGTTTGAACTGGAGCAGGTGGCGCATTCAGCGGAAATCGAGCTGAAGCGCATCGCCGGCACCCGCGAGGTCACCACCATCGGCGGCCCCGGCCGCGCGGTGCGGGTGCTGATGGACCCCGACCGCATGGCCGCTTTCAATGTCTCGGCGCAGGACATCCGCGACGCGCTGCAGGTGTCGAACGCGGCGCAGCCGTCCGGCACGCTGGTATCGGGCAATCAGGAAATCCTGGTCCAGACCGGCACCTTCCTGACCGGTGCAGACGACGTCAAACAGCTGGTGGTCGGCGTTGCCGAGGGCCGGCCGGTCTATATGAACGACATTGCCCGCGTCGTCGCCGGACCCGACCAGCCGGTGCGCTACGTCTGGCACGGCCCCGCCGCCGGCGGCCCGGCGCAGGCCGACCAGGGGCAGACCTATCCGGCGGTGACGCTGGCCATTTCCAAGAAAGCCGGGGAAAACGCCGTCGACGTCGCCGAAAAGGTCATCGCGCGGGTCAACTCGCTGCAGGGCAGCGTGCTGCCCGAGGGGGTCGAGGTCAGCGTCACCCGCAACTACGGCGCCACCGCCGACGACAAGGCGAAGAAGCTGATTCAGAAGCTGATCTTTGCCACCATCTCGGTGGTGTTGCTGGTGCTGTTCGCGATCGGCAAGCGCGAGGCGCTGATCGTCGGCGCGGCGGTGCTGCTGACGCTGGCGGCCACACTGTTCGCCTCGTGGGCGTGGGGTTTCACGCTCAACCGGGTGTCGCTGTTCGCGCTGATTTTCTCGATCGGCATCCTGGTCGACGACGCCATCGTGGTGGTGGAGAACATCCACCGCCGCATGGGACTGGACCACGACGGCCTCGAAGCGATCATTCCGCGCGCGGTCGACGAAGTGGGCGGCCCGACCATCCTCGCCACCTTCACCGTGATCGCCGCGCTGTTGCCGATGGCCTTTGTCACCGGACTGATGGGCCCCTACATGAGCCCGATCCCGATCAACGCTTCGATCGGCATGCTGATCTCGCTGGCGATCGCCTTCATCATCACCCCCTGGCTGGCGCTGAAGCTGATCAAGCAGACGGCGCACGACGCCCACGCCGCAGGCGGCGACAACAAACTGACCGCCTTCTTCCGCACCCGGCTGACGCCCTTCCTGCGCGGCACCGAGGGCAAAGGGGCACGCGGCAAGCTGTGGATCGGCATCGGCGTCGCCATCCTGCTGTCGGTCGCGTTGCCGGCGGTGCAGCTGGTCATCCTGAAAATGCTGCCCTTCGACAACAAGTCGGAATTCCAGATCATCGTCGACCTGCCGGTCGGCACGCCGCTGGAAAAGACCGCCCAGGTATTGAGCGAAATGGGCGCCGCCGTGGCAGCCGTCCCCGAGGTCACCGACTACCAGGCCTATGCCGGCACCGCTGCGCCGATCAACTTCAACGGCCTGGTGCGGCAGTACTACTTGCGCGCCGGCCCCGAAGTCGGCGACCTGCAGGTGAACCTGGTCGACAAGAGCGCGCGCGACCGCAAGAGCCACGATATCGCGCAGGCGATCCGACCCGCGGTCGAGGCGATCGCGAAAAAACACGGCGCCGACGTCAAGGTAGTCGAAGTGCCGCCCGGCCCGCCGGTGATGTCGCCGATCGTCGCCGAGATCTACGGCCCTGATTACGACGCGCAAATGCAGGTCGCCAAGCAGGTGCGCGCAGTGTTCGAAAAGACCGAAGGCATTGTGGCGATCGACGACACCGTGGAGGACGACGCCCAGCGTTTCGTGCTCCGCGTATTGCAGAACAAGGCGGCGATGGCCGGCGTGGCGCAGAAGGACGTCGTCGAGACCATGAAGATGGGGCTGGCCGGCCAGAACGTCACGCCCATCCACGGCAGCGGTTCCAAGTACGAGGTTCCAGTGCGCATCACCTTGCCACCGGAACGCCAGAGCGCAATCGGCGAACTGCTGAAGCTCACCGTGCGCGGCAACAATGGCAAGCTGGTGCCGCTGTCCGAACTGGTCGAAGTGATGCCGAGCGAACGCGAAAAAACCATCTATCACAAGAACCTGCTACCGGTGGTGTTCGTGGTCGGCGACACCGGCGGCACACTGGATTCGCCGCTGTACGGCCTGTTCAGCATGCGCGGCGAACTCAAGGACATGCCGCTGGAGCAGGGCGGCACGCTGGGGGAAACCTTCATCCGCCAGCCCGCCGACCCCTACGCCGGATTCAGCATCAAATGGGACGGTGAATGGCAGGTGACCTATGAAACCTTCCGCGACATGGGCCTGGCCTATGCGTTCGGCCTGATGCTGATCTACATCCTGGTGGTGGCGCAGTTCAAGAGCTACCTGACGCCGCTCGTCATCATGGCGCCGATCCCGCTCACCATCATCGGCGTGATGCCCGGCCACGCCCTGCTCGGCGCGCAGTTCACCGCCACCTCGATGATCGGCATGATCGCGCTGGCCGGCATCATCGTGCGCAACTCCATCCTGCTGGTCGACTTCATCAACGAGCAGACGGCGGCCGGCATGGACTTCCAGGAAGCGGTGATCCAGGCCGGCGCCACCCGCGCCAAGCCGATCGTGCTGACCGGCGCCGCCGCCATGATGGGCGCGTTCTTCATCCTCGACGACCCGATTTTCTCCGGACTCGCGGTATCCTTGATTTTCGGCATCTTCGTCTCCACCCTGCTGACGCTGGTGGTGATTCCGGTGCTGTATTACGCCGCGAATTTCCGCAAACATCCTTCACCCACACCAGGAGTTTCATCATGACCGTTGAACGCATGGTCCGCATCATTGCCGGATTTTTCATCATGCTGTCGCTCGCGCTGGCGCACGTTTCGGGCAGCGCAGACCTGACCCAGCTGTCGTGGCTGTGGTTCACCGCCTTCGTCGGCTTCAACCTGTTCCAGTCCGGCATCACCCGTTTCTGTCCGATGGACATCATGCTGAAAAAAGCCGGTGTCAAACAGGGCTGCGGCCTCTAAGCGGAGACCGCCATGGACATGCAATTTCTCCAGGACAACTGGATGCTGGTGGCGCTCGCCGTGGTGTCCGGCGCGATGCTGGTCTGGTCGTTCGTCAGCGCGCGCCTGTCGGGCGTCGAGCAGGCCGACACGCTGAAAGCCACCCGGCTCTACAACGACGATGCGCTGGTGCTCGATGTGCGCGAGGACAAGGAGTACGCCGCCGGCCACATCCCCAAGGCGAAGCACATTCCGCTGGGACAACTGGCCGGCCGCCTCAACGAACTCGACAAGTTCAAGAACAAGCCCGTGCTCGTCACCTGCCGCAGCGGCCAGCGCTCGGCGCGCGCCTGCGGCATGCTGAAGAAAGCCGGTTTCGAAACCGTCTACAACCAGGCTGGCGGCATCATCGCGTGGGAACGCGCGAACCTGCCCGTCAGCAAGAAGTAAGGAGCCCCAGATGGCCAAAGTCGTGATGTACTGCACCGCCGTGTGCCCCTACTGCGTGGCCGCCGAGCGCCTGCTCAAAAGCCGCGGTGTCACCGAAATCGAAAAGATCCGCATCGACCTCGATCCGGCCCGGCAGGAAGAAATGATCACCCGCAGCGGCCGTCGCACCGTGCCGCAGGTCTTCATCGGCGACGTCCATGTCGGCGGCTTCGACGACACCGCGGCGCTGGATGCAGCGGGCAAGCTGGTACCGCTGCTGGCGAGTGCTTGATTTCCCGGCATTCGCCACCATCTTGAAGCGATCGCTTTCGTTTCAAGGACACCCCGATGGAACTCGCCTGCCCCCACTGCCTTGCCGTCAACCGCGTACCGGATGAACGGCTGGCCGATGCGCCCAAGTGCGGCCAATGCGGTTCGCCGCTGCTGCCCGGCGCCCCGGTCGACCTCAGCGCCGACAGCTTCGACCGCTTCATCGCGAAAGCCGGCCTACCAGTGCTGGTCGATTTCTGGGCCGGCTGGTGCGGCCCCTGCAAGATGATGGCGCCGATCTTCCAGCAGGTGGCGGCCGAAATGGGCACGCGGGTGCGCTTCGCCAAAGTCGACACCGAGGCGCATCCGCAGGTGTCGATGCGCCACCATATCAAGGGGATTCCCAGCCTGATCCTGTTCCGGAACGGCCAGGAAGCGGCGCGCGTCTCGGGCGCGATGGAAGCCCATGCACTGAAACGCTGGCTGGCGTCACAAGGCATTCAATAATGCGCGTGTAAAATAGTCCCGTTCCCGGAGCCCAGGCTCCGGTTTTCTTGTCCAGGGAGTCCTCCATGTCCGACGCACAACAACCCGTATTCAACATCGAAAAACTTTTCGTCAAGGATCTGTCGCTCGAGGTCCCCAACGCCCCCGCCATCTATCTCGAACGCGAAGCACCGCAGATCGACGTCAACATGTCGACCGAAAGCCGCGCGCTGGGCGAGGACCTGTACCACACCAGCATCACCGTGACCGTCACCTCCAAGATCGGCGACAAGGTCATGTTTCTGGTCGAGTGCACCCAGGCCGGCATCTTCCGGATCCAGAACGTGCCGCAGGACCAGATGGCGATGGTGCTCAGCATCGGCTGCCCCAACATCGTCTTCCCCTATCTCCGGGAAACCGTGTCCGACGTCATCATCCGCGCCGGCTTCCCGCCGCTGTTGCTGAACCCGGTCAATTTCGAAGCATTGTTTCTGCAGCAGCAACAGCAAGCCCAGCAACAGCAGGCTGCGCCGCAAACGCATTGAAACCCGCGTTTCTGATAGCCGGCCTGCTGCTCGCGCTGTCCGCCCCGGCCAGCGCGCTGGAATACCGCAGCACCAGCCGCCCCGCCCTGCTCTACGACGCGCCGTCGACCGCTGCCGGCAAGGTGGCCATCGCCGGCAGCGGCCTGCCGCTCGAGGTCATCGTCGACACCGACACCTGGGTCAAGGTGCGCGACCACAGCGGCCGCCTCGCCTGGGTTGAGAAAGCCGCGCTCGGCGGCGCCCGCAGCGTCATGGTCAAGGCCGAAGTCGGCCTGGTCCGGAAGCAGCCGCGGCCCGATGCCGAAATTGCCTTCCGTGCGGTGCAGGGTGTGCTGCTCGACGTCACCGGGGCGATCGACTCGTTTGGCTGGCTGCCGGTGAAACACGCGAACGGCCAGACCGGCTGGCTGCCGGCGCACGAAGCATGGGGACGATGAAACTGGCGGTGCTCGGCGCGGGCGCCTGGGGCACCGCGCTGGCCGCCAGCTGGGCACCGCACCACGACGTCACCTTGTGGGCGCGCGATGCATCGGAACTCGACGCGATGCGTGCCGATCGCCTCAATACCCGCTACCTGCCCGGCTGCCCGCTGCCCGACAGCCTCGAGTTCAATCCGGATTTCGACGCGGTGGCTCATGCCGCTGAACTCATCGTCATCGCCGTTCCCAGCCATGGCCTGCGCGCCACCCTGACCGCGCTCGCCCGGCAGCCGGCACTGCCGCCCGTCATCTGGGTCTGCAAGGGCTTCGAGCCCGGCAGCCGCAAGCTGCCGCACCAGCTGGTCGCCGAGCTGCTGCCCGATCATGCGCAAACCGCCGTGCTGTCCGGCCCCAGCTTTGCGCAGGAAGTCGCGCAAGGCTATCCCACCGCGCTCACGCTGGCCTCGCACGACCGCGCGCTGGCGCAGCACCTGGCCGAGGTGCTGTCGGGTCATCGACTGCGCCTGTACGCGCACGACGACGTCATCGGCGTCGAAATCGGGGGCGCACTGAAGAACGTCATGGCGATCGCCGCCGGCATCTGCGACGGCCTGCAGTACGGCCACAATGCACGCGCCGCGCTGATCACCCGCGGCTTGGCCGAAATGACCCGGCTCGGCGTCCAGCTCGGCGGCCACTTCGAAACCTTCATGGGCCTGTCCGGCCTCGGCGACCTCATCCTCACCACCACCGGCGACCTCTCGCGCAACCGCCAGGTCGGCCTGCGCCTCGCGCGCGGCCGAGGGCGTCACCACCGCGCGCGAAGTGGCCGCGCTGGCCGACGCGCGCGGCGTCGACATGCCCATCACCCGCGCCGTCTGCCAGATGCTGTTCGAGGGCCTGCCCGCCGCGCAGGCCGTCAATGCGCTGCTGAACCGGGAAATCAAGGCCGAGTTCTGACGCTGGATGCCCCGGGCCCGCGATGTCCGACCGAGGGTTCCCGCTCGCGCAAATGCGCTCGACCGTGCAAAATAAAGCATGTCGAACGCGCCCAACATCCTCGTGGTGGACGACGACGACGCGGTATGCCGCCTGCTTGAGGACTACCTCGCCGAACACGGCTACATCGTGCATACCGCGCATGACGCCGTCGCCGCCCGTGCCCTGATTGCGCAGCAGCGGCCCGCTGCCGTGCTGCTCGACGTCGGCCTGCCCGGCGAGGATGGCCTGGCGCTGGCGCGTCATCTGCGCGAACACCACGACATCGGCATCATGATGATTTCCGGCGCCGGCGAAACCGTCGACCGCATCGTCGGCCTCGAAATCGGCGCCGACGACTACCTTGCCAAGCCCTTCGATCTGCGCGAACTGCGCGCCCGCCTCAAAAGCGTGCTGCGGCGCTACGCGCGCGGCGAAGACAGCGGCGCCACGCCGGCCGCCGCGCCGCAGGACGCCGACGGCATGGCAACCCGCTGCGTCGCATTCGGCGTCTGCGAACTCGACCTCGACCGCTGCCTGCTGCTCGATCCCCAGGGCAACGAGGTCCCCATCACCCGCGCCGAATTCGAACTCCTCCGCGTGTTCGCCGAACGGCCCAACCGCCCGCTGTCGCGTGACCAGCTGTTCGCACTGGCGCAGAACCGCGACTGGGATCCGCTCGACCGCAGCATCGACATCCGCGTCGCCCGCCTGCGCAAGAAAGTGGAGGCCGACCCTGACCATCCGCGCGTGATCCGCACCGTGCGCGGGATCGGCTACATGTACGTGCCGACGCCGCGCGCCTGAGACCCGCCGGCACCGACTTTGTAGCCGAAGGTTTCAATTGTTGCGCGTTTGTAGCCCGTGGCGACCGCCGGCCGGCCCGGCTGCTAGAGTGCAAATGTCCCGTTACCAATGACCCGGCCGATGGATTCCCTGCCCACGTCCGCCCTGCCGGGCGACGCCCTGCGCCAGATTCTCGACAACACCACCGCGGTGGTTTACATCAAGGACCGGCAGGGCCGCTTCCTCTATGTCAATCCGCATTTCCTGCGCGTGTTCGGCCTGCGCGAGGACGCGGTGGTCGGTCGTCTGATCGAAGACGTCTTCCCGGCCGAGGTCGCCGCGGCTTTTCGTGAAAACGACCTGCGCGTGCTTGAATCGGGCGCAGCGATGCGCTTCGAGGAAACCGCCCATGAACGCGACGGCGTGCATCAATACATTTCCCACAAATTCCCGCTGTTCGATGGGCATGGGGATATCCGCGCGGTCTGCGGCATTTCCACCGACATCACCGAACTCAAGCGCGCCGAGGAGCTGCTGTGCAACGTCGCCCTCGGCGTCGCCGGCGCAGTCGGCGACAATGTGTTCGAGGCCATCGTGCGCTACCTCGCGACCACGCTGGCGGTCGAGTTCGCCTTCGTCGGCGAGCTGGTTCCCGGGCCGCGCCGCCTGGTGCGCAGCCTGGCGGTATGCATGGACGGACGCATCAGCGAAGTACTGGAATACGACCCCGACGACACCCCCTGCCGCGACGTGGTCGGGCGCAGCTTCAACTATATTGCTGCGGATGCGCAGGCGCACTATCCCGCCGACGGCATGCTAAGCCAGTGCGGCTTTATCGGCTATGCCGGCTATCCGCTGACCGGCAGCGACGGCCAGCCGCTGGGCGTGATCGCGGTGATGAGCCGGCAGCGCCTGCCGGACCCGGCGCGGGTCGAAGCGGTGCTGAAGATCTTCGCCGCGCGCGCCGCCGCCGAACTGGAACGCCAGCGCGCCGAGGCGGTCCGGCGCCAGTCCGAACTCAGTTATCGCGCCATTTTCGACGCCTCGGAAGACTGCATTTTCGTGCACGACCTCGACAGCGGTGCCATCGTCGACGTCAATCCGCGGGCCTGTCGCGCCTACGGCTACACGCGCGAGGAATTTCTGCGCCTGGATCCCGGCACACTCGGCTCGGGCGTGCCGCCCCATACTGCGGAAGGCGCCGCAGCCCGGCTCGAGGACGCCCGGCGCGGCGCGCCGGTGCGGACCGAATGGCACCGCCGCAACAAGGATGGCAGCCTGCACTGGGACGAGGTGGTGCTCAAGCGCGCCACCATCGGCGGCGTGGAGCGCATCCTCGCGTTCACCCGCGACATCACCGAGCGCAAGGCGGCGGAAGCAGCGCGCCGTGCGAGCGAGGAACGCTACCACACCATCTTCACGGCCTCGGTCGACGGCCTCGCCCTGTGCACGCCCGACGGCCGCGTGATGGACGCCAACCCGGCCTTCTGCCGCCTGTTCGGCGCGACGCGCGAGGACCTGCTTGCGGCCGAGTCTTTCCAGTTCGTGCACCCGGACAGCAAGACCCACTGCTGGCAATTCTTCGAAGCCGCCAGCGCAGGCCAGAGCCTGCAGTCCGAGGCGCATGCCCGGCGCAAGGACGGCAGCTTCTTCGAGGCCGAGGTCCATGGCGTGCCGGTGCACTACGGCAACGCGCCGCATCTGCTTTTGATCATGCGCGACATCACCGAGCGCAAGCAGGCCGAAACCGCGCGCGCGCAGCTGGAAGCGCAACTGCGGCAGGCCCAGAAAATGGAAGCGATCGGCCAGCTCGCCGGCGGCATCGCGCATGACTTCAACAACATTCTCGCCAGCATCATGGGCTACGTGGTGATGGTGATGGAAAAAATGGAAGCGCGCGGCGAGCCCCGTCTCGTGAGCTATCTGGACAATGCGCACCAGGCCGGCCTGCGCGCGCGCGACCTGATCCAGCAGCTGTTGACATTCAGCCGCGGCCAGCGCGGCGAACCGCGGCCGCTGGCACTGGCGCCGCGTGTCGCCGAGGCAGTGAAGCTGCTCGGTGCCAGCCTGCCCTCCAGCGTCGAACTGAAAATCGAGCTCGATCCGACCCTGCCGCGGGTGATGCTCGATCCGGTGCAGCTGGAGCAGATCCTGATGAACCTGTGCATCAACGCGCGCGATGCCATGGACGGGCGCGGCAGCCTGCGCATTACGCTGTCGCAGCGCGCGCACCACGATACCGTGTGTGCATCGTGCCGACAGGCCGTGGCCGGCGACTACGTCGAACTGGCCGTCATCGACGATGGTCCCGGCATCGCGCCGGCGGTGGCGGAACGCATGTTCGAACCCTTCTTCAGCACCAAGGAAGTCGCCCAAGGCAGCGGCATGGGGCTGGCCATGGTGCACGGTATCGTGCACGAATATGGTGGCCACGTCGTGGTCGAATCCGCGGCCGCGGGCGGCACTGCCTTTCGCGTGTTGCTGCGGCCGCATGCGCGCGCGCCGCACGAGGCTGGCGAGCATGCGACGCTGCCGGCAGTCGATGGCGTGGGCCCACATGCCGGCCTGCACGGCCGCGTGCTGGTGGTCGACGACGAGAAGGCGGTGGGCGGCTTCATGCGCGACCTGCTGGAAGAATGGGGGCTGACAGTGACGCTGTTCGACAGTGCGGTGGCCGCCCGCGATCATTTTGCCCGCGACCCGCGCGCCTGCGATGTCGTGGTGCTGGATCAGACCATGCCGCGCCTGTCCGGCCTGGAACTGGCGCAGGACATGCTGCTGCTGCGCCCCGATCTGCCGGTGATCCTCTACACCGGCTACCGCGAAGCGCTGACCGACGCGCAGGTCCGCGCCGTCGGCATCCGCGCCCTGGTGAGAAAGCCGGTTGACGCCGCCGCTTTCCACGCCCTGCTCGCCGGCATGCTGCCGCCCGCCCCCGCCCGCTAATCCCCCCGTATACCCGTAACACCGGCCGGCCTGAACGCAGGGCAGTACACCCCTGCGCCGCGTACCTGATCGCAACACGCGCGCAGCGTTTCCCCAACCTCCCCGATACACGCGGTGCGTAGTCTGCAGCCTGGGTAACGGCCCGCCGGGCCGGCCACCCATGACGATCCCGCGCGGGGGATTTCATTCCATGGACAGGCCGCGCCCTGCCCTTCGATTCAAGGAGATAACCATGAACACCTATGTCATTCGCCGCCGCAACGCCTGGCAAACCCCGCAGGAACTCGAGCTGGCCGCGCAACGCTCGACGCGCGTGGGCAACGAGGAAATGCCCGACCGCGTGCGCTGGATCCGCAGCTACGTGGTCGATGAAGACGACGGCCGCATCGGCACCGTCTGCATCTACCAGGCCAGCGATCCAGAAGCCGTGCGCGAACATGCGCGGCGCGCCGGCATGCCGGCCGACGAGATCACCGAAGTCAGCGCGACCGTCATCGTCCGCGCCGACCCGGTCGCGCAGAAGCAGGCCGCCTGAAGGCGCTTTCCGGGCGGCAACAAAACCGTGCGCATTCGTATACAGGGCCGCTACACAAGGCGCCTACAGTGCACATCAACGGCAGCGGTCACAGCATCGACCGCTTGCTGCCCTCTCAACCCAAGCCAAGGAGCGTCATCATGCGCACGCCTCAAGCCAATGTCCTCATCCACGTCGATCCGCCCAGCCGCGGCGATGAACTCGCCTTCATGCGCAACATGCTGGTGCAGATCGATGGCGTCACCGCCGTGTCGCCCAGCGCCCGCCCGCAGCTGGTGCAGGTGAACTACGACCCCGACCGCACCCGCGGCCGCGTCATTCTCGACCACGTCCGCCAGTTCGGCCTGTCCGCCCAGCTGGTCGGACTGTAATCCCCATCCAGGAGCCCATCATGCACACCCAAACCCTGACCCCGGACACCTCGCGCTACGCCAAGTGCGTCGAGGTCTCGAAACGCATCCGCTGGGAGATCGACCGCGACGTGATCCGCGAACGCGATTTCGACTATGCCCTGCCCTTCCTGCCTGACGGCTTGTCGTTTGCCGACCGGCTCGAGTTTCTCGGCGCCGACGAGCGCCGCCTGTTCTCGCAGATCCAGGGGCGCTCCTACGCCAACATCTTCGGCCTGGTGGAACGCTTCATCGGCGCCAAGGTGCTGGATGTCAGCCGCGACCACTGGCTCGGCGACCAGACCGCGCTCGAGGCGCTGGTGCGCTTCTCCGACGAGGAGCTGAAGCACCAGGAGCTGTTCCGCCGCCTCGACCGCATGATGGACGCCGGCATGCCGGCCGGTTACAGCCTGGTCGCCGAACCCAACGCCGTCGCCGCGGCGGTGCTGGGCAAGTCGACCTGGGCCGTACTCGGGCTCACCTGCCACATCGAGCTCTTCACCCAGCTGCATTACCGTTCCAGCATCGAACCCGAAGCCGACATCGACCCGCTGTGGAAGGACGTCTTCCTCTACCACTGGCGCGAGGAATCGCAGCACGCGATCCTCGACGAACTGGAATGGCAGCGCGAAGACGCACGCCTCGACGAAGCCGAACGCGACCGCGCGGTGGATGAGCTGATCGAACTGGTGGGTGCGGTCGACGGCATCCTGCAGGCGCAGGCGCAGGCCGACAGCCATTACTTCCTGAGCATCTGCGGCCGCCGCTTCGACGCCGCGCAGGCCACGCGCATTCACGACACCGTGCTCCGCGCCTACCGCTGGCAGTACATCCTGTCCGGCGTCAACGACCCGCGCTTCGCCAGCGTCATCGGCTCGATGATCAGCGAGCCGCAGGGACGCCGCATTGCCGAGGCACTGGCGCCGCTCGTCAATTAACCCCGATCCAACAGGAGACCATCATGGCCAGTCATTGCCCCGCCGGATTCGATACCGGCTCCCTGCGCGACAAGGTGCGCGCCACCTACGAGGCGGTCGCCCGCGCGCCCGAAGGCGACTTCCACTTCCATCGCGGTCCTGACTATGCTGCGCGCCATCTGGGCTACGACGCGGACGAACTGGCCGCGTTGCCGGACCTTGCGACCGCCCGTTTTGCCGGCGTCGGCAACCCGCTCGACATGACGCGCGATGCGGCCGTCGGCCCGCTGCGGCCCGGCCAGGTGGTGCTCGACCACGCCTGCGGCGCCGGCATGGATCTGTTGCTGGCGGCGCGGCGGGTGGCACCGGACGGGCGCGTCATCGGCATCGACATGACGCCCGGCATGCGCGACATGGCGCGCGCCGCGGCCGAGGCGGCCGGGCTGGCGGAAGTCGTCGACATCCGCGAGGGCTTTTTCGAGCAGCTGCCGGTGGCGGACGCCAGCGTCGACGTTGTGCTGTCGAATGGCGTCGTCAATCTTTCGCCTGACAAGCTGCGGGTGTTCCGCGAAATCCATCGCGTGCTGAAGCCGGGTGGCCGCCTGCTGCTCGCCGACGTCATCGTGCAGCGCGAGCTGACGCTGGATGCGCGCGCCAATCCCGACCTGTGGGCGGCCTGCATCGGCGGCGCGCTGGTCGAATCCGAGCTGTACGAACTGGCTGCCGCGGCAGGCCTCGCGGAGGGCCGTGTCGTCAAGCGCTTCAACTGCTTCCAGGGCACCAGCGCCGAAGCCAAGGTCGCCAAGGACCTGTTCGTGCACGCGATCAATTTCTTCGCGCGCAAGGAGGCCTGATCATGTTCATGAACAAGCATTTTTCGTGGTGGTACTGGCTCGGCGCCGATCTGCTGCTGCTTTACGGTCTGACCGGCGGCACCTGGGGCTTCGTCCCGGTCATCGTGCTGTGCAGCGTGCAAGCGCTGCACTTCATCGCGCGCGAGCGCAGCCTGGCGGCCTTTCCGGTGCAGGTGCGGCTGGGCTATCTGGGTCTGCTGCTGTTCGGCTTGTGGGAATACGGACAGTTCATCTACTGGATCCAGCTCGCCGGCACCACCGCGATGGTGCTGGTCGACTACTGCCCGCTGGCGCGCTTCCTGTCGCTGATGCCGTGGAACCGCACCCGCCCGTTCAGCTGGAAGCTGGTCGCACGCACCTTCCTGTCGCGCCCGGTCAAGGGCAGCATCCTGCAGGGCCTGCCTGCCGAATGATGCGGCCGGCCAATTCAAGGAGACATTGATGCAACCCGCCACCCCCACCCCGTATTCCATCCGCGTGCTGCGGAAGGAAAACCGGGTATTCCGGGGCAGCGGCGGCGTCAGCCGCAACAACCGTGCGCACGGTTTTCTGCCTGCCTTTCTGGACCATGCCAGCGGCCGCGTCTACCGCGCCTGTTTCGCCAACGGCGCTCCAGCACCGATGCACCTGCTGGACGGCCTGCCGGATGAACTGGTGCGGGCGCGCAACGCGCAGGGGCGCGTGATCGCGGTCTGCGCCAGTGTGGAGGCCGGGTTTCTGCAGGGGGATTGCTTCTACACCCGCCAGCAGGCAGCGCAACTGCTGTCCTAGGCGGCGGCCGGGTGCGCGGCCGACGCCGCGATGCGCTCGATGGTGGCGACGAAGCCGGAGTCTTCGCCGGTCAGCAACGGTGGCAGTGCGGCGCGGAAATCCTCGCGTGCGCACCACTCGTGCATGTAATCCTCCCACGACTGCCACAAGCGCGCCTGCTGCCGGCTCATGTCGTCTTCGTACACCAGCACGTAGGCGCGTTCGAACAGGGCGACGAGGATGGCGAACAGCGCCTGCTTGCGTTCCTGCTGATCCTCGCTGAGCGCGCCCTTCGCGGTCGGGGACAGCAGATGCAGGTCGGCATTCTCGATCACCAGCCGCATGAAGTCGGCGTATTCGTCGGACAGCCGCAGGAAGATTTCCTCCTCGTCGGTCTGCTGCTCGCGGCGGCGGTCGTAGATATAGACGCCGATCGCCAGCGGCAGGCCGATGATGGTGACGACATAACTCAGCGCTTCCAGCCATTCGAGTCCGCTCATTCACACCCCTCCCGCAAAACCGTTCTGCCGCCAGGCTTCGAACACCACCACGCTGACCGCGTTCGACAGGTTCATGCTGCGCGAATCGGGCAGCATCGGCAAGCGCAGGCGGTGTGCGTCGTCGAACTGCGCCAGCACCTCGGCCGGCAGGCCGCGCGACTCGGGCCCGAACAGCAGCACGTCGCCGGCGCGGAATGCGCTGTCGGCATACCGCGCGCTACCCTTGGTGGTGAGCGCAAACCAACGCCGGCCGGGCAGCGCGGCGCGCACCGCCTCCCAGGCGGGGTGCACGGTCACGCAGGCCATGTCGTGGTAGTCGAGGCCGGCGCGCGCCACCTGCTTGTCCGACAAGTCAAAGCCCAAGGGCTCGACCAGATGCAGCCGGCAGCCGGTGTTGGCCGCCAGACGGATCAGGTTGCCGGTATTGGGCGGGATTTCCGGTTGGAACAAAACGATGTCAAACATCCGGCTTGGCCTAAAATGAGAACATTCCTGGAGCCGCCTATTTTATGGTCCCTTACCTCACTACCGCACTCACCGGCCCGCTGCTGGAACTCGAAAAACGCCTGCTCGACGCCCAGCCGACCATCGAGCACTGGTTTCGCCAGCAATGGAAGGACCAGTCGGCGCCGTTCTACACCTCGGTCGACATCCGCAACGCCGGCTTCAAGCTGGCGCCGGTGGACACCAATCTGTTTCCCGGCGGGTTCAACAATCTCAATCCCTCGTTCATGTCGCTGTCGATCCACGCGGCGATGGGCGCGGTGGAAAAGATCTGTCCCGATGCGCAACGTTTGCTGCTGATCCCGGAGAGCCACACGCGCAACGTGTTCTACCTGCAGAACGTGGCGGTGCTGGCGCATATCCTGCGGCAGACCGGCCTCATCGTACGCATCGGCACGCTGATCCCCGAGGTCACCCAGCCGACCACGCTGGAGCTGCCGGGGGGCGGGCGGATCACGCTGGAGCCGCTGGTGCGCCGCGGCGATCGCATCGGACTGGAGGGCTTCGACCCCTGCGCGGTGCTGCTCAACAACGACCTGTCGGCCGGGGTGCCGGAGATTCTGAAAGACATCGAGCAGACCATCATGCCACCGCTGCATGCCGGCTGGTCGACGCGGCGCAAGTCGCGCCACTTTGCCGCCTACCAGCATATCGCCGTCGAATTTGCGCGGCTGATCGGCATCGACCCCTGGCTGATCGATCCCTACTTCAACCACTGCGGGAAAATCGATTTCCAGGTGCGTCAGGGCGAAGACTGCCTGGCAGAAAAAGTCGGCGACATGCTGGACAAGATTCGCGTCAAATACGCCGAATACGGCATCGACCAGCCGCCCTTCGTGATCGTCAAGGCCGACGCCGGCACCTACGGCATGGGCATCATGACGGTGAAGTCGCCCGAGGACGTGCGCGAGCTCAACCGCAAGCAGCGCAACAAGATGGCGGTCGGCAAGGAAGGCATGGCTGTGAGCGAGGTGTTGATCCAGGAAGGCGTCTACACCTTCGAGAGCATCAACGGCGCGGTCGCCGAGCCAGTGGTCTACATGCTCGACCACTTCGTCGTCGGCGGTTTCTACCGCGTGCACACCGGGCGTGGCGCGGACGAAAACCTCAATAGTCCCGGCATGCACTTCGTGCCGCTGGCGTTCGACGAGACCTGCCTGACGCCCGATCGCAGCGCCAATCCGGATTCAGCCCCCAACCGTTTCTATGCCTATGGCGTGATCGCCCGGCTGGCGATGCTGGCGGCCAGCATCGAGCTCGACGAAGCGCTCAACGAGACCGAGCACGTGGTCGCCGCATGAAGCTGCTGTTCATCGTCGATCCGCTGGCGGGCCTCAAGGCCTACAAGGACAGTTCGGTGGCGATGATGCGCGCGGCCACCGCGCACGGGCATGCCGTGTTCGCCTGCGAGGCGCGCCAACTGTTCATCCGCGACGGCTTCGTGCGTGCCGCCTGCGCCGCACTCGACGTGCGCAGCGACGACGACTGGTATCGCATCGCCCACAGCGAGATCTTGCTGCTGAAGGATTTCAACGCCGTGGTGATGCGCACCGATCCGCCGGTGGACACGGATTACCTGCTCGCCACCCACCTGCTCGGCGTGGCCGAACGCAACGGCGCGCAGGTGCTGAACCGCCCGGCCAGCCTGCGCGATTTCAACGAGAAGCTGGCGATCCTGAATTTTCCGCAGTTCGTCGCGCCCACCCTGGTGTCCGCCGACGCAACCGAGATCGGCGCCTTTCTCGCCGAGCAGCAGGACATCATCGTCAAGCCGCTGACCGAAATGGGCGGCAGCGGCATCTTCCGCCTGACGCTTGCCGACCCCAACCGCAATGCCATCCTGGAGACGCTGACCCGGCAGGGTGGCCGCGCCATCATGGCGCAGCGCTATCTGCCCGAGATCCGGGACGGCGACAAGCGCATCCTGCTGATCGACGGCGAGGTGGTGCCGTGGGCGCTCGCCCGCATCCCGCAGGCTGGCGAGACGCGCGGCAACCTTGCCGCCGGCGGCACCGCACGCGTGCAGCCGCTGTCGGCGCGCGACCGCATCATTGCCGACACCGTCGCGCCGTGGGCACGCGACCACGGCATCTTTCTCGCCGGCCTCGACGTGATCGGCAACTGCCTCACCGAAATCAACGTCACCAGCCCCACCGGCTTCCAGGAAATCATGGCGCAGGCGGGGCACGACGTGGCCGCGCAATTCATTGCCGCGATCGAGCGCCATTACTCCACCGCGGTGCGCCCGTGAGTCTGCAGCACGCATGAGGCCTCTGCGGCACGGGTTGTGGCTGCTGCTGGTGTGGGCGCTCGCCGCCTGCAGTCCGCCGCCGCTTTATACGCAGCAGGCCTATGTCTTCGGCACGCTGGTTGAGGTCAGTGTGTACGGTGCGCCCGAAGCGCAGGCACAGCAGGCGACCGCCGCGGTGCTGACGCGCTTCGACGCGCTCCACCGCAGCCTGCATGCCTGGCAACCCAGCGCGCTGTCAGCGCTCAACGCCGCGCTGGCGCGCGGCGAACCCGCCCCGGTGACCCCCGAACTCGCGGCCATGCTGGCGGAAGCACAGGCGCTCGCCGCGCAATCCGGCGAGCTGTTCAATCCGGCCATCGGCGGGCTGGTCGCACTGTGGGGCTTCCACGCCGACACGCCGCAGGCGCAGGTGCCGGCGGCTGCGGCAATCCAGGCGCAGCTGGCGGCCCGGCCGCGCATGGCCGACCTCGTCATCGACGCCAAGTCAGTATCGAGTCGAAACCCGGTTGTTCAACTGGACCTCGGCGGCTATGCCAAGGGCCGCGCGCTCGACGACGCCGTGGCCATCCTGCAGGCGCACGGCATCCACAACGCCCTGGTGAACATCGGCGGCAACGTGATCGCGCTCGGCCGCCACGGCGAGCGCCCGTGGCGCGTCGGGGTGCAGCATCCGCGCCAGCCGGGCACGCTGACCACGCTGGACCTGCTGGACGGCGAAGCGATCGGTACCTCGGGCGATTACCAGCGATTTTTTGAAGCGAATAGCCGCCGCTACTGCCACCTGATCGATCCGCGCAGCGGCATGCCGGCATCCGGCATGCAATCGGTCACCGTTCTGGTGCGCGGCGCTGGCGCCGGCACGCGCTCGGATGCGCTGTCGAAGCCACTGTTCATCGAAGGGGCGGCAGGGCTGGCCGACCATGCGGCACGGCTGGGTATTTCAGACTATGTCGCAGTGGATCACACGGGCAAAACCTACATCTCCCCGACGATGCAGGCCCGGCTTCGCTAGAATAGGACTTTTGGCCGGAACTCCACGCAATGATAGGCATCCTCATCGTCGCACACGGTTCGCTCGGCGACAGTCTGGTCGAGTGCGCCACCCACGTCCTGGGCCAGCCCCCGCTCGGCCTGGCCACGATCGACTTCATCGGCCACGCCGACCCCGACGAGCGCCAGAAGGCGCTGCAGGCGCGGCTCGCCGAGCTCGACCAGGGCGACGGCATCCTGGTGCTGACCGACATGTACGGCGCCACGCCCAGCAACACGCTGTGCCGTCTGCTCGAACCCGCACACATCGAAGGCGTCACCGGCGTCAACCTGCCGATGCTGCTGAAGGCGCTGAACTACCGCGATACGCTCGCGCTGCCGCAGTTGATCGAGCGCATCGTCGACGGCGGACGCAACAGCATCAACCATATTTCCGAGACCATGTGCCATGCAGCAACGGGACGTTGAAGTCGTCAACAAGCTGGGGCTGCACGCGCGGCCGTCGGCACGCCTGACCCAGCTGGCCTCCAGCTTCAAGAGCCAGGTCTTCATGTCGCGCAACGGCCGTCGGGTCAACGCCAAGAGCATCATGGGCGTGATGATGCTGGCCGCCGCCAAGGGCAGCACGATCACGCTGGAAACCGACGGCGAGGACGAGGTGGAAGCGATCAATACGCTGGCCGATCTTATCGCCAGCGGCTTCGGCGAGGAGCTTGCATGAGCTTCAGCCTGCACGGTATCGGCGTGTCCGGCGGCATTGCCATCGGCTATGCGCACCTCACGTCCCATGCGCGCGTGGAAGTGCCGCAGTACATGCTCGACCGCAAGTACATCAAGGATGAATTGGCGCGCTTCGACGAGGCCATCTTCGCCACCCGCGCCGAGCTCGAGATCCTGCGCAGCCACATCCCGCCGGGCGCACCGGCTGAGCTGTCGGCATTTCTCGACATGCACCTGATGTTCCTCGGCGACTCGATGATCGCCGAGGAACCCAAGCGCCTGATCCGCGAAACCCAGTGCAACGCCGAATGGGCGCTGGCGCAGCAGATGGAGGCGCTGGTCGCGCGTTTCGACGAAATCGACGACGCCTACCTCAGAAGCCGCCAGGAAGACGTGGTGCAGGTGGTGCAGCGCGTGCTGAAGGCGCTGATGGGCCACCCCAGCCACCTGCCGCTGGACGTCGACTTCGACAGCGAGCGCATCCTGGTCGCGCACGAGTTGTCGCCGGCCGACATGGTCATTTTCAAGAACGTGCACTTCGCCGCCTTCATCACCGATCTCGGCGGCACCACCTCGCACACCGCGATTCTGGCGCGCAGCATGGGCATGCCCTCGGTGATGGCGCTGCACAATGCGCGCGGCCTGATCCGCGACCACGACCTGCTGATCGTCGACGGCCGCGACGGCGTGGTGATCGTCAACCCGGACGAAGCGGTGCTGGCCGAATACCGGCTGCGGCAGAACCAGTGGCGCATCGATACCGACAAGCTGAAGCGGCTGAAGACCAGCAAGTCGGCCACGCTCGACGGCGTGCCGATCGAACTGATGGCCAACATCGAACTGCTGGACGACATCGCTGCGGTGAAAACCTCGGGCGCGCACGGTATCGGCCTGTTCCGCAGCGAATTCCTCTTTCTCAACCGCAGCGATCTGCCGGACGAGGACGAACAATACGCCTCCTACCGCGCAGTGACCGAGGCACTGGACGGCAAGCCGGTCACCATCCGCACGCTCGACCTCGGCGCCGACAAGCAGGCGCCCTGGGGCCACACCGTCGCTGACAACCCGGCGCTCGGCCTGCGCGCGATCCGCCTGTGCCTCGCCGAGCCGGGCCTGTTCCATACCCAATTGCGCGCGATCCTTCGCGCATCGGCGCACGGCCAGGTGCGCATGCTGATCCCCATGCTGGTGAGCTTCATGGAACTGCGGCAGACACTGCAGCGCATCGACGAGGCCAAGGCCTCCCTGCGCAAGGACGGCCTGAAGTTCGACGAAGGCATCCCCATTGGCGGCATGATCGAGGTGCCAGCCGCCGCGCTGTCGGCGGCCTTCTTTGCCGAACAGCTGGATTTCCTGTCGATCGGCACCAACGACCTGATTCAGTACACGCTGGCGATCGACCGCGCCGACGACAGCGTGGCCCATCTGTACGACCCGCTGCATCCGGCCGTGCTCGGCCTGGTTCAGCACACGCTGCGCGCCGGCGCCAAGGCGGGCAAGCCGGTGTCGGTGTGCGGCGAGATGGCGGGCGACCCGCTGCTGACGCGACTGCTGCTGGGACTGGGACTGCGGACGTTTTCGATGCACCCGGCCAGCCTGCTGCAGGTGAAGCAGCAGGTGCTGAAATCGCATCTGGAAGAACTGACGCCGGCCGCGCAACGGCTGCTGAGGAACACCGATCCCGACAAGACTGCGCCGCTGCTCGCCCGCCTGAACGGCGGCTGAACCGCCGGATCAGGCGGTCAGCTGTGCGGCGATGCGCTCGAGTTCCGTCTTCTCGCGGCGCAGCGTGCCGATTTCCTGCTTGATCTGGGCCATGCGGGTGTGCAGCGTGCCCATGTTTTCCAGGATCTTCTGCAGGCTGGCGAGACGCATGTCGAGGTACTGCTTGTGCTCGCGGATGCGCGTCATGATCGGATCCAGCGCAATGCGCAGCCAGCGTTCGGCTTCGGTACGCGCCAGGTTGAAAGCCTTGCGGGCCTCCTCGGCGAGGCCGGCATAAAAACGCCGGATCATGAAACGCTTTTCCAGCATCAGGTTGGCAGGGTCCTTGCAAAAGGCTTCGGTCTCGCGCATCAGCCCATTGAGCCGGTTGCGGTAGGCGCCGAGGTCGAGGCGCGGCACCTGCATTTTCGGCAGCTGATGCTGGCGATGAAAGCGGGTGTAGGCCTGGTCCAGCACATCCAGCATGTTGTCCGCCAGCTGGCTCGCCTGCTGGATGCGCCCGCTCATCTGCTCGCTCAGCTGGCGGATGCCGCTGGTCAGGCCGCGCGTGGTCCAGCTGCTTTCCAGTGCCTCGCGACCGGCCTTGCAGATTTCACCCAGCGTTTCTTCCGACAGGCTGGACAGAAGATGCTGGCCCTGCGCCTGCATCATTCGGCGGGTGGCGCGGAACTGGTCGGCGGTGGCGTCGTAGCTGTCCTTTTCCTTTTGCAGGGCGGCGCGTGACTGCTCGATCATCTCGCGGTTCTTGCCCGACAGCTGATTGAGCTGGATCAGTTCGTCGCTGCGGCGCTTGATCTGCGCGGACAGGTCGATGCGGCTCTCATCCAGCTGCGCAATCACATCGTGGCTGACCGCGTGATAGAGCATGTCGCGCCGCGCCGGGATCACCTGATGCGCCAGCAGATATTCAAGCGACTCGATGCCGGAGCGCACGCGCAGCGCCGCGTCGCCGCGGATGGTGGCGGCCAGCGCCTTCTGCGCCGACACGGTGAACACCCGGCTGCGCGGCAGTTTCAGCACGCGCGCGGCCTCCTCGGCCTGACGCTCGATGGTGGCCTGCACTTCGGCTTCGCTTTTCAGCTCGTCCCACAGCATGTCGATCTTGTTCAGCACTGCCACGTGGTAGTTGGCATGGCGATGCACGTGCTTCTGCCAGATTTCGAGGTCGGAACGGGTGACGCCGGTATCGGTCGCCAGCAGGAACATCACCGCATGTGCGTTGGGAATGACCGACAGCGTCAGCTCCGGCTCGGTGCCCAGCGCGTTGAGTCCCGGCGTGTCCAGGATCGTCAGCCCGGCCTGCAGCAGCGGGTGCGGATAATTGATCATGGCGTAGCGCCAGGCCGGCACTTCAACGGTGCCATCGGCGCGCAGGTGGTGGCGTTCGCTTTCGTCCTCGCCATTCCACAGGCCGAGTTCGATCGCGTCCACCGCCGGCATCAGCTGGGTCTCGGTGAGTTTTTTCAGACTGTCGCGCAGCTGGCGCGGGTCGCTGGGGTCGAGCGAAACACGGCACCACTCGATCGGCATGTGCTTCAAGCGTGCCAGTGAATCCTCGCGGCGGCGCGTTTCGATCGGCAGCAGGCTGAGGCTCGGCGCGTCGTCCGGGTTGGAAAACAGCTCGGTCGGGCACATCGTGGTACGGCCGGCGTCGGAAGGCAGCAGGCGCTGGCCATGGTCGGCAAAAAACAGGGCGTTGATGAGCTCGCTCTTGCCGCGCGAAAACTCGGCGACGAAGGCCACCACCAGCTTGTCCTGACGCAGGTTCGACGCCGTGTCGGTCAGCCGCAGCGTGCGCTCGGCGTCGATGCCGTGGCGGCGGTCGAGCCAGTCGGCATAGTCGGCGATCGCGGCGGCCAGCCGCATGCGCCGTTCGCTGAAATCGGCGACTTCCTGTTCCAGATGGATGCTCATTTTATTTGACTGTTCTCGATATCAAGCCAGGGCATCTCGACCCCCCGCACCACCACGGTTTTTTGCCGCGAAGTCTCGCCCCGCACCAGGCATACCGAGGCTTTCGGCACGCCCAGCTGCGTGGCCAGCCAGCCCAGCAGACGCACATTCGCTCTATTATCGACTGCCGGTGCGGCAATCTTTAGCTTCAGGCGACCGCCGTGCTCGCCCAGCACAGCGGTGCATTTCGCCCCGGGCTGCACGTGCAGGTCGAGCAGCCAGTCGGCGCCGTCGCGTCGCGCCCAGACCGGAGGGCTGCTGTCCACCGTACGCTCAGAGAGCGCCCAGCAGGGCGCGTTCCATCGCCAGCACCGGCACCATCAGCACCAGCTGGCACAGGATGAACAGCACCAGCGGCGTCAGGTCGATCTGGGCCACCATCGGGACAACCCGCCGCAGCGGACGCAGAAAGGGTTCGGACAACTCGTACACCACCGGCATCAACGGGTTATTCGAATTGACCCACGAGAGCACCGCGCGCACCAGCGTCAGGCCGATGATCAGGTACACCGTCAGGCTCAGCAGCCGCACCGCCCCCAGCCCCAGCATCACCGGCCACACCCGGCTGCCGGCGAGCGCGAACGGAAAGCCGTCCAGCCAGTACGAGGCCACGACGACGAGAAATTCGACCACAAACGCCAGCAGCAGGCAGGCCAGATCGAGACCGAACAGCCCCGGCACCACGCGGCGCAGCGGCTTGATCGCGAAATCGGTGAGGGCGACGATGAACTGCGCGAACGGATTGCGGAACGGCACCCGGAACAGCTGCATCATGAAACGCAGCAGCACCGCGATCACGAACAGGTTGCCGAGCGTCTGGATCAGGAATTTCAGCGCGGCTTCGATCACGCGAGTCTCCCGAGTTCATCGCCGAGTTCGGCGCTGCGACGGCTGGCGGCTTCCACCGCCTGGCTGATGGCCAGATTGACCGCCGCCGCCTCCAGCACGGCAATGCCGCGCTCGGTGGTGCCGCCCCGCGAGGTGACGCGCTGTCGCAGCACGCCCGGCTCCTCGCCCGATTCCAAGGCCAGCTTGGCCGCGCCGAAGAAAGTCTGCAGCGCCAGCTGGCGCGCGGTTTCAGACGGCAAGCCCTGCGCCACGCCGGCAGCTTCGAGCGACTCGATGAAATAAAACACATAGGCCGGGCCGCTGCCCGACACCGCCGTGACTACGTCCAGCTGCGGCTCGTCGTCCACCCACACCACGCCGCCGACGGCACGCATCACAGCCTCTGCCTGCGAGCGCGCGTCCTGGCCAACGGCAGGTGCCGCAAACAGGCCGGTAATCCCGGCCTGCACCAGCGCCGGGGTGTTCGGCATCGCACGCACGATCCGGTTGTGTCCGCCCAGCCAGCGGGCAAGATCGGCCACCCGCACCCCGGCGGCGATCGACACCACCAGCTGGCCGGCCAGCTTTGAAGCCAGCGCAGCCGCCACGTCGGGCAGGGTCTGCGGCTTGACCGCCAGCACGACCAGGCCATGCAGCCGCGCCTGCGACAAATCGGTGTGGGTCACGACGCCAAAGCGCGCAGACAGCTGCGCCCGGGCATCGGAATTGATCTCGACCACTTCGATGTCGGTGGGCTGGGTGCCGCTGGCGATCAGGCCGCCGATGATCGCGGCCGCCATGTTGCCGCCGCCGATGAAACTCACTTTATGCATGTTTTGTCCTCTCACCAAACAGGGCGGTACCGACCCGAACGATGGTCGCGCCCTCCAGTATTGCTGCTTCCAGGTCGCCCGACATGCCCATCGACAAGGTATCGAGCGCGTGGCCGCGTGCGCGCAGCGCGTCGAACAATTCACGCACCTGCCGGAACGCAGCGCGCTGCGCTGCGGCATCCGGCGTCGGCGCCGGAATCGCCATCAGGCCCCGCAACTTCACACCGGGCAGCGTCGACACGACCTCGGCCAACCCACTGAGCTCGGCCGGCGGCACGCCGCTCTTGCTGGCTTCGCCACTGACATTCACCTCGATGCAGATTTGCAGCGGCGGCAGGCCGGGCGGGCGCTGTGCCGACAGCCGTTCGGCAATTTTCAGCCGGTCGACGCTGTGCACCCAGCTGAAATGCGTGGCGATCGCCCGCGTCTTGTTGCTCTGGATCGGCCCGATGAAATGCCATTCGAGCGGCAGGTCCTGCAGAGCGGCCTGTTTGTCCAGCGCTTCCTGCACGTAGTTTTCACCGAACGCGCGCTGGCCGCAGGCTGCGAGGTCGCGTACCGCCGCGGCATCGAAGGTCTTGCTGACGGCGAGCTGGCGAAGCGTCGCGGCGTCGCGCCCCGCTGCGGCCACAGCAGCGGCAATTCGCGCCTGCACCGCCTGCAAACGCCCACACGGCGTGCCGGCGGCACCGCTCAGGTCAGGCTCAAGTTTGCGCGCATCGGGGCCGTTATCCATATCGCTTATTATCTGACAAAACCCTACCCAATACTGAACGAGGCACGCGTGGACATTTCCGAACTGCTCGCATTCTCCGTCAAGAACAAGGCATCCGACCTGCACCTGTCCGCCAGCCTGCCGCCAATGATCCGGGTCAATGGCGACATCCGCCGCATCAACCTGCCGCCGATGGACCACAAGGACGTGCACCGCATGGTGTACGACATCATGAACGACAGCCAGCGCAAGGTGTACGAGGAGACGCTGGAAATCGACTTCTCGTTCGAGATCCCCTCGCTGGCGCGCTTCCGGGTCAACGCCTTCAACCAGCAATACGGTGCCGGTGCGGTGTTCCGGACCATTCCGTCGAAAGTGCTGACGCTGGAAGAGCTCAACTGCCCGCCGATTTTCAAGGAAATCTCCGACCAGCCGCGCGGCATCGTGCTGGTAACCGGCCCTACCGGCTCCGGCAAGTCGACCACGCTGGCGGCGATGATGGACTACGTCAACGAGAACCAGTATGCCCACATCCTGACGGTGGAAGACCCGATCGAATTCGTCCACCAGAGCAAGAAATGTCTGATCAACCAGCGCGAAGTCGGCCCACACACGCTGTCGTTCAACAACGCGCTGCGCAGTGCGCTACGGGAAGACCCGGACGTGATCCTGGTCGGCGAATTGCGTGACCTGGAAACCATCCGCCTGGCGTTGACCGCGGCCGAAACCGGCCACCTGGTGTTCGGCACGCTGCACACCTCGTCCGCCGCCAAGACCATCGACCGTGTGGTCGACGTGTTCCCGGCCGCCGAAAAGGAGATGGTGCGCTCGATGCTGTCCGAATCGCTGCGCGCGGTGATCTCGCAGACGCTGCTGAAAACCAAGGATGGAACCGGCCGGGTGGCGGCGCACGAGATCATGATCGGCACCCCCGCGATCCGCAACCTGATTCGCGAAAACAAGGTCGCGCAAATGTATTCCTCGATCCAGACCGGCGGCAACATCGGCATGCAGACGCTTGACCAGTGCCTGCAGGACCTGGTTCGCCGCAACGTCATCGCACCGGGCGCGGCGCGCAACGCTGCGCAAAACAAAGATGCCTTCATGGGCTGAGCTCAACCAGAGCCAAGGATTGATCAATGAACGCTGAAAAAACCATTCACGACCTGCTGCGCCTGATGCTGGCGAAGAACGCGTCCGACCTTTTCATCACCGCCGGCTTTCCGCCCGCAATCAAGGTCGACGGCAAGATCACCCCGGTGTCGAACCAGAGCCTGACACCTGCGCACACCAGCGAACTGGCGCGTTCGATCATGAACGAGCGGCAGTGGAAGGACTTCGAGGCAAGCAACGAATCCAACTTCGCGATCAGTCCGCCCGAGATCGGCCGCTTCCGCGTCAACGTCTTCGTGCAGCAGGGCCGCGTCGGCATCGTGATGCGAACCATCGTCACCAAGATTCCCAAGATGGAAGAGCTGAACCTGCCGCCGATCCTGCGCGACGTCGCGATGATCAAGCGCGGCCTGGTGATCTTCGTCGGCGGCACCGGCACCGGCAAATCGACGTCGCTGGCGGCGATGGTGGGCTTCCGCAACGAAAACGCCTGCGACCACATCATCACGGTCGAGGACCCGATCGAATACGTGCACGAGCACAAGAAATCCATCATCACCCAGCGCGAGGTCGGCATCGACACCGACAACTGGTTCTCGGCACTGAAGAACACCCTGCGGCAGGCGCCCGACGTCATCCTGATCGGTGAGATCCGCGACCGCGACACCATGGAATACGCGATCGCCTTTGCCGAAACCGGCCACCTGTGCCTGTCGACACTGCACGCCAACAGCGCCAACCAGGCGCTCGACCGCATCATCAACTTCTTCCCCGAGGAAAAACGCGACCAGCTGCTGATGGACCTGTCGCTCAACCTCAAGGCCTTCATTTCGCAGCGCCTGCTGCCGCGCAAGGGCAACACCGGCCGCGTCGCCGCGGTCGAAATCCTGCTCAACTCGCCGCTGATCGCCGACCTGATCTTCAAAGGGCATGTTCACGAAATCAAGGAGCTCATGTCGAAGTCGCGCGAACTCGGCATGCAGACCTTCGACCAGGCGCTGTTCGACCTTTATGAGGCCGGCCTGGTCACCTACGAGGATGCACTGCGCAATGCCGACAGCCTCAACGACCTGCGTCTGAAGATCAAGCTGCACGGCCAGGAAGCCAAGGGACGCGACATGATGGCGGGGCTCGATCACCTGGATATCGTCTGATCCTTCTGCAACAGCAGCACGCTGACGGCGCAAGGATTCAGGATGGCTACCGACACCCTGCATTCCCGGACTTCACCTGCCGTCTGACGCAGCGCCCGCGGTATCGACGAGCAGGCGCCCCAGTTCAGACGCCAGGGCCTTGCAGGCATCGCCTTCGGTATTCGCCACGAAGATGATCGGGATCACGAACGCGAATGAAACAGAGCGGCCCGACGTCCTGGTGGACAAGGCGCCGGACTGGGTGCCCTGCACGACATCCCAGATCACGGCGTGCACCCGATGCGTCTTGTTCTCCCAGGCCAGCCCCAGGCAACCGCCGCCGCCATAGCCCGCGCCGCAAATCATCCCCGGGAACCCATCGGATTCGGCGCTGCCGGCGATATTGACCAGATAGCGCACCCCCAGCGAGGCAATGCGCTGGCGCACCACGGGTCGCGCCAGCAGGGCTTCCAGTTCCTTGACACTTGAAGGTGCGTGCATCGGTTCGAACCAGGGAAACAGGGCATCCTGAAACCTTGCCGCGTCGATCAGCTTCACCCGATGCGACACATTCTTTTCAAGCTCCTTTTTCAGGCAGCGCATGAAATCGGCTTCGCCGGCGCCCTGCGGCGCGCGGTTCGACTGGCCATCGGACGTCGTGGCGCCATTACCGTGCTCCACATACGATGGAAACAGGACGACCGCCTCGCGGGTGGCCTGCACGGACCGGGAGACGGGATCGAACGAGACCTCGGTTCGGGTGGGCGCTGCGCAGCCCGACACCAGGACAGCAGCCAGGCATGCCAGCAGACTGAATATGCGCGAAGGATGGGATGCTGCGATCATTTTTTCAGCCAGGCACGAAGTCGCCGGTCCCGTTCCACATTGATCACAAAATCGGCCGCCGCCCGACGCATCGCAAGGTGGGTCAAGGCCCCGAGGTAGCGGGTCTCGACCCCGACCCCCGGTATCTTTTCCGTATAGCCTTCCAGATTGTCTGTGGGCCCTGCGCGTCCACGGCCTTCCCACCGCGCGATGACCTCGCCATCGCTGGTTCGCAGGGTCGCTTGATAGGCCACCTCGATCGTCTGACCTACGATAGGCCAACGCACCTCGCAGCCGTCGTACTTCAGCAAGCTGACCTCGATCACGCCTTTCGAGTTGGCGGGAATCTGCGATGCGGCATCCGCTTGCAGCGTCGCGGGGTTCTCGAACAATGCAGAAAAAATCTGATCGAACATGCCGATGCTCGGCGCCCCCAGCTCGATCATCCACGAAGCCGCGATATAGCCTTTTCCAGCGATGCACTGGTGATGCCGCAGGTTTTCCGCATACAGGATGGCAATTGAACCGGGTAACGTCTCGACGGCGGGAGGCTGTTTGAGCGGCGAGCTGAGCGGCACATTGCTCGTCGTGCTGCACGCGGACAGCAGCACGAGGGCCAGCAATCCAGCGAGCGATCGATGCCTCCACTTCACGGCAAGGCCCCCCGATGATCCGTCAAATCGGTACCCAGGCTATTCCGGATTGATCACGGCCCGCACTTCCAGGCCCTGATTGCCCGGCAGCGCCTTGATCGCCTCGGCCGCCGCCTTCAGGGCGGCTTCCTCGCCGCCGTACTTCACGGCCAGATGCTCGTCGTCCGGCATCGGCGCGCCGATCGACATCGGAATGATCGAGGCCTTGCCGCTGCCCGACGAACCGAAGTCGGCCACCAGGTAATAACTGCGGTATACCTCGGCGCCATCGTCGAGGGTGCCGGTGAGACGGATCGATGCGGTGATCATGATGAGGCGCTCGTCAGGGAAGGTTCAGGACAGACGCGCGCGCCGCAACGGCGGTTCCGCTCATTCGGCCGGGACGGCGGGTTTTTTATCCCGCATCGATCCGGCAATCAGCTTGTACTGCAGGAAGCGGGTTTCGATCGGACCGTTGAATAGCGGAATGCGCCGGCTGGCCTTGAGGCCGAGCAGCTTAGGCAACAGCGGATCGCCGGAGATGATCCACGCCTCCCAGCCGGCGAAATGCTTTTTCAGCCAGTCGCCCAGCAACGGATACCACGCGGCCAAGTCCTCGGCCTCGCCCAGCCGTTCGCCGTAGGGCGGGTTGGTGACGATCACGCCGACCGGCGTCGGCGCCTTCAACTCGAGCACATCGGACACTTTCAGCTCGATGGCGTCGGCGTAGCCGGCGGCGTCGAGGTTGTTGCGCGCCTTGTCGAGCACCCAGCGGTCCTGGTCGGCGCCGAAAATCGGCAGTTGGGCCGGGAGCGGCTTTTCCCGCGCCTGTGCCTCGGCCTTGATGCGCTTCCACAGTGCCGCGTCGAAATCGCGGTAGTGCTCGAACGCGAAATGCCGCCCCCGCCCCGGCGCGCGGTTCAAGGCCATGTCGGCCGCTTCGAGCAGAATCGTGCCGGCGCCGCACATCGGGTCCAAGAGCGGCATGCCGGGCACCCAGCCGGACAGCATCAAGAGGCCGGCAGCGAGGTTTTCCTTCAGCGACGCTGCGCTTGCCTCGCGCTTGAAGCCGCGCTTGAACAGCGGCTCGCCCGAGGTGTCGAGGTAGAAGGTCACCGCATCCGGGGTGAAAAAGGCGTAGACCGGCACGTCGGGCGCGTCGGTGTCGACGCTGGGCCGCTCGCGCGTCTCCTCGCGGAAGCGGTCGCAGATCGCGTCCTTGATTTTCAGCGTGATGAAGTTGAGGCTTTTCAGCGGCGCATTCTGCGCGCCGACCTTGACCGCGATGGTCTTATTCACGTCGAACCACTCCGGCCACGGCAGGTCGAGCGCGGCACGGTAGATGTGCTCTTCCTTGCGGTAGCGCGTGTAGCCGACCTTGCGCAGGATGCGGGTGGCGATGCGCGAAGTCAGGTTGACGCGCATTTCGGCCGTGGTGTCCGCCATGAACAGCACGCCGGCAGGCACCTGGCGCACCACCTGCGCCCCGGCGGCCACAAGCTCGGTTTCGAGCAGCGCCTCCAGCCCGCGCGGGCAGGTGGCGAAATGGCTGGCCGGCGGCAGCGCCTCGCGCTCGGGGCGGACCGGATGCGGCGTTTTGCTGCGACGGGGCGGGGTATTGGGAGACTGGGGTTTCAAACGGGGCTTTCCTGGGAAGATCGAAAAATAGCGTACGGACTCAAGCTGTCATTGCGAGGAACGAGGACGACGCAATCCAGCTTGCCGCTCGAATGGATGGTCTGACTGGATTGCTTCACTCCGTTCGCAATGACAGGCTTAAAACGGCTTGAATACCACCAGCAACACCACGACCAGCAGCACAATCACCGGTATTTCATTGAACCAGCGGAACCAAACATGCGACCTGGTGTTCTGTCTGGCTTCGAACTGGCGCAGCAGGCTTTTGCAGACATGGTGATAGCCGACCAGTCCGGCGACCAGAATCAGCTTTGCCCACATCCAGTTCATGCTGAGCGGAAAATACGCCAGCCACAGCCAGATGCCGGTAATCAGCGTCAACCACATGATCGGCGAGACGAACCGATACAATTTGCGCGACATCAGCAGCAGGCGGTCGTAGGCTGCATCGTTGCTTTCCATCGCCAGGTTGACGAACAGGCGCGGCAGATAGAACAGTCCGGCGAACCAGCTGACCACCATCACGATATGAAACGCTTTGAGCCACAGCATGGATAAACAGACCCTGAAGAAATGGACGCCCAGTCCGCTGACCCTGATTTTACTGGGTTTGGTCGCGTATCTGTGGTTTCGCCCGCCAGCCGAGGTCAGCGAGGAGGATCGCCCCGCCCCTCCCTGGGCCGTGACCCTGCCCGACGGCCGGACGCTGACCAGCGACACGCTCAAGGGCAGGGTGGTGCTGGTCAACTTCTGGGCGACCTGGTGCCCCTACTGCCGCAAGGAAAAGCCGGTGATCGACCGCTTCTGGAAAGACCATCGCGACCGGGGTTTTGAGGTGATTTCGATCAGCATCGACGACACCCCGGAGCAAGTCGCCGCCTGGATGCAGGACAAGGACTACGCCTTCATGGCCGCGCCGACCAATGCCTCGGTGGCCGCCGCCTTCGGCAACGTGGCCAGTGTGCCGACCTCGTTCATCGTCGATACCGATGGACGGATTCGCCACAAGATCGCCGGGCAGGTGCATTATCCCCGGCTGGAAAAACTCGTCGTCCCCCTGCTCCCCCAGGCCAGTCAGCCATGACCGAATCCCGCCTCGTCGAACTCGAAACCAAGCTCGCCTTCGCCGAAGACCTGCTCGACACGCTCAACCAGACCGTGGCCCGCCAGCAGGGCCAGCTCGATTCATTGCAGCAGCAACTGCGGCTGCTACACCAGCAGATCCAGGACGCGGCGCCGGATGAGACACGCGCCCCGCGCGACGAGATTCCCCCGCACTACTGAATGCAGCCTGTCTCCGCTAGATCGTGCTGACTGTCATGGGAAAAGACTGCGCGCCGGCCAGCAGTGCCCGCAGCTCGGACTCGGGCATCGGCCGCGCATAGTAATAACCCTGCGCCAGCAGGCAGCCGTGCTGCGTCAGGAACGCCTCCTGCTCCGCGTGTTCGACGCCTTCGGCGATCACCTGCAGCCCCAGGTTGGCCGACAGTGACAGAATGGCCTGGACGATGGCGGCATCGTCCGCGTCGGCGGCGATGTCGCGGATGAAGCTGCGGTCGATCTTGAGCTCGCTGATCGGCAGCAGCTTGAGGCGACTCAGCGAGGAGTGACCGGTGCCGAAATCGTCGATGGCAATGCTGAGGCCGAGCTGACGCAGCGCCGTCATGATCTCCAGGCCGATGGCCTCGCTCTCCATGATGCTGCTTTCGGTCAGTTCCAGCACGATGTGCGCGGGTGCCACGCCGATTTCGGCAAACAGGGTCGCCAGCCGCTGCGGCAGGTCCTTCTGAAGCAGCTGCTTGCCGGACAGATTGATGTGCAGCGCAAAGTTCTCAAGGGAGATTCCCTCGCGCTCCCAGCGCTTCAGCGCGAGGCAGGCCTCGCGGATGACCCATTCGCCGAGCGGCACGATCAGGCCGGTCTCTTCGGCCAGCGGGATGAAATGGTCGGGCGGGATCGCGCCTTCTTCCGGGTCGATCCAGCGCAGCAGGGCCTCGGCACCGCAGATGCGCCGGCTGTCGAGGCGCACCAGCGGCTGGTAATGCAGCGTCAGCGTGTGCTGCTCGAACGCGCTGCGCAACCGCGTTTCCAGCTGGATGCGCCGCATCGCCCGTTCGGTGATGCCCTGCTCGTAGAAATGGAAGGTGTTGCGGCCGCGTTCCTTCGACTTGTACATGGCGGCATCGGCATGCTTCAGCAGCGTCTCGGCGTCGCGACCGTCCTCGGGATAGACGCTGATGCCGACGCTGGCGGAAATGTGCAGCGGATAGTTGCCGATATGCAGCATCTTTTCCAGCGTGTGAATGATTTTCTCTGCCACCATCGCGGCCGCCGCGCTGTCGCGGACGCTTTCGAGCAGCACCACGAACTCATCGCCGCCCAGGCGTGACAGCGTGTCCTCGTCGCGCACCAGGGCCTTCAGGCGACCGGCCACCGCCTGAAGCACGGCGTCGCCGATGGCGTGACCGAGGCTGTCGTTGATCGTCTTGAAGCGGTCCAGGTCGATGAACAGCACTGCCATGCGCGTGCCTGCACGGTCGGCGCGGCTGGCGGCATGGCGCAGCCGGTCCATCAGCAGGGCGCGGTTCGGCAGGCCGGTCAGGGCATCGTGGTAGGCGATGTACTCGAGGTGCGCATCCTTCTCGCGCAAAGCCTGCTCCGCCTGCTTCCAGGCGGTGACGTCCTGGACCGTGCCGATCATGCGGACGGGGATGTCGCCTTCCATCTGTACTTCCGCGCTTTCGTGTACGACGCGAACGCTGCCGTCCGGACGCACGATGCGATGATCGATCGCATACGACTGCCCGGTTTCCATCGCACGGCTGACGGCCGCCTCGACGGCCACCCGATCGTCCGGATGCACACGATCGAGGAAAGCCTGATAACTGGCTTTGAATTCAGTCGCATCGACACCGAACAGACGATAGATACCCTCCGACCAGAACAGTCGCTTCTCCTGGATCAGCCAGTCCCAGTTCCCCATCTGCGCAATGCGCTGCGCGCGATCGAGGCTGTCCTTGATGTCGCCCACCTGCCGCGAGGCGCGCGCGATCTGCCGGTTCTTTCTGGCGAACAGCAGCAGCGACAGCGCCAGGCTGATGAACAGCAGCCCGGCCAAGCCATACAGCATGCCGATGATGGTCGAGCGATTGGCTTCGTAGAACGAGGGCGGGCTGTTGATGAGCCGCACCTGCCGCGCGATGTCGCCAGGCAGGCTGAGTCCTGCGCGCAACAGCTCCGTTTCGTCCACGATATACGCGTTGGGGCTGTTCTCGTTCGGCGGTAGCGCGCTGAGCGGCGTGCCGGCCAGATGCCGGATCAGTAGCTGGGCGGCGGCCTGCCCCTGGCGCGGCCCGCTGGTGACGTAGCCGCCGAGCACACCCGGATAGAGGTAGGCGTCCTCCATGCTGAACACGACGAAGCGGCCGCTGCCCACGATGGCTTTCACGGTCTCGGGCAGCGTGAGCGTGCGGCCGTCGCGATCGGCCATGGTGCCCAGTGTCGTCAGAAACACGAAGCGCTCGTTGCGCGCACGCAGGCGTTCGATCAGATCGTCGATGCTGCGCGCAGAAATGAAAGTGGCCTGGATATCAGGATGCTGCCGCAAGGCCTGCGTGATCTCGCTTTCGATGGCGAGAAAGGTTTCGCTCGCATCGCCGACGATCAGGATTTCGCGGATGTCGGGATCGAACTGACGCATCAGATCGAGGTTGGGGATGATCTCCTTTTTCTCGAACACGCCGGTGATACGTGCCGGATCGATCTGTGTGCGTACGTCGATATTGTTGACCCCGGAAAAGAACACCGGTACGCCTGGGAACACCGCCGCCAGATGGGACCGCGCAAAGGACAGGCTGTTGTCATCGGTGACATAGATCGCCGCGGGCCGATAACCGCGATATTTCTGCCGCAGGTGATCGCCGATCAGGTCGGCATGGGCGGCACTGTAGCCGACACGCTTGGTGTCGAGATACTCGACACTGAGGTCGTACGCCCGCGCCGTGTCCGCATTCAGCGCCGCGACGAAGCCCTCATGCTGGCCGCGGGTCCACGGATATTCCTGACTGTAGGCATGCAGGACGAACACCGGCGTCGGCACGGCTGCCTGCGCAGGGGCACAACACCAGCTCACTAGAAACAGCAGCGCATATCGCATGTCTGGATTCGGGACCGACGGTTAAGCGATTAAACGGCCATGCGGGCTTATTCTTGCATGCCGGAAGCGAGTTCGATTTTCAGCACCACCTTGCGGATCCTGCCGGCGCTGACCAGCGGCGCGTGCGCGTCGTCGGGAAAAAACAGACAGAACGACCCCGGCGGCGTGGCGATCCAGCTCGCTGGCGCATCGTTGAAAAAGCGGATGTCACGCGCGTCATCATGCTCGGTCGCCGGGTCCAGGCATTCGGCCAGCGGTTTCCAGCCCATCTCGTCGATGCCTTCCAGCACCAGCTGAATATCGATGTAGCGGCGGTGGCATTCCAGCTTCGCTTCGGCACGGGTGCGGCCGCCGCAGTCCTCGACGATGGCGAACAGCCGCTCGCCCTGAATCGTGTGCATGCCCGGCGCCATTGCATGCAGATCGGTGCCGCGCAGGAATTCAAAAGCCTGCGGGAACAGGGGATGCAGCGCGCCATAGCGTTCCGCTTGGGACAGGGTGTCGAGAATCATGGGGTAGTGTCCTTGACTATCAGGCAGGCTGCGCCACGGGCGGGCCGTTGTCCTTGGCGCGATACATCGCTTCGTCCGCCTTGCGCATCAGGGCATCCAGGGTAGGCGTAGCCTCGCTGCAGGTTGCCACCCCGATGCTGATGTGCAGCCGGATGGGAACATCCGTGCCTGGCAGCATGACATCGATGGCGCGATGCAGGCGTTCGAGCAGGGCATCCAGCGAGTGCCCGGCCGGGGTGTTCGGCAGCAGCGCCACGAATTCGTCGCCGCCCACCCGCGCCAGCAGGTCGGACTCGCGGCAACAGGCGAGCAGCGTGTCGGCCACATAGACCAGCACGGCATCGCCGGCGGCGTGGCCGTAGGTGTCGTTGATGTTCTTGAAGTCGTCGATATCGATATTCAGTAGGGTCAGCCGGCAGCCGCTGCGCCGGGCCAGCGCAAACATGTCCTGCCCGCGCAGATTGAATTGGTAGCGATTGGCGAGGCCGGTGAGGTTGTCGTGCAGCGCCATGCTGCGGATACGCTGGTGCACGGACACCGGGTAGGCCACCAAGCCGCCCGCCAGGGCCGCCAGCGCCGCCAGCAGCAGCTGCCCCCAGGCGCCCGGCCCGACTGCCGAGACAGGCGCCACCGCCGCTAGTTGCCAGCGGCCACCCGGAATGACGACTTCCATCAGCACAGCCTCAGGGCTGTCGAACAAGCCGGCGTCGCCGTGGAAAGTCTCGCCTTGGGCCCCCAGTCCGTCGCGGCCACGCAGGGCGAAGCGCGGGCCTTCATCCGCGTCAGTGCGGACGCCGGCACGTTCGAAGATAGGCGCCGGATCGATCGCCACCGAGGCGAGCCCCCAGTAGTACGGCTCGCCCTCCGGCCGGCTGAACAGGATGGGAATGCGGTTGATGATGCCGACGCCACCCTGCGCCAGATCGATCGGGCCCGCCGTCACCGGGCGCTGCTCGCGCATCAGGTGCAGCACCGCGTCGCGTTGGTTGGGCGTGTCCATATAGCTCAGGCCCAGCGCCTTCTCGTTGCCCGTGCGCGGATGGATGTAGCGAATCACGTTGTCCGGCGCGATCGCCACGCTGCGAATCGCCGGCTGCAGGCGGATCAGCGATTCGGCCACCTGCGCCAGGTCAACTTCCGTGAAGTCCGGTTTGGTCAGCACGAAAGTCGACAATCCCAGGCTCAGCGACAGCGTCGCATTCAGCTCCGACTCCAGGCGCGACCGCACCGTCGCGGCCTCGGCCTGCAGCACTGCACGCTCGGCCTGGTGGCGCCGCGCCTGATCGAGCCAGACGAAGGACTGCAACAGCATCCATGCCAGGCTTGCCACCAACACGCCTGCCGCAAGAGGCAGGAAGCGCAGGGCAGATGGCTGGGGGCTGGGCTTCATGATTCGATTCAGCGGCTGATGGGTTTGTAGCGAATGCGCCTGGGCTTCGCACCTTCCTCGCCCAGGCGTTTCTTCTTGTCGGCTTCGTATTCCTGGTAGTTGCCGGGGAAGAACACCACCTGCGAGTCGCCCTCGAAAGCGAGGATGTGGGTGGCGATGCGGTCGAGGAACCAGCGGTCGTGCGAGATCACCAGCACGCAGCCGGCGAATTCCAGCAACGCGTCTTCCAGCGCACGCAGGGTTTCCACGTCGAGGTCGTTCGAGGGTTCGTCGAGCAGCAGCACGTTGCCGCCGGCGATCAGCGTCTTCGCCAGATGCAGGCGGCCGCGCTCGCCCCCCGAGAGATTGCCGACCCGTTTCTGCTGGTCGCCGCCCTTGAAGTTGAAGCGGCCGAGATAGGCGCGCGACGGCGTCTCGTAGCGGCCAACGGTGAGAATGTCGCGGCCTTCGGCGACTTCGTCGAACACGGTCTTGTCTGCGCTCAAGGCATCGCGGCTCTGGTCGACGTAAGCGAGCTTGACCGTCTGGCCGATCTCGACTTCGCCGGAATCCGGCTTTTCCTGGCCGGTGATCATCTTGAAGAAGGTCGACTTGCCGGCGCCGTTGGGGCCGATGATGCCGACGATCGCGCCCGGCGGCACGCTGAAGCTGAGGTTATCGATCAGCAGGCGGTCGCCGAAGGATTTCGACACGTTGTGGAAGTCGATGACCTTGTCGCCCAGTCGTTCGCCCACCGGGATGAAGATTTCCTGCGTCTCGTTGCGCTTCTGGTATTCGACCGAGTTCAGCTCCTCGAAACGCGCTAGACGCGCCTTCGACTTGGCCTGGCGCGCCTTCGGGTTCTGCCGCACCCACTCGAGCTCCTGCTTCATCGTCTTGATGCGGCCGAGCTCCTGCTTCGATTCGGTTTCCAGCCGCGCTTCCTTCTGCTCCAGCCAGCTGGTGTAGTTGCCCTTCCACGGGATGCCGTGGCCGCGGTCGAGTTCGAGGATCCACTCGGCCGCGTTGTCGAGGAAGTAGCGGTCGTGCGTCACCGCCACCACGGTGCCGGGGTAACGCACCAGGAACTGCTCCAGCCAGTCGACCGATTCGGCGTCGAGGTGGTTGGTCGGCTCGTCCAAGAGCAGCATATCGGGGCTGGACAGCAGCAGCTGGCACAGCGCGACGCGGCGCTTTTCGCCGCCCGACAGGGTGCCGATGAGCGCGTCCCACGGCGGCAGCCGCAGCGCATCGGCGGCGATTTCCATCTGGGTGTCGAGGTCGGCGCCGGCGGTGGCGAGGATCGCCTCGCACTTCGCCTGCTCCTCGGCCAGCTTGTCGAAGTCGGCGTCGGGCTCGGCGTAGGCGGCGTAGATTTCATCCAGCCGGGCCTTCGCCGCGACGATCTCGCCCAGTCCCGCTTCCACCGCCTGGCGCACCGTGTGCGCGGGGTCGAGCTGGGGCTCCTGCGGCAGATAGCCGATGCGGATGCCCGGCATCGGGATCGCCTCGCCCTCGATGTCGGTGTCGACGCCGGCCATGATGCGGATCAGCGAGGACTTGCCGGAACCGTTGAGGCCCAGCAGACCGATCTTGGCGCCGGGGAAGAAGGACAGCGAGATGTCCTTGAGGATTTGCCGCTTGGGCGGAACGATCTTGCCGACGCGGTTGAGGGAGTAGACGTATTGCGCCATGTGTTAAGGGAGAGTCCAGAAAATCAGGGGGTCACGGGGCCGGGGCAGGCATTGAACGCGCAGCCGGTGTCCGGGTTGCGGCTGACGTAGCTGCCGTCCGGGCAGGCCTGTACATCCGCGGTACAGACCCGGCCCGATTCGTCCAGCGGCGGCGGCGGGACATCGACGCCCGGTTGGGGCGCGGGCTTGACCCGGGCGGGCAGGTTCGCCGACGGCCGTTCCGTGCTGCATCCCGCCAGCGCAAGCACCAGTGCGCTCACGACCAGCGCCCTCATGCCAGTTCCCGGTCGAGCAGCACGCGCAGACGGACGAAATCGATATCGCCCAGCCTGTGTTCGAGGATGCGGCCGTCCTTGCCGATGATGAAGGTGGTGGGCGTCAGTTGCACGTCGCCGAAGGCGCGCGCATGCTCGCCGGTGACGTCGAGCGCGACCGGAAACGGCAGCTGCCGCGTCTGCACGAAGCTTTGCACATAATTGGGCGGATCGTAGCTCATCGCCACCGCGATGATTTCAAAGCCGCGGTCCTTGTATTCGCGATAGACCTCGATCATGTCCGGCATTTTCTTGATACAGCCGGGGCAGGAGGTGGCCCAGAAATTGACCAGCACGACCTTGCCGCGCAGTTCGTCCAGGGTGAGCGTCTTGCCCTCCAGCGTGGTGAACGTGGACGCCGGCGCGCCGGGCTTGTCCATCAGGGCGTAGACCAGGGCACCCACAATGGCGAGCGCGGCAACGGCAATCAGCAGGGGTTTGGCGAGTTTCATGGTCAGGATCAGGGTGAGGGTCAGGCCACGTATGACCGGGCCAGTTGCACATAGTGCTCGGCGGAATAGGCGAAATAGGCGATTTCCTCCGCGGTCAGCGCGCGCACCGGCTTGGCGGGCCGGCCCAGATACAGGTGGCCGGATTCGAGGATCTTGCCTTCCGGCACCAGCGAGCCGGCGCCGAGCAGCACGTGCTGCTGCACCACCGCGCCATCGAGGATGATGCTGCCCATGCCGATCAGGCATTCATCCGCGATCGTGCAGGCGTGCAGGATCACCGCGTGGCCGACGGTGACGCGCGCGCCGATCACGAGCGGTCCGCCCTTGGGATGGGCCGGCGTCTTGTGCGACACGTGCAGCACGCTGTTGTCCTGGATATTGGTGGCGCAGCCGACGACGATCGAATTGACGTCGCCGCGGATCACCGCGCCCGGCCATACCGACGCGTCGGGACCGAGGCTGACTTCGCCGATCACCGTCGCGCGCGGGTGCACCCAGGCGCCGGCGGCGCATTGCGGATGAATCCCCCGGTACGGGGTGACGGAATCTAAAGCCATGGTTATCCAGGGGTTGAAACACAGCAGGACCGGGCCCAAATTATAATCGTTGTACGCGACAGCCATTCCCCCCCGTTTCTGCATCATCTTTTGAAAGATCTGCCATGCCTAGCCCGATCGACACCAATCCGCTGCTCGACTTTTCCGGCCTGCCCCGTTTTGCCGAATTCAAGCCCGACTCTGTCACCCCCGCGATCGACCGGCTGCTGGCCGATGCCCGCGCGGCGGTGGCGCGCGCCGAAGCCAACGATACCCCGGCCGAATGGGATGCCTTCGTCGCCCCGCTCGAGGACGCCAACGAAAAGCTGGGCCGCGCCTGGGGCCAGGTGTCTCACCTGCACTCGGTGATGGATTCGCCCGAGCTGCGCGAGGTCTACAACGAAAACCTGCCGAAGATCACCGTCTTTTATGCCGAGCTGGGGCAGAACGAGGCGCTGTTCGCCAAGTACAAGGCCCTGAAGGCGAGCCCCGGCTACGCCGCGCTGTCTGCCCCGCGCAAGAAGATCGTCGAGAACGAACTGCGCGATTTCCGTTTGGGCGGCGCCGAACTGCCGGCCGACAAGAAGGCCCGCTTCATGCAGGTGCAGGAGGAACTGGCGCAGCTGTCGGCCAAGTTCGAGGAAAACCTGCTCGACGCCACCAACGACTATGCGCTTGTCATCGACGACAAGGACGAACTGTCGGGCATCCCCGACGACGTGCTGGAGACCGCGCGCGCTGCGGCCGAATCCGCCGGCACCACGGGCTGGAAGTTCACGCTGCACATGCCGTCGTATCTGCCGGTGATGCAGTACGCCGACAGCCGTGAACTAAGGCAGATCCTCTACCGCGCCTATGTCACCCGCGCGTCCGAATTCGGCAAGCCCGAGCTCGACAACACCCCGCTGATCGGTCGCATCCTCCGACTGCGCCGCGAAGCCGCCGAACTGCTGGGGTTTAAAAGCTATGCCGAAGTGTCGCTGGCAGCCAAGATGGCCGACACCCCGGCCGAAGTGCTGAAGTTTCTGGATGAGTTGGGCGCCCGCGCCCGCCCCTACGCCGAGAAAGACTACGAAGAACTCAAGGCGTTTGCCCGCGACGAACTGGGCATGGACGAGCTGCAGGCCTGGGACACGACCTACGTGTCGGAAAAGTTGAGCGTCGCCCGCTACAGTTTCTCCGACCAGGAAGTGAAGCAGTACTTCCCCGAACCGCGCGTACTGGCGGGACTGTTCAAGCTGGTCGAAACGCTCTACGGCCTGCATGTGCGCGAGGACCAGGCCCCGGTGTGGCATCCGGACGTCAAGTTCTACACGCTGACCGACCACGCCGGCCAGCGTGTCGGCCAGTTCTATCTGGATCTCTATGCACGTGCCTCCAAGCGCGGCGGCGCCTGGATGGATGACGTCATCACTCGCCGCAAGACGAACGACGGCATCCAGACCCCCGTCGCGTATCTGAATTGCAACTTCTCCGGCCCGGTCGGCGACAAGCCTGCGCTGTTCACCCACGACGAGGTCATCACCCTGTTCCACGAGGCCGGGCACGGCCTGCACCACCTGCTGACGCAGATCGAGGAACTCGGCGTGTCCGGCATCAACGGCGTCGAGTGGGATGCGGTCGAACTGCCGAGCCAGTTCATGGAGAACTTCTGCTGGGAATGGGATGTGCTGAAGCACATGACCGCGCATGTGGAGACCGGCGCGCCGCTGCCGCGCGAACTCTTCGACAAGATGCTCGCTGCGAAGAACTTCCAGTCCGGCCTGCAGACGCTGCGCCAGATCGAGTTCGCCAGCTTCGACATGCACCTGCACGACGACTTCGACCCCAACGGCAGCCGAAGCGCGCAGGACCTGATCGACGACATCCGCAGGAAAGTCGCGGTCATCATCCCGCCGGCCTGGAACCGCTTCCCCAACAACTTCTCGCACATCTTCGCCGGCGGCTACGCGGCCGGCTACTACAGCTACAAGTGGGCGGAAGTGCTGTCAGCCGACGCCTACGCGCTGTTCGAGGACGAGGCCGAGGGCTACGGCGGCGTGCTGAACCCCGAAGTCGGTCACCGCTTCTGGAGCGAGATTCTGGCCCAGGGCGGTGCGCGCCCGGCGCTCGAATCGTTCAAGGCCTTCCGCGGCCGCGAGCCGACCCTCGACGCGCTGCTGCGGCACAACGGCATGGCTTAAAGTGCGGAGCGGATATGGCCGCTAATAGCCAGGATCAGGTCTTTCGGGAGCACGGCATGAAAACAGGGTTCATCTCGGCAGCAGTGTGCATGGCACTGGCAAGCGCGCCGCTGGCCGCCTCCCAGTTGTACCAGTGGAAAGATGCGCAGGGCCGGACGGTCTACAGCGATCAGCCGCCGCCGCCCAGCATTCGCAATTCCCAGCAGAAATCGTTCAAGGGCAGCTTCATCGAAATCGGCGAGTCCTACACGGTCAAGAGTGCGCGCGAGAAAAATCCGGTCACCCTGTACGCCAGCGCGTGCGGCGCACCCTGCGATCAGGCGCGGCAACTGCTCACCGAACGTGGCATTCCTTTCAGCAGCAAGGATCCGCAGGCCAGCCCCGAAGCCCAGGCCGAACTGCAGAAACTCACCGGTCAATTGCGGGTGCCGGTGCTGGTGGTCGGCAGCGACAAGATCGACGGCTTCGAAACCGGTCAGTGGCAAGCCATGCTCGACAAGGCGGGCTATCCGAAGTCGCGGCCGCCCAGCAGCCCGGCCGCGGCACAAGCGCCCGCCGCGGCACAGCCGCCCGCTGCGGCGCCCGCCCCCTGAGCACGGCCCGCACGTCACACGTTCTTCTCACGCTGCACCCGGGGTCTAGGCCTTTCGTGTCTTGACCCCTTCTTCCAAGACATTTATGTTGCCCGGGACTTGTGCCCGGCATTACCCATTTCATTCAAAGGGTTACGTATCCGGGCCCACGCCAACCCGAGCGCCTGCATCTGCCAGGGCGCCGACGAACCAAGAAGATAAAGGGGGAGTTGGAGTGAAGCCGGAAGATAAACCGCAGAATGGCCTTGCCGGGCTGAAGCACTGGCGCTACGACCTGTTCGCCGGCCTGCAGGTGGCGCTGGTCTCCTTGCCGCTGTCGCTCGGCATCGCCGTCGCCTCGGGCGCGCCGCCGGTCACCGGCCTGGTGTCGTCGATCATCGCGGGCCTGGTCTTTCCCTTCCTCGGCGGCGCCTACGCCACCATCAGCGGCCCCGCCGCCGGCCTCGCGCCGGCGCTGCTCGCCGGCATGCTGCTGCTCGGCAACGGCGACCTTGCCGCCGGCTATCCGCTGATCCTGGTCGCGATCTTCCTCACCGGTGTGGTGATGATCCTGCTCTCCTGGCTGCGCGCCGGCAAGCTGGTCGCGATGTTTCTGCCGGTGACCGTGGTCGAGGCGATGCTCGCGGCGATCGGGCTCATGATCATCATCAAGCAGGTTCCTTCCCTGCTGGGCGATCTCGCGCCGCCGGAAAAATCGATGCTGGTCGCGATCGGCAAGCTGCCCGAGAGCTTCCAGCGCATCGAACCCTCGATTCTGCTCATCGGCGCCGTGTGCCTGTTCCTGATGTTTTTCCTTTACCGCACGCGGCTGGCCTGGCTGCGCAGGGTGCCGCCTGCGCTGTCGGTGTGCGCGATCGGCGTGGTGCTGGGTTATGTGTTCAACCTCGAACCGCAGCACCTGATCAGCATGCCCGACAGCATCCTCGAAGGCGGCTTCACGCTGCCCGCCTTCGACGCCGTGCTGACGCGGCCCGAACTGTGGGGCAGCGTGGTGCTGATGGTGATCACGCTCACGCTGATCGACAGCATCGAATCGCTCGCCACCATCAGCGCGGTCGACAAGATCGACCCCTACCGGCGCAAGTCGCGCCCCAACGTGACGTTGCGCGCGATGGGCATTTCCAACGTGCTCTCCAGCCTCGCCGGCGGACTCACCATCATTCCCGGCGGGGTGAAGAGCCGCGCCAACATCGACGCCGGCGGCCGCACGCTGTGGGCGAACTTCTACAACGCCATGTTCCTGATCGTGTTCCTGTTCTTTGCGGTGGAGCTCATCGGCCGCATTCCGCTGGCGGCGATCGGCGCCGTCATCGTCTACGTCGGCTGGCGCTTGTGCGAGCTCAAGGTTTTCAGCAAGGCCGCCGCCATCGGGCTGGATCAGCTCGTGATCTTCATCGTCACCATCGTTGCGATCCTGGCGACCGATCTGCTGGTCGGCATTCTAATCGGCGTGGCCACGCAACTGCTGATGAACACCTATCTGCTCACGCCGTCGCTGCGCATGGTTTTGGAGGGGCGCATCTCCTTCCGTCAGTTCCTCGCCGCCACCGGCTCGGCCATCTGCGGCATGTTCTGCAGTCCGGTGATCCGTACCAAGGAGGAAGCGGCGAGCGGTCGTCCGCAGACGCAGCTGTCGCTGGGATCGCTCACCGGATTCAACCTGCTGCCGCTCGACCGTGCCCTCGCTCGGGTGCCGGAACACGTCGGCGTCAGCCTCACCCTCAACGAGTCGAGCCACATCATCGACCGCACCACCCTGGAATATCTGCACGAACTGCAGGAGGAACACGTGCATCAGGATCGTCCGTTCGAGCTCCACGGCCTGGAGCGCTTCTATCCCTTCACCCCGCATCCGTTCGCGACCCGCATGCGGGATCAGCGATTCGTGCGCGAACCCGCCGCTCACACCGCGCGCGAGCAGGACATGGCCGCGCTGGCGCAGCGCCTCGGCCTGAAATTCGCGCCCGCAGCATCGGCCATTCTCAACCGGCACGAATTCGTCTACCTGCGGCGCGGCGCCAACCGCCAGGAATGGAACGTGATGACGGGTATTCATGGCGATTATCACGTCAAGCTGTTTGACTACAGCCACACCGCCGCGCCCGAATACTACGTCGAGCACCGCCACACCCTGGTGATCCTGCGTCTGTGGGACGAAGTCACCGCCGCACTGCCCAACCTAGCCCTCACCCCGGGCGATTACCTGGAACGCTATCTGGTGGCGGGCTACCACGAACTCGACGCCACCGGACTCGACGCCAATTTCGCCAGGCACTATCGCGTCTACGGCGACGACACCAAACGGGTACAAGCCTGCCTCAGCACCGGGCTCATCCGCCAGGTGCTGTCCTCCCCCGGCACCTATGTCGAGCTGCGGGACAATGCACTGCTGGTGTTCCGCCCCGAGCGCGGGCTCGAACCCACCGAAGCGGTCGAAGGCTTGCTCACCCATGCCGAGCAGATCATGGCGCAACTGGTACATCCCCCGAAGTAGGCGGCAGGGCCGGTACGCATGTCAGCGGTCCTGCCCTGCAGGACTCCGATCCACTATGGGCTGAAGCCCATGTGGAATCGTATGCCCTAAAGGACTCCGATCCACTATGGGCTGAAGCCCATGTGGAATCGTATGCGCTACACTCGCGGGCATGAAAATCGCCGCCTGGAACGTCAACTCCCTCAAGGTCCGCCTGCCGCAGCTGCTGGACTTTCTCGCCACTCGCCAGCCCGACGCGGTGTGCCTGCAGGAAACCAAGCTCACCGACGACAATTTCCCGGTCGCCGAACTCGAAGCCGCCGGCTACCGCGTCGCGTTCACGGGCCAGAAAACCTACAACGGCGTCGCCATCGTCAGCCGCGCCGAGCCGCTCGACGTGCAGATCGGCATCCCGGGCCTGGAAGACGAGCAGAAGCGCGTCATCGCCGCCACCGTCGACGGCGTGCGGCTGGTGTGCGTGTACTGTCCCAATGGCCAGAGCCTCGATTCCGATAAGTACCCCTACAAACTCGCCTGGTTTGATGCGCTGGCCGTATGGCTGAAGGACGAGCTGGCAAAGCATCCGAAGCTCGCCGTGCTGGGCGACTACAATGTCGCCCCGGAAGACCGCGACGTGCATGACCCAAAAGCCTGGGAAGGCTGCGTGCTGGTGTCGGAACCGGAACGCGACCGCTTCCGCACGCTGCTGGCGCTGGGCCTGAAAGACAGCTTCCGGCTGTTCGAGCAGCCGGAAAAAACCTTCAGCTGGTGGGACTACCGGATGATGGGTTTCCGCCGCAACCACGGCCTTCGGATCGACCACATCCTGCTGTCCGAACCGCTTGCCGCCACCTGCACCGCATCCACCATCGACCGCGACATGCGCAAGCTGGAACGACCGTCGGATCACGCGCCAGTCATCGCCGAAGTCACCTCCTAGTACTGCACCACAGCCGGATCGAGGCTACGCCAGAGATACCACGTTGCAACGGTGCGCCAGGGCGCGTGACGTTCGCCGTGCTCACGTAGTGTTTTGGGTGTGGGGCGCTCGCCCTCGAGGTAATGCAATGCGACGGCCTTCTGCAGGCCGATGTCGTCGACCGGCCAGACGTCGGGACGGCGCAGGCTGAAAATCAGGAACATCTCGGCAGTCCAGCGGCCAATGCCGCGCACGTCGACGAGTTCGGCGATCACTTCCTCGTCTTCCATTTTTTTCCAGCGCGCCGGCTCGATGCGGCCATCGACGAAATGGCCGGCCAGATCACGCAGGTATTCGGCCTTGCGGCGCGACAGGCCACAGGCGGCGAGCGCGTCGAGTTCCAGCGTGGCGATGTGTGCGGGACTGACGGTCTGCGCATAGCCGGCAAAGCGCGCCCACACACTGTCGGCCGCCTTGACCGAGATCTGCTGGCCGACGATGGCGCGCGCCAGTGTCTGGAATGGGTCGCCGCGATTGGCGAGGATGGCATCGGGATAGCGCGCGATCAGCGCGGCCATCACCGGGTCGGCGGCGGCGAGCTCGGTGCAGGCCGGTTTCCAGTACGCGGGTGCCGCCAGCGTTTTCACAGCAGGATGATGTCGTACTGTTCCTGCGGATAAGTCGTCTCGACCTGCAGCGACACCGGCTTGCCGATGAAGTCGATCAGCTGGGCGAGGCTGCCCGATTCCTCGTCGAGGAACAGGTCGATCACGCTTTGCGCGGCAACGATGCGGTATTCGCGCGCAACGAACTGGCGCGCCTCGCGCAGGATTTCGCGCAGCACGTCGTAGCACACGGTCTGCGCGGTCTTGATTTCGCCGCGACCGGCGCAGGTGGGGCAGGGTTCGCACAGCACATGCGCGAGCGACTCCCGGGTCCGCTTGCGCGTCATCTCGACCAGCCCCAGCGCGGAGAAGCCGCTGACGGTGGTGCGGGTGGGATCGCGCGCCAGCGTCTTCTTCAGTTCGGTCAGCACCGCTTCCTGGTGCTCGGCGTTGTCCATGTCGATGAAGTCGATGATGATGATGCCGCCCAGATTGCGCAGGCGCAGCTGGCGCGCGATGGACTGCGCGGCCTCGAGGTTGGTCTTGAAGATGGTGTCGTCGAAATTGCGCGCGCCGACGAAGCCGCCGGTATTGACGTCAACGGTGGTCAGCGCCTCGGTCTGGTCGATGATGACATAGCCGCCGGACTTGAGATCGACCCGTCGCCCCAGCGCCTTGGCGATTTCATCCTCGACGGCGTAGAGGTCGAACAGCGGCCGGTCGGCGCTGTAGTGCTGCAGCTTGTCGTGCACGGCATGGGTGTAGTTCTGCGCGAACTCGACCATGCGCTGATAGGTTTCGCGCGAATCGATCAGGATGCGGGCGGTCTCGCGGTTGACGAAATCGCGCAGCACGCGCAGCGAGAGGTCGAGATCCTGATACAGGATGCACGGCACGACGCAGTTGCCACGCGACTGGATGTTGCTCCACAGCCGCCGCAGGTAATCGATGTCGGCCTGCATCTCGGCGTCTTCGGCGGTCTCGGCCATGGTGCGCACGATGAAGCCGCCGGTGGCGTCCTCCGGCATCAGCCGGTGGAGTTTCTGGCGCAGCTGTTCGCGCTCCTCTTCACCTTCGATTTTCTGCGAAATGCCGATGTGGCTTTCCTGTGGCAGATAGACCAGATAGCGTCCGGCGAAGCTGATCTGGGTGGAGAGGCGCGCGCCCTTGGTGCCGATCGGGTCCTTGATCACCTGCACCATCAGGCTCTCGCCTTCGTGCAGGATCTGCTCGATCGGACGCTCGGCCTCGCTGCCGCGCCGCGCCTGCCAGATATCGGCCACGTGCAGGAAGGCCGCACGCTCCAGGCCGACGTCGATGAAGGCCGACTGCATGCCGGGCAGCACGCGCACCACGCGGCCCATGTAGATATTGCTGACCAACCCGCGGCATTGCGCGCGCTCGATGTGGAGTTCCTGCACCGCACCCAGATGCAGTACGGCGACGCGCGTTTCCTGCGGGGTGACGTTGACGAGAATTTCTTCGCTCATGGCAGGAGGGCGGGGGTCAAATCACGAAACCAAACTGATTCAGCAGCGTGCTTGTTTCATATAAGGGCAATCCCATGATGCCGCTGTAACTGCCCTCGATATGCTCGACAAATGCGCCGGCACGCCCCTGGATTCCGTAGGCGCCTGCCTTGCCGAGGTATTCGCCGGTTTCGAGATAGCGTGCGATGGCGGCGGCGTCGATCGCGGCAAACCGTACCTGGCTCGACGACAGGCGCGATTCCATGCGGTCTTCGTGATGCACCGCCACGGCGGTATGCACCTGATGCTGGCGTCCGGACAGCCGCGTCAGCATGGCGGCGGCATCCAGACGGTCGCGCGGCTTGCCGAGAATGTCGCCGTCGAGTTCGACCACCGTGTCCGCGCCCAGCACCGGAAAACGCAACAGGTGGCGCAGATCCACGGCACGCCAGCCGCAGGCGGCCTTTTCGGTCGCCATGCGCTGCGCAAAGTCGGCCGCCGATTCACCGTCGCGGGGCACTTCGACCACGTCCAGGCGACCGGCCACGGCGCGCAGCGGCAGAACGTCGAAGGCGATGCCGATCTGCTTCAGCAGTTCACGCCGCCGCGGCGATTGCGAAGCCAGGTAAATACGTTTATCGACCAGCATGTGTTGGATTGCCCCTCAATCCCGATGGTAAGGATGTCCCTTGATGATACAGGTGGCACGGTATAACTGCTCGACCAGCATCACGCGGGCCAGCGCATGGGGCAGCGTCAACTTCGACAAGCCCAGCAGTTTCCCGGCCCGCGCCTTGACGCTGTCGTCGAGGCCATCGGCCCCGCCAATCACAAATGCCGGCGACACGCCCTCATTCATCCAGCCGCTCAGCCACGATGCCAGCTCGCGCGTCGTCACCTGCGCACCGCGCTCGTCGAGCACCACCGGCACGCTGCCGGCGGGCAGCGCGGCGAGGATGCGGTCGGCTTCCAGTTGCCGCGCCCGCGCGCCGTCTTCCCCGGCCACCCGGTGGCCCGGCTTGATTTCGGTGAGCGTGAGCGGCAGGTCGGGCGGCATGCGCCGGGCATAGTCGTCGTAGCCCGCATTGATCCAGCCGGGCATCTTGTGGCCGACGGCGATCAGGTTCAGCTTCACTGCGTGACTTAATGATCGGCCTGTACGTGGCGGGCGCGGGCTGCTTCGGCTGCGCCCCACAGCTCTTCCAGGTTGTAGTGCGAGCGCACGGCGGGCAGCATCACGTGGACGATCACGTCGCCCAGGTCGAGCAGCACCCAGTCGCCGGTGTCCTCGCCTTCCGTGTTGCCGACATAGGCGTCCGCTGCCTTCATCTTGACACGCACATTGTCGGCGAGCGCACGGGTCTGGCGGTTGGACGAGCCGCTGGCGATCACCATGCGCTCGAACAGCGACGTGAGCTTGCCGGTATCGAGCACGGTGATGTCCTGCGCCTTGACGTCTTCGAGGGCGTCGACGATCAGTTTGATTTTGGCTTCAATGTTCATAGGTTATCTATACAGTTGGTGTTCGTGAATATAGTCGAGCACGGCGTCGGGCAGCAGATAGCGTGCGCTGCCCCGCCGTGCCAGGGTGTCGCGGATGGCGGTGGCGGAAATGTCGAGCGGCGGCGTCTGCCGGACGCGCACTCCGCCGGCCGGCCCGGCCGTGTGCTGCCGCTGCGCGACCTCTTCTTTCAGCATAGCTGGCATCGCGTCCGCATCCAGCAGCGATGTGCCCGGCCGCGCCGCCACCGCAAGGTTCGCCAGCTCGAACAGCCGCCGCCATTCATGCCAGGTCGTCAGGCCCAGAAACGCGTCGGCGCCCAGCAGCAGCCACAGCGGCCGCTCGGCGCCGAGTTCGACGCGCAGTGCGGTCAGAGTATCGACCGTGTAGCTCGGCGCGTTACGTTCGACTTCGCACGCATCCAACTCGAAGCGCGGATTGCCGGCAATCGCCCGGCGCACCATCTCCAGCCGGTGCGGGGCCGCCGTGCGTGGCGCCCCCCGGTGCGGCGGCTGGCCGGCGGGGATGAAGACGACGCGCTCAAGGCCCAGCGCGTCGGCCATCTCCTCGGCGAGGCGCAGGTGGCCGTAGTGGATCGGATCGAAAGTGCCGCCCATCACACCGACGGCGTGTGAAGGGGGAAGGGTAAAGGGGGAAGAGTGGGGCGTTGCGAGGTTTTCCCCTTCCCCCTTTTCGCTTCCCCCTTCACCGTTCGGCGAAGCCGACATCTCAGCCGCGCACGTGGCCGTCTCCCAGCACCACCCATTTCTGGCTGGTCAGACCTTCGAGCCCGACCGGACCACGGGCGTGAATCTTGTCGGTGGAAATGCCGATTTCTGCCCCGAGCCCGTATTCAAAGCCATCGGCGAAACGGGTCGATGCGTTGACCACGACGCTGGCCGAATCAACCTCGCGCAGGAAGCGGCGCGCGCGGCCGTAGTCCTCAGTGACGATGGCGTCGGTGTGCTGCGAGCCGTGGGTGTTGATATGCGTCATCGCGGCGTCGATGTCGTCGACCACCTTGACCGCGATGATCGGACCGAGATACTCCTCGGTCCAGTCGGCTTCCACCGCGGCTTTCAGCTTGTCGGCGGCGACGCCGGCGCCCTGTAGGATCGCCAGCGCCTCCGGGCAGCAACGCATTTCGACGCCCTTGCCGGCCAGCATCGTGCCGATTTCCGGCAAGGCGGCGGCCGCGACGCCGCGCGCCACCAGCAGCGACTCGGCGGTGTTGCAGGTACCGTAGCGCTGGGTTTTGGCGTTCTCGACGATCTTCAGCGCCTTCGCGAGGTCGGCGCGGTCGTCCACATACACATGGCAGTTGCCGTGCAGGTGCTTGATCACCGGCACCCGCGCCTCGCCGGTGATGCGCTCGATCAGTCCCTTGCCGCCGCGCGGCACGATCACATCCACGTAGTCCTTCATGGTGATGAGCTCGCCGACCGCGGCGCGGTCGGTGGTCTCGATCACCTGTACTACGGTCGCCGGCAGCCCGGCGACTTCCAGCCCTTCGCGCACGCAGGCGGCGATGGCCTGGTTGGAATGCAGCGCCTCGGAGCCGCCGCGCAGGATCGCTGCGTTGCCGGATTTCAGGCACAGGCCGGCGGCGTCCGCGGTGACGTTGGGGCGCGCCTCGTAGATGATGCCGATGACGCCGAGCGGCACCCGCATCTTGCCGACCTGGATGCCGGACGGGCGGTACTTGAGACCGTCGATCTCGCCGACCGGGTCCGGCAGCGCGGCAATCTGCTCCAGGCCTTCGGCCATGCCGGCGACGGTCTTGTCGGTCAATTGAAGCCGATCCAGCAGCGCGGTGTCGTAGCCCGCGGTGCGCGCGTGCTCCATGTCGCGGGCGTTGGCTTCCAGCAGCCTGGCGGCGTCGCGCCGGATCGCCGCCGCCATCGCCAGCAGCGCGCGGTTCTTCTGGTTGGTGTCGGCGCGGGCGATCGCGCGCGAGGCTTCGCGCGCCTGTTTGCCCACCGTCTGCATGTACTGTTTCACGTCCATCATCTTTTTCCATTGGCCGCCGGCTGGGCCAGCGTCATGCCCATGCGCAGCAGCGTATCCCAGGGGTCGCCCATGCGTTCCAGCCCCTTGGCCTGGCGGTCGATCAGCGCCAGATCGGCCAGCGCGCTTTCGATTTTTTCCAGCGACAGGCGTTTCAGCGCCCGCTCGATCTGCGGTGCGCGCTGTTTGTCGCGTCCCCACAGCGTCCGCATCGCCGCAGGCAGGCTCTCGCCCTGGGCCACGGCCAATTTTAGCCTGAGCAGCAGCCCCACTGCCGAACTGACCTGCCACAGGATCGCCGGCACCGCTTCGCCCGCATCCCGGAGGTCGGTCACGGTACGGGCAAACCGCACGCCATCGCCTGCATACAGCGCATCCTGCAAGGCATCGGCTTCCCGCCGGCTGACGTCGACCACCGCATGTTCGACATCAGCCAGCGTCACGCTACCCGGTGGCAGCAGCAGCGCGAGCTTGTCGATCTCCTGCTGCGCCGCCAACAAGTTCCCTTCGACCTGATCGGCCAGAAATTCCAGCGCAGCACGCTCGGCGCGCAAGCCCTGCCGGGCCAGCCGGCGTTCGATCCAGCCGGGCAGCGCGGCGCGGTCGATCGGTTTGGCCTCGACCACCACGCCGCTTTTGGCCAGGGCTGAAAACCAACGGCTTTGCTGGGTTTTCCATTCCAGTCCCGGCAGGCTGATCAGGGTGAGCGTGTCCTCAGGCAAGCGGGATGCATAGGTCTCCAGCGCCTTGGCGCCATCGACGCCGGGCTTGCCGGACGGGATGCGGATTTCGGTCAGGCGGCGCTCGGCGAACAGCGAAAGATTGTCGCCACTGGCAAAGATGCCCTGCCAGTTGTAGCGCCCCTGCACGGTATAAACCGTGCGTTCGCTGTGCCCGGCCGCGCGCGCCGCCGCACGGATGGCGTCGGCCGCTTCCTGCGCCGCCAGCGGCTCGTCGCCCACCACCACGTAGAGCGCGGCGAGCCCCCGCGACAGTTGATCGGGCAGACGATCGGCGGAAATGTTCAAGAAGAACCGTTTCCGGGCTTGAGGTTGCGCAACCGGCGCAGAATCCGTTGGGTGGCGCTTTCTTCCATGTCCCGATAGAGCAGCTGTTCTTCCGCACCCTTGGCCAGCAATTGCGAATCGTCGTAGGTCAGGTCGCGACTCAGATCGATGGTTTCCGGCTCGGCAAGGACACGCCCGTCGCGACTGGTGATGCTGTAGGTCAGCAGCAAGCCGAGACGGTATTCGGTGACCCGGCCTGCGCCCGACAGCGACAGAATCGTTTTGCTGCGCTCTTCCGGGCCCATGCTCAGCGTGGCTTCCGCCTGATCGGGCGTCGCGGTCAGGCGGGTGGTCTTGTTCGAAATCAGCGTATTGCGGATGCGCTGCCCCACCCCGCTGCCGGAGGGCGCGTCGAGATACAGGTTGGCAAACGGGATGCCGTCCAGCCGGCGCAGCTGGAAGCCGCACCCCATAACGAGTGCCGCAGGCAGGGCGGCGAGGAAAAGTCGGCGGTTCATACGACGATATTAACCAAACGGCCGGGCACCACCACGACTTTTTTAGGCGGCTGGCCTTCCAGGTATTTCTGCGCCGCCTCGCTCGCCAGTGCAGCCGCCTCGATCGCTGCCTTGTCGGCCGTCGCCGCCACGCGGATCTGCCCACGCAGCTTGCCGTTGACCTGCAGCATCAGCTCGATTTCGTCCTGCACCAGGGCGGATTCGTCCACCACCGGCCAGGTCATCGCGGCGCCCGGCCTGAGTTCGGCGTACAGCGCCTCGGCGATATGCGGCACGATGGGGGCGAGCATCGTCACCGCCGCTTCCAGCACTTCCTGCCGCACGCTACGGGTCACGGCGTCGTCGCCCTCCAGTTTCGCCAGCGCGTTCATCAGCTCCATCACCGCGGCGATCGCGGTATTGAACTGCTTGCGGCGTTCGATATCGTCGCCGACCTTCTGCAGGGTCTGGTGCAGCTGGCGGCGCAGGGTTTTGGCGGCTTCCGGCAACTCACCGCCGGCAAACGCCGCCACCGCGCCACCCTGCACATGCTCGTAGGCCAGCTTCCACAGCCTTTTCAGGAAACGATGCGCGCCCTCGACGCCGGCATCCGACCATTCCAGGCTCTGTTCCGGCGGCGCGGCGAACATGGTGAACAGGCGCGCAGTGTCGGCACCGTACTGGTCGATCAGTGCCTGCGGGTCGACGCCGTTGTTCTTCGACTTCGCCATTTTCTCGGTGCCGCCGATGGTCACCGGCTGACCGTCGGATTTGAGGAACGCATTGCCGTCACGCAGCTCGACGTCAGCCGGGTTGAACCAGATCTTCTTGCCGTCACCGGACTCGCGGTAATAGGTGTCGGCGATCACCATGCCCTGCGTCAGCAGGTTGGCGAAGGGCTCGTCGCTCGCCACCAGCCCTTCATCACGCATCAGCTTGTGGAAGAATCGCGCGTACAGCAGGTGCAGGATCGCGTGCTCGATGCCGCCGATGTACTGGTCGACCGGCAGCCATTTGTTCGCTCGATCGTCGAGCATGCCGCCGTCGAAATCCGGGCAGGCGTAGCGCGCGTAGTACCAACTCGACTCGACGAAGGTGTCCATGGTGTCGGTCTCGCGCCGCGCCGCGCCGCCGCACTTCGGGCAGGCGCAGTTGACGAAGTCGGCGCGCTTGTTGAGCGGATTGCCGGAACCGTCGGGCACCACGTCCTCTGGCAGCACCACTGGCAGCTGCTCGGCCGGCACCGGCACGTCGCCGCAGGTGTCGCAATGGATGATCGGGATCGGGCAGCCCCAGTAGCGCTGGCGCGAAATGCCCCAGTCGCGCAGGCGGAACTGGGTTTTCTTCTCGCCCAGCCCCTTGGCGGCGAGGTCGGCCGCAATCGCATCGACCGCGGCCTCGTAGCCGAGACCGTCGTACGTGCCGGAATTCACGCAGTACCCGGCCTTGCTGGCGTACCACTCCTCCCAGGCATCGGTCGAGAACCCCTTCTCCCTTCCCCCTTCACCCTTCTCGCCGATCACCTGCCTGATCGGCAGACCGTATTTCTGCGCAAAGCCGAAGTCGCGCTCATCGTGCGCCGGCACCGCCATCACGGCACCCTCGCCGTAGCTCATCAGCACGTAGTTGCCGACCCACACCGGCACCTGCTCGCCGGTGAGCGGATGGGTGACGGTGAGGCCAGTGTCCATGCCTTTCTTTTCCATCGTCGCCATGTCGGCTTCGGCGACGCTCCCCTGCTTGCATTCGGCGATGAAGGCGGCGAGCGCGGGATTGTCCTGCGCCGCGCGGGTGGCGAGCGGATGCTCGGCGGCGACCGCGACGAAGGTCACGCCCATGAGGGTGTCGGCGCGGGTGGTGAACACCCAGAGTTTTTCGTCCCTGCCGTCGAGCGCGTACGGGAAGGCGAGGCGCACGCCGACGCTCTTGCCGATCCAGTTGGCCTGCATGGTCTTCACCCGCTCGGGCCAGCCCGGCAGCTTGTCGAGGCCGGAGAGCAGTTCGTCGGCATACTGGGTGATGCGGAAGAAGTACATCGGGATGTCGCGCTTTTCGACCAGCGCGCCCGAGCGCCAGCCGCGCCCCTCGATGACCTGCTCGTTGGCGAGCACCGTCTGGTCGACCGGGTCCCAGTTGACCGTTGCCATTTTCTTGTAGATCACGCCCTTTTCGAACAGGCGGGTGAACAGCCACTGCTCCCAGCGGTAGTAGTCCGGCTTGCAGGTGGCGAGTTCGCGCGACCAGTCGATCGCGAAGCCGAGCGCCTGCAATTGCGTGCGCATGTGGTCGATGTTGGCGTAGGTCCAGGCGGCGGGGGGCACGTTGTTGGCGATCGCGGCGTTCTCCGCCGGCAGGCCGAACGCATCCCAGCCCATCGGCTGCATCACGTTGAAGCCGCGCAGGGCGTGGTAGCGCGCCAGCACGTCGCCGATTGTGTAGTTGCGCACGTGGCCCATGTGCAGCTTGCCGGACGGATAGGGGAACATCGACAAACAGTAGTACTTGGGACGATCGGCGTCGTCACGCGCGCGGTAGACCTGGCTGACCGTCCATTTCTGCTGGGCGGCCTGCTCGATTTCCGTGGGAAGGTATTTTTCTTGCATCGCAACAACCGCTTAGAATCAAGCCGGCGATTATACCGCCCCCCCGACGCGCCCCGCTTGCCTGGACTGCCGCCCGGAACGCACGACGTTTGGCCCGGTCGGTGCATCTTTACAAGCCCAACAAGGAGACTCCATGAAAACCCTGCTTACGCTCACCCTGCTGGTCACGTCCCTGCCCGCGCTGGCCGCCGCCCAGCCCGACATCCTGCCGGTCAAGCAGATCGGTCTGGAGCTGGCGCGCGACATCGCGATGGCCTCGGTCGAAGCCTGCCGCAAGGACGGTTACAACGTGTCGGCCGTGGTGATCGACCGCGCCGGCAACCTGCAGGTGGCGATGCGCGACAGCCTGGCGGCGCGCCACACGCTGGAAATCGCCGAGCGCAAGGCCGGCATGGCGGTGATGTCGGGCAGCGATTCGGGCGAATTCCGCGCCGCGCGCGCCGACATCCGGCCCGAGCTCAACCATATCAATGGGCTGATCGTGATGGACGGCGCCCTGCCGATCCGTGCCGCCGGCAGCCTGATCGGCGCGGTGGGGGTCTCCGGCGCGCCCGGCGGCGACAAGGACCGCGCCTGCGCCGCCGCTGCTTTGCAGAAAGTGCAGGAGCGGCTGGAGTTCGCGATGTGAGTGCTCACCTGACGGGGTAGGCCTGTGCGAGTACAAGCCCTCCCCCGCGCGGGTAGTGCGTGGTTGTTGGCGCATACGAGTCCACATGGGCTTCAGCCCATAGTGGATCGGAGTCCTTTAGGGCTTCAGCGCCTCTACTACCACGGCCTGCCCCTTGCGGGTAAAATGCGGCGTTTTCGCCCAATTTTCACCCATCCTTCAGGGAGTCCCAGCATGTCCAAGAAGCATCCCGTCATCGCGGTCACGGGTTCGTCCGGCGCCGGCACCACCACCGTCAAGCGCGCGTTCGAGCACATTTTCTTCCGCGAAAAAATCAACGCAGCCGTGATCGAGGGCGACAGCTTTCACAGCCTGGCCCGTGTCGACTTCAAGGAAGCCGTGAAAAAGGCCGAAGCCGAAGGCAACATGTCGTTCAGCCATTTCGGCCCGCAAGCCAACCATTTCGCCAAGCTGGCCGAGCTGTTCGAAACCTACGGCAAGACCGGCGGCGGCAAGAAGCGCTACTACATCCACAGCGACGAAGAAGCCGCCGAGCACAACAAGCGCCTTAAAACCAGCCTCAACCCCGGTGAATTCACCCCGTGGGAAGACGTGCCCCCCGGCTCCGACGTGCTGTTCTACGAAGGCCTGCATGGCCTGGTGAAGACCGACGATGTCGACGTGTCCAAGCACGTCGACCTCGGCATCGGCGTGGTGCCCATCGTCAACCTCGAATGGATCCAGAAGATCCACCGCGACGGCGCCGAGCGCGGCTATTCGGCCGACGTCATCGTCGACACCATCCTGCGTCGCATGCCGGACTACGTGAACTACATCACCCCGCAGTTCTCGCGCACCGACATCAACTTCCAGCGCGTCTCGACCGTCGACACCTCCAACCCCTTCATCACGCGCGACATCCCGACGCCGGACGAAAGCTTCATCGTGATCCGCTTCCGCGAGCCCAAGGGTGTCGACTTCCCTTATCTGTTGAACATGATCCAGAACTCCTTCATGTCGCGCCGCAACACCATCGTGGTGCCGGGCGCCAAGATGGGCTTCGCGATGGAACTGATCCTGGCGCCGATCATCCAGGACATGATCGCCAACAAGAAAAAGTAAGCTGCCTCACGCACCCATGAAAAACGGAGCCAGAAGGCTCCGTTTTTCATTGCGCCTGTCCTTATCGTTCAGCTCAGTACTCGATCATGCGCGGCAGCGTCTTGGCCTGTTCGATCCACTTCGATACCTCGGCTTCGGTAGGCACTTGGCGAGTCAGTTTCTTTTCCTGATTGACTGTCGCCATCGCCTGCGTGAGATTGGCGGCGTTACGCATCGCCAGTTCAGGCACGGTGTCGACCCCGGAGGCCTCGAGCAGCTCGGAATATTCCGAACCCACGCCGCTGATCCGGTAGAGATCGGCCATGTTGGCGAATTTCAGGATGCGCGCCTCCGACAGGCCCGTCTGCTCGGCGAGCGTCTTGCGCTGCCTGGTCGTGAGCGCGTTCTTCAGGAGCGAATCCGTATCCTTCACGCCGGCGGCACGAAACTTCTCGCCCACGACCTGACCGATTCCCTCGATGTCTTCAATTTTGTGATTTGCCATGCAAGCGTCTCCTGGGTTGTGAAATCAAAGCGGCGAACGGCCATCCGCCCACGATGAGTTTAAAACAAATCAATCCGCCTCATCCGGCCTCAGGCCCCCTGCTGCCGCACAACAGCCCAGCGCGTCATGCGGGACGATAAAAACAGGGCGGCCCGCGGACCGCCCTGTTCAGTATTCCGTCCGACATCCGGGCTACAGATGCCGGCGGTCACTTACTTCTTGCCCTTACCTTTGCCCATGCCGTCGACCTTGGGCGAGACGATCATCTGCACCTGGCCGCCCTGCACCAGTTCGCCCGGGATGCTGTAGTGCGCCTGGGTGTTGGTGAGGTAGTAACGGCGGCCCGCTTCGTACCAGTTGGCGTTGGCGACGATGTCGGTGACGTCGATCACGCCCGAGTTTTCCTCGTCGCGGGTCAGGAAGTTCGGCGCGCCCGGCAGGAAGCGGTCACGGTCGTTCTCGAAGATCTGCACCGCTACGCCAGTGATCGGGTTGAACTTCCAGGTCTTGGCGATGTAATCGCTGCCACCCGGATCTTCCTGGATGAGAATGTTGCCGTCGCCGTCGACCACCATGTTATCGAAGGAACGCGCGGCCTGGCCGTCGGTGCCGACCATCGTGGCCGCGTCGAGCACGGTCTCGACCTTGCCGCCGGTGGGGTTGGCAATCGAGTCGAAGGTGAACTTGTACAAGCGGGCCGTCGCGCCGGTGCGGCCGGTGGTCACCCAGTAGAACACGTTGGGGTTCTTCGTGTCCCAGTGGCCGTCCTCGGGGCGGGCAAACTCGGTGACGTCGCGCGCCGTCGACTGGGTCTGCATCTGGGCGCCGCTGTCGAGCGCGGCGATGTCTGTCATGTCGACCAGGTCAAACGTGCCGTTGATCGCGCCGGTTTCCAGCTTCACCAGGCCGTTGGCGTAGTGGGCGCCGCCGTTGTTCACGCGCACGCCATAGAGCTTGCCGTACATGAGGCCCGCCTGCTCGACCGGGTTGCCGGAGGTCTGCTTGTCTCCGACATAGAGATAGATCTGACCGGGGCTGGAATCATCCAGACTCACGACCAGGGTCTTGTCGCCGGCGTTGGGATGGGCGAGCGTGTTCTCAAAGGAGAAACGGCCGAGGTAAGGCAGCTGGTAGGTGGTGCCCTTCTCGTCGCCAGTGACGATGGTGGCGTAGGCGCGGCCCTCGGCGCCGGCCTCCTCGCCCTTCATGTAGATGCGACCATCGAAGCCGCGGCCGGTCGCCGGGTTGAAGAAGGCGGACTTGGCGGGCAGGTCGGCGGAGCAGAAGCGGCCGAACTGGGTCGCGCCAGTGGCGTCGACAAACTGCTTGTTGAGGTTGTCCCAACCCATGACCTGGGTGATCAGATCCTCGCCCAGCATGACCTGCTTGCTGTTCAGATGCATGGTCCACTGCGACACGAAAGCGCCGGTCGCGCCGTGGGCGCGCTTAATGCCTGAGGTCGCGCCCAGTTCGTGGCTCAGGAAGAAGGTCATGAAAGCCTTGTCGGCGACGTAGGTGCCGTTCTTGGCGAACTTGCCGGGCAGTGCGCCCATGCCGTCGGGGATGCCGACCATGCGGTAATCGACGTTCTTGGCGGAATCACCGACGGTGATCAGTGAGACCACTTCCCAGCCAGCGGCAGTGGGGACGATGTAGGGGCTTTGCGAGCTTTGCGGGCCGGTGGTGGTTTGTGCGTGAACCGTGACGGCGGCGATCGCCAGGCTGATGCCGAACGCGATGGGACTGAGTTTGAACATGGAATTCCTCTCCTGAATATTGTTGGATGTCGGCGCGTTCCGCTCGAGCGGCCTGCGCCGGGGCCAGATGGATGCCGGGCGCGGAGGCCTGACGCGGGGCAGTATCACGATTCAGGGTGACAGCCGGATGACGCATTTATTAAATTCCGGCGTGAAGCGGAGTGCGTCGTGTCCCGCCGCGTTCACACCCGCCAGGCCGCAGGATGGCGGGCGCGCACGAAGGCCTCGAATGCGTCGGCCGGCATCGGCTTGCTGAAGTAATAGCCCTGCACCTCGTTGCAGCCCTGCTCGCGCAGGAAGGCGAGCTGCGCCTCGGTCTCGACGCCTTCGGCGATGGTATGCAAGCCGAGGCTTTTCGCCAGGCTGATGATGGCGCTGACGATGGCCCGGTCCTCCGGATCCTCGCCGATGTCGTGCACGAAGGACTGGTCGATCTTGAGCCGGTGGACCTTGAAGCGCTTGAGATAGCTCAGCGAGGAATAGCCGGTGCCGAAATCGTCGATCGACATGCGGACACCGCGCGCGTGCAACAGATCCATGATTGCGATCGCCGCCGGCGCATCGTCCATGGCCACGCTTTCGGTCAGTTCCAGCTCCAGATACTGCGGTGGCAGTTTCATTTCATCGAGAATCTGCGCCACCCGTTCCGGCAGTTGTGGATGGCGGAACTGCACGGCCGACAGATTGACCGCCATCGTCATCGGCGCGAGACCGGCATCCATCCACGCCTTCATCTGCTGCACGGCCGTGCGCAGCGCCCATTCGCCGATCGGCAGGATCTGCCCGCTCTCTTCGGCAATGGGGATGAAATCGGCCGGCGCAATCATGCCCAGCTCGGGATGCTGCCAGCGCAGCAGCGCCTCGACGCCGATCAGACGATTGTCGGGCAGAGAAAGCTGCGGCTGAAAGTGCAGCAGCAGCTGATTGCGCTCCAGCACGCGGCGCAGCGCGCTTTCCATTTTCAGGGTATGGGCCGAACGCGCCTGCATTTCCGCGGTAAAAAAACGATAGGTGTTGCGACCGTCATGTTTGGCGCGGTACATGGCGGCATCGGCGCTGCGGGACAGCGCCTCGAAATCCTCGCCGTCGCCGGGATACAGCGCAATGCCGATGGACAGCGTCACGGTGAGATCGAAGCCCTCGATCTGGCAGGGCTGCGCGACCGCCTCCAGCAGCTTCCCCGCCACATGCGCCGCACCGTCGGCACCCGTGTCGGGCAGGATCAGGATGAATTCGTCGCCGCCCTGACGCGACACCGTATCCACATCGCGCACCACGGCCTTCAGTCGGCCAGCGATCGCGACCAGCAATTCATCGCCGACCCGATGGCCCAGTGTGTCGTTGACGTTCTTGAAATGGTCGAGGTCGACGAACAGCACGGCCAGCGGCGCCTGATTGCGCTGGGCCGTGCTGAGGTCGTGGTTCACCCGGTCGTTGAGCAGAGCCCGGTTGGGCAGGCCGGTGAGCGGATCGAAATGCGCCAGCCGCTGGATCCGGGCCTGTGCCTCCTTGTGCTGGGTGATATCGCTTGAAATGCCGATGTAATGGATGACCTCGCCCTGCGCGTCGAGCACCCGGATGATCGAGAGCTGCTCCGGATACAGGCTGCCGTCCTTGCGACGGTTCCAGACCTCGCCCTGCCAGCGTCCCTGCGTGCGGATGTCATCCCACATCACGCGAAAAAATTCCGGTTCATGTCGCCCGGAAGACAACAGACGCGGCGTCTTGCCCAGCGCCTCGGCCTCACTGTAGCCAGTGATGGCGGTGAACGCCTGGTTGACCATGATGATGTTGAGCTGAGCATCGGTGATCAGGATGCCTTCGCCGCTTTGCTCGAACACCTGGGCGGCCAGACGGAGCTGCGCCTCGGAGCGTTTGCGCTCGGTGATGTCCTCGCCCGACGCGAGGATGCCGGTGATGCGGCCCTCCTCGTCCCGCATCACGGCGTTGTGCCAGGCGACCATGCGCTCCTCCCCGCTGCGGGTCAGGAGGGCGTTTTCCATGTACTCGACCGGTGGGATGTTGCCCTGCATCATCTGGATCAGATTGACCCGTACCGTGTCACGGATGCGCTCGGGCAGGAAATGGTCAATCCAGTCCCGGCCCACGATGTCGGCCTCGGTGGCGCCCAGCATTTCGCAGCCCTTGCGGTTGATGAGCTGCACCCGTCCTTCCGTGTCCAGCGCGACCAGCATCACGCCAGCAATGTTCAGGTATTGCTGCGCCCGCTCGCGGGATTCGCGCAGCGCGCGCTGTACCTGCACGCGCGCCGTGATGTCGCGCGCGATACCCAGCACACCGATGGGCTTGCCGTCCGCATCGATCATCGGCGTCTTGATCGTTTCGAACAGCCCACAGCTGCCGTCGTCGGCAAAGCGCAGCCATTCCTCGTTGATGCTGGGTTTGCCTGCGGCCATCGCCGCACGATCGTGCTCGCGAAAGAAGTCCGCCTGCTCGCGGTCGACGAAGTCATAGTCGGTCTTGCCGACGATGTCTGCCTCGATGGCCCCGAAAAATCTTTCGAACATCGGATTGCAGCCCAGAAAGACGCCGTCTGCATCCTTCAGCCAGACCAGGTCGGGGATGGCGTCGAACGTGGCCTGCAGTTTGCGTTGTTCCCGCTGCAAGTCGGCCGTGCGCTCGGCCACGCGCCCCTCGAGCTGCTGCCGGTACAACTGCAGTTCGACCAACAGCCAGGTCAGATACGCCAGCAGCAGGCTGATGACCAGCCCCAGCGTAGCCTTCAACGCCAGGTCAAACGGGCGGCCCCAGCCGCGAACCGGCGCCACGCTCAGCGTCCAGGTTGCATTCGGCACCTGCAGGGCCAGCTCCACCGGCTCGATCAGCGCAGTGGCCGGGGCGCGCACAATCGTCTGCCGCGCTTTCGTGTCGGGATGGACGCGCCACAACTCGTAGGCGAAGCCCTGCTCGCGCAGGCGGGTCAGATACTCAAGGTCCAGTGCGCCGGGCAGGCGCATCACGACCAGCGTAAAACCCCAGAAGACAGGCTGGCCACGAGCGTCATCAAGAAACACCGGCAGGCGCCCGACCATGCCCGTTCCGCCCTGCACCAGCTCAAGCGGGCCGGCCAGGGTAAGTCTGCCGCTGTCGCGTGCAAGTTCCACTTCGCTGCGCTGTGCCGGGAGGGTGAACAGGTCCAGTCCGATAGCCGCTTCGTTGCCGCGCATGGGCGCCATGTGGCGGATCACGCCATCCGGCGCCAGCGCCAGTGCGGAGACCCCGGGATAAAACGGCAGGATCGAGCGGGCTGTTTTTTCAAAATCGAGCACCTGGCCATTGCCCTGGCGAACCAGCGCCGCCAGGGCCTGGGTCGCGGACAGGGCACGCTCGATGGTGTGCTCGATGGTGTGTGCTTGCCCGGCAGTCACATGCGTCACGCGCGCCCGCTCGGCAAGCCGCGTATTCGCTTCGAGCGTCCAGACGATCAGCGCCGACAGCGCGGCGGCAAGCAGGAACACCAGGCCGGCCGCGAGCAGGGAGCGGCCTGGGCGGCGCGGGGTTGAATCAGCCATGTCGGTCAGCCTGTCGAGGTGCGGTCGGGCTCAGACCACCGAGAATCCCACCAGTGCGATTTCGTCGCCATCCTTCACCGGCGAGGACTTTTCGGCAAACTGCTTGTTGAGGGTGACGTTGAGCTTGGGGTTGCCGAGCAGCATCTTCTTCCACATCTCGCCGCGTCGCGACAGCACGAACAGCAAGCGCTCGACGTCGGTGACGTCGGGCGGCAGCTCGATTTCGTCGGACGCCATGCCGAGTGACTCGACCAGGTCGCCGAAAAACAGAATCTTCACCATGGGGGGGCCCGTATAATTCACGATTGATCGCTAATTTTACCCCCGCATGTCCGACCCCCTGCTGGAAAACCTCAACCCCGAACAGCGCGCCGCTGTCACGCTGCCGCACGAATCGGCGCTGATTCTGGCGGGCGCAGGCTCGGGCAAGACGCGCGTGCTGACCACCCGCATCGTGTGGCTGATTCAGACCGGCCAAGTGTCGCCGCACGGCATCCTCGCGGTGACCTTCACCAACAAGGCGGCGAAGGAAATGATGACGCGCATATCGGCGATGTTGCCGATCAACACGCGCGGCATGTGGGTCGGCACTTTCCACGGTCTGGCCAACCGGCTGCTGCGCACGCACTGGCGCGAGGCGGGCTTGCCGCAGTCGTTCCAGATTCTGGATTCCGCCGACCAGCTCTCCGCGATCAAGCGGCTGCTGAAGTCGCTGAACGTCGACACCGAGAAATACGAACCGAAGAAGGTGCAGTGGTTCATCAACAGCCACAAGGAAGCCGGGCGCCGCGCGCGCGACGCCGAGGCCTTCGACGAATATTCGATGCGCATGGCCGAGCTGTTCGAAGCCTACGACGTGCAATGCCAGCGCGAGGGCGTGGCGGATTTTCCCGAACTGCTGCTGCGCGCCTACGAGCTGCTGTACCGCAATGAGCCGCTGCGCCAGCATTACCGCGACCGCTTCAAGCACATCCTGATCGACGAGTTCCAGGACACCAACACGCTGCAATACCGCTGGATCAAGCTGTTAGCCGGGCCGCACACGGCATTGTTCGCGGTGGGCGACGACGACCAGTCGATCTACGCGTTCCGCGGCGCCAACACCGCCAACATGGCCGAGTTCGAGCGCGAGTTCGCGCACGGCAACGTGATCAAGCTGGAGCAGAACTACCGCAGCCACGGCCACATCCTTACCGCCGCCAATACGCTGATCGCGCAGAACGCGCATCGGTTGGGCAAGAACCTGTGGACGGCGGAAGGTGACGGCGAGCCGATCCGCATTTTCGACGCCTACTCCGATCAGGACGAGGCGAGCTTCGTCGTCGACGAAGTGCGCGCGCTCAACCGCGAAGGCGTGAACCTGTCCGACATGGCGCTCTTGTACCGCTCCAACGCGCAGTCGCGGGTGCTGGAACACGCGCTGTTCTCGGCCAGCGTGCCGTACCGCGTCTACGGCGGGCTGCGCTTTTTCGAGCGCCAGGAAATCAAGCACGCGCTCGCCTACCTGCGTCTGCTGACCAATCCGGAGGACGATGGCGCGTTTCTGCGCGTGGTGAATTTCCCCACCCGCGGCATCGGCGCGCGCACGCTGGAGCAGCTGGCCGACACCGCAACGCGTTCGGGGGCAAGCCTGTGGCAGGCCGCGTGCACCAGCAGCGGAAAGCTGGCCGGCTTCGCCAAGCTGATCGAGGACATCAAGGCCGCCACGCGCGACCTGCCGCTGACGGAAGCGATCGACCATGTGATCGAAGCGTCGGGCCTGGCGGACTATTACCGCGCCGACAAGGAAGGTGCCGACCGTCTGGAGAACCTCAACGAACTGGTCAACGCCGCCGCGCTGTTCTCCGAGGAATCCGAGGAAAACACGCTGGACGCCTTTCTGGCCCACGCCGCGCTGGAGGCCGGCGAGCATCAGGCCGGCGCCGGCCACGATGCGCTGCAGCTGATGACGGTGCACGCCGCCAAGGGGCTGGAGTTCCACGCGGTATTCATCACCGGGCTGGAAGAAAGCCTGTTTCCGCACGAGCAAAGCGCGCACGAGGAAAATGGCCTGGAAGAAGAGCGCCGGCTGATGTACGTGGCGATCACCCGCGCGCGGCGGCGGCTCTACCTGTCGCACGCGCAGTCGCGCATGCTGCACGGCCAGATCCGTTACGGCCTGCCGTCGCGTTTTCTGGACGAGCTTCCGGAGCAGGTGCTGATGCATCTCAATCGCCGCAGCGCGCCCGCCAGCCCGTCAGGCTACAGCGCACCGGCGGCGCCGCGCAGCCCGCAGAGCAGCAACGACACCGGCTACCGCGTCGGCCAAAGCGTGGCGCACGCCAAGTTCGGCACCGGCATCATCATCGACTTCGAGGGGCGCGGATCCGACGCGCGGGTGCAGGTGAAATTCCGCGACGCCGGCACCAAGTGGCTGGCGCTGGCCTACGCCAAGTTGTCGCCAGCCTGACTACAGCGAGACCACGTTGTCAGGCGCAGGCGCATCGTCCGCCCACACCGCAAAGATCGCCTGATACGAGGCGTACAGCGAGCCGAACAGGATCGGCATCGCCACCAGCAGGCCCAGCAGCATCGGCACCAGCGACGCGAGAACGAGCAGCAGGCCGAGCGTCATGCCATTGACGATCATCGCCGCCCAGTTGCGGGCGACGGCCTTCAGGCTGACCCCGAGCGCGGTGGCCGCACGCGCGCCGCCAAACAGGATCAGTGCGGGGGCAAACCAGGTGGCCATGATCAGCGGGGTGAACAGGACGAGACCGGTGAATATGGCAGGCATGGACTGATTCAGGATCGCTTGCATCTCCTGCGGCGTGGCATCGCCCCGCTTGGCGGCCTCCATCAGCGCCTGCGGGTCGAAGCCCATGCCGAACATGACCTGGCCGATCAGCAGCGCGCCCAGCAGCTGCACCGCACCCACGGCCATCAGTGGAATCAGCGGCCCCTGCACGCCGGCCAGAAAATGCGGCAGTTCGAGTTCCTGGCCATCGTCGAGCATGCGGTACGCCGCCATGAAGCCGGCCACCATCAGCGGCGACGCCAGCTCGGACAGCGAGCTGCCCACCACCGGGATCAGGCCGAGCGCCATCACGATGCCGAACAGCACGCCAAAGGCGGCCGACAGCAGCAGGGGGCTCTTGCGGTACAGACGAAAGCCCTCGGTCACCCAGTGGAAGCCCTGGCTGGCCGCGACCTTGCGCGGAATGTCTTCGTTGGAGGCAGTATTCATGCGGCGGATTTTAACCGACGCGCACGACGATTCAGGCGCGCGCTTGAAACAGAACGCGCGCGCGCCGGAATCAGAACTCCTTGACCACCCACATCGGCGGCCGCATCCCGGAATCGAGGCTGTCCTGCCGGGCAAACTGGCCGTCACCCTTCGAGTCGATCAGGTAATACGGCTTGCCGACCCGGGGAATGACTTTCAGCATGTACAGCTTGCCATTGGCGCGGTATTCGACGACGCGCCCCTGGCTGCTCGGCGTGATGGTCACCGCGGGCGCGTCGTCGGAGCCGGGCGCGCCGTCCGGTACCGGCTGCAGATCCGGCGGACGGTCGGAGGGCGGGGCGGCGGCAACGAGGCCGCTCATCAGCAGGGTCAGCAATAAAACGGAATAACGCATAGTGGACTCCGGAAGGCCCGCCATTTCGGGCAGGCGACACACAACTTACAGGCTGAGCTGGATTTCGCGCTCGGCCTGCGACGGCATGAAGCCGCGGTTCTCATAATGGCTGAAGATGGCCTCCACCACCTCTTCAGGCTTGTCGGTGATGTGCAGCAAATCGATATCCCCCGGCGAAATCATGCCTTCGCCGATCAGCGAGGCTTCCACCCAGTCCACCAGCCCCGACCAGAAGCTCGACCCGACCAGGATGATGGGAATATGCGCGATTTTGCCGGTCTGCACCAGCGTCAGCGCCTCGAACAATTCGTCCAGCGTGCCGAAGCCGCCGGGCATGACCACATAGGCGGCGGCGAACTTGACGAACATGACCTTGCGCGCGAAGAAATGCTGGAACGTCTGGCTGATGTCCTGGTAGGCGTTGGCGCTCTGCTCGTGCGGCAGCTGGATGTTGAGGCCGACGCTGGGCGACTTGCCGAAGTAGGCGCCCTTGTTGGCCGCTTCCATGATGCCGGGGCCACCGCCGGAGATGACCGAAAAGCCCGCATCGGACAGTTTGCGGGCAATGTCCTCGGTCAATGTGTAATACGGGTGGTCGGGCGGCGTACGTGCACTGCCGAAGATCGACACCGCCGGCCGGATCGACGCCAGGCGTTCGGTCGCCTCGACGAACTCTGCCATAATCCCCAGCATCCGCCACGATTCGCGCGCCGAGTAGTTGATCTCGGCGGTACGCCCCGGGTCGGCGTTGGCAGGCAATTTATCAAAGTGCATTTTTCGAGCGCCTCGTGAACGATTCCAGTTTGAACCCGCCCAGTGTAAATCAATCCAGAAAAACCCTTTTGCTGGTGGACGGCTCATCCTATCTGTACCGCGCATTCCATGCGCTGCCTGATCTGCGCAACGCGGCGGGCGAGCCGACCAACGCGATCAAGGGCGTGCTCTCCATGCTGCACAAGCTGCGCCGCGAGCATGCCGCCGATTATATCGCCTGCGTATTCGACGCGAAGGGCAAAACCTTCCGCGACGACCTGTACCCGGACTACAAGGCCACGCGCGCGGCCATGCCGGACGATCTTCGCAGCCAGATCGAACCGCTTCATGAAGCGATCCGCGCCGAGGGCTGGCCGCTGGTCGTCATCGATGGCGTCGAAGCCGACGACGTGATCGGCACGCTGGTACAGCACGCCACCCGGCAAGGCATCTGCAGCATCGTCTCCACCGGCGACAAGGACATGGCGCAACTGGTCGACGACCACGTGACGCTGGTCAACACCATGAGCGAGGAAACGCTGGATCCGGCTGGGGTCACCGCCAAGTTCGGCGTGCCGCCCGAGCGCATCATCGACTACCTCACGCTGGTCGGCGACGCGGTCGACAACGTGCCCGGCGTCGCCAAATGCGGCCCCAAGACCGCCGTCAAGTGGCTGACCGAATACGGCACACTCGACAACCTGCTGGCGCATGCCGACGAGATCAAGGGCGTGGTCGGCGACAACCTGCGCGCGGCGCGCGACTGGCTGCCGCAGGCGCGCGTGCTGATCACCATCAAGTGCGATGTCGCGCTGCCTTTCGATTTCGACGACCTGGTACTGAAGCCCCGCGATGCCGCCGCGCTGCGCGCATTGTTCGAACGCTACGAATTCCGCAGCTGGCTGCGCGAGCTCGACGCTGCCGCCACCGGCGAGCCCGTCGCGCCGGAACAGGATTGTAGCGGCGACCATCGCGCCCGCTACGAAACGATCCTCACCGAAGCCCAGCTCGACGCCTGGATTGCCCGGCTCGACGCGGCGGCGGCGTTTGCGCTCGACACCGAAACCACCGGGCTCAACCCGATGCAGGCCGAGCTGGTCGGAATGTCGTTCGCCATCACCCACGGCGAGGCAGCCTACCTGCCCTTGGCGCATCACTATGCCGGCGCGCCCGCGCAGCTCGACCGCGCCGCGGTGCTGGCGAAGCTGAAACCGCTGCTGGAAAACCCGCAACCGAAAATCATCGGCCAGCACCTGAAGTACGACCGCCACATCCTTGCCAACCACGGCATCGCGCTGGGCGGGATCGAAGGCAGCGGCGTGGTCGACGACACGCTGCTACAGTCCTACGTGCTCGAAGCCCACCAGTCGCACGAACTCGGCAACCTGGCGTCACGTCATCTCGGTCTCGCCACCATCAGCTACGACGACGTCACCGGCAAGGGCGCGGCGCGCATCGGTTTCGAGCAGGTCGACATTGCCCGCGCCAGCGAATACGCGGCCGAAGATGCCGACGTCACGCTGCGCGTGCGCGATGCGCTGGCGCCGAGTATCGCCGCCTCGGACAAACTGGAGTTCGTCTATCGCAAGATCGAACTGCCGGTGGCGGAGATCCTGTTCCGCATGGAGCGCACCGGCGTGCTGCTCGATCGAAATTTACTGGCGGTGCAAAGCGGCGAGCTCGGCAGGAAAATGCTGGAGCTGGAACAGCGCGCCTACCAGGAAGCCGGGCAGCCATTCAACATGAGCTCGCCGAAACAGATCGGCGACATTTTGTTTACGCAAAAGGGCCTGCCGGTGGTCAAGAAAACCCCCGGTGGCGCGCCCTCGACCGACGAGGAGACGCTCGAACTGCTGGCGCTCGACCACCCGATCGCGCGGGCGATTCTCGACTACCGCGGCATGGCCAAGCTGAAGTCGACCTACACCGACAAGCTGCCGCAGATGGTGCATCCGAGAACCGGCCGCCTGCACACCAGCTATTCGCAGGCAACCGCGGTCACCGGGCGGCTGGCGAGTTCCGATCCCAACCTGCAGAACATTCCCGCGCGCACCGCCGAGGGCCGCCGCATCCGCGAGGCCTTCATCGCGCCGCCGGGGCACGTGCTGGTATCGGCCGACTATTCGCAGATCGAACTACGCATCATGGCGCATCTGTCGGACGACCCCGGCCTGCTGAAGGCCTTCGCCGAGGACCGCGACATCCACACCGCCACCGCCGCCGAAGTGTTCGGCGTGCCGCTCGATGACGTGAGCAGCGACCAGCGGCGCATGGCCAAGGTGATCAACTTCGGCCTGATCTACGGCATGTCGGCCTTCGGCCTGGCCAGTCAGCTCAACCTCGATCGCAGCGCCGCGCAGGCCTATATCGACCGCTATTTCGCGCGCTATCCCGGCGTGGCCGACTACATGCAGCGCACCCGCGAAACGGCACGCAGCCAGGGCTACGTCGAAACCGTGTTCGGCCGCCGCCTGTACCTGCCGGAAATCAACGCAAAAAATGGTCAGCGCCGCCAGGGCGCCGAACGCGCCGCGATCAACGCGCCGATGCAGGGCACCGCGGCTGACCTGATCAAGCTGGCGATGATCGCGGTGCAGGGCTGGCTCGATGCTGAAAAGCTGGCCAGCCGCCTGTTGTTGCAGGTGCACGACGAACTCATCCTCGAAGTGCCGGAAAACGAACTCGACCGCGTGCGCGCCGAACTGCCCGCACAGATGTGCAACGTCGCCGCGCTCAAGGTGCCGCTGCGGGTAGGCGTGGGATCCGGCCGCAACTGGGAAGCGGCGCACTGACGCCGCCTGCGGCCACGCCATAAAAAACGGGCACCGCGAGGTGCCCGTTTTTATTGTTGCGCGAACCGCTTACCGCATTTGAATCAGCTCGACGCGGCGGTTCTTGAAGCGGCCTTCCGGCGTGCTGTTGTCGGCCACCGGCTGGGCTTCGCCGTAGCCCTTGGCAAACAGGCGCTCCGCGGCGATGCCCTTCTCGATCAGGTAGGCGCGCACGGCGTCGGCGCGGCGCTGCGACAGCCTGAGGTTGTAGGCGTCGGTGTCCACCGAATCGGTGTGGCCGGCCACTTCGATTTTGACCTCGCCCCATTCCTTCAGCGTGGCGGCGGCCGCGTCCAGCGTCGCGACCGAATCGGGACGCAGCGTGGCGCTGTCGTTGTCGAAGTTCACCCCCTCCAGCGTCAGCTTGCGCGGCACCAGCGGTTCGGCTGCTGGCGCCGGCTCGGGTTCGGCCGCCTTCGGCGGACAACCGTCGGCCGTGCCGGGTGCGGGCACGGTCGGGCACTTGTCGAGGTAGTCGGGGATGCCGTCGCCGTCACTGTCCAGCGGGCAGCCATCGGCGTTGACCTTGACGCCGGCCGGGGTGCCAGGGCACTTGTCGAGGCCGTCAAAGACGCCGTCGCCGTCGGCATCGAGCGGGCAGCCTTTGCTGTCGACCTGCGCGCCTCGCGGGGTGTTGGGGCATTCGTCGCGACGGTTCGGCACGCCATCGCCGTCGGAATCCGGCGCCGCACCCAGGCCCCAGGAATAGCCCAGCAAAGCCTGGAAGTTGGTGAGACCGGCACGCGGCAGGCTGTCGTTGCCAAACGACTGGTCGGCGCGCACTTCCCAGCGGAACGCATCGTTCGCGCCCACTTCCCAGGCCTGCCCGATGCCCAGCGAGGCCATCGGGCGGGTGAAGTTGGGGCCGTTGTCGGTTTCGACGTTGATCAGGCCGAGTCCGCCGGACATGAACCAGTTGTAGCGCTGCTGTTTCGAGAACAGCCATTCGAGACCGCCGCGCAGCGTGGTGACATCGGCGTCGCCGACGCCGGCGCGGTTGCCGTCATAGGGGCCGTACACCAGGTCGCCGAAAAAATTGCTGCTGGTGCCGAGGCGATGGCCGTAGCGCACGCCGAACAGGGGGTTGGGCTCGTCGTTCTTGTCGCCGACCAGGGTGCTGTCCGCCCAGCCGCCGCCGAACAGCAGCCCGAACTCGCGTTCCGGCATCTCGGCCGCCTGTGCGACCGCGCTGCCGAACGCACAGAAACCCGCCAGGAAACCCGCCGCGCATGCTCGCTTCATTTTGACTACTCCCGTATCACCCATGTCAGAAAATCAGGCCACCGATCCGGCCGGCCACAAGTAGTACGATTGTAACGGTATCCGGACGTGGCCTGATCCAAAAAAGCGCGGGCGCAGCCGGGCACACGTCGCCCGGTTGCGCCCGCGCAACACGAGGGGTTTATTTTTTCAGGCTGTCCCGAATCTCGCGCAGCAGCACGATGTCTTCCGGCGTGGCTGCGGGCGCGGGGGGCGCCTCCTTTTTCAGGCGGTTGATCTGCTTGACGATGATGAAGACGATGAAGGCCAGAATAATGAAATTGAGCAGGATGGTGAGGAAATTGCCGTAGGCGAACACCGGCACATTGGCCTCTCTCAGCCCCTCCAGTGTCATCACCGTGCCAGCGGGCACGGAATCGAGGGCGACAAACAGGTTGGAAAAGTCAAAGCCACCGAACACCGCGCCGACCAGCGGCATGATCAGGTCCTTGACGATGGAGTCGACGATCTTGCCGAAGGCGGCGCCGATGATGACGCCGACCGCCAGGTCCATCGCATTGCCCTTGACCGCAAATTCCTTGAACTCCGACACGATGCTCATGCATTCCTCCTTGGTGTGTGTGATGGGTGCCACCTCCGCATCCTAGTCGATCCGCTTGCGCGATTCCAGCATCGCAGGCGCGCATGTCCGGCTTGGAGGGCGGCCGCAGGGAGGGTAAAATGCCCCTCCTTATGCGTATCGGTCACCACGTCCTCAAGAACCGTCTCGTCGTCGCCCCCATGGCCGGGGTGACCGACCGGCCCTTCCGCCAGCTTTGCAAAAAGCTTGGCGCGGGCATGGCCGTGTCCGAGATGGTGACGTCGAACTCGCTGCTGTACGGTTCGGCCAAGACGGCGCGGCGTGCCAACCATGAAGGCGAGGTCGATCCGATCAGCGTGCAGATCGCCGGCGCCGACCCGACGATGATGGCCGAAGCCGCACGCCACAACGTCGAGCGCGGCGCGCAGATCATCGACATCAACATGGGCTGCCCGGCGAAGAAGGTGTGCAACGTGATGGCCGGCTCGGCGCTGCTGCAGGATGAGGCGCTGGTCGGACGCATTCTGGATGCGGTGGTGAAGGCGGTGCCCGAGGTGCCGGTGACGCTGAAGATCCGCACTGGTTGGGACCGCGAGCATCGCAATGCGCTGAAGATTCTCGACATCGCCGAGAACGCCGGCGTGCAGGCGCTGGCGATGCACGGCCGCACCCGTGCCTGCGGCTACACCGGCGAGGCCGAATACGACACCATTCGCGCGGTGAAGGCGGCGGCGAGGATTCCTGTCATCGCCAACGGCGACATCACCACGCCGGAAAAGGCGCAATTCGTGCTGGCCTATACCGGCGCCGACGCCGTGATGATCGGCCGCGCCGCGCAGGGCCGGCCGTGGATCTTCCGCGAGATCGAGCATTTCCTGCAGACCGGTACCCACCTGCCGCAGCCGCAAGTCGCCGAAATCCATGCCGTGCTGCTCGAGCACATCCATGATCTGTACGCGTTCTATGGCGACGTCACCGGCGTGCGCATCGCGCGCAAGCACATTTCCTGGTACACCCGGGGGCTGGTCGGCAGCAGCGCCTTCCGCCACAGCATGAACCGGCTCGACTCGGTGACCGAACAGCTCACCGTGGTCAATGACTACTTCGCGCAGGCCGCGCGTGCCGACACTCGGCTGCGCTACGAAACCGAACACCACAACAACAACGCGGAAGACATGCCTCTTGTCTCACGGCTCGCGGCATAAAGGGGAACTTCAACATGATCGAAGAAAACGAAATCGCCGCGTGCATGCGGCGATCGCTCAACCGCTATTTCAAGGACCTCGACGGCGAAACCCCGAGCGAGATTTACGGCATGGTGCTGAGCGCAATGGAAAAACCGCTGCTGGCCTATATCCTCGATCGTGCCGAAGGCAACCAGACGCGCGCCGCCGACATGCTCGGCATCAACCGCAATACCCTGCGCAAGAAAATGCGCGAACACGGCCTCTCCGATTAAAGCTTCCCTGAAAATCGCCCAATGAAAATCCAGCGCGCCCTGCTCTCCGTGTCGGATAAAACCGGCCTCGTCGATTTTGCCCGCGCGCTCGCCGATGGCGGCGTCGAACTGCTGTCCACCGGCGGCACCGCCAAGGCCTTGCGCGACGCCGGCCTCACGGTGATCGACGTCAGCGAATACACCGGGTTTCCCGAAATGCTCGACGGCCGCGTCAAGACGCTGCACCCGAAAGTGCACGGTGGCATCCTGGCGCGGCGCGACCTGCCCGAACACGTCGCCACCATGGAAAAGCACGCCATGCCCTACATCGATCTGGTGTGCGTCAACCTGTATCCCTTCGTCGCCACGGTGTCGAAACCGCATACGCTCGACGACGCGATCGAGAACATCGACATCGGCGGTCCGGCGATGGTGCGCTCGTCGGCCAAGAACTACCGTCATGTCGCCATCGTCACCGACCCCGTCGACTACCCCGCGCTGATGACCGAGATGAAGGCGAACGGCGGCGCGTTGACCGACGCCACCCGCTTCAGGCTGGCGAAGAAGGCGTTTACCCATACCGCGCAGTACGACGGCCACATCAGCAATTACCTGACTGCGCTGAACGAATCCGGCGAACGCGAAGCCTTCGGCGAACAATTGACGCTGCAGTTCGCCCGCGCTCAGACCTGCCGCTACGGCGAGAACCCGCACCAGGCCGGCGCCTTCTATGTCGAAGCGAATGCGCCCGCCGGCACCATCGCGACCGCGCGGCAGATCCAGGGCAAGGAACTCAGCTACAACAACATCGCCGACACCGACGCCGCGCTCGAATGCGTGAAGCTGTTCGATGCCGCGCCCGCCTGCGTCATCGTCAAGCACGCCAACCCGTGCGGCGTGGCCTACGGCAGCAGCCTGCTGGATGCCTACAACCGCGCCTACCAGACCGATCCCGAATCGGCCTTTGGCGGCATCATTGCCTTCAATGGCCGCCTCGACGGCCAGACCGCCGCTGCCATCGTCGAGCGCCAGTTCGTCGAAGTCATCATCGCGCCCGAAGTCAGCCCCGAAGCCTCCGCCGCCGTCGCCGCAAAGAAAAACGTGCGCCTGCTCGAGTGCGGTCAGTGGAAGGGCGCAGTCGCCCAGCTCGACATGAAGCGCGTGGCCGGTGGTCTGCTGGTGCAGGATGCCGACGTGCTGCTGCACGGCGAACTGAAGACCGTCACCGACCGCGCGCCAACCCCCCAGGAAATGGACGACCTGTTGTTCGCCTGGCGCGTCGCCAAGTTCGTCAAATCCAACGCCATCGTCTACGTCAAGGATCGGATGACGGTCGGCGTCGGCGCGGGCCAGATGAGCCGCATCAACTCCGCCCGTATCGCCGCGATCAAGGCCGAGCACGCCGGCCTGCCGGTGCCCGGCTCGGTGATGGCGAGTGACGCCTTCTTCCCCTTCCGCGACGGCATCGACCAGGCCGCAGCGGCCGGCATCAAGGCCGTGATCCAGCCCGGCGGCTCGATGCGCGACGACGAAGTCATCGCCGCGGCCAACGAGCACGGCATTGCGATGGTGTTCACTGGTACGCGGCATTTCCGGCATTGATTCAGTGAAGGGGGAAGGGAGAAGGGGGATGCCCACCCGGCGCTACGCGCCACCCTCCCTGCCGGGAGGGTTCACCCTTCCCCCTTCACCCTTTACCCTTAACCCGCTCTAACATCATGAAAATCCTCGTCATCGGCTCCGGCGGACGCGAACACGCGCTGGCGTGGAAGCTCGTGCAGTCCCCCAAGGTTTCCCAGGTTTTCGTCGCGCCCGGCAATGGTGGCACGGCGACCGAAGACGGCATCGTCAATGTCGATTTGACGGAGATTCCGGCGCTGGTCGAATTCGTCCGCGCCGACCCCGACATCATGCTCACCGTGGTCGGCCCCGAAGCGCCGCTGGCGGCCGGGGTGGTCGACGCTTTCCGCGCCGCCGGACTGCGGATTTTCGGCCCCACGCAGGCTGCCGCGCAGCTCGAAAGCTCGAAGGATTTCGCCAAGCAGTTCATGGCGCGCCACGGCATTCCCACCGCCGCCTTCGGCACCTTCACCGATGCCGCCGCGGCGCACGCGTACATCAACGAAAAAGGTGCGCCCATCGTGGTGAAGGCCGACGGTCTGGCCGCCGGCAAGGGCGTCGTGGTGGCGATGACCGCCGACGAAGCGCACGCCGCGGTCGACGCCATGCTCGCCGGCAACAGCATGGGTGACGCCGGCCATCGCGTGGTGATCGAGGAATGCCTGATCGGCGAGGAAGCCAGCTTCATCGTCATGGTCGATGGCGCGCACGTGCTCGCGCTGGCGTCGAGCCAGGACCACAAGCGCCTGGGCGATGGCGACACTGGGCCCAACACCGGCGGCATGGGTGCCTACTCGCCGGCGCCGGTGGTCACCCCCGAACTGCACGCGCGCATCATGCGCGAAGTGATCCACCCCACCGTCGACGGCATGGCGGCCGACGGCATCCGCTTCACCGGTTTTCTGTATGCCGGCATCATGGTCGGCGCGGATGGCGCGCCCAAGGTGCTGGAGTTCAACTGCCGCATGGGCGACCCGGAAACCCAGCCGATCATGCTGCGGCTGAAGTCCGATCTGGTGATGCTGCTGGACGCCGCCGTCGACGGCCGGCTCGACCAGGTCGAAGCCGAATGGGACCGCCGCACCGCGCTCGCCGTGGTGCTTGCGGCCGAAGGCTATCCCGACGCGCCGAAAAAAGGCGCCGTCCTCGGCCCGCTGCCGGCCGCCGCCGACGACCTGCATGTCTTCCACGCCGGCACAACAACCCAGGACGAGCGCACCGTGGTGAGCGGCGGCCGCGTACTGGCGGTGGCCGCGCTGGGTGACAGCGTGCGCATGGCGCAGAAGCGCGCGTATGAAGCCGTGGCCGCGATCCGCTTCGACGGCATGCAATACCGCCGCGATATCGGCTGGCGCGCGCTTGATCGCAAAAAGTGAGGCGTGAGGCGTGAAGGGTGCGGCGACGGACCTGCGGGCGCACCTGCGGCGCGGCGGACTCGTCGCCTATCCGACCGAATCCTGCTACGGCCTCGGCTGCGACCCGCGCAATGTCCGCGCGCTTAAGCGGCTGATCCAGCTCAAGGGCCGCAGCGCCGCGAAAGGCATGCTGCTGATCGCCGACCATTTCAAGCGCCTGCAGCCTTTCATCCAGTCCCTCAGTCCGATCGACCGCGCCCGCCTCGCCCGCATCTGGCCCGGCCCGGTCACCTGGGTGGTGCCGGCGTCCTCGGCCTGCCCGCCGTTGCTGACCGGCCATCGGCCTACGATCGCGGTGCGCGTCACCGCCCATGCCGGCGCCGCGCGCCTGTGCCGCAGCCTCGGCATGGCACTGGTCTCCACCAGCGCCAATCCGAGCGGCAAAAAACCTGCCAAAACCGCGGCAGAATGCCGCAGAATGTTCGGGACGCGGGTGCGCGTGATCGCAGGCCGCATTGGCCAGCGCCGCCGTCCGTCCACCCTGATCGACCTTGCCACCGGAACCGTTCTCCGTCCCTGATGCCTGCCACGCCTTTCGATACCGCCACCGTCAAATCCTATCTGACCGACCTGCAGGCCCGCATCGTCGCCGCGCTCGAGGCTGCCGACGGTCTGCCTTTTCGCACCGATGCCTGGCAAAGACCCGAAGGCGGCGGCGGTATTTCGCGGCTGATCGAGGAAGGCAATGTCCTGGAGCGCGGCGGGGTGAATTTTTCGCACGTGCTCGGCAGCCAGCTGCCGCCGTCGGCCAGCGCGCACCGGCCCGAGCTCGCCGGTCGCCGCTGGGAAGCGATGGGCGTCTCGCTGGTGCTGCATCCGCGCAACCCCTACGCGCCAACGGTGCACATGAACGTGCGCTGCTTCGTCGCGATGAAGGATGACGAGGACCCGGTATGGTGGTTTGGCGGCGGCATGGACCTCACGCCCTACTACGGCTTCGAGGAGGACGCGCAGCATTTCCACGCCACCTGCAAGACCGCGCTCGATCCGTTCGGCCTGGCGTTGCACCCGCGCTTCAAGCAGTGGTGCGACACCTACTTCTTTCTCAAGCACCGCAACGAGCCGCGCGGCATCGGCGGCGTGTTCTTCGACGACTACGCCGAGGGCGGTTTTGAGCAGGCCTTCGGCATGATGCAAAGCGTGGGCAACGCCTTCCTCGATGCCTACCTGCCGATCCTGCAGCGCCGCAAGGACATCGACTACGGCGAGCGCGAGCGCGACTTCCAGGCCTACCGGCGCGGCCGCTATGTCGAATTCAACCTGGTGTTCGACCGCGGCACCCTGTTCGGCCTGCAGTCGGGCGGCCGCACCGAGTCGATCCTGATGTCGCTGCCACCGATCGTCAAATGGCGCTACGACTGGCACCCCGAACCCGGCACGCCGGAGGCGCGGCTGTACACCGATTTCCTGACCGCGCGCGACTGGGTCTAGACCATGCGCAAGGTTCCACGCCGCATTCTCATCGGCTTCGGCCTGCTGATCCTGACGCTTGCGCTGGCTGCGCTGGTCGCCTGGGAGCTGCTGTCGTCGGCGCTGGAAGCCAAATACCTCGCCAAGACCGCGCAAAAAATGACCTGGCAGATGCGGACGGGGGCGTCCGAGCGCATCCGCTATCCCGGTCAGGGCCCGTACGACATCCGCCTCGGCTACAGCAAGCTGCCGGATTATCTGCAACGGCTGGACAAGGCCGGCTGGCAGATCGACCAGCAGGCGCACATCACGATCCAGATGGCGCGGGTGGCCGACCTCGGGCTGTTTCTGCCGTATCACGAAAAGGACCAGGCCGGCCTTGCGCTGCGCGACAGCAACGGCGAGACGCTTTATCAGGGCATGCATCCGTCGCGCGTCTACAGCCGCTTCGAAGACATCCCCAGGGTGCTGGTCGATACCCTGCTTTATATCGAAAACCGCGAACTGCTGACCGAGCAGTACCCCACCCGCAATCCGGCGATCGAGTGGGACCGGCTGGCGCAGGCGCTGCTGGAAAAAGGCATCAGCCTGGTCGACACCAACCGCAACGTACCGGGCGGCAGCACGCTGCCGACGCAGATCGAGAAATACCGCCACTCGCCCGAGGGCATGACCGCCAGCATGAGCGAGAAGCTGCGCCAGATGGGCACCGCCAGTCTGCGCGCCTACCTCGACGGCCCCAATACGCTGCCGATGCGGAAGAAGACCGTGACGGCCTACCTCAACACCGTGCCGCTCGCCGCCGCGCCGCGCTATGGCGAGGTCAGCGGCATCGGCGACGGCCTGTGGGCGTGGTACGGCCTCGATTTCGACGAAACCAACCGCGTCCTGACACGGGCGCCGCGCGCGCGCGACGCCGCCTACGCCCACGCGTTCAAGCACGCGCTGTCGCTGATCGTCGCCGAACGCCGTCCTTCGTATTACCTGGCGGCCAACCGCAAGGCGCTCGATGCGCTGACCGACGATCACCTCGATCTGCTCGCCAACGCCGGACTGATTTCGCGCACGCTGGCCGACCAGGCCAAGCAAGTAAAACTGCGCACCACCAGCCAGCGCGTCGACCCGCCGCCGCCGCGCTTCGTCGACCAGAAAGCCGCCAACGCCCTGCGCATCCGCGTGGCGCAGCTGATCGGCGAATCGCGCCTGTACGACCTCGACCGGCTCGACCTCACGGTCGACACCACCATCCACCAGCCGGCGCAGAAAATCGTCAGCCGCTATCTGCAGGGGCTGGCCAAGCCGGAAGCGGCCGCGGCGTCGGGTCTGATCGGGCATCGCCTGCTGAGTCCCGCCAACCCGCTGGACAAGGTGATCTACAGCTTCACGCTGTATGAACGAACGCCCTACGGCAACCAGCTGCGCATCCAGGCCGACAACCTCAACCAGCCGTTCGACATCAACAGCCAGGCGCGGCTCGATCTCGGCTCCACCGCCAAGTTGCGCACGCTGGTCACCTATCTGGAAGTCATCGCGCGGCTGCATGCCGAATACCGCACGCTCGACACAGCAGCGCTTGAACAGAAGGCGCAACCGCAACGCGACGTGCTGGCGCAGTGGGTCGCCACGCGCCTGCTCGACAGCCGCAGCGAGCCGCTGACGGTCACCCTCGACGCCGCGATGGGCCGCTCGTATTCCGCCACACCGGAAACCTTCTTCACTGGCGGCGGCATCCACAACTTCGCCAACTTCGACGTCAAGGACAACAGCCGCGTGATGGACGTGTGGGAGGCCACCCGCAACTCGGTCAACCTGGTCTACATCCGCATCATGCGCGACATCATCCGCCACTACGCCAGCAGCACGCCGGGCGCGGCGGCGCGCATCATGGACGATGCCGAGAATCCGATGCGGGACAGCTACCTCGCCCGCTTCATCGACCAGGAAAGCCGCATTTTCATCAACCGCTTCTACCAGCGTCATCGGCAGCTCACGCCCCAGCAGATGGCGGACGAACTGTACACGCGCGTGCGCGGCAATCCGCGGCGCTTCACCACGGTGTACCGCTATCTCGAGCCGCAAGCCGAGTTCGATGCCTATGTCGCTGCCCTGCACGCACAGGTGCCCGCCAGCGCCAGCCTCGCGCGCGGCACGCTCGAATCGCTGTACCGGACACATGCGCCCGATGCCCTCAGCCTGACCGATCGTGCCTATACGGCGCAGATCCATCCGCTGGAACTGTGGATGGTGCGGGCATTGCGCGCCACGCCGAAAGCCGACCTGCCCGCGCTGTACGAAGCCAGCGCCGGGGTGCGCCTGGAAGTCTACGACTGGCTGTTCAAGACCAGCCGCAAGAATGCGCAGGACATCCGCATCCAGTCGCTGCTCGAAGTCGAAGCCTTCGACGGCCTGCTGGCGGACTGGAAGCGCGTCGGCTATCCGTTCGACAACATCACGCCGTCCTACGCCACCGCGATCGGCAGCTCCGGCGACCGCCCGGCTGCGCTGGCCGAGCTGATGGGCATCCTGGTCAACGACGGCGTGCGGGCGCCGATGGTGAGCCTCGCCGGCCTGCACTTCGCCGCCGACACGCCCTACGACACGCGCCTATCGCCGAAGCTGAATCCGGGCGAACGCCTGATGCCCGCCGAAGTTGCGCGCACCGTGCGCCGCGCGTTGGCGCAGGTGGTGGAATCCGGCACCGCGGTGCGCCTGGCCGGCGCGGTCAAGCTGGCCGACGGCCACGCGCTGACGCTGGGCGGCAAGACCGGCACCGGCGACCACCGCTTCGAGCGCTATGGCAAGGGCGGCCAGCTGCTCGAATCGCGCGTGGTCAACCGCACCGCCACCTTTGTCTTTTACCTGGGCGACCGCCATTTCGGCACCCTGACCGCACTGGTGCAGGGTGAGCAGGCGGGCCAGTTCGGCTATACCAGTTCGCTGACCGCGCAGATCCTGAAAACCCTGCTGCCGCAGCTGCAGCCGCATTTGGGCCTGAAGCCGCCGCCCGCGCCCAAGCCCGCGCCCGCCGCACCGCCCGAGCTTGAGCCCGCGCCGGCGCCCGTTGCCCCGCCCGTGCCGGCCCGCGAAAAACCCGATGGCGCCACCAGCCAGGCCGATCCGCCGGTCAAGCAGCCGCCGCCGGTCCAGGGCGGTTTCCCCGAGGATCTCGAACCCAGCGTGGTATTGCCGATCCCGGTGACGCCGCCGGCAAGCGCGGCGCCCAGCGACCCGGCACCCTGACGCGGGCGCGTACAAAAAACACGGGGGCGGCTGTCAGCCGCCCCCGTCTTTTTTTGACTGCAATGATGCGCTAGCCGCCGTGCCGGTGCTGTTCGCGCATGCTGTGGCTCAAATGCTTGCCGAACACCGACAGCAAGCGCAAGCCTTCCTGCGTGCCCGGATCACGGGCCACGCGCATCATACAGGCGAGCCCTCCGGTCGCCGGCGGGGCAGCCGGGATTTCCTGGCTCGCCGCGTGGATCGCATCGGACAGCGCAACCAGCAAGTACTGCGTCTCCTGGCGATCAAGCACCTTGAGCAGGTGCATCAGCCCCTCGTTGCGGGTCAGGCGGTCGAGCAGCGTCAGGCCTTCGCTCATCGCGCCGGCCAGTCGGGTGACTATTTCGTCCGACATCGCGTCGCGGCCGGCCGTCACCAGCTGCGCGAATTCGACGAGTCGCTGCAGGTCCTCGGTGGCCATCGGGCTGGCGGGCGTTTCAGTTTGTGTCGTCATGTTGGCTTCCTTAGAGCAATCCGCGAACGCTGGTCCAGTACATCTGGTTGTATGCCATCTTGAACCAGTGCATCGGTTTCGATGGCGGCTTCAGGTCTGGCGGGTTCTGATAGTTGAACATTGCGTAGGTCGCGCTGTCGTGGCCGGTCTCGATGAAGCAGTAGACCTTGCCGTCATAGTCGCGCACCGGCGTGCCGATCTTGATGATCGAGGCTATGTTTTCGGAAACCACCTCGGCTTCGAAATGCGCCGCCGATCCGGTCTTGCTGACGGGCAGGTTGGTCGTGTCGCCCAGCACATACACGTTGTCATGGCCGGTCATGGTCAACTTGAAGCGATCGGTCGGAATCCAGCCCCCCTCGCCCATATTGTTCTGCTCGACCACCTCCATGCCGCGGTGCGGCGGGATGGCGATCAGCATTTCATACTGGGTCTCGGTGCCCTCTTCGCTGCGCACCACCTTGTTTTCCGCGTCCACTTCGCTGACGTTGAACAGGGTCTCGTACTCGATGCCCATGCGGTCGAACTCGGGCTTGGCCCAGGTGGCGACTTCCTTGATGGTATGGATGCGGCCGATCGGGTAGTGGTACTTGATCTTGATCTTGTCGCGGATGCCGCGCGCCTTGAAGTAATCGTGCAGGCCAAAAACGAGCTCGACCGGCGCGATCGGACACTTGTGCGGCACCCCGACGACGACGGCAACCGTGCCTTCCTGGATTTCGCGCAGGCGCTTGAACATCTTGACCGCAGACGCTTCCGTATAGAAGGTTTCTGCTCCCTTGGCCATTCCCGGAATGTCCTCGGGAACGATGCGTGAGCCGGTGGCAATCACCAGGATGTCGTACTCATGAACCTTGCCGCTTTCCGTCACGACCCGATTCTGGTCGAGTTCAAATTTCCTGGCCGGGTCGACCTGAAAATCGATGCTGCCCTCGAGCAGGCTCGCCTGGTCACGATAAAGCTGGTCCGGCGTCATCTGGCCGAACGCCACATACAGCAGGCCCGGCTGGTACATATGCCGGTCCGAGGCCGAGAGCAGCGTGATCCGGACCTTGCGCGCTCGAATCTCGGCAGACAGACGCCGCGCCAGGTTGTTGGCCACAATCGTCCCGCCCGTGCCACCGCCGACGACTAAGATTCTCATTGCATTCTCCTGTTCACAATTCTGTCCCGCGACGCCCGGGCCGCAGGCCGAGCAAGGGGCTCAACACTGCCGCACACTATTTCGCCTTGCGAATCTTGATGTGCCAAACCCCGTCGATTTTTTCGTTGCTGAGCAATTCGTGCCCCACCTTGTTGACCCACTCCGGCACGTCGGCGCCGGAGCCTTCGTCGGTGGACAGGAGTTCCAGCGTGTCGCCGACGTTGCTTCGCTTCATGTGCGTAATAAGCTCCATCAACGGACCGGGGCAGAACGTGTCGCGTGCGTCTACAACTTTTGTCTCGCTCATTGCTGTTTCTCCAACTGAATAGATGTTCAAGCGCTGCCGCTCAGAACGTAAGGATTTGTCCGCCTTCGGCGTCACTCAGAAAGCGCGTCAATCCGGTGGGAGGCCCCAGCTCCGGATCGAGGTCATCCTTCTCCAGTTTCAAGATGTCCAGCACCATCGAGCAGGGCAACAGCTTGGCGTCGCCCAGTTCCACGGCCTGCTGGAACAGCTGCTTGAACGGCGGCACGCCCTTCTGCGCCATCAGCGTTCCGATTTCGCCTTCGACGGGCGCTTCCCCGGTATGGCCCTTCACGAAGTAGGGCATGACATTCATGGACAGAAACACCGACACATCGTCGCCGGTGGCCGCTGCAACCGATGCGATCATGGACGCCATCTGCAGCTTTTCACGTGTTCCTGTGGTGCACACAATACTGATTTTCGCCATGCGAATTCCACCTCGTTAAGTCATGCGGCTCGGTACACCCGAGCCTGAAATTTTTTCATCACCCACGATGCCAGCTGAAGCGCTTGATCAGCATCACGCAGAGGGTGTCGAGCACAAATCCGACAATGCCGATCATCAGGATCATCGCCATCAGATTGGCGTACTCCAGACTCTCGCGGGCGTCCTGAATGGCATAGCCGAAGCCTGACGACACCCCAAGGAATTCAGCCGGAATCACCACGATCCACGCCACGCCCAGCGCCAGCCGGATGCCGGTGATCACATCGAACATGATCGCCGGCAGGATGATTCTCGACACCATGTGCCAGGGTTTGGCACCGAGATTGCGTGCAACCTTGAACCAGGCCGGATCGACCTTGGCGAGGCCCGCTGCGGTCGCAAAGGCAATTGGCCAGATCGCGGCAATGGCAATCAGGAAGACAATGGCCTCGTCCCACCCGGCAAACACGACGACCGCGATCGGCTCCCAGGAAAGCGGGCTGATCATCCGCAAAAACTGGAACGGCACATTGGTCAGCCGCTGAAACCATCTGATCTGCCCCATCAGGATGCCGATCGGCACGCCGATCAGGATCGCGATAAACAGGCCCGTTCCCAGGCGATACCCGGTTGTCTCAAGCGCATCGGGAATGGTGTCGTCGAGCCACAGATCCGGAAGCGCCTGAAACGCCGACAAGGGTGAAAAATCTGCAAACGTCGACTTGGCCGGATCGAGCGTGATGAGGTAGATGGCGAGCCACCACAAACCGAGCAGCACGGTCAGGCCCACGAAGAAGTGCAGACTCTTGTCCGACAGATTCTTCAGGTTGCGGGTGAAGCAGTTGCCACTGATCCCGGCACTGATCACCCCGTTATCGGCAGTCACAACTTTGCCATTCATCTAAAAACTCCCCCCGGTTACCGGGCATGGCGAACCCCCGTCTGGGCGTTCATTCATTTCTCTGGCTGCAGGCCGCATCGGCCGATTGCCTGAATCGACGCGTACACGTGCGGATACTGTCCGCCAGCCCGCGGGAATGCATCGGTCAACGCCACATCGTTTCTGCGCATGCATCCACCGCATCAGGTGACACCGCCACGATGCCAGCTGGCCCGCTTGATCAACGCGACCAGAATGCCGTCGAGGAAATAACCGATGACACCGATCGTCACCACCAGCGCCGTCAGGTGGTTGTAGGACAGGGTCTCGCGCGCATCTTCAATCGCATACCCCAGACCCGAGGTCACGCCCAGGTATTCCGCCGGCACCAGCACGATCCACGCCACCCCCAGTGCAAGCCGGATTCCGGACAGCACATCGAACATGATGGCCGGCATGATCACCTTGGTCAGCATGTGCCACGGTTTGGCGCCGAGGTTGCGCGCGACCTTGAACCAGGCCGGATCCACCTTGGCCAGCCCGGCCGCGGTTGCAAACATCACCGGCCATACCGAGGCGATGGCGATCAGGAAAATGATCGACCCGTTCCATGTCGAGAACACCAGCACCGCAAGCGGCATCCAGGCGAGCGGGCTGATCATCCGGATGAACTGGAAAGGCGAATTGGTGTAGTTGTTGAACCACTTGATTCGCCCCATCAGGACACCGATCGGCGCCCCGATCGCGATGGCGATCAACAACCCCATGCCGAGCCGATATCCGCTGGCGGCAGCCGCGGCCTGGATCTTGCCCGCCGCCCACATTTCCGGAAATGCCTGCAGCGTGGGAATCAGGCCGAACGCGGTAAAGGTCTTGGTCGTCGGATTGGCCGCAAGCCAGAGGCCGGCGATATACCACACGCCGGCAACCAGGCCAATGCCGGCCACCGCCCAGCCAAACCGCTCTGCGAGACGATAAAACCCGCCACCTGCGGCGGGTGCTGTTGCACCGCTCATAACTTGATCACCTCGTCACGCACAAAGGGATCCCCGGTCTGCGGGACGCTCTTGTCGAGCTTCCACTTCGGGTTCTTGTTGAGTGCGTTCTTGATGTAGGTGTAATTGACGAGATCCTTCTCGACGAACTCGGGCGTCAGATCGTTGAGGAAAGCCAGATCGCCACCGACCAGAGTCTGCTTCATCTCGGTCACCACCTGACGCGTGGCGCTCGGGAACGGCCAGCCCTGGAAGTTGATGCGAGACTGGCCCCATTCCGGATGCTGGATCGCCGGCGGGTTGCTGTAATCGGGGACCGAGTACGCCATCATTGCGCGTTCGACCACTTCCTTCGGGAACGGAAGATATTTCTTGCCATCCCGGGACAGCATCTGGGCCATCGCCTGGCGGTTGTTGGTCAAGTGCAGCTGGGCCGCAACAATCGCGTTGTGCACGCCTTGCGCCCACTTCGCGCGCGCCGGATCCGTGGCGTCGTCTTCATGCATGATGACCACGCAGCACGGGTGGCCTTTCCAGACATCACCGGTGAAGCGGAACATTTCGCCGCCGGCGCGCAGTTCGCCCAGAGCATTGAAGGGTTCGGCGACGACATAGGCATCGATCTGGCCTGCCGCCAGCGCGGGCGGCATGTCCGGCGGGTTCAGCACCAGGAAGTTGCATTCATTGGACGCCAGCTTCGCATTCTGCGGGCGGATCACCGGCGTGATGCCCTCGTCGCGTAGCAGTTTCTGCCCGATGATGTTGTGGATGGAATACCAGAACGGCACGGCGAACTGCTTGCCGCCGAAATCCTTCAGGGTCTTGATGCCGGCCTTCTTGCTGACGATGATGCCGGAACCGTTGGTATGGTTCCATGCGGTGATTTTTACCGGAAACTTGTTGTTGTAGCGCATGTAGATCGGCACCGGGATCAGCATGTGCGTGAGGTTGAAGCGCTGGGCCGAAAAGGCCTCGACCAGCGGAGACCAGCCGCGAATCAGCGTCGGCGGTTCCGACTTGATGCCCTCTTTCTTGAAAAAGCCCATTTCATGCGCAACCAGCAGCGTCGCCGCATCGGTGATCGGGATATAGCCGATCTTCAGCACCGGGTCGAACGGTTTGGTGAATTTTTTTCCCTGCGCCAAGGCCGAGGAAGCCATCAAGCCGCTGAGTCCTGCCATCCCGCCCAGTGCGGCAAGCCCCTTCAGCATGCTGCGGCGGCTGACCGCGCTGCCGAGAACGGAGCCGAACAGCGGATCGTAATCCACCGCCAGATTCGGGTCTGGCATGCCGTCGGCAATGTCCGGATTTTCCGGCATCATCTGCATGCGCGGATCCATCAGTTTCGACTTGCCACACGACCCGCATGAACATCCATCGACGTGCACCAGCGGACGCTGTGTGTGTTGCTCTCCGTATAGATATTTCTTCATTTTCGGTCTCCTAAGTGAGGGGGGTCGGTCATCCCGACCGGTGTTTGCCCTGCAGCGCCTGCGACGAAGAGCAAATTAATGAGTGGGGTTCATTCACTTCAAGCCAAGGTTGCCGATTCCGGTTTCTTGTAATTGGCCGCTTCCTGGAACATGGTCATCAGGTGGGTGCGCAGTGCCTGGACAGCGGCGTCGGTGCGTTCACGCGGGTCGGGAAGATCGATGTCCAGCTCGTGCACGATGTTGCCGGGCGAGCCCGCCATGATCACGGCCCGATCGCCCATGATGACGGCCTCGTCGATGTCGTGCGTCACGAAGACAATGTTGAATCCCTTGCGCTTGGCAATCGAACGCACATCCTTTTGCAGCGAGGAACGGGTGAAGGCATCGAGCGCGGAAAAGGGCTCGTCGAGCAGCAACAGTTCGGGCTCCATCACCAGCGAACGGGCCAGCGCCACGCGCTGCTGCTGCCCGCCCGATAGGTCCTGCACGTTGTTGTCGGCCCAGGGTTCGAGTTCCACCAGCTTGATCGCCTCGGTGACGCGTTCCTGGGTTTCCTGCTTCGACCAGCGTCCGAAGCTCAGGCCCACGCCGACATTCTGCGAAACCGTCATCCAGGGAAACAGGTGCGGCGCCTGAAACATCATCACCCAGCGCGGCGCCGGCGCCGCGATCGCCGTGCCGTCCAGCAGGACGCGGCCTTCGGTGGGCTTCAGGATGCCTGCCAGAATATGCAGCAGCGTCGATTTGCCGCAGCCGGAACGACCGATGATCGCGAGCGCCTCACCCGGCGGCGAGACCAGGTCGACGCGATTGAAGGTCACCGGGCTGCGCGGCGTATAGCGGTGCGTCAGCCCCTGAATCTTGATTTCTGTTCCGCGGATTGCCATCTACTCTTCCTTTGACTGTTGCCAGGATGCCGCGCCGGAATGGCGGTGCGGCGGGCGGGCGCTGTTCTGTGTTTCCACATCAACATCGATGCCGGGCATTGCGATCAGGCACTGTTCAGACGCTTGCCCACTTCCTCCATCCGACGGGCAAGATCCGCCTCGTCGATCAGCCCACGCTTGATCATCGAATGCGCCAGCGCCAGCAGCTGCCGCTCGGGGAACGGCACATCTTCATAAAGCGTTTCGGACAAATCGTCCTCTTCGGCCCGGCGCTCAAGCGAAGGCAGCGCGCACGAGCCCGGTTCGATCTGATCGTAGGACTTGACGCAGGAATCGGCGGCGAGCATGTCGCAGGTCGCGTCCAGATCGATTTTCCAGGGGGGATCGGGATTGGTGACGCCGTATTGCGCCGCCAGATCCTCCCAGACTCGTCCGCGACCGCGGACATCCTCAAGCACACCGATCGGTGTCAGGTCGGTACCGCTCCAGCCAGCGGCCGAGGCGTGACTGCCAGTTTCAACATTCGCCATGATTCACTCCTTGTTCAGGTCAATCTGATCACTCAATGGTCGTGGTGAACCGGCCGGTTCGCCTTGATCACGGGTCGCTTCGCATTGGCGGTAATGCCGGGTTTCGGCACCGCAACGCCAATCAGACAGTCGCGCGTCACGATCTCGGTCAATTGATCCTCGGTCCAGCCATCGGTACCTTCCGGACGCAGGGGCATCACGATGTAGCGGGTCTTCTGGTTGGAGTCGCCCACACGAACCTCAACTTCCGGCGGCAGCTGCAGGCCAAACTCGGCCAGCACCTGGCGCGGCCAGCGCACCAGGCGACGCCGGTAGTTCGGGGTGCGATACCACTCGGGCGACTGGCCCAGAATCGGTCGCGGATAGCACGAGCACAGCGTGCAGACCACGACATGCTTCAGCGTGGGCGTATCCGCCAGCACGCGCAAGTTGCAATAATCGCTGGGGGTGCCGAACTGGGTCGGGGGGCTGGTCACCCAGTTCACGCCGACGGCCTTGCTGGCCTCGACCCCATCCTCGATGCACAGCTTCTTGTACTCCGGATCGAGCCAGGCCTTGGCAACCAGCCGCGCAGCGGGCAGCGGCCCGAGGGTGTGCACGTATTCCTTCCAGACGCGGTGGTCTTCGAGGGAGAACAGCCCTTTTTCGATCGCCAGTTCGCGGACGGCCATTTCGAGAATCTCGAAATCGCTGACTTCGTCGACCATCGGCGCCGGCTTGTGGCTGTGCCCGTGGTCATGGTCATGATCATGATCTGACATCTGCATTTCCTCTCTTCAATAATGTCCGTGGGTCGATTCAGGCCGACTCGAGATAGCGTTCTGGAATCTCGGTTTCGACGGTATCGTTGGAAAAGGTCCCGCTGTATTCGGGCCACAGTTCGTGCTGGGGAAACACGATGCTGTAGAACCACTCGGAGTGGTCTTCGTTACCAAAGGCCTCGTCTTCCGCCGCCGGGCTTTCGTATACCAGCCTGACGATCGTGCCCACCGCGCCGCGGGTATAGGTCATGGTGCGGGTGTAGAACAGGTCGGGCAGGTCCTTGACGCGGACACGGTCGCCTTCCTTGAACCGGGCCTTGCCCGCCTGGCCCTTGAAGCACTGCGGATCGCCAATGCCGGTGGCCATCTTGGCGTGGTGCGTTCTGTCGTAATGCGGCTTGTTGCTCATGGCTTTCCCCTCGTGTGGTTACTTGGTCTTAGCGGGGAGGTATTCGCCCAGCCCCTGCCCGGATTTCGCGCGCGCCTTCAGTTCGACGATCTTGTTATGCAGCTCGGTGAGCGTGCAGTACTGCTTGTCGACCAGGATGCGCGCCGCGGTCATCAGCCAGCGCCCGTAATAGGGCATGCCCAGGTACACCGTCTGGCCCACGTCGACGTTCTGCTTGCGACGACGCTCTTCCGCCGTCCAGACGCCGCGCCAGGCGAGGCATTCACAGGTCGCAAAGGTATTCAGTTCCCATACTTCCTCTTCCTTCTCGTGGTACACGATGGGCACATCCGGCTCGCCACCGACATCGTGGGGCGTCCTCGTGTAGGCACGGAATAGCGTATGGTCGATTTCAGTGGGGGCAGGCGCATGGGTCTGCTTGTGCAGGGCCGGCTGCAACTGGCCGACCGTATTGAGGTGCCGGAGCACTTCTTCTCGGGTAGACGATGACATTGTTTCGGACTCCTTAGGTGGATGACGAACACATCGGCTTGCGCAAACTGTCCATCAGCAGGTTCGAAAAGACTCACTACACTGCGCTACTTCCATGGCAACGGCCTGATGTCGACTCTCCAACTGCAGGCCATCGATGTTCACAACTATGGACCTTGCGATTGCGCATTTCCAAGACCAAATCCTGATAAGCCCCATAGGGGTTGGTTATGGAACAACCCGATCGCATTACTGCAACCGCGATCCGACCGGATAGCTGCGTTGTACCGCGTCATATGCGTCGGGCCAGGTAGGTGTAGTAATTGCATGCGGCGAAAAATGTGCCGTTGCCCATCGCCTGCTGCTGCTCCTTGAGCCACAGATCGACCGCCTGGGGCGGTAGCAGGCCGGCCCGTTTCACATAGGGCACATAGGTCTCCGCAAACGACCGGAAATAGCTGGCCGTGCCGATTTCAACCACCGCATCGCCCCATGCCTCCGCCAGCTTCAGCCCGAGCTCGGGTAGCAGTCGCGGCAGGTCGCGCATGATGCGGGGATTGTTGAAAGTCGAATTCGCCAGCGCCACATCCATCTTGTGGCCGAAGCTGTGATCGGGAAAGGCATAGGTCAGCGAGGCGTAATCGCCGTCGAAGATGGCCACCATGCCGCCCGGACGCACCACGCGCGCCATCTCGCCCAGTACCGCCAGCGGGGCGGTCACATGGCTGACCAGCGTATGCGCGATCACCACGTCGAAGCTCGCGCTCGGGAAATCGAGACAGTGGGCATCGCCCAGCTGGAAGCTGAGCTGGTCGCCGACCCGATCGGCCTCGGCGAAGCGGGCCGCCGCTTCGATGAAGGCCTGACACTGGTCGACGCCGATCGCCTTGCCTGCAAAGTCGCCGCGATGCGCAAGCGCACGCAGCGCCGCACCGGTGCCGCAGCCGATCTCCAGCACCCGGGCTGACGGTGGCAGATCGAGGCGCGCCACATACTTGTCCAGCAGACCGGCGAAGACCTTGTCCTGCGCGCGGCTCTCGAGCCGCGCAATCAATCCATCGATCGCGGTCTCGTCGAGCTCGTTGACGAAACGGTGGGGGTCACGCGCCGCCATAAGTCACCTCAGGCCTTGTCCGTTGCACAATCCTGCCCCTCGCGTGTGCGTGTCAAAAAAAGCCGCCCGCAACGGGGCGGCGAACCTGGCATCCGGCACAGGAGGGTTGCCGGATTGAGGAGGCCAGACCGGTGTCCGGAAGCCCTGTCGCGGGCGTCCGTCGTGTGCTGTTCGCTCCATATCGCGCCGCGTGCAATCACATTCCGCAATCAGGCCGAAATCCATTTGGAACACATGCGCGATGCGCCGTCCGTGCGGGTTACCATGACCTGTACGGCAGGAACTTGCCGCTGATGGTGACCACCACGCGGTCGCCTTTCGGGTCTGCCTGCCTGTCGATGTTCATCGTGAAGTCAATCGCGCTCATGATGCCGTCGCCGAACTTCTCGTGGATCATTTCCTTGATGGTCTCGCCGTAGACGTTCAGCATCTCGTACCAGCGGTAGATCACCGGATCGGTCGGAATCGGTCGATCCCAGGCCTTGTGCGGAAAGCGCTGCAAGGCGGTCGACACCTCCGGATCCAGATCCAGCAGCGCGGCCACCGCGTCGGCCTGTGATTTGTCCAGATGGTTCATGCCAAGGCAGGCCGAGCAGATGTATTCGGCGGACAGACCGGCAGCCCCGGCGATCTCGGTCCACTTCAGTCCTTTGGCGAATTTCGCCTCCAGAATCGCGTCCTTCATTGCCGTCTTGTTCATCGGTGGGGCTCCGTTCGGCAGCGTACGGGCAACACGGGACCAAGGACCGTGCGCGAGTCCCGCTGGATCAGACTTCAGAAAGCCCGCCGGAAAAATTCAATTCCCGGCGGTGAGGGGTGTGCTCAGGCGATGCTCAGTGCAAGAAACAGTCCGCCCGTCATCAACGCCACGACGCTGCCGATACGCGCAGCCAGCAAGCGAGCCGTCTCGGAGTAACGGGCGATCTTCTCCAGGCCCAGCACGCCGCCGACGATCAGGACATACTGGATCGCAGCAAAGCCGGCCAGATACGCGAGCAGCGGTGTCGCTTCTGCGCCGACGATGGCTTCACCGTAGGCATAGCCATGGAAGATGCCGCTGACGGCAAACAGTGCACCCAGTGCGAGTGCCCCGGCGTGATGCCGGGTCAATGCCAGCACGCCGCCGATCACGACCGTCAGCGCCACCAGGGTTTCGGACAGGGGAATATTCGCCGCGCCCAGATGCAGCACCGTTCCGGCAACGGTCGCGCCGATGAAAGCCAGTGGTACCACAAAGCGCGCGGCGCCCTTGAGCATGCTGGCCAGCAGCATGGCCACCACCAGGAAAGCCAGGTGATCGAGTCCGATCACCGGATGGCCGAGGCCGGACAACAGGCCCTGACTCAGCGTCGTAGGCGTCATGCCACCCATCGGATGGTGCGCGAGCACCGACGTCGACGCGACCAGCAACAGTCCGGCGGTGGCGGCAAGCGCTCCGCGCGATTGGATTTGCGGCATGTAGTTTGCAAATTTCATGGTAAATGTCCTCGCTGTTGATAGGTTGCTACCCGACTCGCACGCCGCATCTCAACACGCCTGCGGCACGTTTACATCCAAGCGATTCCCGCTCCTGCGCACGCGGAATCGCACATCCAAATCTGATCCGGATGCAGCGCGTGGCACTAATCGAACTCACCCTGGTCAACTATTGGGCAGGCTGGAGAAGACGGTGCGACGGGCCACGGCTGCTGTTGCGCTGAACTATGTACCATGCGACGATGGTTTTCAAAGATCAAATTCCGATGAGCTCTATAGGGGTTGGCTATGGATCGAAACATCATTTTTCCGCGCTCGATCCGCTACCTGATGGCGGTGGCTGAACACCACAGTTTCACGCGCGCAGCAGAAGTTCTGTATGTCTCGCAGCCGACACTGTCGCAGCAGATCAAGCAGCTGGAAGACCTGCTCGACGTGCAGTTGCTCGACCGCACCGGCCGCAGCGTGAGGTTGACTGCGGCGGGTGAACTGTATGTTCACCACGCCCGTCGCGCACTGGGCGAACTCGACACCGCGAAGCGCGCCATTCACGAACTGCAGGACCTCAGCCGCGGCTCGATCCGCCTCGGCATGACGCCGATCACCGATTACCTGGCCAGCCCGTTGCTCGAGCAGTTCAATGCACGCTATCCCGGCATTACGCTCAGCACGCTGGAAATGCCACAGCACGACATCAAGGACGCGCTGGCCGAAGATCGCGTGGATATCGGCATCGCTTTCAGCAGCACGCTGACCGCCGAAGAACCCTCGGACGAAGTCGACAGCCACATCCTGTTCATCGAACCGCTCAGCCTTGCAGTCGGCAAGGAGCATCCGCTGGCCGGGCAGCGCGGCCCACTGAGCAAGCACGCGCTGGAGCAGGAACCCCTGGTGCTGTTCAGTCCCGATTACGCGCTGCGCCAGCACATCGACGTGTATTGTCTGGAGCACGGCATCCGTCCGCCCATTGCAATCGAATCCACCTCGCTCAGCGTGATCATGGAAATCGTCCGCTTTGGCCGCCTGGCCACCATCCTGCCCGACACCATTGCCTGCGCGCAGCACGGATTTCATTCGATTCCGCTGCTGCCGGAGCTGCCCCACCACACGATCTCGCTGATTTGCCGCAAGGGCGCCTACCAGAGCCCGGCCTGCCAGGCTTTTGCGGAACTGGCGGCGGAATGGTCCGCCCTCCGCTGCCAGCTGGAGTGCAGCAAGCGTCTGCGGCCCTGTCCGCTGACCAACACCTGCCTGCACAGCAAATCCGCCCCGGACGGCGAAGCGGATTTCGACGGGTCCGCGGCCGACGCATCCGATGACGCACCCCCTGTCACGAACGGTCACACCGCCCGTAAACGGCCCGTTTCTCCCAGAGCCGGAAAGCGGGCCGCCTAGCTTCTGCCCCCGATGTCCCGTCCGGGATGTCGCTCAAATATCCAATCGATCGCCGTCAACCGACACGCGTCCGCTGCTGCAACCGTTTCATTGCACGCACGAACAACGCCGGATCGTCCTGCGCGCGCGCCAGCACCAGCGCACCCTGTATGCCGGCCACCACGTCCTCTGCGGTTTCTCGCGCGTGCCGGGTTTCCAGGCCGCGGCGCCGCAGGGCGGCCGCGAGGGCACGGGTCCATGCGGTGAAATAGGACTGCACCTCCGTCGCAAAGCGATCGCGCGTCTCGTCCAGCGCAAAGGTGCCCACCAGGCAGACGCGTCGGCCCGAATGAAAGAACAGCACCACGGCCCTGAACATCAGATCGATGCCTGTGGCCGGGTCTTCGCTGTCGCGCAGCGGCACAAAGACCCGGGTTTCGAACCAGTCCGCCACGTCGTCCAGCACCACCCGGGCCATCTCGTCCTTGCCGCCGGGAAAGAAGTGGTACAGGCTGCCCTTGCCCAGCCCGGTGCGCGCGGTGATCGCGGACAGGCTGGCGCCCGCATAGCCGTGCTCGCGAAAAATCTCGCCCAGCAACGGGATCACCTCGCTGCGTTCGGCCAGCTTGCTTGTCACGGCCTACAGGCCCATTTCGGTCAGCCCCGGATGGTCGTCCGGACGCGGGCCTTCGCCCCACCGGAACTTGCGCTCGGACTCCAGGATGGGCGCATCGTTGATGCTGGCCTCGCGCCGGCGCATCAGGCCGTGCGCGTCGAATTCCCACAACTCGTTGCCGTGCGCGCGATACCAGTTGCCGGAATCGTCGCGCCACTCGTACTTGAACCGGACCGCCATGCGGTTCTCGCGAAACCCCCACAGCTCCTTGACCAGCCGGTAGTCAAGTTCGCGCGCCCATTTGCGCGTGAGGAACGCCACAATGGCCTCGCGCCCCTGAAGATACTCGGCGCGATTGCGCCAGCGGCTGTCCTCGGTATAGGCGAGCGATACCTTGACCGGGTCGCGCGTGTTCCAGGCATTCTCGGCCATGCGAACCTTCTGGGTGGCGGTTTCCAGCGTGAACGGGGGCAGTGGCGGACGGTCGGTCATGGTCGTTTCTCCGGGTTGTGTACTGATCGGTACACCGTATACCAGCCCGTTTCGGAATGCAAGGACCGACAACTCGCGCCCGGAAAACCAGGCCAGGCAGGGCCCGCAGACGACGCCCATAGCCGATTTCTATGGATGCAATCGGAAACCCGTCTTGGACAGCTGCCTCGCCCCCCACCATAGTGACAGGCAACAACGGCTGGACGCACCTGCACGCTGAACCCTGCCGTCGCGCGTATTCACCCGGGACCCCCATGCACATCGAGCTGGCCGACACCTACCGTGATACCGACCTCGGTCGCGAGGCGGCAACGCTGCTGGGACCCTGTGTGCAATGCGGGCAATGCACCTTCACCTGCCCCACGTTCAGGCTGCTCGACGACGAATGGGACGGGCCGCGCGGACGCATCTACCTGATCAAGCAGTTGTTCGAGGGCAGGGAGCCGAGCACCAACAGCCTGCCGCCCGCCTACACGCTGAAAACCCTGGAAGGCAGAAGCCTGGCCGCCAACCTGCAGTTGCATCTCGACCGCTGCCTCACCTGCCGCGCCTGCGAAACGAGCTGTCCGCAAGGCGTGCGCTATGGCCGCCTGCTCGACATCGGGCGCGAGCTGGTCGAAAAAATTGCACCGCGTCCGCTGAAGCAGCAAATGGCACGCCGCGCGCTGCGTGCCGTGGTGCCGCATCCGGTGCGTTTCACCGCGCTGCTCCGAGCCGGACAGGCGCTGCGTCGTTTCCTGCCGCAGGACCTGCGCGCCCGGATTCCGCAGCGACGCAGCGCCGGCCCCTGGCCTGCGCGCACGCACGCGCGCCGGATGGTGGTGTGGCAGGGCTGCGTGCAGCCGTCGCTGGCGCCGGACATCAACGCCGCCGCGGCGCGAGTGCTGGACCGCTTCGGCATCCAGTTGCTGGCCGCGCGCGACGGCTGCTGCGGCGTGCTGAGCCATCACATGGCCGCCACCGGCGAGGCGCGCGATTTCATGCGCAAGAGCATCGACGCGCTGTGGCCGCATATCGAAGCCGGCGCCGAAGCGATCGTCGTCACCGCCAGCGGCTGCGGCGCGCATTTCCGCGACTACGGCCAGCTGCTGCACGACGATCCCGACTACCGCGACAAGGCGCAGCGCGTCTCCGACATGACGCGCGATATCGCCGAAGTCGTCGCCGCGGAATGGCAGGACGACGCGCTGCCACCCGTGCCACCGGCGCAGCCTGCAACGCGCATTGCATTCCAGTCGTCGTGCAGCCTGCAGCACGGCGAAAAGCTGAACGGCGTGGTCGAATCCCTGTTGAAACGCGCCGGCTTCAAGCTGCTGCCGGTGCGCTATCCCTTCATGTGCTGCGGCTCGGCAGGCGCCTATTCGATTCTGCAGCCAGCACTTGCGCAGTCACTGCGGGCGAGCAAGCTGGAAACACTCATGGCCAGCCGCCCACAGGCGATTGCGACGGCCAACATCGGCTGCCTCACCCACCTGGCGCAGGCGTCGCCGGTGCCGGTCCGCCACTGGATCGAAATGCTGGACGCCACGCTCAACTCTGGAAACCCCGCTGATGCGCACTAAAGTCCGCCCGAACCCGAACGCAATGATCCGCACCATGAGTACGCTCGCCCTGGCCGCGTGTGCGCACTGGGCCATGCCGGCGCACGCCGCCCACCCGCTGCTGACCGAAGACACCGGCACCCAGGGCGCCGGAGGCACCCAACTGGAAATCACCTACGACCAAAGCACAACCCGAGCCGCTGACACCCGGACGCGTGGGCAACACCTCACCGTCGTGCTGTCCTACGGCCTTACCGACACGCTCGACCTCATCGTCGGCCTGCCCTACGAGCGCATCACCGAGCGCGGCGCCACGAATACGCGGGTGAAAGGCTATGCCGACATGGAAATCGCGGCCAAATGGCGCTTCTACGAAGACGGACCGCTGAGCATTGCGCTGCGTCCGGGACTGGGCCTGCCGACCGGCAATGAAGACCGCGGCCTTGGATCGGGCCACAGTGCCCCCAGCCTGTTTGCCGTGATGACCCACGCCGCCGCCCCCTGGGCGCTGCACCTGCACCTGGGCTACACCCGCAATTTCCACGACGGCCCGGGGCAGCGCAACCACGTCTACCACGCCTCGGTGGCCGCCGAATACAGCGTGAGCGAATCGCTGCGGCTGGTGGCGGATGCCAGTACCGAAAGCAATCCAGAACTGGCCGGCCACGCCAATGTGGGGTCGCTGGTGCTGGGCCTGGTGTACTCGGTGACGCCCGATCTCGACATCGACCTCGGCTATCGCCAGGGTCTCACCGAGCCGGCATCCGACCACACCTGGCTGGCCGGGCTGGCGCTGCGATTTTGAACACCTATCCACCCCGCCGCGCGGTCTGCACCGGTCTGCGGCTTCCCGCTACCCGGGTACGTCACCTGTCCATAACGCACCGGCCACCGAGCGCCATACAGCCATGACACACCAACTGACCATCGTCGATGTATTTGCCGAGCGCCGCAACGGGGGCAACCCGCTGGCCGTCGTAGTCGGCACGGAGCCGATCGCCGATGCGACGATGCAGCGCATCGCGACCGAAACCGATTATTCGGAAACGACTTTCGTCAGCGCGGTTCCCGAACCGAACGGCGGCTACGCCGTGCGCATCTTCACCCCGGCGCGCGAAATCGACTTTGCCGGTCACCCCCTCCTCGGCACCGCCTGGGTGATTCGCCAGCAGCTGGCTGCGGATGCGCGCGGTCCGATTCGGCTCAATCTCGCAATGGGGCAGGTGGCCGTCGCGTTCGAGCCCACTCTCAACGGCGACACGGTCGTGTGGTTCGAAGCGCCGCCGATGACGCTCGGCGCCAGCTGCGCGCCCGAGCCGATGGCTCGCGCGCTCGGCATTTCGCCGGACGACATCGACACCCGCTGGCCGATCCAGCAGGTGTCGGCCGGCACCGCGGCGATGATCGTGCCGCTGCGCAGCCTCGATGCGCTGCGCCGCAGCCGGCTTGACCTCGACGCCTATGCGCCGCTCGCCGCTCAGGGTTTTCCGCCGCTGATTTACCTCTTCTGCAGCGAAACCCTCGGCCGGTTCAGCGATTTCAGCGCGCGCTTTTTCTTCGAGGCCCACGGCGTGCGCGAAGACCCAGCCACCGGCAACGGCGCCGCCTTCCTCGGCGCCTACCTGCTGGAACACCGGCATTATGTCCACCTGTCGCTGCGGATCGAGCAGGGACACGAGATGAACCGGCCTTCGCTGGTGATGCTGCGTGCCCAGGCGGCGGCCGGCGGACGCGCGGTGCAGGTGGGGGGGCGGGTCGTTCCGGTCAGCCAGAACGCGCTGCATCTGTAAGTCCGGCATTCCCGACCTCGACGCCCGGTCCGCGTCTCCCCCGCCCCGCCCGGCCCGGTCGCAAAGCGCAATGGACCGTGGGGATCGCGCATAATACGGGTATGCCGAAACGCTGCACCTTCCCCCCCGTGCCATGAAAGACACCATCCAGCCGCTGATCCAGCACACCCCTGCCGATGCGGGCAACGTCAGCATTCCGGCGTTGCGGGTGCTGTCGGAAATCACCACCAGCCTGTCGACCGATTCCAACGTCGAACAGCTGCTGGGGCGCTTTCTGTCGACCATGATCCGCCTCGCGGGTGCGCAGGCCGGCGCCGTCCGTGTGATCACGGACGACCGCACCCACCTGCGGCTGATCGGTTCGGTCGGCCTGCCCGCGCATGTGGTCGAGAGCGAGGCGTTGGTCAGCGTCGACTGCGGCGTGTGCGGCAAGGCCGCGCGCGAAGTCACGGTCAGCAGCTGGAACAACGTCGCCTTCTGCAAGCGCCAGGCCAACGACACCTATTTCAGCGGCAACTGCAACACCGTGGTGGCGGTGCCGCTGATGCACAAGAATCAGGTCATGGGCGTCTACAACCTGTTTCTCGACGAAGGGCACACCGTGCCCGAGGACGTGCGCCTGTTGTTCCGCTCGATCAGCGAGCACCTGGGTATTGCATTGGAAAACGCGCGGCTGACGCGCGAGAACATGCGTATCTCGCTGATGAACGAGCGGCAGATGCTGGCCAACCAGATTCACGACTCGCTCGCGCAGACGCTGGCCTATGCCAAGATGCGGCTCACCGTATTGAGCGACGCGATGCGCCACGAGGACTATCCCAAGGCCAACCGCTACCTGGGCGACGTCGAGGAAGCGGTCGACCTGGCCTACGCCGACCTGCGCGACCTCATCACCCAGTACCGCGACCGCATCAATCCGCGCGGCCTGGTGCCGGCGATCCAGGAACTGGCCAAGAGCTTTCGCAAGAAGGCTAACGCCGACGTCGACTTTCTCAACCTGGTGCAGGATGTTTCGCTGTCGCCCGACGAGGAAATCCAGGTCTTCCACATCATCCAGGAATCGCTCTACAACATTGCCAAGCACGCCCGCGCGCGTCATGTCGTCATCACCTTCGACCGCGAAGACGGCCAGTACATCGTCAACGTCGCCGACGACGGCGTCGGCGTGCAAAAGAAGAAAGACGAATCCTCCACCATGGGCAAAAGCTTCGGGCTCACCATCATGCGCGAACGCGCCGCCCGGCTGAACGGCAAGCTCATCGTCGAATCCCGTCCCGCAGGCGGCACCGTCATCCGCCTGGTGTTCCCCGACAACGGACTCCGCGCCACGACGGGCTAAAGCCCGTGTAGAGTCGTAGACCACAACGCATCCGAGCCCTCCGCATGAGCCACACCCGCATCATCCTCGTCGACGACCACACCCTGTTCCGCAAGGGCCTGGCCGAACTGCTCGAACAAAGCGGCAGCATCGAAGTCACCGCCTTTACCGGCAACCCAGACGAAGTCGAAATGCTGCTGCGCGCGCACCGCCCCGACGTGCTGATACTCGACCTCAACATGCCCGGCACCGACGGCATCACCCTGATGCAGCAGCTGCGCACCGACGGCTTCGAACTGCCGGTCCTGATCCTCACCCTGTCCGAAGCCGAAGACGACCTGGCCCGCGCGCTACGCGCCGGCGCCAACGGCTACCTGTTGAAGAGCATGGAGCCCGACGAAGTCGTCGACGCCATCCAGCGCGCCCAGCGCGGCGAAACCGTCGTCGCACCGGCGATGACCGCCAAACTCGTCAACCTGTACGACAAGAAAGGCCAGGACTCCACCTCCCTGCTCGACGCCCTGACCCCGCGCGAACGCGAAATCCTCTCCCACCTGTCGCGCGGCGAGTCCAACAAGGCCATCGCCCGCACCCTCGACATCAGCCACGACACCGTCAAGCTGCACGTGCGGCATATCCTCGCCAAGCTGAACCTGTCGTCGCGAGTCGAAGCGGCGGTGTTTGCGGTGGAGCATCGGGTGGCGCCAGGGGGGCGCGGCGAAGGAAGATAGCGGGACGGTTCAGTCTGCGCTGAGCGCGTCGACAACCCCTCAATACAAGCGTTGGCTGCAGGAGAATAGTGCGAATGACTGAGGTGCCAGCGTCGTGAGAGCGCAGATTTTCAAGTACTGGGATCGCATCCGGGCCAGTTTCTGGTTCGTCCCTGCAGTCATGGCCGCAGGCGCCGTGGCGTTGGCCTTCGTGAGCATCACGCTCGACGAGACGGTGAAGGACTGGTCGGCGCTTGGCCTGGACTGGATCTTCTCCGGCGATGCAGAAGGAGCGGCCACCATTCTGGGGACCGTCGCTGGATCGATGATCACCATCACGGGGGTGGTTTTCTCCATGACCCTGGTCGCCCTGTCGCTCACCTCATCACAGCTCGGGCCGCGCCTGCTCCACAACTTCATGAGCGATACGACCACCCAGATGGTGCTCGGCACCTTCGTTTCCACCTTCCTGTACTGCCTGCTCATCCTGCGAACGGTTCGCCGTGCAGAGGAGGCTACATTCGTCCCGCACCTGTCCGTTTCTCTGGCAGTCCTGCTCGCGGTCGTCAGCGTGGCGGTGCTGATCTACTTCATCCATCACGTATCCGTTTCCATCCAGGCCAATCAGATCATGGCCAGGGTCGGTAGCGAGTTGAACGAAGGGATCGAGCGCCTGTTCCCGGCCCGGATCGGTAGCGGCGGGCCCCGAATTTCGACGAAACAGCCCACCGCCCACTTTCTCGACGCGTTCGACCAGACGGCCCGCCCGGTTTGCTCTACCGAAGATGGCTACCTTCAATTCATCGACGGGGACGGCTTGATCGAGCTGGCAGAGAAGGAAAATGTCGTCATTCGTCTGGCGCAACCGCCTGGCCACTATATCGTGGCCGGTTGTCCGCTGGCGATGGTCTGGCCGGAGAACCGGCTCAGCGACACGCTCAAGGAGCGGATCCATACAGCGTTTGCCCTGGGTAACCAGCGGACCCCCGGCCAGGACATCGAATTCTCGGTCAACCAGCTCGTCGAGATCGCGGTGCGTGCCCTCTCCCCCGGGGTCAATGATCCGTTTACAGCCGTTTCATGTGTGGACCACCTGGGGTCTGCATTGTGTCGCCTGGCCCAGCGCGAGTGGCCGTCGCAATATCGCCATGACGAGCAGGATCAGCTTCGGTTGATCGCGCCCGTTGTCACGTTTGCCGAAATTACCGATGCAGCGTTCAATCAGATTCGGCAATATGGCCGTTCCAGCGTCGCAGTGACCATCCGCATGCTGGAAACGATTTCTGTGATTGCGGAATTCGCGCATCGCCCAGAGGAACGCGCTGCGCTTTTGCGGCACGCCGAGATGATTGCCCGAGGCGCGCGCGAGGGCTTGCCAGAAGCCGAGGACCACGGAGTGGTGGAGAAAGCGTACCAATCCGCGTGCCAGGCATGCAAAAAAACCGCAAGATCTGGATCCTGAAACGTAGGGATGAACGCATGTGTTTTGGATGTTCGCGGTGGATCGGCGAGGAGCGATGTATAGCCGTTGGATTGGAGCGTATCGCGCCGGTAGCGCCCCCTTTTGTTTCGCATTAGGATGCCCTAAAAATTGATAACAAATTGTTTTCCAATCTATTTTCCAGAAACCGAATCTCGAATGACGGTTTGTAAGGCGTCATTTAGGATGGACACTTAACGTTGGGCCCCACACCGATGAATTCGATTGAGTTCCCCTATGCGGAAGGACGGCGAACTGACGCTTTCCTTTTCGGCTCCCTCGCGCTAGCCGGCTTTGTTGGTATCAACAAGCCTCCTGCAGCCGCAGGATTCTTGGCTGCTCTTCTAGTTCTAATCTCGATTCTGGGGCTACTGAAAACTTATCTCGCGCCGCGCCGAGTGACTATTGATCCCTCAACAGGCATCGCCACGTTTTCGCCCTTGTCATTGCCAGTCAGGCGTTTCTACCGCCCCATTTCAATTCGTGAATACTCAAGTGTTCACGCGCAAATGAATAGGAAAGCTAGCTTCGCTACTTACTACTCTGTCGAGCTTTCAAACCACAAGGGCGAGTCAATTTTTATTGTGCGCAAGGTACCGAAATCGCAGGCCGAGAATGCCTGCGCGTCAATCAGTAGCCTCTTTGGTCTAACGAATCGCGGGGTGGTGTAATGAATAGCTACAGCCCATGTTTGTCCTTTATCCACTCCGAGAGCCGGAGGCGTTGAAGCAAGATGACACAGACGCCTAACCCGTCCATCGAGGCGACCCGCAAAAAGCTACGCTTTTTGCGGTCGCCTCATGTCCAACGTTATGCCTCAGGGAAGTCGGGTGATGCGAGTAGATAAGCTGACGAAATTGATCGCCGTGTTCGACCAGTTTCACGAGGGGTTATAAAAACATGGACATGGCGCTCATCCAAGGCACAATTACTGGACTTAAAACCGCTGCTGATATTGCGAAAGGTTTGATGGAACTTAAATCCTTGGCTGAGGTTCAAGCCAAGGTCATTGACCTCCAAAGTGCGATCCTTTCCGCCCAAAGCAGTGCGCTTGCGGCTAATGCGGATCAATCTGCGATGGTTGAGGAAATACGCGCACTCAAAGAAGAAATTGCTCGCGTAAAAGCATGGGATACTCAAAAGCAAAGGTACAAATTGGTACAGCCTTGGTCTGCCGGTGTTGCCTACGCGCTTAAAGAATCGATGAGCAACACCGAACCACCGCATCTGATATGTACAAATTGCTACGAGAGTGGGCGCAAGTCCATCCTCAATCCCGTTGCCGATTCTCATGGTTGGATTTTCTATGCTTGCCCCGTTTGCAAATCACAAGTTCCCACTGGCTATCGCGGCGGCGTCATACCGCAATATGCGCCGGATTAAACACCACATTGCTAACGACCAGCTACAGAGGGCTTCACCCGCTTTCGCCGTCGGCTGAGCTGAACGTTCGGCTTCGCGGGGGACATCACGAAAGCGGCTTCTGGAGGGTATCGGGATGGTCTATTTATTACTGGGCGAGTTCTTGTACGAGCAGAGCCAAATAAGCGGGATCACCTCAGTTTCGTCACCAAACCCTCGGACGGATGGGCAAGCGCTAAGGGATGACACATCTAGTCAAATGATCCAAGACAGCAGAGCGGATAAGTCGGCTCGAACTTGGGGCCTTGCCTGGCCTCGGCCGGCCCGACTCCTCTGCGCCGCGTTCCTGTGCTGCGCCGTCTTTGCGTTCAACTCAGTTTCTGCCCAACAGTTATTCGGCAGCGAGGATAAGCCGGCGCAGGCGAAAGTGCCTGATGGAAAACCCGAGACCCCAGGTAAAGTCGACGTCCGACCCGTCGCCAAGGATGACGAGATCAGCCAACGCATCGCGGATATTCTTGTAGCGACAAGCTGGTTCGGCGAGCCCCAGGTCACTGTCCAGCAAGGAATCGTTTACCTGAAAGGAAAGACGGAAAGCGATGAATCCAGGCAATGGGCCGGCGATTTGGCGAAGAATACGGAGGGCGTGGTTGCCGTCGTCAATCAAATCGAAGTGGCCCCCACCACGGTTTGGGATTTCAAGCCAAGCTTTCAGGTACTGAATGATTTAGCACGCGGTCTCGTTCGAATGCTGCCCCTGATCGTGGTGGCGGTGGTCGTAATTGTTATTTCGTGGATCTTCGCCAGGTTAACGGTGTACGTGCTGCGTCGCCGGCTTCTAGGTCGATCCCTCAGCCGGCTTTTGCGCGAAGTACTGGCCCGGGCTGGCGGATTGGTTGTAATGCTTGTCGGCCTATACCTTGTGCTCCGTATCGCCGGGCTCACGCAACTCGCGCTTACAGTGGTGGGCGGCACAGGCCTGATCGGTTTGGTGCTGGGCATCGCATTCCGCGACATCACCGAGAATTTTCTCGCCAGTCTCTTTCTGAGCTTGCAGCAACCGTTTCGTGAAGGCGATTTGATTGAAGTAGCAAACATCACGGGTTACGTTCAGCGGCTGACCTCTCGCACGACTGTTGTTACGACACCCGACGGCAATCAGGTGCAAATCCCCAATTCGACCGTCTTCAAAAGCACGATCCGCAACTTCACGAGCAATCCCAATCGCCGCGAGGATTTCATGGTGGGGATCGGCTATGACGATTCCATCTCTTTTGCCCAGGAAGTTGTCTTGAAGGTGCTCGCTGAACATCCGGCCGTTTTGAATGACCCCGAACCCTTGGCGCTCGTGGACAACCTTGGATCGTCGACGGTCAACCTGCGTGTTTATTTCTGGCTCGATGGCAGTCGACACAGTTGGGCGAAAGTGAAATCGTCGGTCATTCGGCTCGTCAAACGGGCCTTCCAGGATGCGGGGATCTCGCTGCCGGACGAAGCTCGCGAACTCATCTTCCCTCACGGTGTGCCTGTCCGCATGATGGAAAGCGAAGGGGCTGCGGAACCCGCCGACCGAGGACTGGCGAAGCCGACCGCCGAGCCCGAAACAGTCGCGACCAAGGGAGAAGCAGGCCTGCAAAGCGAAGCCGGGGAAATCAAAGAGCAGGCGCGCAGATCCTGGACCCCTGGGGAGAATCTCTTAACGCCG
>CAZUVC010000002.1:57656-122655 GCA_964623745.1 uncultured Thiobacillus sp. | reverse complement strand
CGGCAAGACTTCGCTCGGCCAGTCCATTGCGCGTGCGACCAATCGCAAGTTCGTGCGCATGGCGCTCGGCGGCGTGCGTGACGAATCCGAGATTCGCGGCCACCGTCGCACCTACATCGGCTCGATGCCGGGCAAGATCCTGCAAAGCCTGACCAAGGTCGGGGTGCGCAACCCGCTGTTCCTGCTCGATGAAGTCGACAAGATGGGCCAGGATTTCCGCGGCGATCCGTCGTCGGCGCTGCTGGAAGTGCTCGATCCCGAGCAGAACCACACCTTCCAGGATCATTACATCGAGGTCGAATACGACCTGTCGGACGTGATGTTCGTTGCCACCGCCAACTCGCTCAATTTGCCGGCGCCGCTGTTGGACCGGATGGAAGTCATCCGCCTGTCGGGCTACACCGAGGACGAGAAGATCAACATCGCCCTGCGCTATCTGGTGCCCAAGCAGCTCAAGGTCAACGGCATCAAGGAAGGCGAACTCGCGATTGCCGAATCCGCCCTGCGCGACATCGTGCGCTACTACACACGCGAGGCGGGCGTGCGCAGCCTCGAGCGCGAGGTGTCCAAGATTTGCCGCAAGGCCGTCAAGGCGCTGTTGCTGAAAAAGCAGAAGAGCAAGATTTCGGTGACGTCACGCAATCTGGAGAAATACCTCGGCGTGCGGCGCTACAGTTTCGGCATTGCCGAGCAGAACAACCAGGTGGGTCAGGTCACGGGTCTGGCGTGGACCGAAGTCGGTGGCGAGCTGCTGACCATCGAAGCGGTTTCATTGCCCGGACGCGGCAAGATGACCACCACCGGCAAGCTCGGCGAAGTGATGCAGGAATCGATCCAGGCTGCACTGTCCGTGGTGCGCTCGCGCGCGCGCAAGCTGGGTATCCAGGACGACTTCTACCAGAAGCGCGACATCCATATCCACTTGCCGGAAGGTGCGACGCCGAAGGACGGTCCGTCGGCCGGTATCGCGATCTGCACCTCGATGGTGTCGATCCTCACCGGCATTCCGGTGCGGGCGGACGTCGCAATGACGGGCGAAATCACTTTGCGCGGCGAAGTTTTGCCGATCGGCGGCTTGAAGGAAAAATTGTTGGCGGCGCATCGCGGCGGCATCAAGACGGTGCTGATCCCGCAAGAAAACGTCAAGGATCTGACCGAGATTCCCGACAACATCAAGAACAAGCTCGACATCCATCCGGTCAAGTGGATCGAACAAGTTCTTGAATTGGCACTGGAACATGTTCCCGAGCCGTTGCCGGACGAGCCCGAGTCAAACACGCCAGCAATCGCTGTGCCAGAAGACGAAGACAGCGCTGCCGCCGCACTCAAGCATTGAGCTTTTTTGATCGCATTGCTGAATCCCGCGCCAGTCGCGGGATTTTTTTGTCGATTGCCCGGAAAACCGCTTGACACAAGGTTTTGCGGATTGTTATAAAAGCGCCCACAGGGTTTTCCTGTGCCACTTTAGTGAAGGGGACAACACGTGAACAAATCCGAACTGATTGATGCCATCGCCGACTCGGCCGACATTTCCAAGGCTGCTGCCGGTCGGGCGCTCGACGCCGCGGTCGAGGCCGTGAAAAAAGCGCTGAAAAAAGGCGACATGGTTACGCTGGTGGGCTTTGGCAGCTTCTACGTCGGCAAGCGTGCCGCACGTACGGGCCGCAACCCGCGCACCGGCGCTGCGATCAAGATCAAGGCCGCCAAGGTGCCGAAGTTCCGCGCCGGCAAGGGTCTGAAAGACGCCATCAACTAATAAAAAACGCAATTCGCATTTGGCAAGACCAGAAGAAATGTTGTAAAATTTTGGTCTTTGTCGGGTGCTTAGCTCAGCTGGTAGAGCGTCGCCCTTACACGGCGAATGTCGGGGGTTCGAGCCCCTCAGCACCCACCAGCAGGGTCAAGAATAACAAGCCGTCCGAGTCTGGGCAGCACCGTTTAGCAAGTATCTAGGGAGTGGTAGTTCAGTTGGTTAGAATACCGGCCTGTCACGCCGGGGGTCGCGGGTTCGAGTCCCGTCCACTCCGCCAACATCGAAAAGGCGAACGCGAGTTCGCCTTTTTTCATTTGTGCAATTTGCGTGTCGCCGATTTTCGGTTGTATGCGACTTTTCATCGCAGCAGACGAGACGCGAGACCCAAAGTGCGCGAGAATTCCAACTGACGCAATAACCGGAGTAGAAGACCGTGCTTGAAGCAATCCGCAATCACGCAAAGGGCTGGGTGGCCAAGATCATTCTGGGCCTGATCGCTGTGACGTTCGCCCTGTTCGGTGTCGATTCCTACATGTCGGGCGATCGCAGCGGTGGCGTGGTCGCCGAAGTCGGCGACACGGCCGTCTCGCGTGAAGAGCTCACCCGCGAAATCCAGATGCAAAGCGAACGCATGCGCGAATCGCTCGGCCCCGCCTTCGACCGTGCCGTCACCGAGACCGCGGAATTCCGCCAGCAGGTGCTCGACAGCCTGGTCGAGCGCAAGGCCTTGCTGCAGGAGGCGCACAAACTCAAGCTTTATGCACCCGATGCCTACATCGCATCGGTGCTGGCGCAGATCCCCGCATTTCAGCAGGACGGTGCGTTCTCGCCGCAGCGCTACGAAGCCGTGCTGCGCCAGAATGGCCGCACGCCCGCCCAGTTCGAGAACGAATTGCGACAGTCCTTCATGCTGGAAACGATCGCCAGTCCGGTGGCGCTCGGCGCGTTTGCGTCCAATACCGCGCTGACACAGATCGCCCGCCTGGTTGCGCAGCAGCGTGAAATCGCCTGGGCAGACATTCCGGCATCCGCTGTTGCCGCACAGGTTCAGGTGACGCCCGCTGACGTCGAGCGGGAGTACACGGCCAGACGTGCCGAGTACACCGAGCCCGAGCAGGTGCGCGTCGAGTACCTGACGCTGGACATCGCCAGCGTGGCGGCAGGTATGAACGTGAGCGAGCAGACGGTCGCGGATTACTACACGGCCAATGCCGCGCAATTCGGCCAGCCCGAGCAGCGCAGCGCAAGCCACATTCTGATTGCCGCAGGCAAGGATGCCGATGCGGCCACGCGCGCGCAGGCCAAGGCGAAAGCGACCGAACTGTTACAAACTCTGCAGAAAGCCCCGGCGCGTTTCGCCGAACTGGCGCGCAGCGAATCGCAGGACCCCGGCTCTGCCGCGATGGATGGCAGCCTGGGCAGCTTCGGCCGCGGCATGATGGTCAAGCCGTTCGAGGACGCCGTGTTCAGCATGAAGCCGAACGAGATCCGCGGGCCGGTGGAATCCGATTTCGGTTATCACATCATCCGCCTCGACAGCATCGCGGCGGCGCAGACCGTGCCGTTGGCTGCGGTGCGGGGTGCGGTGGTCGAGGAGCTGCGGCAGCAGCAGGCGCAAAAGGCGTTCGCCGAGCTGGCCGAAAACTTCAGCAACCTGGTATACGAAAACGCCGACAGCCTGCAATCCGCCGCTGCCGCGGTCAAGCTCGATATTCGGCAGAGCGGCTGGATGACGGCCAGGGCGGCGCCGGCGCCTTTCAACCACGCGGGTCTGTCGGCTGCGCTGTTCAGTGCGGAGTCGATCAAGTCGAAGCAGAACACCGAGGCGATCGAGGTGCAGCCCGGCACCCTGGTGGCGGCGCGCGTGATCGAGCACAAGCCGGCACGGCTGCGGCCGCTGGCCGAGGTGTCGGCAGCCATCGAGTCGCAGCTGCGCGCAACGCAGAGCGCCAAGCAGTTGGCGGACAAGGGCCAGGCCACGATCCAGACGCTGGCCAAGGGTGAGGAAGCCGGCCTGAACTGGTCGCCGTTCCAGGTGGTGAGCCGCCAGCCTTCGCCCGAACTCGACGCCGCCGGCGTCAAGGCCGTGTTCCGCGTCAACACCGATACGCTGCCCGCCTATGCCGGCTTCGCACGCCCTGATGGCAGCTATCGGATCGTGCGGGTCAGCCGTGTGCTCGACGTGGCCGAACTCGACCCGATGCTGGTGGCGTCGATCGAGTCGGGCGTCGTCCAGGCGCAACAGCGTGCCGACATGGAGGCGATGGTTGCGCTGATCACCGCCGGCCTCAAGGTCAAAATCAAGCCAAATGCGGTCGAGGATCAATAAGCGCTGCATCGGCCAGCGCCAATAAAAAACGCGCCATGACGGCGCGTTTTTTATTGGCAGGCGGAGGGGCTAGTCGCCGCCGCCGGTGGTGGTGTTGAAGCCGGCGTCGACGTAGGTAATTTCGCCGGTGATACCGGACGCGAGATCCGACAACAGGAAGGCGGCGGCGTTACCCACCTCGTCAATCGTCACGTTGCGGCGCAAGGGCGCGTTCTTGGCGACCAGGTCGAGCTTCTCGCCGAAATTGGCAATGCCGCTGGCGGCCAGGGTCTTGATCGGGCCGGCCGACACGGCGTTGACGCGAATGCCCTTGGGGCCGAGGCTTTGTGCCATGTAATAGACGTTGGATTCGAGGCTGGCCTTGGCCAGCCCCATCACGTTGTAGTTGGGCGCGCTGCGAATGGCACCGAGGTAGGTCAGCGTCAGCAGTGCGGCGTTGCGGCCTTCCATCATCGGCAGCGCGGCCTTGGCCAGCGCGGCGAAGCTGTAGGAGCTGATGTCGTGGGCGATACGAAAATTTTCGCGGGTGACGCAGGACAGGTAATCGCCGGCCAGGGCCTCCTTCGGCGCGAAGGCGACCGAATGCACCAGACCGTCAAAGCCGTCCCAGTGTTTGCCGAGCTCGGCAAACAGGGCGTCGATCTGCTCGTCGCTGCCGACGTCGCACGGGAATACCAGGCTGGAGTCGAATTCCTTGGCAAATTCGGTGACACGGTCTTTGATGCGTTCGCCCTGGTAGGTGAAGGCGAGTTCGGCACCTTCGCGCTTGCACGCGGTGGCGATGCCGTAAGCGATGGAGCGGTTGGATATGACGCCGGTGATGAGCAAACGCTTGCCTGCTAGAAATCCCATGGTGGTCTCGAAGAGTTGAGAATCAGGGATTATAGCGGCTGACGCCGGCGACGCGCTTGGGTACACTTGCGGGATGACACGTGCCGGGACGATATTACTACTGGGGTTGATCCTGGGCCTGATGGCAGGCTGCAGCGACAGCCTCAATCATCCCTATCCCGGCAGCGAAGCGGACGCCAACGTGCTCTACAGCGCGTTTTCAGAGCGTCCCAAGCATCTCGATCCGGCGCGTTCCTACAGTTCGAACGAAGTCGAGTTCACTGGCCAGATCTACGAGCCGCCGCTGCAGTACCACTTTCTCAAGCGCCCCTATGAACTGATCCCGCTGACCGCCGAGACAGTGCCCACGCCACGCTATCTCGACGCCGCCGGCCGCCCGCTTCCGGACAACGCGTCCGCCGCGGTGATTGCCGAAAGCGTGTACGACATCCGCATCCGCCCCGGCATCCGTTATCAGCCGCACCCGGCGTTTGCACAGGATGCGGCGGGGCGCTATCGCTACCATGCGCTCAGCGCAGCGGACGTCGCCGGCAAGAGCCGCATCGGCGATTTCGAGCACAGCGGCACGCGCGAACTGGTGGCAGCCGACTATGTGTACCAGATCAAGCGGCTCGCGCACCCCAGCCTCAGCTCACCGATCTTCGGCCTGATGAGCGAGCACATCGTCGGCCTGAAAGAACTGGGCGAGGCCATGCAGCAGGCGGCGAAGGCGCAGCCGGACGCCGTATTGAACCTCGACGACTTTCCGCTCGCCGGCGCCGAGGTGGTCGACCGCCACACCTACCGCATACGCATCAGGGGCAAGTATCCGCAGTTCATCTACTGGCTGGCGATGCCGTTCTTTGCGCCGGTACCGTGGGAGGCCGAGGTGTTCTACGCGCAGTCCGGCATGGCCGACCGGAACCTCACGCTCGACTGGCAGCCGGTCGGCACCGGGCCGTTCTACATGGCGGAAAACGATCCCAACCGCCGCATGGTGCTGAAGAAAAATCCGCATTACCATGGCGAAACCTATCCGGTGGACGGCAACGACGAAGATCGCGCGGCCGGCCTGCTGGCGGACGCCGGCAAGCCGCTGCCGCTGGTGGACGCGGCCGTATTCAGTCTGGAGAAGGAAACCATTCCCTACTGGAGCAAGTTTCTGCAGGGCTACTACGACAGCTCGGGCATCAGTTCGGACAGCTTCGACCAGGCGGTGCAGTTCACTTCCGGCGGCGACCCGCAGCTCACCGATAGCATGCGCGATAAGGACATCCATCTCGTCACTGCGGTGGCTGCCTCGCTCTGGTATGTCGGCTTCAACATGCTCGACCCAGTGGTCGGCGGCCTCGGCGAAGACCGCCAGAAGCTGCGCCAGGCGTTGTCGATCGCGTTCGACTACGACGAATTCATTTCGATTTTCCTCAACGGCCGCGGCATTCCCGCGCAGGGGCCGATTCCGCCGGGGCTGTTCGGCTATGTCGAAGGGGTGGACGGTCTGAATCCCTACGTGTACGAGGCGCGCGATGGCGCCATCCAGCGGCGCCCGGTCGAGGCGGCGAAAAAGCTGCTGGCCGAGGCAGGCTATCCGAATGGCCGCAACGCGAAGACCGGCGAGCCGCTGGTGCTGTATTTCGACACCATGGCGAGCGGCCCCGACGCCAAGTCGCGGCTCGACTGGATGAAGAAGCAGCTCGACAAGCTCAACGTGCAGCTGGTGGTGCGAGGCACCGACTACAACCGCTTCCAGGACAAGATCCGCAAGGGCAACGCGCAGCTGTTCGAGTGGGGCTGGAACGCGGACTATCCCGACCCCGAGAACTTCCTGTTCCTGCTCTACGGCCCGCACAAGAAAGTCGGCACCGGAGGCGAGAATGCGGCCAACTACGACAACCCGGAATTCAACCGCCTGTTCGAGCGCATGAAGGACATGGACAACGGCCCCGAACGCCAGCAGGTGATCGATGCCATGCTTGAGATCGTGCGCCGTGATGCACCGTGGATTTTCGCCTACTACCCCAAGTCCTTCGGCCTGCGCCACGGCTGGGTGCACAACGTCAAACCCAACCTGATGGCCAACAACACGCTGAAGTACCGGCGCATCGACCCGGCCCTGCGCGAGGCCCGGCGCGAGGCGTGGAACCAGCCAGTGCTGTGGCCGATCGCGCTGCTGATCGCGGCGCTGGTCGCCGTCATCGCGCCGGCGGCGATCGCGTGGCGGCGGCATGAAAGGAAAACCGCCTGATGGGCGCTTATATCCTGCGCCGGCTGCTGTACGCGATCCCGATCCTGATCGGGGTCAACCTGCTGACTTTCGCGTTGTTCTTCGTCGTCAACACGCCCGACGACATGGCGCGACTGCAGCTCGGTGCCAAGCACGTGACGCCGGAGGCGATCGAGCGCTGGAAAGTCGAGCACGGCTACGACAAGCCGCTGCTGCTGAACGCCGAGGCGAAAGGCAGCGAACAATTCACCGACACGATTTTCTTCAAGCATTCGGCGGCGATGTTCGTCTTCGAGTTCGGCAAGGGCGATGACGGCCGCGACATCGGCAACGAAATCCGCACGCGCATGGGGCCGAGCCTGGCGATCGCGCTGCCGGTGCTGGTGATCGGACTGATGGTCAACATCACCTTTGCGCTCCTGATGGTGTTCTTTCGCGCCACCTACCTCGACCTGTGGGGCGTGGTGCTGTGCGTGGTGCTGATGTCGATCTCGGGCCTGTTCTACATCATCGCCGGGCAGTATTTCATCGCCAAGCTGTGGAACCTGCTGCCGATCTCGGGCTTCGCCGGCGGCATCGACGGCCTCCGCTTCATCCTGCTGCCGGTGCTGGTCAGCGTGGTGGCGGGCATCGGCAGCGGCGCGCGCTGGTATCGCACCATTTTTCTTGAAGAGATCGGCAAGGACTATGTGCGCACTGCGCGTGCCAAGGGCCTGGGCGAGGTGCGCGTGCTGTTCCGCCACGTGCTGAAGAACGGCATGATCCCGATTCTCACCGGCGTCGTGGTGGTGTTGCCGCTGCTGTTCATGGGCAGCCTGATCACCGAATCCTTCTTCGGCATTCCGGGGCTGGGCAGCTACACCATTGATGCGATCCAGGCGCAGGATTTTGCGGTGGTGCGCGCGATGGTGTTCCTCGGATCATTCCTCTACATCATCGGCCTCATCCTCACCGACATTTCGTATTCGTGGGTCGATCCGCGGGTGCGGCTGCAATGAGCTTCATGCCGGTCATTCTGTGGACCGATGCGCTGATTTTCGCGCTGCTGGTCGCCGTGCTGGCGCTGGTCTGGTTCATCCGCCGCCACGAGCACCTGCGGGCGCCATGGAAGCACGTTGCGCAGCGCCCGATGGCGATGGGGGCGGCGCTGGTGCTCGGCGTGTTCGTGGTGATTGGCCTGCTCGATTCGCTGCATTACCGGGAAAGGCTGGCCGACAGCCCGGCCGACGCGCCGCAGTATTCGGTCGAGGTGCTGTCGGTGTTCGACGCACTGGTGAGCGGGCTGCGCACGCGGCAGGAAAAAACCTATTCGGCACCGCTGGCGATGCAGCTCTATGCCAAGGAATTCATCCAGCGCGACGGAGAAACCGTGCGCGACCACCCGCGCCTGACATATGGCGGCGCGCACCTGACGCATGCCGACGCGCGTGGACCGGACATCACCCGGCGCACGCTGGTCGGACTGGCGCAGGGCCTGGCGGTGAGCCTGCTGCTGTTCGGCCTGCTGGCGGCGTGGCAGGCGCGACGCACGCAGGCGCAGCTGGGCGCATGGCTGGAGGCCTGGGCGACGGGCGCGCTCGGCTGGCCCGGGCGGACGGTCGTTCTGGTGCTGACGCTGATGCTGTTGCTGGCCGGCGTACTGGCGCAACTGGCGTCGGGCTATCACGTGTTCGGCACCGACAAGGTCGGGCAGGACGTGCTCTACATCAGCCTCAAGAGCATTCGCACCGGCTTGGTGATCGGTACGCTCACCACGCTGGTCACGCTGCCGCTGGCGATCGGCTTCGGCATCGCGGCCGGCTACTTCCGCGGCTGGATCGACGATGTCATCCAGTACATCTACACGGTGCTCAATTCCATTCCTGGCGTGCTGCTGATCGCGGCGATGATCCTGATCGTGCAGGTCGCCATCGAATCCCATCCCGAGTTGTTCGACACCGCGGCGGCGCGCGCCGATATCCGATTGTTGGCGCTGTGCCTGATCATGGGCGTCACCAGCTGGACCGGTCTTGCCCGCCTGTTGCGCGGCGAATCGCTCAAGCTGCGGACACTGGACTATGTCGAGGCGGCGCGGGCGTTCGGCGTGTCGCACGCCCGCATCATCAGTCGCCACATCTTCCCCAACGTGTTCCATCTGGTGCTGATCGCCATCGTGCTCGACTTCTCCGGTCTGGTGCTGGCCGAGGCGGTGCTGTCTTATGTCGGCGTCGGCGTCGATCCCTCGATGTACAGCTGGGGCAACATGATCAACGGCGCGCGCCTCGAGCTCGCGCGCGAGCCTGTCGTCTGGTGGCAGTTGGGCGCCGCCTTCGTCTTCATGTTCACGCTGGTGCTGGCCGCCAACCTGTTTGCCGACGGCGTGCGCGACGCGTTTGATCCGCGCCTGGGAGGCCGTCGATGAAACCGCTGCTCGAGGTAAGCGATCTTGTCACTGGCTTCGGTACCACCCGTGTGGTCGACGGCGTGTCGTTCCGGATCGCGGCGGGCGAAACCTATGCGCTGCTGGGCGAATCCGGTTGCGGCAAGTCGATCACCGCGCTCTCCCTCATGAGGTTATTGCCGGATGGCGGCCGCGTCGTGTCGGGCCGCGTTCAGCTCGGTGAAACCGATGTGCTGGCGCTGCCCGAACGCGAGATGCGGGGCGTGCGCGGTGGCGGCATGGCGATGATTTTTCAGGAGCCGATGCTGGCGCTCAATCCGGTGATCAAGGTGGGCACGCAGATCGGCGAGGCGCTGGCGCTGCATCGCAAGCTGGACGGACAGGCGGCGCAAGAGGCCGCGCGCGCGCTGCTCGACGCGGTGAGCGTGCCGGATGCGGCACGCCGGCTCGACAGCTATCCGTTCGAATTGTCGGGCGGCCTGCGCCAGCGTGTGATGATCGCGATGGCGCTGGCGGGCGAGCCGCGGCTGCTGATCGCCGACGAGCCGACCACGGCGCTCGACGTCACCATCCAGGCCCAGGTGCTCGACGTGCTGCGCCGGCTCAAGGCCGAACGGCAGATGGGCATGCTGCTGATCACGCACGATCTCGGCGTGGTGGCGGAAAATGCCGACCGCGTCGGCGTGATGTACGCAGGCGAACTGGTGGAGGAGGGCGCGCGTGATGCGTTCTTTGCCAGCCCGCAGCATCCCTACAGCCGCATGCTGTTCGAGGCGCTGCCGCGTGCCGGCGACGGCGGCCGGTTGACCACGATACCCGGCCAGGTGCCGCCGCTTGACGGCGCGCTGGTCGGCTGCCGCTTCGCCCCGCGCTGCCCGCATGCCTTTGCGCGCTGTCGCGACGAATCGCCCGACTGGCAGGACCTCAACGGCCAGCGCGTGCGCTGCCATCTGGCCGGTCAGCTGCCGGCGAGCCAGGTGCGCGCGGTGACCGCGCAGACGGCGGCCCTGGCAGCGCAGCCCCTGCTGCAGGTCGAGGGCCTCAAGGTGCATTTCCCGATCCGGCGCGGCCTGATCCAGCGCACCGTCGGCCACGTGCGCGCGGTCGACGACGTCTCGCTCGAGATCCAGGCAGGCCGTACGCTGGCGCTGGTCGGCGAATCGGGCTGCGGCAAGACCACGGTGGGCAAGGCGCTGCTGCGCCTGATCGAGCCGACTGCGGGCAGCATTGTCCTGGCTGGTGAGTCCATCACCGCAAGGAATGCCGCCAGTTTGCGGCGGCAGGCGCAAATGGTGTTCCAGGACCCCTACAGCTCGTTGAATCCGCGCATGCGGATCGCCGACATCCTGCTCGAGGGCATGGACGCGCTCAAGGTGGGCAACGCGTCCCAGCGCCGCGACGCGGTGGCGAAGCTGCTGCGCCAGGTGGGGCTGCCGGATGACGCCGGCGGCCGCTATCCGCATGCATTCTCGGGCGGGCAGCGGCAGCGCATCGCGATCGCGCGCGCGCTTGCGGTGTCGCCGCGGCTGGTGATCTGCGACGAGCCGACCAGCGCGCTCGACGTCTCGGTGCAGGCACAGATCCTCAATCTGCTGCGTGACCTGCAGAACGACCTGGGCCTGGCCTATCTCTTCATCACTCACAATCTTGCGGTGGTCGAGTACCTTGCGCATGCGGTGGCGGTGATGTATCTGGGCCGCATCGTCGAACAGGGCGCCGCCGCCGAGGTGCTGTGTGTGCCGCGCCATCCCTACACGCAGGCGCTGGTGAGCGCGGTGCCGCGCATCGAACCGCAGGCTGGCGAAGGCATCATCCGGCTGGCGGGCGATCAGCCCTCGCCACTCAATCCGCCGGACGGCTGCCACTTCCATCCGCGCTGTCCCAAGGCAGGCACCCTGTGCCGGCAAACCTATCCCGAGCGCACCGACCTCGGCGACGGCCACTGGGTCCGTTGCCACTGGGTGGCGGGGCGGCTTTAGAACCGGAGACTGAATTGAATCACGGCAGGCGCAATTTCTGGATCGGCAACGGCGTCCTCGCGGTCGCGATGCTGATGATGTTTTTCATGGGCCCGTTGTCGGATGCGCTGGGCATCTGGGCGGCCGTGCTGTGGATGGTGCTGGCGGCGGTCGGGGTGGCGCTCCTGATGTCGGACAAGTCGGGCGATCCGCCCGAGCCCGACTGAGGCGCCCGCCCGCCGCCCTCAGGGCGCGCTGACGACCAGGCGCTGTCCTGCGCGGATCAGGCCGCGTTGTCCGATCGTGGGATTCCAGGTTTTCAGTTGCGCAAGGCTGACGTCATAGTGCTGGGCGAGGTCGAGCAGCGTGTCGCCGCGCCGGACCGTGTGGCGCACTGACGGGGCCGGCCGCGTCGGGCTTGTTTTCAGGCTGGCGGCCTGCAGACCTTCCGGCATCAGTGTGCCTGTGCCGGTGGGCAGTTGCAGCACTTGGTCAGGCCGCAGTGCAGCATCGAGGCCGGGGTTGAGCTCGGTCAGCCGGGCGAGCGTCAGGCCGTGGCTGCGCGCGATGCCGAACAGCGTGTCGCCGCGCTGCACCACGTGCCGGGCGGGCCGCGTGTTCTGCACGGTTTCGCCGCGGCTGCGGACCGGCACCAGGATGGTTTGCGCGCGCACCAGCCGGCCTTTTTTCAACTGCATCTGGTTGTGCTCTTCCAGCCGGGCGAGGCTGACGTCGAAGCGCCGGGCGATGGCGGCGGCCTGCTCGCCGCGCTGCGCGGCATAGGGCTGCCAGGAATCCCAGTGGCCGGTCTTCAGATTGCGCTGGAAGGTGTCGGTACGGTCGACCGGCACCAGCAGATTGACCGGCGTGTCCGAACGGATCAGCTTGCGCGGAAACGCGGCATTCAGCGCTGCGAATTCATCACTGCTCATGTCGGCCAGCCGCGCGGCGGAATGCAGGTCCATGCTGGCGTGGACCGTGACCTGGCTGAAGTAGGGCTGGTTCGGCAGCTGTTCGATGGCGATGCCGTGCAGTTCGGGCGCGTGGATCAGGTTGCGCAGTGCCAGCAGCTTGGGCACATACTGGCGGGTTTCATTGGGCAGCGACAGGCTGGCGTAATCGGTGGGCAGGCCTTGCTGGAGATTGTTTTGGATCGCGCGCGCAATGCAGCCCTCGCCGCAGTTGTAGGCCGCCAGTGCCAGCTGCCAGTCGCCGAAGTCGAGATAGAGCTTGCCCAGATAGTCGAGCGCGGCGTTGGTCGCCGCGGTGAAGTCGCGTCGGCCGTCGTACCAGCTGTCCTGCCTGAGGCCGTAGTGGCGACCGGTGGAGGGAATGAACTGCCAGATGCCGGAAGCGGCCGACGGCGACAGCGCGGCCGGGTTGAACGCGCTCTCGATCATCGGCAGCAGCGCGATTTCCATCGGCATCGCGCGGCGGTCGAGTTCCTCGACGATGTGATAGAGGTAGGGTCGTGCGCGTACGGCCAGGCGGCGCACGTTGTCCGGGCGCGCGGCAAACCATGCCGCATGGTCGCCCACCAGCGGATTCGGCGTGGCCGTGTCGTCGATGCGAAAACCGGCGCGGATGCGCTGCCAGACATCGTCGTGGCTGGCGTCGACTGCGGATTCACCGTCGGTGGGCATGTCGGTGTGCCACTCCAGTGCCATCGGCGCGGGCGCGATCTCCCCGGGCCGCACCTCGGGCAGTCCCTCAGGCAGCGGCTCGGCCAGTAACGGACTGGCACAACACAGCGCCAGCAGGGCGAGGGCGAATCGGTGGGGGAGGGTGCGGACCCGCAGCAGGCGGGCCGGATGGATGCCGGGCAAGACGGTCTCCCGTATTCAACAGAGCCCCCATCGTAGGGGCCGGGGCGGATGCGGTCAACTGTCCCAGGCGTCCTTGGCTGCGCGGATGGCACCGAACACCTCGGCCGGCCCGGGATGCGGGCGATTCAGGTAATTCGCGGCAAACGCCGTCATGTCGGGATCGTGGAAACGCAGGAAGGGATTGGTTGCCTTTTCCAGCGCCAGCGTGCTGGGCAGGGTGGGCTGATGCTGGGCGCGCAGGGCGCGGTCGGCACGTTCGCGCTCAAGCAAGGCGGGGTTTGTGCCGTCGATGGTTTTGGCAAAGTCAATATTGCTCAGGGTGTATTCGTGCGCGCAGCAGACTCGGGTAGCATCGGGCAGGCTGAGAATCGCGTCGAGGCTGGCGGCCATCATCGCCGGTGTGCCTTCGAACAGCTTGCCGCAGCCGCAGCCGAAGACGGTGTCGCCGCAGAACACGCAGCCGTGTCCAACGTAGCTGATGTGGTCGAGCGTGTGGCCCGGCGTGGCGAGGATTTCGAAGTGCAGCGCCGGGGCCGCGAGGTCCAGCGTATCGCCGCCGTGCAGCACATGGGTGGCGGCGGGGATGCGCGGATTGTCCGGGGCGTGAATGGCGCAATCGTAGCGTTGACGCAGCAGGGTGTTGCCGCCAGTATGGTCGCGATGATGGTGGGTGATCAGCACCGCGGTCAGTGTCAGCCGATGCGCGTCGAGGTAGGCGATCAGCGGTGCGGGATCGCCCGGATCGACCGCGACGGCGTGGCGGTCGTCGTGCAGCACCCAGATGTAGTTGTCATCGAACGCGGGCAGGGGAATGAGCGTCAACATGGGCAGGAGGCCGGAGCAAAGGAGTGGCTATGTTATCCAAGCTGAATACGGAATGGTTTGAAACGCCGCTGGGGCAGCATCTGCTGTTTCGCGAGCAGCGCTATTTCGACAACGCGGTGTCGGATGTGTTCGGTTTCAACGCCGTGCAGGTCGGCCTGCCGCACCTCGACTACCTGCGCAACAGCCGCATTCCGCTGCGGGTGAACTGCGCGGTGGAAACGACTGCCGGCGTGCGCGCCGACCCCATGTTCATGCCGTTCGAGAGCCAGTCGCTCGATCTGCTGCTGCTGCCGCATGTGCTGGAGTTCAGTTCCAATCCGCATCAGGTGCTGCGCGAAGCCGAGCGCGTGTTGCGCCCCGAAGGCCGCATGGTGCTGGCCGGATTCAACCCGCGCAGCCTGTGGGGGCTGGCGCGCGTGATGCAGGGGGGCGAGCGCGGCTATCCGTGGAACGGCAATTTTCTCAATATCTCGCGGGTGAAGGACTGGATGGCGCTGCTGGGCTTCGAGGTCGCGGCCGGCAGCATGTGCTGCTACCGGCCGCCGGTCAATCGCGAGAACTGGCTGCGCCGCACCCGTTTCATGGAACCGGCCGGCGACCGCTGGTGGGCCATGGGCGGCGGCGTCTACTTTCTGCAGGCGGTCAAGCGCGTGCAGGGCATGAACATCATTCTGCCGCAATGGAAAACCCCGGTGGCGCAGCGCCTGCTGTCGCCCGCGGCCAAGGTGGTCAACCTCAAGCAGTATCGGGTGCGTCGTGAGCGCTGACACCATCTACATCTACAGCGACGGCGCCTGCAAGGGCAACCCGGGGGTCGGCGGCTGGGGCGCGCTCCTGGTGACGGACAGCCATCGCAAGGAAATCTGCGGCGGCGAAGCCGGCACCACCAACAACCGGATGGAAATGACCGCGGTGATCCGCGCGCTGGAATCGCTCAAGCGCCCATCCACGGTCGAAGTCCACACCGACTCGCAATACGTTCAAAAAGGCATCAGCGAATGGATGGCCGGCTGGAAGCGGCGTAACTGGCGCACCGCCGATGGTAAGCCGGTCAAGAACCAGGACCTGTGGCTGCAGCTGGATGCCCTGGCCCAGCTCCATCGCATCGAATGGAAATGGGTGCGCGGCCACGCCGGCCACCCCGAGAACGAACGTGCCGACGAACTCGCCAACGAAGGCGTGCTGCAGGCGCTTCAACACGGATAAGAACCATGCGGCAAATCATTCTGGACACCGAAACCACCGGCCTCGATCCCAACCAGGGCCATCGCGTCATCGAAGTGGCGGCGGTGGAAATGGTCAACCGCCGACTCACCGGCAATCATCTTCACCGCTATGTAAACCCGGACCGCGACATCGACGCCGGGGCGATGCAGGTGCACGGCATCACGCCGGAGTTCCTCGCGGACAAGCCGCGCTTTGCCGACATTGCGCAGGAATTCGTCGATTTCATCCAGGGCGCCGAACTCATCATCCACAATGCGCCCTTTGATGTCGGCTTCCTCAACATGGAGCTGCGCCTGCTCGACATGGCGCCGCTGCCGACCTGGTGCGATGGCGTGACCGACACGCTGGCGATGGCCAAGGCGCTGCGTCCCGGCCAGCGCAATAACCTCGACGCGCTGTGCAAACACTATGGCGTCGACAACGCGGCGCGCACGCTGCATGGCGCGCTGCTCGACTGCGAACTGCTGGCCGCGGTGTATCTGGCGCTGACGCGCGGCCAGGAAAGCCTGTCGATCGGGCTGGAGACGCGCAGTGCCGGGGTCGCCCAGGCCGCGGCACGTGCGCGGCCCAGCCCGATCCTGCTGCCGGCCTCGGCCGCGGAGCAGGCGGCGCATGCGGACCTGCTCGAGGCGATCGTCCGCGAGTCTCAGGGGACCTGCCTGTGGAGCGCGGGCCCGGAGGCGGTTTGACGGCAAGTCTGTCACTTGCAGGCAACACGCTGCTCAGGCTGGCGCGATGGGGCTTGTCATTCGCCGTCCTGGCGATGGGTGTGGGGCAGGCGCTTGCCGCGCAGGTGGCGGTGGTGCTGAGCGATGACTCGGCGCCCTATCAGGAGGTCTATCAGGTCGTGCGCGCCCATCTGGCCGAGCGCGGCCACGAGGTGCAGCAAGCCTATGCCGTAGGCCTGGCCGCCGCCGCGCTGGGCGAATCGCGGCTGGCGGTGGCGGTGGGCGTGCGGGCCGCCGAGTCCCTCGCCGCGCAGCCGCTGCGCACGCCGATGCTTGCGGTACTGGTGCCGCGCAGCTGGTATGTCGGCGGTGGCCGCAGCCGTTTGAGCGATGGTGGCCGCCGACTCGCATCGGCCATTTTTCTCGACCAGCCGCCCGAGCGGCAGGCACAGCTGATACGCCTGGCCTTTCCCGAGGCGCAGCGTGTGGGTGTGCTGACCAGCGCCGGGCAACCGCTGCTGCTGGCCGAACTGGACGATGCACTGCGGACGCAGCGGCTCGGTATGGTGTGGCAGGAACTGGCACCGGATGCGCGCCTGATCGGCCCGCTTGAGCAGGTTCTGGCGAATGCCGACCTGCTGCTGGCGGTGCCCGATCCGCAGGTGTTCAACCGCAATACTGCGCAAAGCCTGTTCCTCACGTCGTACCGCTACCGCGTGCCGGTGCTCGGTTATTCACAGTCGCTGACGCGGGCGGGTGCGCTCTTGTCGCTGCATTCCAGCCCCGCGCACATTGGCCGGCAGGCCGCCGAATGGATCAATCAGGTATTGAATGCCGGACCGCTGCGGCTGCCGCCGCCTGCCCACCCCGTGTATTTCGATGTGTCGATCAACGAGCAGGTGGCGCGCTCGCTCGGCTTCGTCCTGCCGCCGGAAGCCGAGCTGGAAAAACAATTGGGAGGCGGGCGCTGATGATGACTTCATTGGGAATACGCGGACGCGTGGTTGGGCTGGCGGTGGTGCCAGTGGCGATCATCGGCGTGCTGCTGCTGTTCCAGCTGATCACCGCGAAGATCGACGACCTGGACCAGTCGCTGCGCACCCGCTCGGTGGCGATCGCCCGGCAGCTGGCGCCGGCCGCCGAATACGGCGTGGTGTCGGGCAACTTCGAGGTGTTGCAGAACCTGCTCGAAAAAGCCGCCATCGAGCCCGACATTCGTGGCGTGGCGGTGTTCACCGATAGCGGCCATGTGCTGGCGCAGGTGGGACTCAGCGCCTGGAACGGCGACATGCAGACGCGCCTGCCGGATGACCGTATTCATCAGGTCGAGTATCCGGACCGCCTGGTGTACTTCGCGCCGATCACCCAGACCGAGGTGGCGGTGGACGATTTCCATGCGATTTCCGCGCAGTCTGCCGCGTCGCCCCGTCCGACCCGGCTGCTGGGCTGGGTCGGACTGGACGTGTCGCGCAGCGCCACCATCCAGAGCCAGCGTGACGCCATCCTGCGCAGCCTGGCCATCCTGCTGGCCGGTCTGGGCGTCAGCTTCTACTTTGCCTGGCGCATCGGGCGCCAGATCACGCGGCCGATCCTGGCGCTGACGCATACGGTGAGCCGCATCGGCGAGGGACATTTGGATGAACGGGTGGCGCAGACCGGCGGCGCCGAACTGGGCATGCTGCAGCGCGGCGTCAATCACATGGCCTCGCATTTGCAGACCATGCAGGACCAGATGCAGGAAAAAATCGACCAGGCCACTGCGCGCCTGGTGTATCAGGCCAGTCACGACGGCCTGACCGGGCTGATCAACCGCCGCGAGTTCGAGCAACGGCTCGAGCGCATGCTGATGTCGTCGCTGCAGCAGGGCCGTGAGCATGCGCTGTGCTATATGGACCTCGACCAGTTCAAGGTGATCAACGACACCTGCGGCCACGCAGCGGGCGACGAGCTGCTGCGCCAGCTGGCCCTGCTGCTGAAAGCCAATCTGCGCGAACGCGACACGCTGGCGCGTCTGGGCGGCGACGAATTTGCCCTGCTGCTGGAGAACTGCACGCCCGCCGACGCGCTGGAAGTGGCGGATGCATTCCGCGCCGAGGTGCAGCGCTTCCGCTTCAAATGGGGGGATCGCATTTTCGCGGTGGGCATGAGCGTGGGGCTGGTGGCGATCAACCGCGACAGCGGTAGCGCGGCCAACTTGCTGTCGGCCGCGGATGCCGCGTGTTATGTGGCCAAGGACCACGGGCGCAACCAGATCCACGTGTATGAGAGCCGCGATCACGACCTGGTGCGCCACCGGGGCGAAATGCAGTGGGTGGAGCGCATCCAGCGGGCGCTGGAGGAGCATCGGCTGCGCCTGTCGTGGCAGGAAATCCGCCGCTCCGACGGCGCCGTGGAGCCGTGCCGCCACGTCGAGCTGCTGTTGCGCATGGTGGACGACGACGGCAGCGAGATCCTGCCGATGGCCTTCATTCCGGCGGCCGAGCGCTACTTCATCATGCCCGCCATCGACAGCTGGGTGATCAGCGAAACCTTGCATTTATGTCAGCGTTATCTGGCGGTCGAACGCGAGCAGCAGTGCCTGTTTGCGGTCAACCTGTCGGGTGCTTCGCTGAAGGATCCGGCGTTCCGCCGCATGCTGCTGACGAGCCTGTGCGAGAACCCCGACCTCGGGCCGCACCTGTGCTTCGAGATCACCGAGACGGCGGCGATCGGCAACCTCGCCGTCGTCAACGAATTCATCGGGGCGATGCGCGAGTTCGGTTGCCGCTTCGCGCTGGACGATTTCGGCAGCGGCCTGTCGTCCTTCACCTACCTGAAGAACCTGAAAGTGGATTACCTCAAGATCGACGGTGCGTTCGTGCGCGACATCACGACCAATGCGATCGACCGCGCGATGGTCGAGGCAATCCATCGCATCGGTCACCAGATGGGCCTGAAGACTGTGGCCGAATACGTCGAGTCGGCTGCGACGCTGGCGATGCTGCGCGAGATCGGCGTGGACTATGCGCAGGGCAACGGGCTGCATGCGCCCGAGCCGCTGGAGACGCTGTGCGGTGGGTCGTCCTGAGCGGCGCGGACCTTCAGTCCGCCACGCCGAAGCCGGCGTCGACAACCGCCTGCACCAGCGCCGCCCGATCGGTGCGGGCGGCATCGTAGACCACGCGGGCCTGGCCGGGCTGCAGCGTCACCTCGGCGGTCTGCACCCCGGGCACGGCGGTCAACACCCGCTGCACGCTGTTGACGCAGCCGCCACAGGTCATGCCGGTCACGGACAAAATGATTTCGTTCATGCGGACCTCGGTAGGAATATTCAAGCCCTGATTCTAAGCCAGCCAAAAAACAAAAGCCCGCGGTTGTGCCGCGGGCTTTTCGTGTGTCGAAACAGCCTTACTTCTTGCGCGGACGCTTGCGCAGGGTTTCCTTGGTGTGGTCAATCAGGCGGTCGGCCACCACTTCGGCATCCACGCTGAAGCTTCCGTCGGCGAGCGCCGCCTTGACCGATTCCACCTTGCCGAGATTGGTGACATCGACCGAAGCCAGCTCGGCTTCCAGCGAGCGGACGCGGGTGCTCGACTCGGTCAGCGTCAACGAGTCGCTGCCGCCGGCGCTGGAGGCGGGGGCCTTGCCGCCGCCCTTGCCCTTGGCGGCGGAAACTTTGGAGGCGGCGGGCGGGGTGATGCGCTTGTCGATTTTCACGGGAAGTCCTGGGTCGCGGTTGTCTGGTATCTATGACTGCTTTGGCAGTCAAAGGTTTATCGGCGAAACACGTGTTTTCTTTAGCTGTTTTGCCGGGCTGCGCCGAGCAGCGGCACCACCCCGTCCAGCCCCGTGTGGTTCAGCGCGTAGCTGGCCTGCGCACGCACCACGGGCTTGGCACGGTAGGCGATGCTGACGCCGGCTTCGGCCATCATTTTCAGGTCGTTGGCGCCGTCGCCCATCGCGATGACCTGGTCCTTCGTCAGCCCCAGCTCGCTGCGCACGCGCTTCAACCAATCGGCCTTGCCCTGCGCGTCGACGATGTCGCCCAGCACGCGTCCGGTCAGCTTGCCGGTGGCCACCTCCAGTGTGTTGGCTGCAGTGTAGTCCAGCCCGAGGCGGGGCTTCAGGCGTTCAGTGAAGAAGGTGAAGCCGCCCGACACCAGCAGGGTCTTGATCCCGGCCGCGCGCGCCGCGGCCAGCAGGGTTTCAGCGCCCGGCGACAATTGCAGGCGTTCGTCGTAGACCCGCTGCAGCGCGGATTGATCCAGGCCTTCGAGCAGCGATACCCGGCGGCGCAGGCTTTCGGCGAAGTCGATCTCGCCGCGCATCGCGGCTTCGGTGATCGCCGAGACCTGCGGCTTCAGCCCCTGCATGTCGGCGATCTCGTCGATGCACTCGATGGTGATCAGCGTCGAGTCCATGTCCATCACCAGCAGACCGAAGTCGCCGATGCGACGCTCGGCCGGCACCCAGCCGCAGTCGAAGCGGTTTTTCTCGCAGAAGACGGCGACGGCATCGCGCTGGCCGGCGTCGGCAGCCACCAGGCGGAAGGCCGTCGGCGTCACCGCTTCGATGGCGGTGGCTGCGGTCAGCTTGGCGAGCTGCTTGAGGTCGGGGGTGGGAACGTCGGGTCCCTGCACGATCAGGTTCATGGATATGTTATTTCAACAGGTTGAAGAAAGTGATGACGTTGGCCGCACGGACCTCGGGCGCGGGCGAAGCCACCGTCCAGCGCAGGCGGTTTTCACCGGCCAGCTTGAGGTCGCGCCGGCTCTGGATCAGCTGGATGATACGGCCGGGATCGATCGGCGGCTGCGGCACGAACTGCAGCAGGATGGCCTCACCGCTGGCATCGACTTTCATGATGCCAAGCGTTTTTGCGGCCAGCCGTAGCCGATGCGTGTCGAGCAGCGCGCGCGCCGGGTCGGGCAAATGGCCGAAGCGGTCGATCAACTCTTCCTGCAGCTGGGTCAGCTCCTCGGCGTCGTGCGCGCTGGCCAGCCGCTTGTACAGCACCAGCCGCTCGTGCACGTCGGGGCAATAGTCCACCGGCAACAGCGCCGGCGTGTGCAGATTGATCTCGGACACCACGCCCAGCGGCTGGCTCATGTCCGGCTCCTTGCCGGCCTTCAGGCTCGCCACCGCACCGGCCAGCATGTCGTTGTAGAGCGAGAAGCCGACCTCGATGATTTCGCCGCTCTGCTTGTCGCCCAGCACTTCGCCGGCGCCGCGGATTTCCATGTCCTGCATCGCCAGATGGAAACCCGAGCCCAGTTCCTCCAGCAGCTGGATCGCTTCCAGACGCTTCTTCGCCTGCGCCGTCAGCGTGCGGTCTTCCTCCACCAGCAAATAGGCGAAGGCCTGGTGGTGCGAGCGCCCGACGCGGCCGCGCAACTGATGCAGCTGCGCCAGGCCGAACTTGTCGGCGCGGTTGATCAGGATGGTGTTGGCGGTCGGCACGTCGATGCCGGTTTCGATGATGGTGGTGCACAACAGGATGTCGAAGCGCTGCTGGTAGAAATCGCGCATCACCTGTTCCAGCTCGCGTTCGCCCTGCTGGCCGTGGCCGACGCGGATGCGCGCTTCCGGCAGCAGCTTCTCGAGCCGCTCTCGCATGGCCTCGATGGTGCTGACTTCGTTGTGTAGGAAATACACTTGGCCGCCGCGTTTCAATTCGCGCAGCACCGCTTCGCGAATCAGTCCGCCGGAAAACGACTGCACGAAGGTCTTCACCGCCAGCCGCTTCTGCGGTGCCGTCGCGATCACCGAGAAATCGCGGATGCCCTCGAGCGACATCGCCAGCGTGCGCGGGATCGGCGTCGCGGTCAAAGTCAGAACATCCACCTCGGCGCGCAGCGCTTTCAGCTGCTCCTTCTGGCGCACGCCGAAGCGGTGTTCCTCGTCGAGGATCACCAGGCCGAGGCGGGCGAACTTGACGTCCTTCTGGATCAGCCGGTGGGTGCCGATGACGATGTCGAGCTTGCCGTCCGCCAGCGCCTGCAGGGCTGCAGCCTGTTCCTTGGGACTGCGAAAGCGCGACAGCTCGGCAAGCTTGATCGGCCAGGCCGAGAAGCGGTCGGAGAAATTATGGAAGTGCTGTTCGGCAAGCAGCGTGGTCGGCACCAGCACGGCGACCTGGTGGCCGCCCATCACCGCCATGAAGGCGGCGCGCAGCGCGACTTCGGTCTTGCCGAAGCCGACGTCGCCGCAGACCAGCCGGTCCATCGGCTTGCCCGACTGCATGTCGGCCATCACCGCGGCGATCGCGGCCGCCTGGTCGGGGGTTTCCTCGTAGCCGAAGCCTTCGGCGAAGGCTTCATAGTCGTGCAGCGAGAACTTGAACGCGTGGCCTTCGCGCGCCGCACGCAGCGCGTACAGGTTCAAGAGTTCGGCCGCGGTGTCGCGCGCCGCCTGCATCGCGCGGCGGCGCGCTTTTTCCCACTGGTCGGTGCCGAGCTTGTGCAGCGGCGCCGCGCCTTCGCCGGCGCCGGAATAGCGCGAGATCAGATGCAGGTTGGCGACCGGCACATAGAGCTTGTCGCCCTTGGCATATTCGAGCTGCAGAAACTCGGTGTCGCCATCGCCGAGGTCCATGTTGATGAGGCCGAGGTATTGGCCGACGCCGTATTGCGCGTGCACCACCGGGTCGCCGGGCTTGAGTTCCGACAGGTCGCGCAGCAGGTTGTCGATCTGCGTCGCGCGCGCCTCGCGTGCGCGACGCGTTTTCGGTGGGATCGCGTAAAGCTCGGTTTCGGTGATGACGGCGAGTTTTCCGTCGGCTGTGACAAAGCCTTCGGCCAGTGGCCCGTACGTAAGCAGGATGCGCTCAGCGCTCGGCTGGCATCCGGCCCAGCCGTCGCACAGCTTGGCGTCGAGGCTGTGTTCGGCGAGGTATTCGTGCAGGGTTTCGCGCCGGCCGGCCGACGGTGCGACGATCAGCACCGTGCCGGCAAAGCCGTCGATAAAGCCTTGGAGTTTGGCGACCGGATGCGCCTCGCGGCGGTCGACTGAAATCGGCGGGACAGGGTAAGCCAGCCCGCTGCCGCCCTGTTCGATGTCCAACCTGGAATACGCCTTGGCCAGACTAAAAAACGCGTCGGTTGCCAGAAACAGCTCGGCGGGCGGCAGCAGCGGCCGGTCCTTGTCCCCCGACAGCAGGCGGTAGCGTCCCTGCGCATCAGTCCAGAACGCCTGCCCGGCCGGATCGAGTGCGCCGTGGGCGACGATCCGGGTCTGCTTCGGCAGATAGTCAAACAGCGTCGCGGTTTCTTCGAAAAACAGCGGCAGGTAGTACTCAATGCCGGCAGGCGCGAGGCCGTTGCTGACATCCTTGTACAGCTTGGATTTTGACGGATCACCCTCGAAGCGTTCGCGGAAATTCTGGCGGAAGCGGGTGATGCCGGCCTCATCGAGCGGGAATTCGCGCGCGGGCAACAGCCGCACCTCACCCACCGGATAAATGCTGCGCTGGGTGTCGACGTCAAACGCGCGCAGCGTCTCGATCTCGTTGTCGAACAGGTCGATCCGGTAGGGCAGGGCGCTGCCCATCGGGAACAGGTCGATCAGGCCGCCGCGCACCGAGAACTCGCCCGGCGCATAGACCTGGTTCACGTGTGTGTAGCCGCCCAGCGCCATCTGCGCGCGGAAGGCGGCCTCGTCGAGCGTGTCCTTCTGCTTGAGGAAGAAGGTGTGGGCGGCCATGAAGGCCGGCGGTGCCAGCCGGTACAGCGCGGTCGACAGCGCGACCACGGCGACGTCGAACTCGCCGCGCGCAATCTGGTACAGCGTCGCCAGCCGTTCGGAAATCAGGTCCGGGTGCGGCGAAAAGGTGTCGTAGGGCAGGGTTTCCCAGTCGGGGAAGGCGCACACCCGCAATTCAGGATCGAACCAGCGCAATTCCTCGGCCAGCCGGTTGGCATCCCACGCGCTCGCGCACACCACTGCCAGCGGCGCGGCGTGGCGCGCCAGTTCGGCGAGATAGAGCGCATCGGCGGCGCCGGCAAGGCCGGACTGGCGGTGGCCAGGGGAAGGGGTAGCGGGGGAAAACAGCATGCAAAAAGTCGAATTATACGGGGGAGCAGAGCCCGATGGCGGGCAGGTATAATGCCGCCTTTCCCGTTTTCAGCCCTGAATCCCATGAGCCTCGACCGCGTCAGTTCCGGCCGCAACCTGCCCGACGATTTCAACGTCATCATTGAAATCCCCGCCCACGGCGAACCCATCAAGTACGAAGTCGACAAGGAGTCCGGCGCGATGTTCGTCGACCGCTTCATGTCGACCGCGATGCATTACCCCTGCAACTACGGTTACATCCCGCACACGCTGTCGGAAGACGGCGATCCGGTCGACGTGCTGGTGATCACCCCGATTCCGCTGATCACCGGCGTGGTGGTGCGCTGCCGTCCCGTCGGCATGCTGAAGATGACCGACGAAGCCGGCGTCGACGGCAAGCTGCTGGCAGTGCCGGTCGACAAGCTGTGCGGCCTGTACAAGGGCGTCAACAAGCCGGAAGACCTGCAGCCGCTGCTGCTGCAGCAGATCGCCCACTTCTTCGAGCACTACAAGGACCTCGAGCAGGGCAAATGGGTCAAGGTCGACGGCTGGGTCGGCATCGACGAGGCGCGTGCCGAGATCCTCGCCGGCGTGGAGCGTTATAACAACGCCAAGGACAAGCCGGCTTTCTAGGATTTAGGATTTAGGGGATGAGCGGCTTCGCCGCGCCTCGTGAATTCATGAAATGCGGCGAAGCCGCACCAAGCCCCCTAATCCCTAGCTCCTAGCCCCTAGATCCTCAATCAACCATGAAAATCTGCATCCTCTCCGACTCCCACGACAACCGCCGCCTGCTTGGCGCGGCGGTTGAGCACGCCAAGGCGAACGGCGCGGAAGCGGTGCTGCACTGCGGCGACGTGGTCGCGCCGACCACGCTGCGGGTGCTGCAGAAATACGAACTGCCGGTGCACGTCATCCACGGCAACAACACCGGCGACCTCTACAACATGGGCCGGCTCGCCGCCGAGCCGAACAGCGTGATCCGCTACCACGGCCAGGATGCCGCGATCACGCTGGCCGACCGCAACCTGTTCCTGGTGCACTATCCCCACTACGCGCAGGCGCTCGCCTGCACCGGCGACTACGACCTCGTCTGCTGCGGCCACGACCACAAGTCGAGCATCGCGCAGGTCGCCACCGTCAAGGGCGGCACCACCTGGCTGATCAACCCCGGTACCGTCGGTGGTGTCGGCAACCCGCCCACCTACATCATGGCCGACCTTGCGACGATGCAGTTCGAGATCGTCGCGGTCGAGGCCGCCCCGGCGTCCATCCTGCCGCCTGTCACGCCCCACGTTTAAGCAAACCTCCAGCAAGTCCCCTTCGTCATTCCGGCGGGTCTTAATTGTTGCCGCCCTTGCCGAGGAGAAAGCCAGTCGGTTTGAGCTGTCCCGGATTTTGAGGGGGCTTCTTTCTTGAGAAGATTGAGCCCTATCGGCTGTACGCTACAGACCTTGTCGACCTGGCTCGGAAGCATGAACGCAACAGCGGGCAGCGCGACGGCATGACGACGGTCAAGCGAACGAGATACTGAAACTCGCCAGTGAATTTTTCGCCCAGGTGGGGCTCGACCAGGTTTTATTTTCTAATCTGAAAAATGGACTGGATGCATTCAAGGGTTATGACGACGGTCACCGAGCGCGCGCTTCGCTGGACGGTAAAGCGCCAGGCCAGATGATGGGTGGGTTGCTGCCTGCTACGGCTCGACAGGATCGATTTGCCTCGATATCGTGCAGTTGCAGATTGTTTCAGGCGCCATGGCGATGTAATTGGGAATTCGCCGGGCACAAGACAATAAAAGCAAGGAGACGTCATGGACCAGCCGCAGCAGACCCGCAAATCCCCTTGGCGCGTACAGATCAACCCTCCGGTCTTCATCCTCTCGGGTGTGTTGACCCTGGTCTTCGTGGGCTTGGCCGCCCTCTATCCGGATGCCGCGTCCGGCGTGTTCGCCGCCGCGCAGAATTGGATCACCCACACGGCCGGCTGGTTCTACGTGCTCACCGTGGCGGGTTTCCTGGTGTTCGTCGTGACACTGGCGGTGTCGGGTTACGGCCGCATCAAGCTCGGCCCTGATCACAGCGAGCCGGATTACAGCTACACCTCCTGGTTCGCCATGTTGTTCTCCGCGGGCATGGGCATTGGCCTGATGTTTTTCGGCGTGGCCGAACCGGTGATGCATTACGCGACGCCACCGGTGGGCGAGGGCGGGACGGTCGCCGCGGCACGCGACGCGATGCGCATCACCTTCTTCCACTGGGGTGTGCACGCCTGGGCGATCTACGCGGTCGTGGCACTGTCGCTGGCGTATTTCTCCTTTCGACATAATCTGCCACTGACCATCCGCTCGGCGCTGTATCCGCTGATCGGCGAGCGCATCTACGGGCCGATCGGACATGCGGTGGACATCTTCGCCGTGCTGGGCACGCTGTTCGGCGTGGCCACCTCGCTCGGCTTTGGCGTGATCCAGGTGAATGCCGGCCTGAATTACCTGTTCGACGTGCCGGTCAGTGTCCCGGTCCAGATCGTCCTGATCGCCGCGATCACCGCAATCGCCACGTTGTCGGTGGCCCTCGGTCTGGACGCGGGGATTCGGCGCATCTCGGTACTGAACATCGTACTCGCCGTCATCCTGCTGGTGTTCGTGCTCGTCACCGGACCGACCGTGTTCCTGCTGCAGACCCTGGTGCAGAACACCGGCAATTACCTGTCCAACCTGTTCAGCATGACCTTCAACCTGCACGCCTACGAGCCGACCAGCTGGATCGGCGGCTGGACGCTGTTCTACTGGGGCTGGTGGATCGCCTGGTCGCCGTTCGTCGGCATGTTCATCGCGCGTGTCTCACGCGGGCGCACCATCCGCGAGTTCGTCGTCGGGGTGCTGCTGGTGCCGGTCGGCTTCACGTTCATGTGGTTGACCTTCTTTGGCGACACTGCGATCCACATGATTCTGATGCAGGGCATCGGCGAGCTGGCCGATGCGGTCGCAGCGGACACCTCGGTCGCACTGTTCAAATTCCTCGAGCAACTGCCGCTGTCGAGCATGACCTCGTTGTTGGCGACACTGCTGGTGATCACCTTTTTCGTGACCTCGTCGGACTCGGGTTCGCTGGTCGTGGACATGCTGACCTCCGGCGGAGAAGAGGAATCGCCGGTCTGGCAGCGCATCTTCTGGGCCGTGGTCGAAGGTATCGTCGCAGCGGCGCTGCTGCTGGCCGGTGGCCTGCAGGCGCTGCAGACGGCGACCATCGCCAGCGCCCTGCCGTTCGCAGTGATCATGATTCTGATGTGCTGGGGCCTGGTCCGCGCGCTGCGCATCGAGGCCGTCAAGCGCCTGAGCCTGCGCCGTGCGCGCGTGACGCCGCGCGGACCGCACGCGGCGCGCGGCTGGCAGTCCCGTCTGGCCAATGTGATCCACCAGCCCGACCGCGCCGAAGTGGATCAGTTTGTCCGGACGGTCGTCAAGCCGGCGTTGACCGAGGTCGCCGAGGAATTGAGAAAGCAGAACCTGGACGCCCACGTCGGCGAGGACGAGGAGGGCAAGGCCTGGATCGAGGTGCGTCACGGCGACGAGATCGATTTCTTCTACTCGGTGCATCCACGCCCGTACGAGCCGCCGTCCTTCGTGCTGCGCGACACCCGGCCGCGGCGTGCGGAGGCGCTAAAGTATTATCGCGCCGAGGTGCACCTGCGCGAAGGCGGACAGGACTACGACATCACAGGTTGGAGCAGCGCCGAGGTGATCAACGATATTCTCGATCACTACGAGCGCCATCTGCATTTCCTGCACGCGGTGCGCTGAGCGCCCGCGTCGCCGACATACTGGAGGAGCCATGCCGATCCGCTGCCGCAACGTCTATCAACTTGGCGTCCTCGCGATCGCCATGCTCGCGACGGACACCGCCGTCGGATTCGATCTCGGCGATGGCATCCGTCTCGGCGGGGCGCTGCGCTACAACTACGTCTACAAGGACTGGGACGCCCATTACGACGGCAACGGCCTCATCGATCTGGACACCGCGCGAATCGACGCTGGCTACGACCGCGGGCCATGGCTGGCCTCGGCGCAGTACCGGTATTACCGCTATCGTGGCGGCCAGGAGACGCACTTCCTGCATCACGCCTGGGTCGGCCGCCGCATCGGCGAGGGCACCCAACTGCATCTCGGCGTGAATCCGATTCCGTTCGGCATCCTGCCGTTTGCATCGCACAACTACTTTTTCTCGATGGCCTACTACGTCGGTCTGGAGGACAGCTACAATCTCGGCGGCAAACTGCTGCACAAGGCAGGCCCGTGGGATCTGCAGGTGGGCTATTACGTGCGCGACGGTGGCCACTGGAGCGGCGACAGCGAGAGCAGCGCGCGTTACACGTATAACATCGTCGAGGACGGCGCGGTCCGCAACCGCGAGCGCGATACCGTGGTCGGCCGCGCGGCCTACACCGTCGATCATGGCGATGCGATGAGCAGCGAGTTCGGCCTGTCGCTGCTGGCCGGCCGGCTGCCGAACGCAACCACCGGTCGCGACGGCACCCGCCGCGCCGGGGCACTGCACTACACCGGCAAACACGGCCCCTGGGGCGTCATGCTCCAGGCCACGCGTTACGTGAACAGCGTCGAGAACCCGCCCGGGCAGGACCCTCGGATCGTCATCATGGGCGCCTACGACTTTCCCTACGAGGTTGCGGCGCGCGGCAACGTGTATACCGCCAACCTGAGCTATGCCGTCGGCGACTGGGGTCCGTTGCGCGACGTCACACTCTATGGGGACTACAGCATGCTTTCAAAGGATGCGGCTGGATTCCGCGACAGCGAACAAATGGTGTTGGGCTTGTCGTTCACGCCGATCGACAAGCTGTTCGTCTATGTCGACTACCTGCGCGGCCGCCAGCATCCCTATATCGGGCCAAACTTCACCACGGGCCTGGCGGCCGGCGGCGCCGACGACGGCTGGCACCAGCGAGTCAACGTCAACGTCGGCCTGTATTTCTAAAACCTATCCCCATATTGCCCATCATGTCCGCGCAGGCGGGTATCCGGAATCCGCTCTCTCGTGCGGAGCCGCCTGGGCCAGCATTGTCAGCGCCTCGGGCGACGTGCGCACCATCGGCGTGAACGGCACGTGCTCCTCCATCGCCACCGGCGGCGCGTGACGGATGCGCAGTGCGACGAACACGGCGAGCACGACCAGCGTCACGGCATAGTAGACCAGCAGGCTGCGGGGGCCCAAGACGCCGACGATGGCTGGTCCCGCGGCGGCCCCGAGACCGTGCAGCAGCAACAGGCCGCTGCTGCCTTCCAGCATCTGGTCCGGCTGCAGATGATCGTTCAGATGCGCGACGCTGACCGGATAGACGCTGAATGCCAGTCCGCCGAACACGAAGACGGCCGCCAGCAGCCAGCCGGGTGTGCCGTTCGCGACGGCCGCCGCGACGAGCGCCGTCATCCCGCCGATCGCGCCGACCGCGGCCAACACGCGGCGCCGGTCGACGCGGTCGGAGAGATGGCCGATCGGCCACTGCAGCGCCGCGCCGCCGAGAATCGTCGCGCCCATGAGGGCCGCAACGCCGGCATTGTCCAGGCCAATACGCTGGGCGAACACCGGTCCCATGCCCCAGAATGCGCCGATGACCAGGCCCGAGCCCAGAGAGCCGGCCACTGCGGCAGGCGAGGTCGCGTACAGGAAGCGCAGGCCGAGCCGTGGCGTCGTGACCGGCGTGGGCGGGACAAGGCTGGTGAATGCGATCGGTACCAGCGCCATCGACATCAGCAGCGATGCGATTGCGAACAGCGTGAAGCCAGCCGGGTCCGCGTAGGTGATCAACGCCTGGCCGAGCGTCAGTGCGAGCAGCGTCACGATCATGTACGCGGCGAACACCTTGCCGCGTTGCGCGTTTGGCGTCTGCGCGTTCAGCCAGCTCTCGATCACGGTGTACAGGCCGACCAGACACGCACCGGTGAGCACGCGCAGCGCCAGCCAGACGGCGGGATGGATGATCAGCACGTGCAGCAGTGCCGTCGCGGCGGCGATCGCGGCAAACATCGCGAAGGCGCGGATGTGGCCGACGCGCCTGATCAGCGCCGGGCAGACGAAGGTGCCGGCGAAGAAGCCGACGAAATAGGCCGACATCACCAGACCGATCATCTGGTCGGCGAACCCCTCCAGTCCGGCGCGCAGCGCCAGCAGGGTGCCGAACAGGCCACTGCCGACGAGCAGCACGCCGATCCCGGCCAGCAGTGAAACGATGGGAAACGCGGTAGACATAATACTCAGAATACATAAACGCTTTTTTCCGTGCTGACGAACAGCTAATTCACGGGTGACAGCAGGTCAGTCGCCCCACTACTATCGCGCATTCCAGCCAGATTCCACCCGGCTGTCCGCGAAATACGCTCACGTTCTGGCCGATTCCGGCGTCACGGCCAAGCGCCATCCTGTCTCTTTCCAACGAAAGTGCTTATCAGCATGAGCGGGGATCCGTCACGGCCACTGGCCTGCGCGGCGGCGGCGTTCGTCGGTGATCGTCATCAGCAAGGACGACGGTGGCGTGATTGGCAGCTGAGCACCTCCTGCGGCCTCGCTCGTTTTATTTTGCCTGGGCATGGATTCGGGCTGGTACAGCCGCACCATCAACACTTCCTTTATTCCCGTATAGAAAACTTCGATTGAGATTGCCTGCCTGTGCGTGGCGGCGGGGACGAGCTTCGGAGTACCATTTCGAGGATTCATTACGGGCTAAAAACCCGGCTGTCCGGGCGGTCTTTCGGGCGGCTTCGAATAATTTGCATCCATCGGATGGAGGAAACACAATGACGGAGCATGTTGCGACCAACGAGACGATTCTCGTGGTGGGCGGCGGGATTTCCGGCATGACTGCCGCGCTCGAAGCGGCCGAAACCGGCAAGAATGTCGTACTGGTTGAGAAAAATCCAGCACTGGGCGGACGCACTTCCCAGTTGTATCGTTACTTTCCCAAGCTGTGCCACCCCACCTGCGGTCTGGAAATCAACCTGCGTCGCCTCAAGGGCAACCCGCGCATCCGCGTGCTGACGCTGGCCGAAGTGACCGGAATCGAGGGCAGCACCGGCAACTACACCGCTTCCATCAAGATCAAGCCGCGCTACGTCAACGAGAACTGCACCGCTTGCGGCGACTGCGGTCGCGCCGTCGAGACGATGGTGGACGATCCCTTCAACTACAACCTCGGCCAGCACAAGGCGGCGTACCTGCCGAACGCGATGGCCTATCCGCAGCGCTACGTGCTGGATCCGGCGATCATCGGCACCCCCGACGCCGACCGCGCGAAAGCCGCCTGCAAATACGGCGCGATCGATCTCGACATGCAGGAGGAGACGATCCAGGTCAAGGCGGGCGCCGTGATTTGGGCGACCGGCTGGCAGCCGTACGACGCGAAGAAGATTCAGCCCTACGGCTACGGCCGTTTCAAGAACGTGATCACCAGCGTCGAGTTCGAGCGCCTGGCCGACATCCACGGTCCGACCGGTGGCAAGATCCTGCGTCCCAGTGACGGCAAGGAAGCGAAGAACATCGCCTTCATCCAGTGCGCCGGTTCGCGCGACGAAAACCACCTGCGGCATTGCTCACGGATCTGCTGCATGGCGTCGCTGAAGCAGACGCACTATGTGCGCGAGAAATATCCGGAAGACGGCAAGTCGACCATCTACTACATTGACATCCGCGCGATCGACCGCTTCGAGGATTTCTATCAAAAAGTCCAGGCCGATGCGTCGGTCAGCTTCATCAAGTCCAAGGTCGCCAAGATCACCGAAGACGAGCACGGCAACGCGGTGTGCCACGGCGTCGACACCGAAGGCTACAAGCGCTACATGACGCCGCACGACCTGGTGGTGCTGGCGGTCGGCATGGAACCCTCGGTCAAGGGCATCAATATTCCCGGCCACATCGTGGCGGATTCGAGCGGTTTCATCGAAGCCGACCCGGCCAACGGCGCGGTGTTCGGCGCCGGCTGCGCGTCGAATGCGCTGGATGTGAACCGTGCAGTGCAATCGGCGACCGCCGCCGCGCTGCGTGCGATTCAGGTAGTGAACAAAGTAGCAAAGGCGGAGGCATAACATGGCTGACATCAAAGTCGCAGCGTATATCTGCAAGGGCTGCGGACTCGGCGAGCGTCTGGATGCGGACGCGCTGGTCAAGATCGCACAGAAGGACGGCAAAGTGCCGATGGCGAAGACGCACGATTTCCTGTGCAACGCCGACGGCGTGGCGATGATCAAAAACGACATCGCCAATGAAGGCGTCACCCACATCATGATCGGCGCCTGTTCGCGCCGCGCCAAGACCGAGGCGTTCCACTTCCCCGAAAACGCGGTGGCGCGTGCCAACCTGCGCGAAGGCGTGGTCTGGATCCGCCCCGACACCGACGAGGCGCGCGAAACGACCCAGGAGATGGCGGAAGACTACATCCGCATGGGCTGCGCCGAAGTGAAGGCGATGACCGCGCCCGGCGGCAACCCCAACACCGGCGGCAGCAAGACCCTGCTGGTGGTGGGCGGCGGCGTTACCGGCATGACCACCGCAATCGAGGCCTCGAAAACCGGCTACCCGGTGGTGCTGGTCGAAAAATCCGGCGCGCTCGGCGGCTGGGCGGGTACGCTCTACAAGCGCACCCCGGTGCACGAGCCCTACAAGTCGCCCGCCGACACCGGCGTGGCTGACCTGGTCTCGCAGGTACTGGGCGACAGCAACATCAAGCTGTATCTGAACGCCACCATCGCCAAGACCGACGGTGCCCCCGGACGCTTCGTGGTCGACATCGCCACCGAATCGGGCGCGAGCCACACCGAAGACATCGGCGCCATCGTGCAGGCGACCGGCTTCACGCTGTACGACATGAACAAACTGCCGGAACTGGGCGGCGGCAAATCGCCCAACGTGGTCGACCAGGCCGGGCTCGAGGCGCTGGCGAAAGCCGCCGCGGCGGGCGACGGCGTGATCCGCCGCCCCAGCGACGGCGCACCGGTCAAGTCCGTCGTGTTCGTGCAGTGCGCTGGCCAGCGCGACACCACCGGCCAACACCTGTCGTATTGCTCGGGCTTCTGCTGCAACGCCAGCATCAAGCAGGCGATGTATTTCAAGGACACCAATCCGGCGGTCGACACCACGATCATCTACACGGACCTGCGTACGCCCGGCAACGGCGAGGATTTCTACCGCAGCGCCCAGGAAAAGGGCGTCATCTTCACCAAGGGCAAGGTTGCCGAAGTGGTGCCGAATGGCAACACCAGCACGGTGAAGTTCAATGACCTGATCCTGGGCGACGCCGATGCGGCCATGGTCGACGTCGACCTGGTGGTGCTGGCGACCGGCCAGGTGGCGAATTCGGGCATCAACATTGACGCACCGGCCGAGAAAGCGGAAGAGGGCGTGGTGGAAGTCAAACCGATTTCCATCCTCAACCTGACCTACCGCCAGGGCAAGGACGTACCGCAGCTGAAGCAGGGCTTCACCGATTCGCACTTCATCTGTTTCCCCTACGAAACCCGCCGCACCGGCATCTACACCGCCGGCCCGGTGCGCCGTCCGATGGACATCGCGCAGGCGCGTGAGGATGCCACCGGCGCTGCGCTGAAGGCGATCCAGGCGCTGGAAAACGCCGAACTCGGCCGCGCCGCGCATCCGCGTTCGGGCGATTTGTCGTTCCCGAAAGTGCGTCTGGAAGGCTGCACCCAGTGCAAGCGCTGCACGGTGGAATGTCCGTTCGGCGCCATCGACGAGGACGAAAAGCGCTTCCCGGTGTTCAACGAATCGCGTTGCCGCCGTTGCGGCACCTGCATGGGCGCCTGCCCGGTGCGCGTGATCTCGTTCGAGAACTATTCGGTCAACACCGTCGGCGCGCAGATCAAGGCGGTCGACATCCCCGACGAGTTTTCCGAGAAGCCGCGCATCCTGATCCTGGCCTGCGAGAACGACGCCTATCCGGCACTCGACATGGCCGGCATGAGCCGCAACGAGTACTCGGCCTTCGTGCGCATCATTCCGATCCGCTGCCTGGGGTCGGTCAACACCATCTGGATCACCGACGCGCTGAACGCCGGCTACGACGGCGTGATGATGATGGGCTGCAAGTCGGGCGACGAATACCAGTGCCACTTCGTCAAGGGCTCCGAACTGGGCCGTGTACGGCTGTCGAAGATTGACGACACGCTGAAGACGTTGAACCTGGAAAAGGAGCGTGTGCGCGATCTCGAAGTCGCCATCACCGATATCGAACGGGTGCCCGACATGATCAACAAGTACGCCGCCGAGCTGGTTGCTGTCGGCCCCAGCCCGTTCAAAGGCTTCTGATTATGCATCGGCCATTTTCGACGATGCATTATTGAGACAGGCTAAGGAGATCAGCATGAGCGCAAATACCGCAGTAGCGGAGAAATACCGCAACAATTTCCTGAAGGAAATCGAAGAACAGGTCGAGATGGGCGACTGGGTGAAGATGTGCATGCAATGCGGCGTCTGCTCCGGTTCCTGCCCGACCAATTTCCAGAGCGCGTGGGAGCATCCGCCGCAGGAACTCTTCATGATGATCCGCGCCGGCAAGCGCGAGGAAGTGCTGACCAGCAGTTCGATGTGGAACTGCACCTCCTGCTACAACTGCATCGTGCGCTGCCCCAGGAAGCTGCCGATCACCCACATCATGCACGGCATCGCCGAATACGCGCACCGGCTCGGCATGGCGCCGAAGATGCAGGCCACGCGCTTCTTCTCCGGGCTGTTCTGGAAGAACGCGACCAAGACCGGCCGCGTCAACGAGCTGAAGCTGTCGATGGGCCTGTATTTCAAGGACGGCTTCGTACAGGGCATCAAGAACGGCATGGCGATGCAGGCGGTTGCACTGGGCCTGGTCAAGGCCGGGCGGCTCAACCCGCTTGAACTGATCGGCGGCCACAAGTGCCGTGACCAGAAGGGCATCCAGGCGATGCTGGCAAAAGCCTACGAAATCGAGCGCACCCGCAAGACCGCCAAGCTGGCGGGCTGAGGAGAGAGACCAAAATGGCCAAACATGAATACGCGTTTTACCCGGGTTGTTCGTCGCAGAAGGGCGCATCCGCCTCCAACTACCTGACCTCGGTCGAGTCGATGTGCAAGACGCTCGACGTCAAGCTGACCGAAATCCCCGACTGGAACTGCTGCGGCGCCTCGATCGGCTACGCCGAAGCCGGCGAACTGCCGCGCCACGTGCTGAATGCGCGCAACTTCGCGCTGTCCGAGCAGCATCTGCCCGGGCAGGAAATCGTCGCCACTTGCGCCGCCTGCTGGCTGGGTGCGCGCGAGACGCGCGAGCGCCTGACGCATTCCGACACGCTGATGTCCGATACCCGCGAAGCGCTGAAGGAAGCCGGCCTCACCATCAACGAAATGCCCAACATCCGCCACATGGTGGAAGTGCTGATCGAGGACTTGGGCTTCGATGAAATGGCGAAGCACGTCGTGCGTCCGCTCGAAGGCGTCAAGATCGCGGGCTATGTCGGCTGCCAGACCAACCGTCCGTTCGGCGTCGCTGGCGAATCGTTCGAAAATCCGGTCTACCTCGACAAGATGGTCGAAATGGTCGGTGCCGAATCGATTCCCGAGTACGAGCAGAAGGTGACCTGCTGCGGCGGCGCGCTGGCGTTCTCCGAGCCGGAAAAGGCGCAGGCGCAGATCAAGGACATCGTCGAGTCGGCCTACGACCACGGCGCCGAAATGATCGTCACCCCGTGCCCGCTATGCCAGGCCAACGTCGAGATCTATCAGGGCCAGATCAACAAGCGCTATGGCACCAAGTTCGACATCCCGGTGATGTACTACAGCCAGCTGATGGTGGTGGCCTACGGCGGCAGCGCCAAGGATGCCGCACTCAACGGCCAGGTCATCAAGGCACGCCGGCTGGAGGAAATCGCCGCCAAACCGGTCAAGCGCTGAGCGGTTTTGTGTAAGCAAAAAACAGGGGCTGCGTGCCCCTGTTTTTTTGCGTGCATGCGTGTGTCGCCTGTGGAGGCGTGCCGCGCACAAGCGGATTCAGTGCAGGGTGGACAGCGTGTATCCGCCCACATAACCGCCCGCCAGCAGCGCCAGCACCACGGCGAGGCCGAGTTCGAGCGCGCGCTGCGGCACATGCTTCTGCATCCGGGCGCCGGCATACATGCCGGCCATGCCCCCCACGCCGAACAGCATGCCGAGCATCCAGTCGGGACGCGTCTCGACACCGGGTGGTCCGGGCATGAGCTGATACAGCGCCACACCCGCCACAGACGTCACGAAGGTGCCAAACAGGGCCGCCCCTGCGACCTGATGCAGCGACAGCGCGAACAGCGCCACCAACACCGGCGCCATGATCGCGCCGCCGCCGATGCCATAGGTGCCGCCGATGACGCCGACGACCAGGGCGATGCCAAAAACCGGCAGATGATGCCGTCGGCTGTCCGGCATGGCGGGCGCCGTTGGCGGCCTGTCTGAATGATGTTTCTTCAGCATCAGGCGGACGGCGAGACCCAGCAGCACCAGGCCGACAAACAGTTTGAAGGCACGCGGGTCCGGCAACCAATGGACGCGCAGCCACCAGCTCGCCAGCAGGCCCGGCAGCGTGCCGGCAGCGATGACCCAGGCCAGCCGCCAGTCCATGCGGCGTTCGCGCGCGTAACGCCAGACGCCGGATGGGATGGCCACCAGGTTGAAAATGAGATTCGTTGCGGACACCGAGGGGGTCACATAGCCCAGCACGCTCATCTGGAACGGCAGCAGCAGGAACGCGCCCGATACCCCGACCATCGAGGTGAAGAACGAGATGATGAAAGCCACCAGCGGCGGCACCCAGAGCGGAACGGTGATCCCGGCGACTTCGAAGAACATGTCCGTCATCATGCCATCAAGCCGGCAGGGCGGCCATGCAGTCTGCTGCGCATTGCCCCGCGTCGATCAGGCTGCACCCACAACCCGGCCAGTTTGAATTTGTCGGACGTTATGCGACGTTCCGTCAGTCCGAACATGACGGTATCCTTACGTTTTGTTCCAGAAATCGCATGCCATGAAAAAAGCCAAAGACCTCAACGAACTGATCGATCTGGTGCACGAAGCCGTGTACGAGGTCGACGAACTGCGCGCCTGTCTCGAGCACGACGACGAGGAAGCCTCGGTCTACACGCCTTATCTCAACACGCTCGACACCATGCTGCGCGCGCTGCACGAATCGATGACGTCGGGAAGCTACAGCGGCGTAGGGAAGGGCGGCGACCTCGACTTCATGCCGCTGTTCAAGAAACACGAGCGCGACATTCCCTTTCGCGAGCTGCTGCGCACGATCAACGCGACGCATCGCGAAGGGTATGAGGCCTGACGAGACATCAGCCAGGGGCCATCCGCCATGAGCATTCACAACCCGGTCAAACGGCTGTTCATGACGCTGACCGAAGGCGTCTACGTGATCGGGGTGGGAGAAGGGGACCTGGGCAACGCCTTCACCGCCACCTCGGTGATGCAGGCGTCGATGCGACCGCCGTTGCTGGCGATCGCCGTCAATCCCGAGAACGCTTCTTACCCCTTGATCGTGGAACGGGGTGTGTTCTGTGTAACGGTCCTGCAGCGCGATCAAAGCGCGCTGGCCGACTTATTTGGCAACCACAGCGCGCGCGACGAAAACAAGCTGTGCGCAGTACCCTGGCATGCAGCGCCATCTGGCGCGCCGGTACTGGATCAGGGGTTGGCCTATTTCGACTGCCGAGTGGTGGCGAGTCATCCCGCCGGTGATCACGTGGTTATGCTGGCCGAAGTCACCGGGGGCGATTTTCTGCAACCACGCGCCCGCCCACTGCGCTACGACGAGCTGGGGAATATGGACGGCAGCGACGAACTGCTGCCGGATCACCTCGGCGCTTCCAGGGGGGACGACGACGTGCGCTTGAACGAGCAGTAAGCGCAGGAGCCAAGCCCGCTACCGGATCGATAAGCGGGTTCAGGAGGCGGCAGGGCGGTCAGGCGGCGCAGGGGCGACTGGCCCCGGGCCTGAGCCGGCCCCGGCGAATTACTGGGTGGTGAGCTGGTTGTCGACGCGCACCACACCCTCGGTACCTTGGGCAATCTGCGTGGCGAGCTCCTTGGCCGCATCGTTCTGCACCGTGCCGGTCAGGCTCACCACACCCTGATCGGTATCGACCGAGATCTGCAGGCCCTTGAGGGTGTCATCGAGCAGGTACTTGCTCTTGACCGCAGCCGTGATCGTCGCGTCATCGATGGCCTGGCCCGCCCGGTCGGCGCTGCTCTCGATCGAGTCGCCCATGTCGCTTGTCGCGCTGCGGGTGTCAGCGGCGGCGTCTTCCATTCTCTCGCTGACGCTCGGCTCGGTGACCTCCGGTTCGTCGGGCGTGCGGTCGCAGCCGGCGGCGAACAGGGCAAGACTGGAAACAAGCGAGATCGCGGCAATGCTGGATACGTTTTTCATGGGGCGCTCCTTGGTTAGTGATGAAAAAACAGGGAAAAACGGCTGCGCAACGAACCTGGCACGCGACACGGCAAGATTCTGCATGCCGGGGCCGTTTCCCGGTTACCGGGGTATCGGCAACTCAAGTGCACTTTACGGGTCGCGCTGTCCTACGCGTATAGGCCAATTCCGCGGCGTCTTGTAGGACAAACGACAATGGCGGACGCCCGGCCGGGCCGCTGTAAGATGCACGCCTGTCTGTACAAGGGGCCTGTATCGGCCACATGCCGCGCCATGAAACTCCATCCGGACCCTGTCTGAAATGCCTTTGACCCGACCGGCAGGTGGGCCCGGTGTCGGCGCCCCACAGCGTGTCGCCATCATCGGCGCCGGCGTGGCGGGCGCCGCGATTGCGCACGCGCTGGCGCAGCGCGGCGTTGCGGTCACGGTGCTGGAACGCGCCGCGGCACCGGCGCAGGCGGCGTCGGGCAATCCGGTGGCCGTGTTCCGGCCGGTGATCTCGCGCGACGACAGCTGCGCCACGCGCCTGACGCGCGCGGCCTTTCTGCATGACCTGCGCACCTGGCCGACGCTGGGGGGAATCGAATGGTCACGCTGCGGTGTGCTGCATCTGGCCCGCGATGCGGAGGCCGCCGCGAAGCAGCAGCAGGCGCTGGCCGCCCGCGCGACACAGGCCGATTTTGCACGCTGGGTGGATCTCGCCGAGGCGCGCGAACTGGCCAACTGGCCGGTTGCGTCCCCGGGCGTGTTTTATCCGACGGCAGGCTGGGTGGTGCCGGCCACACTGTGCCGTGCCTGGCTCGACCATCCTGAAATCACGTTGAAAACCGGCTGTGCTGTCGCGCGCCTGCAGCCGCTAGCGCGCGGCTGGCAGGTGCGGAGCGCCGAGGGTGCGCTGCTGGTTGAGGTCGATGCCGTGGTGCTGGCGAATGCGCGCAATGCACTCGATCTGGCGCCCGCTCAGGTCTGGCCGCTCAATACCGTGCGCGGCCAGATCACGCGACTGCCGCCGGGGTCGCTGCCGCAGATCGAGCGGGTGATTGCACGCGAGGGCTATGTGGCGCCGGGTGCGGGCCAGCTTCTGGTCGGCGCGACCTACGAGCATGACGATGACGACACCACGCCGCGCGTGGCAAGCGACCGGGCCAATCTGGCGCGGCTGGAAAGCATCCTGCCGGGCGCAGGTGCGCAGTTGGGTGTCTCTGCGGTGAGCGGGCGTGCCTCGTTGCGTGCGACGCTGCCGGACCGGCTGCCGATCGTCGGCGCGGTCGATGGCCAGGCAGGGCTGTTTGTGGCGGCGGGCTATGCCTCGCGCGGCGTGGTGTGGGCGGGCGTGCTGGGCGAGGCGCTGGCTGACCTGATGACCGGGCAGCCGGTGGCGCTGGACGAGGATGTGATGCGGGCGATCGCGCCGGGGCGGTTCAGGCGCTGATTCGGGCGTGTCAACACGCACTAGTGTCACGAATCAGAAATATCGAAACATAAAACGGCATCTTTTTCCGCATGGCAGCGTTGCTCGTTGTTGCCATAGACTGAACTATGTCGCCTCCTCGCGCCTTGCCCTGCGAAAAAATCCATCCGTTTTATTTGTCCCGCTATTTCTGATTCGCGACACTAGGCGGCAGTGAGCGGTTTGCCCTTGTGCGCGGCGACCGCCAGGCCTTCCTGGTCGTACAGGCTACCGTGGCTGGTGGCACTGTGTAGCAGCACGTTGAGGGCTTGTCGGGTGGAGTTCAGCCGCAGTTCGATCAGTGCGCCGATACGCTGGTTGAGCGCCCGCGCGGTCGTTTCAAGATCGCGCAGCTGTTGCCATTGCGCGCTGTGCTCGGCCTGGCCGACCTGCCCCAGCCAGGCGGTCATGCCGGCATGGTCGAACGGGAGTCCGGCCGCCTGCAGGCCAGCATGGCGGATTTGCGCATAATCGCTGACGCTTTGCAGCTGGGTCAGCTTGGCGGTGCTGATCCGCGCCAGCCGGTCGGTATCGCCGTCGACCAGCGCCTGTTCTTCCTCCTGCATCACGTCGACCAGCGCCTGCCAGGCGGCGAGTTCCAGCTTCAGTCGGGCCAGCAGGGTCTGCGCGGGATCAGCGGGCGACATGCAGCATTTCCTTCACCGACTCGATCAGGCCGGCGGCGATGTTTTCGGGCTTGATGGTGTACTCGCCATTGGCAATGGCGGCCTTGATGCTTTCCACGCGGGCCTGGTCGACGACCGGAATCGCCGCAAGCTGGGCTTCCAGTTTCCGCAGGTCGGCGACACGCGCGCTCAGGTTGACGTCGGTCTGGCCGGCGCCGGCGCTGGCGCTGGTGCGCGCGCTGGCGTTCGCGTTCTCCTGCGGCTGGGCAGGGCGGGTGCCGGTGGTGGCCGGTGGCGAGGCGGGCTTCGGGCCAGGGTCGATTTTCATGGCGGGATCCTGTGTCGGGTCGAGGGGGTACGGGTACGGAGGGTTCCAACTTACACCAGTAACGTCCGTTTTTGAACCGGACTGTAGTGCCGTCCTTAAAAGGCTACCACGACCTGCTGCCCGTCGTGCGCAACGCCGCTGACCACTTGCCCGGAACGGGTTTTCACTCTGACCTGGTCGCCGCGGCCGGCATTGGCCAGCGCCTGGCCGTGGCTCTGGACGGAAAATCCGGGGCCGGACAACACCAGGCGGGTGACTTGGCCCTGTTTCACCGCCAGCGGCGCGCGCAGTGTCGCGCCGCGCAGCGGGGCGCCTGCGGCCAGGCCGGACACCGTGCGGTAGCCCACCATCGCATCGGCATCGGCGACGATATCGGCGGGCAGGCTGCCGAGGTCGCCCTCGCGCAACGCGAGGTCGGCGGCGGTCAGGACGTGGTTGGCGGGCAGCGCCTGGCGGGTCACCACGTAGCGGCCCACCACCCGTACCTGGGCGGGCAGGTAGACCGTCCACTGGTTTGGCGCCAGGCAACGCACCCCCACGGTGAGCTTGCCGATGCCGCGGCTGCCGGCGGGCTGGAAGGCATCGAGCGCGGAGCACGCCGGCAGCGCGCTGCGCGGCGGCGTGACCTGGATCGTCACCTTGCCCGGCAGGCCGACCGTCTGCGTCTTCAGGAACCGCTCGGCATGGGCCTGCAGCGCGGCCGGGTCCTGCGCGCCCGCCGCGTGGACAACGCCGGCCAGGCACAGCCACAGCGCGGTCAGCCAGCGTAGATGGAGGGGGCCGCGTGCGCGGGAGGGGGCTGCTGTCATCGGTGGCTCCTTGGTTCGACTACTCACTGCGCCATTGTAGGAAGCCGCTCCCCATCCTAAACCCCGAAATGAGCAGGCTTTTGCCCCCTTATCGTGCGATTGAATGGACAGGCGCGTGTCTAGGATGCAGTCATCGCAAAAAGGCCTTGCGGCAGAAACGAGAGATGACCATGTTGAACCGGCTGGATGAGATGCTGAATTTCCACACCCAGGCGCTACGCGTACGCGACCAGCGCCAGCAGGTGCTGGCGTCCAATATCGCCAACGCCGACACGCCGAATTACAAGGCGCGTGACCTCGATTTCAATACCGCGCTGCAAACTGCGCTCAAGGGCAGCGGAACCGGCGCGCCGGCCGCAGGCGGTGGCGTCAGGCTGGCCACCACCGCGCCGGGCCACCTGGCGGGTGCACCTGGTCTGGGGGCGGGAGCAGGGCTGCTGTACCGCAATCCGGCGCAGGGCAGCGTCGACGGCAACACCGTGGATGTCGATGCCGAACGGGCCGCCATGGCCGAAAACACCATTCATTACGAATTCAACCTGACCCGGCTGGGCCAGCAGATCAAGGGTCTGCTCTCGGCCATCCAGGGCTAGCAAGGAGATCACGCATGTCTTTGTTCAATATTTTCGACGTCGCCGGTTCGGCGATGAACGCCCAGTCGCAGCGGCTCAATACGGTTGCCAGCAATCTGGCCAACGCGGACAGCGCCACCAGCGCCAACGGCCAGCCCTACAAGGCCAAGCAGGTGGTGTTTGCCGCTACGCCGGTGGGCTCGGCCGGCGCCACCGGCGTCAACGTCGCCGAGGTGATCGAGGATCCCTCGCCGATGAAGGTGGTGTTTGATCCGAAGAATCCGCTCGCCGATGAAAAGGGCTACGTCACCATGCCTAACGTCAATGTGGTGGAGGAAATGGTCAACATGATTTCCGCCTCGCGCTCGTATCAGTCCAACGTCGAGATGATGAATACAACCAAGACCCTGCTGCTCAAGACCCTGAACCTGGGTCAGTAACGCGCTGAAACGGCAGGAAGAGACCGAGGTCAGGAGAACACCCATGAGTACCGTACAAGAAACAAGCAACGTCAGCAGCCTGTTCGGTGCGTCGAGAAACGCCAGCGACAGCACCCAGGCCACGCAGGATCGCTTTCTCAGCCTGCTGGTCGCGCAGATGAAGAACCAGGACCCGCTGAACCCACTCGACAACGCCCAGGTGACCAGCCAGATGGCCCAGCTGTCGACTGTGCAGGGCATCGAGAACATGAACAACAGCCTGCAGGCGCTGGCCGCCAGCCTCGGCGCCAACCAGATGGCGCAGGCCGCCAACCTGATCGGGCGCGGTGTGCTGGTGCCGGGCGACACCATCCGGCCGGCCGAATTCGAGGACATCATCGGATTCGAGCTGTCGCGTCCGGCCGACTCGGTCAAGGTCGACATTTTCGACGCGGCCGGAGGTCTGGTGCGCAGCCTCAACCTCGGGGCGCGTGAAGACGGCGTCAATGTACTGGCATGGGATGGCCTGACCAACAGCGGCACCGCCGCGCCGGATGGCCAGTATCGCTTCAAGGTCGAAGCCATCCAGGGCGGCCAGCCGCTCAGCAGCACCGCGCTGCATCTGGGGCTGGTCAGCAGTGTTTCGCAGGGCAGCCAGGGCGTTCAGCTCAATCTGCTGGGCGACGAGAAGGTGAGTTATGCCGATATCCGGCAGATTTTTTGAACAGGGCAGCGTGAATCCACGGGTCTAGCGGTAGCAATCACCACAAGGAGCAGAACATGAGTTTTCAACAAGGCTTGAGCGGCCTCAATGCCGCCGCAAAGAATCTCGACGTCATCGGCAACAACGTCGCCAACTCGAGCACGGTCGGATTCAAGCAGTCGCAGGCCCAGTTCGCCGACGTCTACGCCAACTCACTCACCGGCGCCGGTGGCTCCAGTGTCGGCATTGGCGTCAAGCTGGCGCAGGTGGCGCAACAGTTCACCCAGGGCAACGTCACCTCGACCAACAACCCGCTCGATCTCGCCATCAACGGCGGCGGCTTCTTCCGTATCGAAAACAACGGCGAAGTGGCTTACCAGCGCAACGGCCAGTTTCAGCTCGATCGCGCGGGCTTCATCGTCAACCCGACCGGCGGGCGGCTGACCGGCTTTGCGGCGGGCCCTGGCGGCACGCTGCTGGCCGGTGCCCCCACGCCCCTGAGCATCAACACGTCCGACCTTGCGCCGCAGATCACGAGCACGCTGGATGCAGTGCTGAACCTGGATTCCGGCAGCGCAGTGCCTGCCACCGCCCCGTTTGACCTGACTGACCCGGCCACCTTCAACAGCTCGACCGCCGTGGCGGTCTACGACAGCCTGGGCAATGAGCAGACCCTGCAGACCTTTTATGTGAAGACTGCCAACCCGGGCGAGTGGCAGGTCTATGCGGCCAGCGACGGTACACAGGTGGGTGCGGGCGCGATTGCCACGCTCAACTTCAACGTCAACGGCGGGCTGACCACCGCGATGCCGCTGGCCGCCGTCGCGATCCCGCCGACCGCCACCGGCGCCACCGGCCCGTCCGTCGTGATCGACTTTACCGGCACCACCCAGTTCGGCTCGCCCTTCAGCGTCAACGCGCTGAACCAGAACGGCTATGCCTCGGGCCGCCTGTCCGGCTTCAGCATCGATGCCGACGGCATGATTCTGGGCCGCTATACCAACGGTGAGTCGGCCTTGCTGGGCCAGGTGGTGCTGGCCAACTTTGCCAACCCCAATGGCCTGCAGCAACTGGGCAACAACATGTGGGCCGAGACCTCGGCCTCGGGCAATCCGCTGGTCGGCGTGCCGAGCACGGGCAGCCTCGGTGTGCTGCAGTCGTCGGCAGTGGAGGATTCCAACGTCGACCTCACCGCCGAACTGGTCAATCTGATCACCGCCCAGCGGGTGTACCAGGCCAATGCGCAGACCATCAAGGCGCAAGACGCCGTGCTGCAGACGCTGGTCAACCTGCGTTGATGGCTTGACGCGATAGGAGGCTCCGATGGACCGTCTCATCTATACCGCCATGACCGGCGCGAAGCAGATCCTGGAACAGCAGGCGACGACTTCGCACAATCTGGCGAACGCCACCACCACCGGCTTTCGCGCGCAGGTCGACCAGTTTCGCGCGGTGCAGGTGCAGGGCGCGATCCTGCCGACGCGCGCCTTCGTGGTCGATTCCACCACCGGCAGCGACTTTCGCAGCGGCACCATCCAGCACACCGGGCGCGAGCTCGACGTGGCGGTACAGGGCGATGGCTGGATTGCGGTGCGCGCGGCTGATGGCAGCGAGGCCTACACCCGAAACGGCAGCCTCAAGGTGGACGAGAACGGCATCCTGCAGACGCACGACGGTCTGCGGGTGCAGGGCGACGGCGGCGAACTGGCGCTGCCCCCCGGGCGCAATATCGCCATGGCCCGCGACGGCACCATTTCGCTGGTGCCCGACGGTTCCGACGCCACCGGCCTGACCGCCATCGGACGCCTGAAACTGGTCAACCCGCCCGCGGCCGATCTGGTGCGCGGCGACGATGGCCTGTTCCGCACCAAGGCCGGCACCCCGGCGCCGCTCGATCCCAACGTGACGCTGATCAGCGGTTCGCTGGAGTCTTCCAACGTCAACGTTGTCGACGAGATGGTCAACATGATTTCGCTGGCGCGCCAGTTCGACATGCAGATGAAGATGCTGGAGCGCGCCGAAAGCAACGACAACAAGGCAGCCCAGCTGCTGAGCATGAGTTGATTTTTTATCCGCGAAGGGCGCGAAGGGGCGCGAAAAAGAAACCCCTTTGATTTTTCCTTCGCGTTTCTTCGCGTTCTTCGCGGATGAAGTGTTTTTTAAAAGGAGCCGACATGATTCGCTCACTATGGATTGCCAAGACCGGTCTGGATGCGCAGCAAACGCAGATGGACGTGATCTCCAACAACCTCGCCAACGTCAGCACCACGGGCTTCAAGCGCGCGCGTGCGGTATTCGAGGACCTGCTGTATCAGACCATCCGCCAGCCGGGTGCGCAGTCGTCCGAACAGACGCAGCTGCCGTCCGGCCTGCAGCTCGGCACCGGTGTGAAGCCGGTCGCCACCGAGCGTGTCTTCACCCAGGGCAACCTGCAGCAGACGGGCAACGCCAAGGATGTGGCGATCCAGGGCAACGGCTTCTTCCAGGTGCTGATGCCAGACGGCACCACGACCTATACGCGCAGCGGCTCCTTCCAGGTCGACGCCAATGGCCAGATGGTCACTTCAAGTGGCTACGCGGTGCAGCCAGCGATCACCATTCCGCCCGACACGCAGACGCTGACCATTGCGCGCGACGGCACGGTGTCGGTGCAGCAGGCCGGATCGCCCACCCCGGTGACGGTCGGCACGCTGCAACTGGCGATGTTCGTCAACCCGGCCGGCTTGCAGAGCCTGGGCGAAAACCTCTACGGCGAAACCGCATCGTCCGGCACGCCGAGCTCCAATGCGCCGGGCAGCAACGGCGCCGGCCTGTTGAATCAGGGCTACGTCGAAACCTCGAACGTCAACGTGGTGGAGGAACTGGTCAACATGATCCAGACCCAGCGCGCATACGAAATCAACAGCAAGGCGATCTCGACATCCGACCAGATGTTGCAGCGCCTGACCCAGCTGTGAGGCTTGCCATGAACACGCGCGCATTCGGATTGCTGCTGGTAATGCTGGGCCTGGGAGGCTGCGGCACCACGCCGTCGACCATTGTCGAGCACCCCACCACCGCGCGCCCGCAGCCGCAAGCCGTGCAGGCCGCCGGCAACGGCGCCATCTACCAGACCGCCGCCTACCGCCCGCTGTTCGAAGACCGGCGCGCACGCCACGTCGGCGATGTGCTGACCATCGTCATTAGCGAAAACACCCGGGCCGGCAAACAGGCCTCGTCCAATGCCTCGAAGACCAGCGAGGTCGATTCGTCGATCGGCGCCATCGCCGGCCTGCCGCTGAAATCATTCCAGGGCATGGGCGTCAATGCCGAAGCGTCGACCAGCTACGACGACAAGTCCGCGCTCAATTCCAGCAACACCTTCACCGGCAACATCACCGTCACGGTCATCGAGGTGCTGCCCAACGGCAACCTGATCGTAGCCGGCGAAAAGCAGGTTGCACTCGACAAGGGCACCGAATACATCCGGCTGTCCGGCGTGGTGCAGCCCGACACCATCCAGGCCGGCAACACCGTGCTGTCCTCCAAGGTGGCTGACGCGCGCATCGAATACCGCACCAGCGCCAAGTTCGACACGGCCGAAGTGATGGGCTGGCTGGGCCGCTTCTTCCTCAGTTTCATACCGCTATAAGGTGGGCATCATGAATCTCCTGCATCTGCCCGTACTGATCAGCCTGCTTGCCGCACTGGCACTAAGCGGCGCGGCGCACGCCGAGCGCATCAAGGACATCGCCTCGATCCAGGGCGTGCGCGTCAACCAGCTGGTCGGCTACGGCCTGGTGGTGGGACTCGACGGCACCGGCGACCAGACCACACAGACGCCGTTCACCACCCAGAGCATCGCCAACATGCTGATGCAGATGGGCGTCAACCTGCCGCCCGGCATCAACATGCAGCTGAAGAACGTGGCCGCCGTGATGGTGACCGCCGAGCTGCCGGCCTTTGCGCAGGCGGGGCAGGGCATCGACATCACCGTGTCGTCGATCGGCAATGCCAAGAGCCTGCGCGGCGGCACGCTGGTGATGACGCCGCTGAAGGGCGCCGACGGCCTGGTCTACGCGATGGGCCAGGGCAACCTGGTAGTCGGCGGCGCCGGCGCCGCGGCCAACGGCAGCCAGACGCAGATCAACCACCTGGCCGTCGGCCGGGTGCCGGCCGGCGCCACGGTCGAGCGCACGGTCGTTACCGCGCTCGGCGAATCCGGCAGCATCAACCTTGAATTGCGCCTGACCGATTTCACCACCGCCAGCCGCGTGGTCGATGCGGTCAACACCGCGTTCGGCGAGGGCACGGCGCAGGCACTCAACGGCCGCGTGATCCAGGTGAAAACCCCGGTCGGCGAAAGCGCACGCGTCGCCTTTCTCGGCCGCATCGAAAGCCTCGACGTCAGCCCGGCGCAGGCGATGGCCAAAGTCATCATCAACGCGCGCACCGGGTCGGTGGTGATGAACCAGGCGGTCATGCTCGACCCCAGCGCGGTGTCGCATGGCAACCTCACCGTCACCATCAACACCGAGCCGCTGGTCAGCCAGCCGGCGCCGTTCTCGCGCGGTGAAACCGTGGTCACGCAGCAATCGCAGATCGAAATCCGCCAGCAGCCGGGCGAAGTCATGCTGCTCAAGGGCAGCGCGTCGCTGGCCGACGTGGTGAAGGCGCTCAATTCCATCGGCGCCACCCCGCAGGACCTGCTGGCCATCCTGCAGGCGCTGAAAGCTTCGGGCGCGCTGCGTGCCGAGCTGGAGGTGATCTGATGAGCATGGGCGGCGCCGACCTCACATCCAAATTTGCGCTCGACGTCCAGGGCGTCGACCAGCTCAGGTTCGATGCGAAGCAGTCCTCGCCCGAGGCGCTGAAGCAGGCGGCGCAGCAGTTCGAGGCGGTGTTCATGAACATGCTGATGAAAAGCATGCGCGACGCCACCCCGCAGGATGGCCTGTTCGAAAGCGAGCAGACCCGCCTGTACACCTCGATGCTCGACCAGCAGCTGTCGCAACGCATGGCCAGCCGCGGCATCGGGCTGGCCGAAGTGATGGTGCGCCAGCTGTCCGGCGCGATGAACGGGATACCGGCAGGCGCGGATGCACCGCCGATCGCCGACCTCGGTGCGCGCGGCCTGCCACTGAATCCGCCGGAGGTGCCACGCGCCCTGCCGCTCGCACCGCCGCTGGTCCAGCCTGCACCTGCACCTGCAGCTGCAGCTGCTCCCGCTGCAGCCCGCAGCGGCAATACCCCTCCCCATGTTGATGCCTTTGTGCAGCGGCTGTTGCCGCACGCCCATGCCGCCAGCGCCGCCACCGGCATCCCTGCGCGCTTCATGCTGGGCCAGGCCGCGCTCGAGACCGGCTGGGGCAAGTCCGAGATTCGCGGCGCCGACGGCCAGAACAGCCACAACCTGTTTGGCATCAAGGCCGGTTCAAGCTGGAAAGGGCAGACGGTCGATATCGTCACCACCGAATACGTCAACGGCAAGCCGCAGAAACAGGTGGACACCTTCCGCGCCTACGATTCCTACGCCGATGCCTTCCGCGACTACGGCAACCTGCTGCGCAACAACGCGCGCTACCAGAACGTGATCGCCCAGGGCCAGGATGCCGCCGGGTTTGCCCACGGCCTGCAGCAGGCTGGCTATGCCACCGACCCGAAATACGCGCAGAAACTGATGCGCATCATCGGGCAATTCGACCAGGCTTGACCCGTTGGGCTCAAGAAACCGGCGTAGCCACCGATTCAGTCATTGAGTGCCTGATTTCCCTTTCTCGAACCTAACGCGTGCACAGCTAGATGGCCACCAACATTCTCAGTATCGGACAGAGCGCACTGGCAGCCGCACAGGTGGGGCTCAGCACGACCGGTCACAACATCGCGAATGCCGCCACCCCGGGCTACAACCGCCAGGTCGTGGTGCAGGGCGCCGCCCAGCCGCAGAACTACGGCTTCGGCTTCATGGGTCAGGGCACCGAGGTCACCACGGTCAAGCGCATCTACAGCGAATTTCTCGGGGGCCAGGTGCGCACTGCGCAGTCCACCAAAAGCGGGCTCGAGAGCTACGCCGCCGAGATCCGCCAGATCGACAACCTGCTGGGCGATCCGCTTTCCGGCCTGTCGCCCGCACTGCAGGGATTTTTCAGCGGCATGCAGGAGATGGCGTCCAACCCGTCTTCGATCCCGGCGCGCCAGGCTGCCCTGTCGGCAGGCGAGTCGCTGACCGCACGCTTCCAGAGCCTGGCCGGCCGCCTGCGGGACATCGAGCAGGGGATCAACAGCCAGATCACCTCGAGCGTCAACGTCATCAATGCCTACGCCACGCAGATCGGCGCGCTGAACGAGGCCATCGGCCGCGCCCAGGGCGGCAGCGGCCAGCCTGCCAATGACCTGCTCGATCAGCGCGACCAGCTGATCATGGATCTCAACAAGGAAATCAAGGCCACCACCGTCAAGCAGGGCGACGGCAGCGTCAACGTATTCATCGGCAACGGCCAGCCTCTGGTGGTCGGGGCCAAAACCTTCGCACTCACCACCGCCGTTCTGCCCAGCGACCCCAGCCGGATCGAGGTCGCCTACCAGACGTCGGCAGGCCCCGTCATCGTCGGCGAGGGCAGCCTGACCGGAGGCAAGCTGGGCGGGCTGGTGGCTTTTCGCAGCCAGACGCTGGAGCCGGCGCAGACCGCGCTCGACACGCTCGCCAGTGGCCTGGCCAGCAGCTTCAACGCCCAGCATCGTCTGGGACAGGACCTCAACGGTGCCCTCGGCGGCGATTTTTTCACGTATTCGAGCGCGCTGGGTGCGGCCGGATTTGCCGTCGCACTGAGCGATCCCCGCGAGATTGCCGCGGCAGCGCCGATTCGCACCGCAGCGGCCAGCGCCAACACCGGAACCGGGACAGTCAGCGCCGGAACGGTCAACGCGCCGCCGCCCCCGAACGCCAACCTGCAGCAGCCCGTTACGATCACGTTCACGTCCGCCACGACCTTCGACGTGACGGGCACAGGCACCGGCAATCCGACCGGGGTGGCGTATACGCCCGGCGCTACGATCACCTATAACGGCTGGAGCATCGCGCTGAGCGGCGCGCCGGCTGCTGGCGACACCTTTACCGTCGCCACCAATGCCGGTGGCATCGGCGACAGCCGCAATGCCCAGCTTCTGGCTGGCTTGCAGACCGCCAACACGATGAACGGCGGCACGGCCAGCTATCAGGGCGCCTATTCGCAGCTGGTCAGCGAAATCGGCAACAAGACGCGTGAGCTGGACGTCACCAGCAGCGCCGCAGGCAAGCTGTTCACCGAGGCAAAGCGCACGCTGGAGTCGGAATCGGGCGTCAACCTCGACGAAGAAGGCACCAACCTGCTGCGTTACCAGCAGGCCTACCAGGCGGCCGGCAAGGTCATGCAGATTGCCAGCCAGATGTTCGATGTCCTGCTCTCGCTTGGAAACTAAACATCATGCGTATAAGTACCCAAACCCTGTTTGAATCCGGCGCCGCCCGCCTCGGCGAGGTGCAGTCCGGCCTGCTCAAGATCCAGCAGCAGGTCGCCTCCGGGCGCCGCATCCTGACGCCGTCCGACGACCCGGTGGGCGCCGCGCGCGCGCTCGAAGTGACGCAATCGCAGTCGATCAATACCCAGCACGGTGTCAACCGCCAGCATGCCAAGAGCGCACTGGTCTCGGTGGAGGGGGCGCTCGAGAGCGCAACCAGCCTGCTGCTGGATGTGAAAACCAACATCGTCACTGCCAGCAACGGCTCGCTGACCGATAGTCAGCGCGGCTACCTGGCAACCGAACTGCGCAGCCGCTTCGAAGCCCTGCTCAGCATTGCCAATTCCCGCGACGGCATGGGGAATTACCAGTTTTCCGGCTACCAGACCGCCACCCCACCCTTTGCTGAAACCGCGACCGGTGCGCAGTATCAGGGCGACCAGGGCCAGCGCCTGCTGCAAGTGGATGCCACCCGCCAGATGGCGATCAGCAATCCGGGCCAGGCCGTGTTCCAGGGCGGTGGGCAGGACATTTTCAATACGCTGAAGGACCTGATCACCCTGTTGCAGACGCCGGTGGTCACGCCCGCCGATGCAGCGGCCCTCAGCAGTGGCCTGGCGCTCGCCGGCAGCAACACCGACCTGGCACTGGACAACGTGCTGACCGTTCGCGCTTCGGTCGGTACGCGCCTGCAGGAGATCGAAGCCCTCGACTTTGCGGGCGAGGACCGCAACCTGCAGTACAGCCAGACCCTGTCCGACCTGCAGGATGTCGATTACACCCAGGCGCTGACCCAACTCTCGCAACAGCAATTCGTTTTCGAAGCCGCGCAACGTTCCTTCGTCACTGTTTCGGGTCTGTCGCTGTTCAACTTCCTGTGAACCCCATGCTCGCCGACGACCCTCCATCCGGCGATCAGCTGAACGCACGGGTGCGGCAGCTGCTTGCCGGGATGGCGGCGCACGGCGACCGGCATCTGGCCGAGGTCGAGCGCGACCTGGTGCAGATGGACGCGCTGCTGGACGAAGCGATCAAGAAACTGTGCGCGAGCTTCATGGCGATCCATCACGCGGTCGAGGCGCAGCAGCAGGATCTGAACGCGTTCCAGGCCCACACCCTGTCGCTGCCCGACTATGCGGCGCGCGTCGCATCGCAGCGCGACGAGGTTGCCCGGCATGTCGGCGACGCCGTCACCGGCCTGCAGTTCCAGGACATGACCAGTCAGCTGATCGGACGCATGATCCAGCACCTCGCCGGCTTGCGCGAGGTGTTCGGCGCGCTCGACACCCAGGGCACCGTGCTGCCGGAAAGCGGCGACCGGGCCCTGCTGGCGATGCTTGACCATATCAGTGAAAGGGTCGGCATGCACTGCGCCGCCTTGAGCGTGACCTCCCGCAGCACGGTCAACCAGCGCCACATGAACAGCGGCGACATCGAATTGTTTTGAAGTGACGGACACCTGTATGAAAGTGAAGAAGCGAGAGCAACGATGAATAAAACAATACTTGCAGTGGATGATTCCGGCTCGTTGCGCCAGATGCTGTCCTTCAGCCTGAAGGCGGCGGGCTATGACGTGATCGAGGCGGTGGATGGCCAGGACGGCCTGGACAAAGCCCGGATGCAGACGGTCGATCTGGTCTTGACCGACCAGAACATGCCGGGAATGGACGGCCTGGAACTGATCAGGGCGCTGCGAAAGATGAAGAATTACCAGAATGTGCCGATATTGATGCTGACGACCGAGTCAGGAGATGACATCAAGGCAATGGGCCGTGCGGCGGGCGCCAACGGCTGGCTGGTGAAGCCCTTTGACCCGGCACGGTTGACCGAGGTGGTCAGAAAGCTGATCGGCTGAGACGCGTGTCGGAGACCGCGGGCATTCAAACATGAGGGAGTTGCACGATGACGATTGACATGAGCCAGTTCTACCAGGTGTTCTTCGACGAGGCAGACGAACTGCTCGCCGAGATGGAGAAACTGCTGCTGGCTCTGGACGTGTCCGCGCCGGATAACGAGGATCTCAACGCGATCTTCCGCGCTGCGCATTCCATCAAGGGCGGCGCCGCCACCTTTGCGTTCACCGACATCACCGAAGTGACCCACATGCTGGAGTCGCTGCTCGACCGCATCCGCAAGGGCGAGATGGCGCTGACCACCGAGCACGTCGATACCTTCCTCGCCGCCAAGGATGTCCTCAACATGCAGATGGAAGGGCATCACCACGGCGCAAGCGTCGATCAGGACGCAGTCGGCAGCGTGTGCGCACGATTGAAGCAGCTGTCGCAGGGCATCGTCGCCGATGCGCCGGCCGCGCCCGCTTCCCCTGCGCCCGCAGCGCCTGCCGTGTCGGCCGCACCGGTGGCCGATGCGGACGGCCAGTTCCATTTCCGTATCGAATTGCCCGAGGTGCCGCAGCGCGACGTCGATGCACTGGCGACCGAACTCGGTCTGCTGGGCAGCATCACCCAGGAAATCCTGGCCGACAAGCGCGTGGCCTTCACCCTGATCACCGGCGAAGGCCAGGACGACATCGTCGCGATCTGCTCCTTCGTACTCGATCCCGATGATCTCAAGATCACCTGTGGCAGCGCGCCGGCGCCCGCCGCCGCCGAGCCGGGCTATGGCATTTTCGAAACAGAGAAGGCCGAAGCGGCCCCGGTCGCCGCCGCAGTCGCGCCGGCCCAGCCCGCAGCGGCCGCGGCAGCACCGGCCGCCGAAACCAAGAATATGGGCCGTCGCGCCACCGACAAGGAAGTGGGCCAGGAATCGTCGTCGATCCGTGTCGGTGTCGAGAAGGTCGACCAGTTGATCAACCTGGTGGGCGAACTCGTCATCACCCAGGCCATGATCGACCAGCGCATCGCCGCGCTCGATCCCATTCATCACGAGCGCCTGCTCAACAGCGCCAGCCAGCTGTCGCGCAACACCCGCGATCTGCAGGAGGCCGTCATGTCGATACGCATGATGCCGATGGATTACGTGTTCTCGCGCTTCCCGCGCATGGTGCGCGACCTCGCCGGCAAGCTCGGCAAGCAGGTCGAGTTCGTCACCCGCGGCGCCGCCACCGAACTCGACAAGGGTCTGATCGAGCGCATCGTCGATCCGCTCACCCACCTGGTGCGCAACAGCGTCGACCATGGCATCGAAATGCCCGAGCAGCGCCGTGCCAGCGGCAAGAAGGAAGCCGGCAAGCTGATCCTGTCAGCCGCGCACCAGGGCGGCAACATCGTGATCGAGGTGACCGACGACGGCGGCGGACTCAACCGTGCACGGATCCTCGACAAGGCGAAACAGCAGGGCCTGCCGGTAACGGACAGCATGCCCGACGCCGAGGTCTGGCAGCTGATCTTCGCACCCGGATTCTCCACCGCAGCCGTGGTGACCGACGTATCCGGCCGCGGCGTCGGCATGGACGTGGTCAAGCGCAACATCACCGCGATGGGCGGCACGGTCGATATCCGTTCGATGACGGGGGTGGGCACCACCATTTCGATTTCGCTGCCGCTGACGCTGGCGATTCTCGACGGCATGTCGGTCAAGGTTGGCGAGGAGGTCTACATCCTGCCGCTCGGCTATGTGATCGAGTCGTTGCAGCCGGCCGCGGTCGACGTCAAGGAAATCGCCGCCGACGGCCAGGTGGTCAAGGTGCGCGAGGAATATTTGCCGCTGATTCCCTTGCACCAGATCTTCGCGATCGAGCCGCTGTATACCGACCCCGCGAAAGGCATCATCGTCATCCTCGAATCGGAAGGCAAGAAGGCCGCCCTGCTGGTCGACAGCCTGGTCGGGCAGCAGCAGGTCGTCGTCAAGAACCTGGAGTCAAACTTCCGCAAGGTGGCCGGCATTTCCGGCGCCACCATTCTGGGCGACGGCGGCGTCTCGCTGATTCTCGACGTGGCGGCACTGCTGCGCTCCAGCCGCCAGCTCAGCAATGATCCGATTTTTTCCTGAGCAAGGGCCAGGCCGGTAATCAAAGGATTCAACCATGACCAATACCACACACATGAATCACGGATCGAAAAACGCGGGCGACGGCGCCGGGGACGAATACCTGGCCTTCACGCTGGGGCGCGAGGAGTACGGCATCGATATCCTGCGCGTGCAGGAAATCCGTGGCTACGAACCCGTTACCCGAATCGCCAATGCGCCGGATTTCATCAAGGGCGTGGTCAACCTGCGCGGCACCATCATTCCGGTGGTCGACATGCGGATCAAGTTCAGGCTGGGCCAGCCCACCTACGACGAGTTCACCGTGGTGATCGTGCTCAATATCGCCGGCCGGGTGGTCGGCATGGTGGTCGACAGCGTATCCGACGTCATGACGCTGTCGCCCGACCAGGTGCGGCCCGCGCCGGAAGTCGGCACCGTGTTCGACACCGAATTCCTGATCGGCCTGGGCGCGCTGGGCGAGCGCATGCTGATCCTGGTCGACATCGACCGGCTGATGTCCAGTTCCGACATGGGACTGATCGAGAAATTTGCGGCATAGACGCGGCGACAGAATCGGTAAAACGGCGACGCCCGAATAAATAGCAACACGCCCCGCGGGGCGCAAGTCGAGGATACGAACATGTTGAAGAATCTGAGCATCAAGGTACGGCTGATCTTTGTGATCAGTTTTCTCTCCGTCCTGCTGATCGGGATCGGCGTCATGGGTCTGGTTAGCCTGGGCACCACCAATGCCTCGCTGGAATCCGTCTACAAGGACCGGGTGGTGCCCATGGGCCAGCTGGAGCGAATCTCGGCGCTGATGAACTTCAACCAGATTGCCGCCGCCGAAGCGGTGATCGGGCAGCTGACTGCGTTTCCGGAAGAGGTCACCGAGGTCGACAAGCGGGTCGCAGACATCCGCAAGCGCATGGATGAGATTAATGCGCTGTGGAAATCCTATACCGAGACCCAGCTGACCGATGAAGAGAAAAAACTGATCGAGGAATTCAATACCAACCGGATTAATTTCGGCCGCTCCGGCCTGATGCCGACGATCGCGGCGTTGTCGGCACATGATTTCCAGCAGGCGGGTGAGTTGATGCAGGGGCCGATGCGCGAGGGCTATCCGGCGGTGCGGGCCAGCGCCGAAGCACTGATCGCGCTCCAGCTCGATGTCGCCAAGGCCGAATTCGAGGCCGCGCAATCGCGTTATGTCATGGTGCGCAACATTGCGTCCATCGTGATCCTGGTGGGCGTGCTGCTGGCGGCCCTGGTCGGATTCCTGCTGATCCGTGCGATTGCCGGCCCGCTGAGAGAAGCCGTGCTGGTGGCCGAGAGCGTCGCGGCGGGCGACCTCACGCAAACCATCGAGGTGCGCAGCGAGGACGAAACCGGCCAGCTGATGCGCGCGATGCGGAACATGAACGAGAGCCTGGTCAACATTGTCGGCCAGGTGCGCACCGGCACCGAGACCATTGCGGTGGCCTCGCGCCAGATTGCCTCGGGCAACGCCGACCTGTCCGCGCGTACCGAGTCGCAGGCGTCGAGCCTGGAGGAAACCGCCAGTTCGATGGAAGAGCTGACCAGCACCGTCAAGCAGAACGCCGAGAACGCACGTCAGGCCAACCAGCTGGTGGTGTCCACCGCCGATGTGGCGGCCAAGGGCGGCCAGGTCGTGGGTCAGGTGGTCGACACCATGGCATCGATCAAGGACAGCTCGCGCAAGATTGCCGACATCATCGGCGTCATCGACGGCATTGCGTTCCAGACCAACATCCTGGCGCTGAACGCCGCGGTGGAAGCCGCGCGTGCGGGCGAGCAGGGGCGTGGTTTTGCGGTCGTCGCATCCGAAGTGCGCAATCTGGCGCAGCGTTCGGCCGGTGCCGCGAAGGAGATCAAGTCGCTGATCGAGGATTCGGTCGGCAAGGTCGACGCCGGCGGCAAGCTGGTGGACGAAGCCGGCAAGACCATGGAGGAAATCGTCGGTTCGGTGAAGCGCGTCACCGACATCATGAGCGAGATCGCGGCGGCGAGCCAGGAACAGAGTTCCGGCATCGAGCAGGTCAACCAGGCGGTGGTGCAGATGGACGACGCCACCCAGCAGAACGCTGCGCTGGTGGAAGAGGCTGCGGCCGCGGCCGAGAGCATGCAGAACCAGGCGGCCAAGCTGGCCGAAGCGGTCAGCGTGTTCAGGTTGTCGGAAGGCGGTTTCCAGTCGCAGGTCGCCGAATTGCCGGCGCCGCGGCGTGAACCTGCCGCATTGCCGAAGGCGGACACCCGTCCGGCGCCGGCGTCGAAAAAGCTGGCTGTCGCGGGGGCCGGCAACGGCGACGAGTGGGAAGAATTCTGAACGCAAGCGATCCGTGTGCCCAGGCGCGCGGATTGTGCAAGGTAGCCCGGAAAATGTGCCGGGTCGATTGATTTTTAACAAGGTGGTATCTGATGAAACTGAAATCCAAAATTCTCCTGAGTCTGGGAGGCGTGTTCCTGCTCTTCGGCGTGGCGGTTGCCGTCGCACTGGTCGGCATGCAGAGCACGAAGAATCGCTTCGAACGCTTCCTCGAGCATGACCTCGCGCTGGCGCAGGCTGCAACCAACATGTATGCCCACGGGCTGCAGATGGGCCAGGCCCTGCGCAACATCGTGATGGACCCGGCCAACCAGGCCGCCTACACCAACCTTGAGAATTCCGCGAAGGAGTTCAAGAGCGTCGGTGACGCCGCGCTGATCCTGGCTGCCGACGTGCCCGACGACCGCAAGCTGCTGGAGGACGTGATGGCGCTGCGCGCACAGCAGATTCCGCTGCAGGCCAATATTGTTTCCATGGCGAGCGCCGACCAGGCGGGTGCCATTGCCTCGATCGCGCAGGACGAGACGCCGGTCTGGCGCAGCATCCGTGTGCAGCTGATGGATTACATCAAGGTCAAGAACGACGCGGTGGAAACCACCAAGGCCGAGATGGCGGCGTTCAGCGAGCGCATGCTGACGATCACGCTGGTGCTGGTGCTGGTGGGGCTGATCGTGTCGGGCGGCATCGTGTTCTGGCTGGTCCGCCACATCATGCGTCAGCTGGGTGGTGAGCCGGCCTATGCGGTGGCGGTGGCGCATGCGATCTCGGAAGGCGATTTTTCCAAATCCGTGACGGTGGCGCCGGGCGACACGTCCAGCCTGCTGTATTCCATCAATGCCATGCGCGAGCGGCTGACCGGTATCGTCGGCGACATCCGGCAATCGACCGAGACCATTGCGGTGGCCTCGCGCCAGATTGCCTCGGGCAACGCCGATCTGTCGGCACGCACCGAGTCGCAGGCCTCAAGCCTGGAGGAAACCGCCAGTTCGATGGAAGAGTTGACCAGCACCGTCAAGCAGAACGCCGAGAACGCACGTCAGGCCAACCAGCTGGTGGTGTCCACCGCCGATGTGGCGGCCAAGGGCGGCCAGGTCGTGGGTCAGGTGGTCGACACCATGGCATCGATCAAGGACAGCTCGCGCAAGATTGCCGACATCATCGGCGTCATCGACGGCATTGCGTTCCAGACCAACATCCTGGCGCTGAACGCCGCGGTGGAAGCCGCGCGTGCGGGCGAGCAGGGGCGTGGTTTTGCGGTCGTCGCATCCGAAGTGCGCAATCTGGCGCAGCGTTCGGCCGGTGCCGCGAAGGAGATCAAGTCGCTGATCGAGGATTCGGTCGGCAAGGTCGACGCCGGCGGCAAGCTGGTGGACGAAGCCGGCAAGACCATGGAGGAAATCGTCGGTTCGGTGAAGCGCGTCACCGACATCATGAGCGAGATCGCGGCGGCGAGCCAGGAACAGAGTTCCGGCATCGAGCAGGTCAACCAGGCGGTGGTGCAGATGGACGACGCCACCCAGCAGAACGCCGCGCTGGTGGAAGAGGCTGCGGCTGCGGCCGAGAGCCTGCAGAACCAGGCGGTCAAGCTGGCCGAGGCGGTGAGCGTGTTCAAGCTGTCGGCGGGTGCCTACCAAACGCGTCCCGAAGCGCCGGCCCCGCGGCGCGAACCTGCCGCCTTGCCAAAAGCCCGCACCGGCACCTCGCCGGCCCGGGCGATCGCGCGCCCCGTCAAGAGCAAGAACGCCGGCAACGAGGACTGGGAGGAATTCTGAGCCGCGTTGCGTGCACCCCTGCGGGGGGCTGTTGAAAACGTAATACTAAGGACAGACACATGCGTACCAACATGCCGGTGACCCAGATCGAATACGTCCTCAAGGACGGCGAGGCACCCACTTCGAAGACCGACATTCACGGCAACATCACGTTCGTCAATCAGGACTTCCTCAACATCAGCGGCTTTTCCGAAGCCGAGCTGCTGGGGGCACCGCAGAACATCGTGCGCCATCCTGACATGCCGGCGGAAGCCTTCGCCGATTTCTGGCGTACGCTGAAGGCCGGCAAGGCCTGGACCGGACTGGTGAAGAATCGTTGCAAGAATGGCGATCACTACTGGGTCGAGGCCAACGCCGCGCCCATCATAGATAACGGGCAGATCGTGGGCTACACCTCGGTGCGCCGCAAACCCAGCCGCGAACAGGTGCAGGCGGCCGATGCCGCCTACCGTGCGATCAAGTCCGGCGACCGGTCGCTGCGGATCCGCGAGGGCAAGGCGGTTCGCCGCTCCCTGCTGCCGCGTCTGTCCGACCTCGCCTCGCTGAAGTCGCTGCTGACGATGGCGGTGGTGGCGATGGCGATCCTGTTCGCCGGGGTCGGCGCGCTGGCCTCGACGTCGACGGCCGGCGGCTGGCTGATGGGGATCGGGATATTTGGCGTCGTCATGGCCGGCGTGTTCGGTTTTGCGGTGCATCGGCTGGTGATGCTGCCGCTGGCGCGCACCCGGCAGGAAATCGAGCGCATGAGCGCGGGCGACCTGACCGCCACGATCGAAACCGCAGGTCTGGCGGATGTCGTTGCGCCGCTGGAGTCGCTGCGCGTGCTTCAGGTCAACCTGCAGTGGCTGCTTGGCCAGATCCGCGAGGTGTCCGAGCAGGTGACGTCGGGCGCGATCGAGATCGCTGCCGGCAACCTCGACCTGTCGGGCCGCACCGAATCGCAGGCGTCGAGCCTGGAGCAAACCGCCAGCTCGATGGAAGAGCTGACCAGCACCGTCAAGCAGAATGCCGACAGCGCACACCAGGCGAGCAAGCTGGTGGGGTCCACCGCCGACATTGCGGCCGAGGGCGGCGAGGTCGTGGGGCAGGTGGTCGACACCATGGCGTCGATCAAGGACAGCTCAAGGAAGATTGCCGACATCATCGGCGTCATCGACGGCATTGCGTTCCAGACCAACATCCTGGCATTGAACGCCGCGGTGGAAGCCGCGCGTGCGGGCGAGCAGGGTCGCGGATTTGCGGTCGTCGCGTCCGAAGTGCGCAACCTGGCGCAGCGTTCGGCCGGGGCCGCGAAGGAGATCAAGTCGCTGATCGAGGATTCGGTCGGCAAGGTCGACACCGGCGGCAAGCTGGTGGGGGGTGCGGGCGAATCGATGGACGACGTCGTGACCTCGATCCAGCTGGTCAGCAGCATCATGAACGAGATCGCCACCGCCAGTCTCGAGCAGAGCGCCGGTATCGAGCAGGTCAACCAGGCTATCGCGCAGATGGACGACATCACCCAGCAGAATGCCGCGCTGGTGGAACAGGCCGCGGCAGCCTCCGAAAGCCTGCAGTTGCAGGCCGAGAAACTGGAAGAATTGATGAAGGCCTTCCGCTTGGCGCGTGTGGGAAAAACGACGACAAAGCCCCGTCCGACCGGGGCCTCAAAGGCCCTGTCCGGAGGCAAGTCGGCGCTTGCGCTTGCGTCGAACAGCCGCGTCCGCAGCGCGATGCATTAACAACAGTATCAATTAACCATTAAATAACTAAGGTTACTAGGCCGGCAGCCGTAATACAGGTGTCGGCCTGCCCATAATTAAAAGAGGGTTATTGCAGGCTTACCGGATGCAGGCGCGCACGCCTGTCCTGGAGAGGAATAGGCCATGCACACCCTGCCGCGCTTCACCCCCCTTGATGCTGTCCACAAGGACAACTCACGCCAGCCAGCCTCTCAGGCAGCCCGCATGGCCGGCAGCCCGCCCCGCGCGCACGCTGCACGCAAGCGCCATCCCCGATTTCAAACCTGGCTCGATGTGCCTGAACGCTGTGCGTGCGGGACAGGCGGCGCTGCGTTGTGTCCGGACGAAACGCGGAAGGCGCTGCATACCGCGCTGAATTCCCGTCATTTTTTTCATGAGGTACAGCTTCTTCGAATCGTCCTTGACGCATTCGGCGGGACGGCTGTGCTTGGAGAGTAAGGCGTGTGGATGGGGAGGAACGGTTTCTTCGCAAACGCACGAGTAGCAGCACAGGCCTGTGAACAGGTCTTCCTATAAAACCAGGGAGGGAACAAGCGCATGAGAAACAATATGCCGGTCACGCATGTCGAGTACGTCCTCAAGGACCACGAAACCGTGGTGTCGAAGACCGACCTGCAAGGCAGGATCACCTATGTCAACCAGGACTTCGTCAACATCAGCGGCTTTTCCGAAGACGAACTGCTGGGGGCGCCGCAGAACATCGTGCGCCATCCCGACATGCCGGTGGAGGCCTTCGCCGACTTCTGGGACACGCTGAAGGCCGGCAAGGCCTGGACCGGTCTGGTGAAGAACCGCTGCAAGAACGGCGACCACTACTGGGTCGAGGCCAACGCCGCGCCCATCATCGAAAACGGGCAGATCGTCGGCTACACCTCGGTGCGCACCAAACCCGCGCGCGATCAGGTGCAGGCCGCGGAAGCGGCCTACCGTACCATCAAGGCCGGCGACAGGGCGCTGAAGATCGAGGAAGGCCGCGCGATCCGGCCGAATTTCCTGGAACGCTGCTGCCTCTGCCTGATGAAAGACCTGTCGCTGAAGTCGATTCTGACGGTGGCGGCAGTGTCGATGATGCTTCTGTTCGGGCTGATGGGCGTGCTGGCCTGGCTGGCGACCACCGAGGCCAACCAGGCGCTGACCGGCTGGCTGATGGCGATCGCCATGCTGGGCATGCCGCTGGCGGTGGGATTCGCGGTGGTGTGTCATCGCATTGTCGTGGCGCCGCTGGAGCGTGCCCGTGGCGACATCGAACGCATGGGCTCGGGTGACCTGACCGGACGGATCGTGGCTGGTGGCGTCGCCGAAGTGTCACGCCTGATGCAGTCGCTGCGGATTCTGCAGATCAACATCAAGCTGCTGGTCGGGCAGATCAAGCAGAGCACCGGCCTGGTGGGCACGGCTGCCAGCGAAATCGCCGCCGGCAACATGGACCTGTCGAGCCGCACCGAATCGCAGGCGTCGAGCCTGGAAGAAACTGCCAGCTCGATGGAAGAGCTGACCAGCACCGTCAAGCAGAACGCCGAGAACGCACGCCAGGCCAACCAGCTGGTCGTCGCCACCGCAGACATTGCCGCACGTGGGGGCGATGTGGTGGGTCAGGTAGTCGACACCATGGCGTCGATCAAGGACAGCTCGAGGAAAATTGCCGACATCATCGGCGTCATCGACGGCATTGCATTCCAGACCAATATTTTGGCGCTGAACGCCGCGGTGGAAGCGGCGCGTGCGGGCGAGCAGGGTCGCGGCTTTGCGGTGGTCGCGTCCGAAGTGCGCAATCTGGCGCAGCGTTCGGCCGGCGCCGCGAAGGAGATCAAGGGGCTGATCGAGGATTCGGTCGGCAAGGTCGAGGCCGGTGGCAAGCTGGTCGATGTGGCAGGCGAAGCCATGCACGAGATCGTCAGTTCGGTGAAGCGCGTCACCGACATCATGGGCGAGATCGCGGCGGCGAGCCAGGAACAGAGTGCCGGCATCGAGCAGGTCAACCAGGCCATCACCCAGATGGACGACATGACCCAGCAGAACGCCGCGCTGGTGGAACAGGCCGCGGCGTCGTCGGAAAGCATGCAGACGCAGGCGGAGAAGCTGACGCAGCTGGTGGCGGCCTTTACGCTGGTGCAAGGGGGGCAGACGGCGCCGCACCGTCGCACGGCGGTGGTGCACCATCGGGAGGAGGGCCGGCATGCGATGCCCGTCCGCTCGGCGGGGCACAAGCGGCTGACGGCAAGCTGATCTGACGGGCCGGAATGTCCGGCCCGTCTCACGGGATGGACCAGTCAAGAATGCGGCATTGCGGCCGATAACACAGGTATCGCGGGCGCGCATGAACAGTGCGCAGCAATCGTATGCCCTGTATCGAGCACCCTTAGAATGTCGGCATGAAACCCGCCCCAAACAAGCAGCCGGATCCCGGCAAGATTTTCGAGTTCACGCCGCGTGACTTTGCGCGCGTGCGCGCCCTGATCTACCGCCAGGCCGGCATTTCGCTGTCCGACGGCAAGCACGAAATGGTCTATAGCCGGCTGGCACGCCGCCTGCGTGCGCGCGGCATGAATTCGTTTGCGGAATACCTCGACAGCCTGGAAAACGGCAGCGACGACAGCGAGGAGTGGGTGGCCTTCACCAATGCGCTGACCACCAACCTGACGGCTTTTTTCCGCGAGGCGCACCATTTTCCGGTACTCGCCGAGCATCTGCGCGGGCGCGCGACGCCGTTGTCGATTTGGTGCTCGGCCAGCTCGACCGGCGAGGAACCGTATTCGATCGCGATGACGGCATGCGAGGTGTTCGGCACGCTGACGCCGCCGGTCACGATCGTCGCCACCGATATCGACACCAATGTGCTGCAGACGGCGGCCAACGGCGTCTACCCGATGGAACGCGTCGAGAAAATGGAGCGCGAGCGGCTGAAGCATTTCTTCCAGCGCGGCAAGGGCGCACAGTCCGGCATGGTGCGGGTGCGGCCCGAACTGCGGCAGCTGGTCACGTTCCAGCCGCTGAATCTGCTGGCGCCCAGCTGGGCACTGAACGGGCCGTTCGATGCCATCTTCTGCCGCAACGTGATGATTTATTTCGACAAGCCCACGCAGAGCCGGATCCTCGCCCGCTTCGTGCCGCTGATGAAGCCGGAGGGCCTGCTGTTTGCCGGCCATTCGGAAAACTTCATGTACGCGTCCGACGCCTTCAAGCTGCGCGGCAAGACGGTCTATGTGCTGAGTCCGCGGCAGGGCGGGGCGAAGGTGTCTGCATGAATCCCGCCATCGAAGAGCAGCTTGCGACCAACCTGTACTACGACCGCAACTTCGAGTGCGACACCGCCAAGATCCTGCCTGGCGAGTACTACTTCACCGGCAAGCCGATGCTGATCGTGACGGTGCTGGGCTCGTGCGTGGCCGCCTGCGTGCGCGACCGCGTGTCCGGCATCGGCGGCATGAACCATTTCATGCTGCCGGACGGCGGCGGCGATACCAACAACCCCGCGTCCGCCTCGATGCGCTACGGCGCCTATGCGATGGAAGTGCTGATCAACCAGCTGCTGAAGGCGGGCGCACGCCGCGAAAATCTGGAAGCCAAGGTGTTCGGGGGCGGCAATGTGCTGCGCGGCTTTACCAGCATGAACGTGGGCGAGCGCAACGCCCAGTTCGTGCGCGATTACCTGCACACCGAAAACATCCGCATCGTGGCCGAGGACCTGAACGACGTGCACCCGCGCAAGGTGTACTTCTTTCCGGCCACCGGGCGGGTGCTGGTCAAGAAACTCAAGCAGCTCAACAACTACACACTGGTCAGGCGCGAGCAGGACTACGCCAGCCGGCTCAACATCAACACGGTCGACGGCGACGTCGACCTGTTCTCATAGCGGAAAGCACGCAGCATGACTATCAAGGTTCTGATCGTGGACGATTCGGCGCTGATCCGCAGCGTGATGAAGGAAATCATCAACAGCCAGCCCGATATGGAAGTGGTCGGCGTGGCCCCCGACCCTCTGGTGGCGCGCGATCTCATCAAGCAGACCAACCCGGACGTGCTGACGCTGGATGTGGAAATGCCAAAGATGGATGGGCTCGAATTCCTCGAAAAGCTGATGCGGCTGCGCCCGATGCCGGTGCTGATGGTGTCGACGCTGACCGAGCGCGGCTCTGACATCACCATGCGCGCACTGGAACTGGGTGCGGTCGACTTCGTGACCAAGCCCAAGGTGTCGATCCAGAGCGGCATGCTCGAATATACGGACCTGATCGCCGAGAAAATCCGCATCACGGCGCGAGCGCAGGTCAAGCCGCGCGCGGCGCCCGGCGCCGCCGCCGCCGGTCAGCCGTTGG
>CAZUVC010000002.1:0-57646 GCA_964623745.1 uncultured Thiobacillus sp. | reverse complement strand
CGTCGCTGCGCAATCCGCTGACCAGCAGCGAAAAGCTGATCATTGTTGGTGCCTCCACCGGCGGCACCGAGGCGATCAAGGAATTCCTGATCCATCTGCCGTCGGACTGCCCCGGCATCCTGATCACCCAGCACATGCCCGAGGGCTTCACCCGTTCGTTTGCCAACCGGCTCGACAAGCTGTGCCGGATTTCCGTGCGCGAGGCCGAGGGCGACGAGCGCGTGCTGCCCGGACACGCCTACCTGGCGCCGGGCCATTCCCATCTGCTGCTGGTGCGCAGCGGCGCCAACTACATGACGAAGCTCGACCAGGGGCCGCCGGTCAACCGTCACCGACCCTCGGTTGACGTGCTGTTCAACTCGGCCGCGCAGGCGGCAGGCAAGAACGCGGTTGGCGTCATCCTCACCGGCATGGGCAAGGACGGCGCCGCCGGCATGCTGGCGATGAAACACGCCGGCGCCTACAACCTGGCGCAGGACGAAGCGACGTGTGTGGTATTCGGCATGCCGAAGGAAGCCATCGCCGTCGGCGCCGTCGACGAGGTTGGGCCGATCCATGAACTGTCGGCACGGGTGATGGCCTACTTTGCCGCACACGGCAACCGCGCCATGCGGGTTTGAGGTGGTTTTTACTACTGTTTGCGTCGTTTTCCGTGCTTAAGTTTGATGCCCGGATGCCGTATACACTCATACACAATGAACCGCCTCAATGGAGTCCTGCATGGCCGATCCGAACACGAAATTCCTGGTTGTTGACGATTTTTCAACGATGCGCCGCATCGTGCGAAATCTGCTCAAGGAGCTGGGGTATTCCAACGTTGAAGAGGCCGAGGACGGTGTGGACGGATTGGCCAAGTTGCGCGCCGGCAGCTTCGATTTCGTCGTGTCCGACTGGAACATGCCTAACATGGATGGCCTGACGATGCTGCAGCAGATTCGTGCCGATGCCGCGCTGTCCAAACTGCCGGTGCTGATGGTCACGGCCGAAGCGAAGAAGGAAAACATCATTGCCGCGGCCCAGGCCGGTGCCAACGGTTATGTGGTCAAACCTTTCACGGCCGCCACGCTCGACGAGAAGCTCAGCAAGATTTTCGAAAAAATTGAAAAATCAGGGGCCTGACGTGGATTCGCATCTCGCCGGCCCCAGTGCGTCCGCTCCCGCCAACGCCGTTGCAGACAGCTGCGACCCGGAGGCCATGCTGGCACGGGTGGGCCATATTACCCGCACGCTGCATGACAGCCTGCGCGAGCTTGGCCTCGACAAGGTTCTTGAAAAAGCCACCACCGATATTCCTGATGTGCGCGAGCGCCTCAACTATGTGGCGAAGATGACCGAACAGGCGGCACAGCGCGTGCTGAATGCTACCGACACCGCGATTCCCTTGCAGGAACGGATCGACGCCGGAGCGGACGAAATTCTCACCGGCTGGCAGTCGACCCTGAAAGCGCCGTTTTCGGAAGCCAATTACCGCGACATGGCCACGCTGACCATGCAGTGCCTAGCCGACATGCGCAACGACACCAGCGCCACCAAGCAGCAATTGCTGGACATCATGATGGCGCAGGATTTTCAGGATCTGACCGGACAGGTGATTCGCAAGGTGACCGATCTTGCGCATGGCCTCGAACAGCAGCTGGTGCAGCTGCTGATCGATTACGCACCGACCGAGCTGCGCCGCGAATCGAACAACAGCTTGCTCAATGGACCGCAAATCAATACGGCCAACCGAAACGATGTAGTCGCCGACCAGAGTCAGGTCGACGATCTGCTCGACAGCCTGGGGTTCTGAGCCACCCCGGGGCGCCTCAGGGCGCGTCTCCCGTCCGGCCCGCCTTGTGCGGGCCGATTTTTTTCGCCCGGTTCGGGAGGCATCCGCATCGCACAGGCGGCAGCAGCGCATTCGGCGCAGAGGATCGCGCATTCGACACCGCCCAAATCAGCAGGTACTGCCGCTAGCGTGTTGCCGGCTGCAGGGTCTGGACCACCAGGCCCATGGTCCTGAGACCATGCTGGATGGCCTGCTCGATATGGGGTGCGAGGTAGGGCAGGGTCATGTTCAGCACGATCAGCCCCACGCCCAGCGTGATCGGGAAACCGATCGCAAAGATGTTGAGCTGCGGCGCCGAGCGGGTCAGGATGCCGAGTGACAGGTTGGTGATCAGCATGATGGCGATCACCGGCAGCGACAGCTGCAGGCCGACCGCAAAAATCGTCGAGCCGAACGCGGCCACGTTGTGAAAACCCGCTGCGGACAAGGGTTGCGTACTGATGGGCAGCCCCTGGAAGCTGTCCACCAGTGCGCCGATCATCAGCAGGTGGGCGTTCACCGCAAGGAACACCAGCGCGGTCATCAGGTTGAAGAAGCGGGCCAGCACCAGCGTCTGGCCGGCGCTTTGGGGGTCGAAAAAGGAGGCGAAGCCCAGGCCCATCTGCAGGCCGATGATCTCGCCAGCGGCTTCGACTGCAGAGAAAATCACGCGCATCACAAAGCCCATCGCTATGCCGATCAGAAACTGCTGCACCAGGATGAACAGCCCATGCCACGAGCCCAGGCTGACGTCGGGCATGGGGGGCAGGGTGGGCGCGATGATCAGGGTGATGAACACGCCGAGTCCGATCTTGACCCGTGCGGGCACCGAGCGGTGGCCCAGCACCGGCGCCACCATCACCAGGCCGAGAATGCGGGTGAGCGGCCAGATGAAACTGATCAGCCAGGCGTTGAGCTGGGCGTCGGTGAGGCTGATCATGAATGCGGAACGGGATTAGCCGATGATGCCGGGCAGGCCGGTCAACACCCGGCGCATGTAGTCGATCATTACGGTCAGCATCCACGGTCCGGCGATGGCGAATGTGATCAGCACGGCCACCACCTTGGGAATGAACGACAGGCTGGGATCGTTGATCTGGGTGGCGGCCTGGAACACGCTCACGGTCAGGCCGACGATCAGGGTGACCAGCAGCACCGGCGCCGACACCAGCAGGGTCATTTCCAGCGCTGCGCGGCCGATGGTCATTACGCTTTCGGGTGTCATGACGCGGTTCCTAATAAAAACTTTGTGCGAGCGAACCCAGCAGCAGGTTCCAGCCGTCCACCAGCACGAACAGGATGAGCTTGAAGGGCAGCGCCACGATGGCGGGCGACACCATCATCATGCCCATCGACATCAGGATGCTGGCGACGACCATGTCGATGATCAGGAAGGGGATGAAGACGGCGAAGCCGATCTGGAACGCGGTCTTCAGCTCGCTGGTGATGAAGGCGGGGATCAGCACGCGCATTGGCACGTCGGCCGCCGTTTTCATCGCGCCGTTGCCGGACATCCGGGCGAACAGGGCGAGGTCGCTTTCGCGCGTCTGCTTCATCATGAAGGCGCGCAGCGGGACCGCACCCTTGTCGAGCGCTTCCTGCATCTGGATCTTGTTTTCCGCCAGCGGCTGGTAGGCCTCGACGTAGATCTTGTCGAAGGTCGGGCCCATCACGAACAGCGTCAGGAACAGCGCCAGCCCGATCAGCACCTGGTTGGGCGGCGACGACTGGGTGCCCAGCGCCATCCGCAGCAGCGACAGCACGATGATGATGCGGGTGAAGCTGGTCATCATCAGCAGCGCGGCTGGCAGGAAGGACAGCGAGGTGAGCAGCAGCAGGGTTTGCAGGCTCAGCGAATAGGTCTGGCCGCCGCCGCTTGCCGGCGTGCTGGTGAATGCGGGTAGGCCGGCCTGCGCCAGCGCCAGCGACGGCAGCAGCAGCGCCAGCATCAGCAGCACACCCTGCAACCAGCGGGGAAGGGTATTGGACACGGCTGTATTGGGTGCGGCTGTATTACGCACGGCGTTTCTCGATCAGTTGCTGCAGACGCGCCGCAAAGCCGCCGGGCACCGCTGCGGTCAACGGCCGGGCTTCGCCGCGCGGCAAGGTGGCCAGCGCATTCACGCTGCCGGGGGCCACGCCCAGGACCAGCCAGGACTCGCCCACTTCCACCACGACCACGCGTTCACGCGTGCCGACGGAAGTGCTGGCGACCACCTGCAACGGGCCCGACGCGCTGCCGGGCGCGACGCCCATGCGCTTGCCGACCCAGGCGGTGGCGACGATCAGCAGCAACACCGCGACCAGGCCGATAAAGACCTGCAGCAGGCTGCCGGCGGCAGAGGCTTCGGGCGCCGCGGCATCCATCGCCGTCGCGGCGTGGGCCAGTCCCGGCAGCAGCAGGCTGCATGCGACGACCAGGACAGCCCGCATCGGCTTCATCATTTGTTGAGTTTCCGGATGCGCTCGGCAGGGGTGATGATGTCGGTCAGGCGTACGCCGAACTTATCGTTCACCACCACCACCTCGCCCTGTGCGATCAGGCAGCCGTTGACCAGCACATCCATCGGCTCGCCGGCCAGGCCATCGAGCTCGACCACCGATCCCTGCGCCAGCTGCAGCAGATTCTTGATCGAGATCTTGGTTCGACCCAGCTCCACCGTCAGCAGCACCGGGATGTCGAGAATGAAGTCGATATCCTTGGCGAGTCCGCCCGACACGGTGTTGCCAGCCAGTTCGGGAAAGATTTCGGGGTCGGCCTTGGCCGCCGGGATAGTGGTCTGTTCGGCCATGGCGGCCGCCCAGTCGTCCTCGGCTACGGCTTGATTGGTGTCATCAGACATTTGGGTCTCCTGTGTGCAAATCGGGCGAGCTGGCCGAGAGCAGTTTCTCGACGCGAAGGGTGTACTGGCCGTTGAATTTTCCGTAGGCGCATTCCATGACGGGTACGCCGTCCACCTTGGCTTCGATCGTTTTCGGAATGTCGAGCGGAATGATGTCGCCCACCTTGAGGTCGACGATGTCGCGCAAGCTGACGGCTGCGGTGCCGAGGTCGGCGACGAGCTCGACTTCCGCCAGCTGGATCTGCTGCCGCATCAGACGGATCCAGCGCTTGTCCACTTCCAGGTTTTCCGCCTGCAGGCTGCTGGCGAGCTGGTCCTTGATCGGCTCGATCATCGAGTAGGGCATGCACAGGTGCATTTCGCCGCTGATCTCGCCGAGCTCGATGGCGAAGGTCACCGCCACCACGACTTCGTTGGGGGTGGCGATGTTGGCGAACTGGGTGTTCATTTCCGAACGGATGAATTCGAATTCGACCGGGAAAACCGGTTCCCAGGACTTGGCATAGTTTTCGAACACGATGCCCAGCACACGCTGGATGATGCGGTGCTCGGTCTGGGTGAAGTCGCGTCCCTCGACCCGCGTATGGAAACGTCCATCGCCGCCGAACAGGTTGTCGACCATCAGGAAGACCAGATCGGGGTTGAAAATGATCAGCGCGGTGCCGCGCAGCGGCTTGATCTGGACCAGGTTCAGGTTGGTGGGCACCACCAGGTTGCGGATGAACTCGCTGTATTTCGAGACCCGCACCGGGCCGACCGAGATTTCCACCCCGCGCCGCAGGAAGTTGTAGAGACCGATGCGCAGCAGACGGGCAAAACGCTCGTTGATGATCTCGAGCGTCGGCATGCGGCCGCGAACGATGCGCTCTTGCGTCGCCAGGTTGTAGGGGCGCGCGCTCTTGCCGTCGACTTCTTCGCTGGGCGCCTCGTCGACGTCGCCCGTCACGCCTTTCAGCAGCGCATCGACTTCGTCCTGCGAGAGAAAGTTTTCGGCCATGGTTTACTGGACCACGAAAGAGGTGAACAGGACGTCATCGATCAGCTGGGGCTCGCCGTCCGGATGGAGCGGCTGCTTCACCTGATCCATGATTTCCAGCGCGAGCCGCAGCTTGTGCTCCGGCGTGTTCAATTCATCGGGATGCTTGGACGACAGCAGCGTCAGCAGGCGGCTGCGCACGCGCGGCATGTGCAGCTTGAGGGTGTCCACCTGGGCCTGGTCGGCCACCTGCAGGGTGATATCAGCTTGCAGGTAGTGGTCGCCGCCCTGCAGGTTCACGGTGAAGGTGTCGAGCGGCAGGAAAACCGGTGCCTTGGGCGGTTCAGCCTTCGCCTCCTTGGGCGCGTCGCCGGGCGACATGAAATACCATGCCGCGCCGCCGCCGCCGCCCAGCACAACCAGGACAAGCGCGAGCAGCACGATCAGTTTCGTCTTCGATTTTCCGGCAGGTTTGGCTTCGCCGGTGTCGTCGACTTCGACTGGGGGCGCTTCTGGTTTGGCCATCGATTCGGTTCCTGTGGTTTAAGAATTCGGTTCTGGTAGGGGAATTATCGAAGCCCGCAAGCGGTTTCGATGTCGGAATAAGAGGGGGAAAAGGGACGCATATCAGTTTTATCAGCGGCAGTGGACGCGCACGGTGAAACGTGCGAAGCGAGCCTGGGCCCCCCTTCCGTAGGCGGGGGAGGACGGGGTGGGGGAAACGATCATGGCTGGCAGACGTTTCATTATTTGGAGCGGCTGACAGCCATGATCGTTAGTCCGGCGCATGGCCACGATTTTGTGTGGGTCATGACCCGCCCATCGGCCCACAGACGGACGTGCGGCAAGGTGCCCGTCAGGCGAAGGTGTCGACCAGCCCGCGGGACTGCCGGATCGGCATCTGGCCGGTCTGCAAACCGCCCAGCGCATCGTCGCTTCCCGGAAGCAGGCGGGCGATCCCCTGTGCCTGGCGTGCATCGCGTTCGTTCTGCTGCGGCGTTTCGCTGCTAACCGTGGCCTGGCCCAGCTCGATGCCGGCTTCGTTCATCATTTCGCGCAGACGCGGGAAGGCGGCTTCGAGCGCCTGGCGGACTTCGGGCTGGGCGGAAAAGAAACTGGCCGTGGCCTGATCGTTCGACAGGTTGATCACCACCTGCAAGGGCCCCATATTGGGCGGATTGAGCGTGAGCGTGGCGGTCTGCTGGGCAGCGCCCGCCATCCACACGATTTTTTCGCCCAGCGCCTGGTTCCAGGCCGTGGTGCCCACCTGGGGTGCGAGCTTGGGCGCCGCCGCTTCATGCAGTGCCGCCAGGGTTTCAAACGTGGGGTGCGGCGCGGCGCGCAGCATGGCGCCGGAGAGTTCCGGCGCGGCTTCGCCGGCATTCAGGGCACCGATCTTGCGGCTGCTTGCCAGCTGTTCCGAGAAGGCGGCGCTGGCGGCGAGTTTCGCGCTGGCCTGGGCGTCGACCTTGATGGGCATCGTCAACGCCTGCTTGGGCGACCCGGCATCTGTTTTTTCGGCGGACTGGCCGGACGGAATTTCCAGCGCCGCACGGCCCTTGCGGCCGGGCGGAAAAGGCTGCCCGTTGTCTGCGGCCATTCGGGTGAGGAGATCGGTGTCCGTTTCGTCCGCTGCCGCATCAAGCCGGCCCGGTTCGATCAGCGGCACCGGCATGCCGGCGGGCACGGCCACACTGGCCGGATCGGCCACCGGCAATTCGGGCGCGGCCAGCTCGATCGTGACGGGTTTGGCCTCGGGCTTGACCTCCGGCGCGGCGTCTGCCGGCTGCGTGGACGTGCCCGGCGGGGTGGGGGTGTCCGGCCGGGTGTCGGCCTGGGCTGACTGGGCTTCGGCCGACTGCGTGGCTGCACCGTCCTTGTTGCGGCTGTTCGCCATTTCGCCTGACAGCACCTCGCTGAACGGCGGTCCGGACGGGTCGGACGACGCGCGGTCTGCCTGTTTGCCGGACGTGCTCTGGGGCTGCACAGGATTGAGGTTCATGGCTTGTGCGTTCATGGGATCGGTCCGGATTCAGGAAGTGGTGGGCTTGTGTTGCGCGCTGCGGGTGGCGAATTCGTCGTTCTGCTTCTGCTCGCGCCACGCATCGCGGCGCTGGGTTTCCTTGTCGGCGCGGCTGACCAGGGTGACGAAGGACATTTTTTTTTGCTCGCAGGTCTGCCAGGCGGTGCGCGCCAGCGCGACCCGCTGCTCGGCATCGCTGACGACCTTCTGCTGGCCGACGATGGCATGGTCGAGCTTCTGCATGAAAACCTGGAAATTGTTGAAATGCGTGGTGCTGATGCCGGTAGCCAGGTTGGACTGGCAGCGCGCGGCGTAATCGTCGCGGTACTGGATCAGCAGGTCGAGCTTCTGCATCGCATCCTCGCCCGCGCGCAGCGCGATGCCGAGCAGGCGTGCCGCTTCGTCGGCGTCCTTGTTGGCGAGTTCGATCAGGGTATGCAGTGCAGTGGTGTTGGCCATGGGGTACGCGATCGATTAAGTGGGAGACCGGAACAGGGCTTCGAGTTCGGTCAGGCTGGCACCGACATCGGAGCGTTCCGAAATGTTCTGCTGCAGAAAGGCTTCAAGCGCCGTCTGCAGACGGATGGCTTCGTCCAGCAGCGGGTCGGAACCGGCGGCGTAGGCGCCGACGTTGATCAGGTCGCGGCTGCGCGCATAGCGCGAATAGAGCATTTTCAGGCGCCGGGCCAGATGCTGGTGCGACGGGCTGGCGATGGTCTGCATCACGCGGCTGATCGACTGTTCAATGTTGATCGCGGGGTAGTGGCCGCTTTCAGCCAGCGTGCGATCGAGCACGATGTGGCCGTCGAGAATCGCCCGCGCGGCGTCGGCGATCGGGTCCTGCGGATCGTCGCCTTCGGTCAGTACGGTATAGAAAGCAGTGATCGAACCGCCGCCCGCCTTGCCGTTGCCGGCGCGCTCGACCAGCGACGGCAGCTTGGCGAACACCGACGGCGGATAGCCCTTGGTGGCGGGCGGCTCGCCGATCGCCAGCGCGATTTCGCGCTGTGCCATCGCGTAACGGGTGAGCGAGTCCATGATCAGCAGCACGTTCTTGCCCTGGTCGCGAAAATGCTCGGCGATGGTGGTGGCATAGGCGGCGCCCTGCATCCGCATCAGTGGCGGCGTGTCAGCCGGCGCGGCGACCACCACGGCGCGGGCGAGGCCTTCCTCGCCGAGAATCTGCTCGATGAATTCCTTGACCTCGCGGCCGCGTTCGCCGATCAGGCCGACCACGATCACGTCGGCGCTGGTGTAGCGCGCCATCATGCCGAGCAGCACGCTCTTGCCGACGCCAGAGCCGGCGAACAGGCCCATGCGCTGGCCGCGGCCCACCGTCAGCATGCTGTTGATCGCGCGCACGCCGACGTCGAGAATTTCGGTGATCGGCGCGCGCCCGAGCGGGTTGGCAGCGCGCCGGTTGAGCGGTGCGGTGGCCATGGTTTGCAACGGGCCGAGCTCGTCGAGCGGGCGGCCGTTGCTGTCGAGCACGCGGCCGAGCAGCGCATCGCCGACCGGCAGGTGGCGGGTGCGGTCGCTGGGGCGGCGGCGCGGATGATTCACCTGGCCGATGCCGGGCAGGGTGGCGGTCACTTCCACCGGAAACACGCGCGCGCCCGGGACAATGCCCTCGATGTCGCTTTGCGGCATCAGAAACAGATGGTCGCCGGAGAAGCCGACCACTTCGGCCTCGATCTGCGAGCCGTTCGGCAGCGGTACGGTGCAGGCGCTGCCCACCGGCAGCTTCAGGCCCACCGCTTCCATGACCAGCCCGGCCATGCGCGTGACGCGACCCGACACCTGCATCGGCTCGGCGATCGCAAGCAGTTCGCTGCAGTCATGCAGATAGGCTTTCCAGCGGTCGCTATGGGTGTGCGGGTTCATTTTTTCGTCTCAGACAATCAGCCAGTCGGAGTTCTTGCTCAGCGCGGCGCTCAGCCGTTGCCAGCGGGTCGGCAGGGTGGCGTCGATCTGGTTGCTGCCGGTCTCCACGCGGCAGCCGCCCCGCACCAGCTGGGTGTCGCCCGCCACCTGCCAGCCCATTTTGTCGAGTTCGTCGCCGATCTGGTCCTTGACCAGCCGCGCATCATCCGGATGCAGGAACAGCAGGGCGGGTTGCTGCAGGACGGGCAGGTAGCGCACCGCTTCCTTGACAATGGGGATGACCAGCTCGGGCTGGATCACCAGCGCCGAACGCAGCAGCGCTCTGGAGAAATCCATCGACAGATCAAGTATTTGCTGGGAGACGATTTCGTCGGCCTGGCGCAGTTCCGCGGTGAACGCGTCGGCCAGTTCGCGCAGCCGCGCAGCTTCGAGGGCCGCTTCCGCACGCCCCGCGGCCAGCCCTTCGGCATGGCCGCCGGCGTAGCCTTCCTGCCGGGCCTGTTCCTGGATCGCGGTGATCTGCTCAATCGTCGGCAGGCTGACGCCGCCGGAGCCGCCGCCATGACGGGCAGGGTGCGGATCGGCATCGAAGCTGGTCATTTCCCACGGCTGGGCAACATGGTCCGTGCTGGAAATCACGCAATTAGACATATTGCTCTTCACCCTTCGCGCCCAGCGAGATCTGGCCCTCGTCGGCCAGACGGCGGACGATCATCAGGATTTCCTTCTGCTGCGCCTCGACTTCGGACAAGCGGACCGGACCTTTCGATTCCAGGTCCTCACGCATCATTTCAGCGGCACGTTGCGACATGTTCTTGAAGATTTTTTCGCGCATTTCTTCCGATGCGCCCTTGAGCGCGATGATCAGCGAGTCGGACTGCACCTCGCGCAGCAGGAGCTGAATGCCGCGATCCTCGATGTCCATGATGTTTTCGAACACGAACATCTCGTCCATGATCTTCTGCGCCATCTCGGGATCGTAGTTTTTCAAGTATTCCATCGCGGTGGATTCGTTCTCGCCGCTCATGAAGTTGAGGATGTCCGCCGCCGCGCGGGTGCCGCCCATCGGCTGTTTTTTCAGCACGTCGCTGCCGGACAGCAGCTTGGTCAGCACGTCGTTGAGCTCGCGCAGCGCAGCCGGCTGCACGCCTGACAGGGTGGCGATGCGCAGCAGCACGTCGTTGCGCAGGCGCTCGGTGAAGCAGTTGAGCACTTCGCAGGCCTGATCGCGCTCCAGGTGAACCAGGATGGTGGCGATGGTCTGCGGGTGTTCGTTGTGAATGAGGTCGGCCACCGACTCGGAATCCATCCACTTCAGGCTTTCGATGCCGCTGGCGTCGCCGCCGCCACCGAGAATCCGGTTCAATAGCGAGGAGGCCTTGTCGTCGCCCAGCGCCTTGGTCAGCACGGTGCGGATGTAGTCGTTGGAATCGAGCCCCAGCGACGAATTCGAATCCACCACCGTGTTGAAGTCCTCCAGTACGTTGACAACCTCTTCCTGCGGGATCGACTTCATGCTGGTCATGGCCTCGCCGAGCTTCTGCACTTCGCGCGGGCCGAGAAATTTCATCACCTGGGAGGCGCCTTCTTCTCCCAGTGCAAGCATCAGAATTGCGCCCTTGGTGACGCCGCTGTTGTCACTCATTGCCGCCCACCCAGGTCTTCACGATATTGGCGACCACGCGCGGATCCTGGTTGGCCAGTTGCTGCGCACGAGTCAGGTTTTCTTCATAGTTGCGCTGGCCGGGCAGCAGATTCCCGCCCCCGGCGTGCTGCAGATGCTGGACCGGTGCCGGCGGCGGCAGCTTGGCCATTTCATCCAGCTTTTTCAGCATCGGCTTCAGCCCGCGCAGATACAGCAGCACCAGCGCCAGCGCCATCAGCAGATACTTGCCCGCGGTTTTCGCCATTTCGATGTATTCGCGGTTTTCGGACTGCTTCCAGAAGGGCTGGTCGGGGAGGGCTTCCACCTCGGCGCGGGCAAAGGGCGTGTTGACCACGTTGACCGAATCGCCACGCTCCGCATTGAAGCCCATCGCATCCTTGACCAGATTGGTGATCTGCGTGATCTCGGCCTCGGTCAGCGGCTGCATCACCACCTTGCCTTCGGCATCGGTGCTGCGCTTGTGGTTGACCACCACCGCGACGGACAGCCGCTTGAGCCCGCCGCCGCCCTGCTGGACGTACTGGATGGTCTTGTCGACTTCGTAATTGAAGGTGGCATCCTTGCGCGTGCTGGTGGTCGGACCGGCAGCGCCGGCCGGTGCGGCCGCCTGGTCGGGCGCAACGATGGGCGCGGTGGCCGGTGCCGGCGGCTGGTTGGTCAGCGCGCCCGGCACGCCGCCGGGGTTGGCGACGCCGTTCAGAGATTCGCTGGTCTGCTGGCTGCGCACCACCATGGCCTCCGGTGTCTGGTTCGGCTTGTAGGATTCCACCGCCTGTTCGCTGCGCGAGAAGTCGACGTCTGCGGTCGCCTCGGCACGCACGTTGTTGGGGCCGACGATGGGCGTGATGATCGATTCGATGCGGCGCACGACGCTTTGCTGCAGCTCCTGCACATATTTGATCTGGGTCGGGTCCATGCCGCTGCTGCTGCCGGCGTTCCGCCCGGCATCGGACAGCAGGTTGCCGTTCTGGTCGACCAGGGTCACGTTCTTGGTCATCAGTTCCGGCACGCTGCTGGCGACCAGGTGGACGATCGCGCTGATCTGTTGCTGATCGAGTGTGCGGCCGGGGTGCAGGTTGAGCAGCACCGAGGCGGTGGGCGATTTCTGTTCCGACACGAAGACCGAATCCTTGGGCATGGCCAGATGCACGCGCGCGGCCTGCACCGCCGACACCGACTCGATCGAGCGGGCCAGCTCGCCTTCCATGGCACGCTGGAAGTTGATCTGTTCGACGAACTGGGACGAGCCCAGACGCTGGTTTTCCATCAGTTCGAAGCCGACGTTTCCGCCCTTGGGCAGTCCCTGGGACGCCAGTTTCAGGCGTGCGTCATGCACGTGGGTGGAGGGCACCAGCACGGCACCGCCGCCTTCGGCGTATTTGTAGGGGATGCCCATCTTTTCCAGCTCGGCCACGATGGCACCGCCGTCACGATCGCTGAAATTCGAGAACAGCACCCGGTAATCCGGCTGCTGCCCCCACATCCAGACCGCGACCATGGCCGCGACCATGGCGGCCACGCCCAGCGCCAGCAGGACCTTACGACCGCCTGTCGTCTGGGTAAACGACATGACGTTGCCTGGAACCACGATTTCGCCTTCTACCGCCATCTTTCCGCTCCCACCGTTCTGGCGTCATGGGCCGCCCTGTCTACGGTTGTCGTGTTCATCCGTGTCTCCCCCATGGAATGTCGCTATGTGAAGGCATTATCGGCAGTGGCGCCTGTTTCAATCGGGGGAATAACAGCCGGTTTACCGCGCTTATTGCCCTTATGGCTTGCGTCCGGCCTGATAAGGTGGTCACGTGAAAAACCGCCTCAGCAGACAAAGGAGGGCACGATGAGCATAGGTGCGATCGATACCGGCAGGATCGAGGCAATGGTGGCGCAGTTGCGGGCAGCGGCTGCTGCGGCGAGCCCGGCGGCTGAACCCGCCCAGCAGGCCAAAGCGACCGGCGCGGTCGATTTCGCGTCGGCGTTGAAGTCCTCGCTCGACCAGGTCAACCAGACGCAGTCGCAGGCGCAGGCTCTGGCCCGGCGCTTCGAGACGGGCGATACCACGGTGAGTCTGTCCGACGCCATGATTGCCCTGCAAAAATCGAGTATTTCCTTCCAGCAGACCGTTCAGGTGCGCAACAAGCTGGTGGAGGCATATCAGAACATCATGAACATGGGCGTCTGACCCTGGCGCTGCCCTAATTGCCCCTGGCCTAATTGACCCTGGCGCCGCCCTACTTGTTGTTGGCGTGCATCAGCACGTAGCGCAGCGCGTTGGCGAGGTCTTCGGCGACGAATTTCGCCACATAGGCGTCCGCCCCCACTTTTTTCACGTGTGCTTCGTTGGTCGATCCGGTCAGTGACGAATGGATCACCACCGGTATGGAGCTGAAACGCGGATCCTGCTTGATGTTGCGGGTCAGCGTAAAACCGTCCATTTCGGGCATTTCCAGGTCGGTCAGCACCAGCGCAACGCGGTCCAGCACGGTTTTCCCCTCGGCCTCCGCCTTGTCGGAGATCGACTGCAACTGATCCCAGGCTTCCTTGCCGGTCTTGCACATGATGTAGGGCAGTTTCATCGCCTCCAGGCCCTGTTCGATCATGGTGCGGGCGATCAGCGAATCGTCCGCCGCCAGGATGACCGTGCCCGGCTTGATGTCGACCGTGGTGTTGATGTGGGTGGTGCCGTGGTCCTCGTCGCTCGGCGGCATCACCTTGCGCAGGATGGTCTCGACGTCCAGCACCTGCACCAGGCGGTCGCTGTTCTCGCCGTCGAGGCGGGCGAGACTGGTCACCATGCCGCCGGCGGCATTGCCTTCGGCCGACATCACCTGGCGCCAGTCGAGGCGCACGATATCTTCCACCGATTCGACGGCAAACGCCTGCGTAGTGCGCGCATATTCGGTGATCAACAGAATGTTCAAGCCGGTTTTCGGCGTGCAGCCGGCCACCGCCGGCAGGTCGATGACCGGAATCACCTGGCCGCGCAGGTCGACCACGCCCATCATGTGGGCATGCGAGCCGGCCACGGCAGTGATCATCGGCATCGGGATGATTTCACGGATCTTGAATACGTTGATGCCGAACAGCTCGTTGCGGTCGAGGTTGGCATCCACCCCCAGACGGAACAGCAGCAGCTCCAGCTTGTTGGAGCTGGTCAGATTGGTGCGTTCGTCGATTTCCTGCTGGATGGTTTGCATGGGGGTCTCCTGGGTGTTCGGTTGAGGGCGGCTGGCGCGGTTCAGAGCGTGTTGCGCCGCGCGCGCTCCATATCCATGACAAAGCGCTGCAGATGGGCCGCCATGTCGTTGGGCAGATCGATGAATTTGCAGCCGAGCCGGGTCTGGAAGGCGCCGTTCTGAAGACGGATCTGCGCCGTATTGCGGACTTCCAGCATGGTCACGACGACGTCGGTTTCCGGCAGTAGCAGGCGGCAGTCGGGCAGCCGGCGGCCGGTTTCCGTTCCGAGTCGGCCGCTGGGGTCGACCAGCGCCACCCCGCCACAGCCGATGTCCACGATGTGGGTGCTGATCGCTTCGGTGTTATCCATTCCCAGCGGCACCGGGATCAGACAGCGGGCCGGATTGGCGATCGGCATCGGCACCCTGAAGTGCTCACGCCGCTGCAAGCGGACCATGGACTCGGGCAGGGCGATGCGCAGTGCCGGCAGCTTCTCGAACTCGCACAGCGTCACCGGGCCGGTGGTGAACGAGATCGACACGCCGTCGATCTGGGCGACGAATTCCGCGCCCTTGCCGGACAGCAGGTCGTGGTTGAGTGCGTCGCCGCGGGCGCTGTCGAGAATCACCGTACCGCGGGTTTCGTTGATGGCGAGCACCGAGGTGACGATGATCTGGCGGCTGCCCTTGAGGTCGAGGTTGACCAGCACCTTGCGTTTCTGCAGCGTGCGCAGCTGGAATACGATGTCCGCGCGCGAATGCAGCGTATAGGGCGCCAGCGGATCGTCGCGGTCGGCAGGGTCGGCGGTGCGGGGTGATGAAGTCGGCATTCGGGTCGGACGTCAGGGCGGCGTGGGCGCGCGGTCGTTTTTGGATTCTTCCAGATGATAAAGCCAGGCCAGCAGTTCGGCCACTGCTATATACAGCTGCGGCGGAATGTGGCTGTCGAGATCGACCTGCATCAGCAAAGCCAGCAATTCGCGCGATTCGTGGACATAGACCCCGGACGCGCGCGCGCGTTCGATGATGGTGTCGGCGAGGATGCCGCGCCCCTTGGCGACCACGCGCGGCGCGCCGTCGCTTTCGCGATAGGCGATGGCGGCCGCGGCGCGTTGCCGGTCGGGGTGGGCCTCAGGCATCGCCATCGTGTTCCACCGTCAGGGTCTTGAGCGCGCAGCCTGCCGCAGCCAGCTGTTCGGCGAGGCGCGCGCGGTTGCCTTGCAGCACCGGTTCGGTGTCGGACTGCTCCGGGACCATGCGGATGCTGAACGCCTGCTGCGCGTCGAGCCGGATATGCACGTTCACGGTACCCAGCTGCGGCAGCGTCAGCTTGAGATGCGATTCCCAGCCCCTGCCGGCGTCTTCGTCGCCGCCGGGGGCGGCTTTTGCGTCCTGATCCTGACCGGCATCGTGACGCAGCATCCATTCCAGCGGTTGCCCCGGCCACAGTTCGCCGCGCCAGACGAATTGCGGCGACTCCAGCACCTGCAACTGCTGCGTCAGCAGGGTGTGCAGGGGATTGGTCGGCGCCTGGGGCGCGCCACGCGGCGCTTCGGCGGCCGGGCGGTTTTGCGGCTCCTGCAGCAGCCCGTCGAGGCTGTCCTGGCCGACCACCCAGTTGGCCAGGTGCGATTCGTAGAACAGCCCGCTGCGGACCAGCGTGGTGCGCAGCGCAAGCGCGAGGATGGACGGATTGAGCGTGGCCTGGTCGAGCAGCGGACCGGGTGCGGTGAGCGTCGGCAGGGCACCGCGTCCGGGCAACTGCTGCATCAGGTCGCTTAGCATGCGCGCGGTCTGGCTCAGCTTGGGCGCATCGGTGGCGGGCGTTTCGGGCGGGTTGAGCAGGAACACCGGTTGCGGCATGTGGCCGGCAAAGCGCAGGCGCAGGGTGTCGCCCGGGGCCGTGTGCTGGGGCAGGCGCATGGCCACGTTTTGCCCTTCGATCTCGACCAGCGACACGCCCTGCGTCAGGCTTTTGACCAGGCCGGTCAGCGTCTGGCCAACTTTCAGATGTTCAAAGGCGGCGCGCGGCCCGGCCTGGTCGCGTTCGGTGGCGTTGAGGACGCGCTGCGCGCCCACCAGCCCGGACAGTTGACGATTCGGGCCATCCAGCGCAGGCGGGACATCCAGAATACGCGCCAGGAACTGAACCGGAAACATGGGCCCGGGTGTCAGGCCCGCTGTGCGCCGTAGGCCTCGACGCTGCGCTGACTGGTGCGAATCGCGCCCAGGCGCTGCTGCAGCATATGCATGTGCGGCTCGGTGAGGGCGCGGATTTGGGCGTCGTGTTGCAGGATGGTGCGGATGATCGCCACCTTGGCGCGTTGCTCGGTTGCGCTGAGCGGAATCGGCGCGGCATCCATCAGGCTGCCGACGTAGCCGCGGCAGCGTTGCTCCAGCACGGCCAGTTCGTCCCATTCGCCCTGGCGGGCGGCGGTCAGCATGGTGCCGGTGAGGGCGGAGAGCGATTCGTAGGTGGTGAGCATTTCGTTGCTGGTCATGTCGATCTCCGGATCAGGCAGCCATGGAATGGTGGGATGCGCCGGGCGCGGCGTTGCTGATCTGCTGCCATGCGCCATGCAGGTCACGCAGCAGGGTCAGCACTTCTTCCAGCGGGGCGGTTTGATTGTTGATGTGCGCGAGCATCAGGCGCTGGCTCATGTAGATGTAGAGGGCTTCCAGCTGCTGCGCGATCTCGCCACCCTGATGCGGGTCGAGCGCGGCCTGCAGTCCTTCAATAATGATGTTGTTGGCCTTGCTGATGGCGGCGGATTTCTTGGGGATGTCACCGTCGTTGATGTGCTTGATTGCCATCCGCACGGCCAGTTCGGCGCCTTCGTACAGCATCACGATGAGCTGGTGCGGGCTGGCCGCGACGACGCCGGTCTCCAGTCCTACATTGGCATACGTGTTGGCGGCGTTTCTGAAATTCGTATACACGTCTCTCTCCTGATGGTTCTTTAGTTGCGTGACGGCTGGCTGAGCAGTTGCTGCGTCAAAAACGTGCTGGTGCTGTTCATGCGGCTCAGCATGAGATTCAAGTTGGTGTACTCGGCGGTGTACTTTTTCTGCAGGGCCAGCATCCGGTTTTCCAGCCGGTCGACTTCCTCGTTGCGATCCTTGACGAAACTCTTGAGGCTTTCAGTGCGGCTCTCGATCAGGCCGCCGGCGCTGAGCGCGGTCGTGGCCCACGCATCCATCCGGGTGGCGAAACCCGAAGATGACGAGAACAGATTGACCACATCACTGTAATCGGTCGCAATCGCGCTGCTGAGCGCGCTGCTGTCCAGCGCCAGCGACCCGTCTGCCCTGGACGTGATGCCAACCTGGGAAAGCGAGCTCAGGGTGCCGCCGGTTGCAGGCGTGATGAAAATGTTGCGCAGCTGGTCCTGCATTGCGCGCAGGGCGCTGTCACCCGCGAGGACGCCGCCTTCGCTGTCGGTGCTGCCATAGGCGGAACGCGACTTGATCTGGCTGGCCAGGGCGTTATAGGCGTCGACAAAACCGGACGCTGCGGTGCTGATGGCCGCGGTGTCGCGCGCGACGGTCAGGGTGGCCGGCGTGGCCGTGGTGTTCTTGAGCGTCAGCGCGACGCCCTGGATGGCTCCGCTGACCGTGTTGGACGCGCTGGTGATCGCGATGCCGTTGACCGTGAGGCTGGCATTCTGGGCGGCCAGGGTCTGGTTCAGGTTTTGCGTGCCGGCCGGGTCATAGCCCAGCAGGCTGTCGATGCTGCCGTCGCCGCCGCTGGTGGTGATTTTCAGGCTGTTGCTGGCGCCGGTGCTGCTCGAGGTCAGGGCCAGGCGGTAGGGCGTGCCGCTGCCGTCGTTGACGATGGTCGCGGTCACCCCCGCCGAAGCGGCATTGATCGCGTCGCGGATGCCTTCCAGCGTGTTGTTGGTGGCGTCGATGACGACGTTGACCGTGCCGCTGCCGTTGGAGGTGAACGTAGCGCCGCTGTACACCCCGTTGGTCAGCGTGCCGCCGCTGATGGTGCCGAGGTCGATCGTGACCGTGGTGGCGGTGCCGTCGCCGATGGTGACGTTGCTGGCGGTTTGCCCTGCGGCGACCAGGTTCTGGGATTGGGCCAGCTTGCTCACGTTCACGCTGTAGGTGCCGGGCACTGCGGTGCTGTCTGCCGTGGCGGACATTGCGCCGGTATCGGACGGCGTGGCGGAGAGTTTCTGCAGCGTGGTATTCAGGGATTTTGCTGCGGTTTGAAATCCCGATACCAGGCTGCTGAGCGTGCCGAAGGACGAAATCTTGGTTTCGTAGCTGCTGATTTTGGCGTTGAGACTGTCAATGGGACGGCGCTCGATCCCCATCAGCTGCGAAACGAGCGTGGGCACATCGAATGCGGTCGTGGTTGAAGCGGTGATTGCCATGATCAGCCTCCCGGCTCAAGCCTTTTGGGTGAGCAGCATACCCTGCTGGAATTGTTCGATTCCGCGAGATATGGCCAGTGTTGCTTCGGAAGGAAACTGGCGAATCAATTCGCCGGTGCTGGTGTCCACCATTTTCACCACGGTTTCCCGGGTGTCGGTGTCCACGCTGAATTCTAGGTTGAGATTCGACTGTCGCATGACGCTATTGATCGCTGCAACGGCGCTTTTCAACTCGCTGGGTGTGGGTTGCACAGGGGCGTCCGGGGCAGGCGCCACGGATACAGGCGCGACTACAGCCGCCTTGACAGGCACTGCGTCTTGGGTACGTACACCAGGCTGTGCAGCCTGATTCAACTGGGTACTATTCTGGATAATCATGATGGATATCCTTTATGCGGAATCCCAGGCCGGCCGGGGCCGGACTGGGAGTCTTGCCGGGTTATGCTTAACGCAGCAGCGTCAGCACGGTGCTCGGCGTCTGGTTGGCCTGCGCCAGAACCGCGGTACCGGCCTGCTGCAGAATGTTGTTGCGTGCCTGTGCAGACGTTTCAGCAGCGTAGTCGGTATCCATGATCCGGCTGAAGGACGCCGACAGGTTCACCGATTCGGTCTGCATGGTGGCCACCGCGGAGGCGAAGCGCACCATGTCGGCACCGTAGTTGGCACGGGCGGTGGTCACGCTGGCGATGTCGGTCGTGATGCCGGCAGCCGTGGTGGCGGTCGGAGCCGTGATCACGGCGCTGACGCCGGTCACCTGGGTGCCGTTGCCGTCCACGGTGGTGGCGGTGGCAGCGGTCGTCAAACCGGCGATACGCAGGTTTTCCGCGAGCAGGGCGGTGGCTTCGGCGCCGGAGGCGGTGCCGCCCAGCTGCACGGCGATTTCATACAGGCGCTTCAGGTTTTCGTGGATCTGCGCGGCATAACCGTCGTTGGTCTGTGCCTTGGAAATCGCGTCGCTGGCGTTGCGGGTGGCAACGTTGGTGCCACGAATCTGCTTGTCGTAGCCGGTCGCAATGCCGAGGCCGGTCGCGTCGTCCCTGGAGCTGTTGATCCGCAGGCCGGAAGACAGGCGCTCCTGGGCGATTTGCAGGCCGATGGCCGATTTGTTCAGTGCTGCGCCAGCAAACAGGGCGCTGACGTTGGTGTTGATTACTTGTGCCATGATGTTTCTCCTTAAGTGGGTCGAATAGTCCGGTCTCTGATGCCGTCAACTTTGGTCTGCCCGCTGCGTGGGCCACATGAACCGCCGTTGTGAGAGGAATCGTCGGGGGTCAGAGAAAGTTAAGGCCGGCTTTCAAAAAACTTCATGGTAGGGATGCAAACCTGTGCAATGCATGGGATAGATAGACGCTTCATTCGGCCTCCGGCGGCGTTGCATGCGCGTCGGGAGCGAGAAACACGCGATTCTTGCCGGCCAGCTTGGCCTGGTACATGGCGCCGTCGGCGCGGGCGATTGAGGCCTCCTGTGCTTCGCCGGCACTGCGCTCGGCCACGCCGGCGCTGAAGGTGATCAGCACACGCTCGTTGTTGTCGAGAAAATATTTCTTGGTGAGGCTACGCTGCAGGCGGGTGATGATGCGCTCGGCCTCGCCCAGCGGCGTGTTGGGCAGGATGATGAGGAATTCCTCGCCGCCCAGGCGCGCGATGTGGTCGGTGATGCGCAGTTCTTCCTTGGCGACTGCGACCAGATGGATCAGCGCTTCGTCGCCGGCCTTGTGGCCGCGCTTGTCGTTCAGCGCCTTGAAATTGTCGACGTCGAGCACGGCCAGGCTGAACGGCGTGCCGTAGCGGTCGGCGCGCGCCGCCTCACGCGCGAACTCGTCGTCGAGACCGCGCCGGTTGAGGCTGCGGGTCATCGGGTCCTCGCGCACCAGCGCGCTCATCTGCGCGAGTTCGGTTTCCAGCTGGCGGATGCGGCCTTCGGCATTGATGGCGGCGTCGCGCTCCTCGACCAACTGCTGGTGGGCGCGGTGGCTGTCGGCCTGTGCGCTGCGGGTTTCTTCGAGCAGGTTTTCGAGGATGCGGTTGAGCTCGACCACGTCTTCGGTATTGCTGATGCGTTCGATGTGCGAGGCGAGCTTGCCCTGGTATTCGTCGTTGGCGGCCACCGCGTCGCCCATGCGGCTGACAAAGGTGGTCATGGTGGCCTTGAGGTTGGCGGTGGCTTCGCGCAGGCCGTGCTTCACCATGCTCTGCTTGTAGATCACTTCCTTGAGGCGCTTTTCGGCGTCCTGCAGCGCACGCATCTTGAGCGGGCCGGCAATGACCTTTTGCACCACGTCGAGCTGACCGCGCAGCCAGGTGTCGTCGTCGAGCAGTTCGCCGATGTTTTCCACCAGCAGCAGCAGCACGCGCTTGAGCGTGTCCTGCAGGCCACGGGCATCGGACGCCTGCATTTCAATGTTCATCCACAGCGATTTCAGGCCGCTCGCGGCGGCGTCCAGCGCGGCGGTGCTGTCGGCCGCGCGCACCGACACGGCGAGTTCGCGGGCCTTTTCCTCCAGCCGTGGAATCGGCTCGAGCTGTGGCGCGACGCCCAGTTCCAGCGTCTTTGCCAGCAGTTCGCGCAGCTGCGCCTGCGGATCCTGGGACTGACCGGCGGCCGAGCGTGCCGGCCGCTCGCGTTCGGCCGGTCGGTCCTTGCCGTCCTGCGGCTTGAGCTGGCGAACGACGTCGGACAGCACCCAGCCGCACTGGCGCCAGTCCTGCTTGTCGATGGCGCGGACCAGGCTGGCCGCCTGTGACGCCAGCGCGGGGTGCTGGGCTTCGATCTCGCCCGCCAGTGCCGTCAGCGCACTGGCGGCGCTGGGTGCCTTGGACGCGCCGGCTGCGGTACCCGCGGGCGCGCCGACGATTTCCTCGTACAGGGTCTGGTAATTGTCCGGCGTCGGCGCAATCCGGCGCAGCGCCAGGCGGCGCAGGGTTTCCCGCGCGACTTCGGTCGGGTTGTCCAGATTGATGCGGGCTTCAGCCATGTGTGTGGGACCCGGTTCGAGCCGGGACGATCAGGATATCCGCATGGTAGGGCGGGAGTGGCGGTGCCAAAGGGCCAATTAGGGCGGGAAAAGCCTCGCATTTCCACGCCTGAAACCGATGACCACGTTTCTGGAATGGTCTAACTGGGCCGGCAGGCGCCCGCGCCGACGAAAAACTCAGTCCAGCAAACCGTTCTTGATCGCGTAATGGGTCAGTTCGGCGTTGTTCTTGAGCTGCATCTTTTTCAGCAGGCGGGCCCGGTACATGCTGATGGTCTTGACCGACAGCGCGAGCTTGTCGGCGATGGCGGAAACGGGCAGGCCGGACGCGATCATGCACAGGGTCTGGTATTCGCGGTTGGAGAGCCCCTCGTGCGGGAGGCTGTCGCGTTCGCCGCTGACCTGGCTGGCGAGTTCCTGCGCGACTTCGGCGCTGATGTATTTCTTGCCCGAGGCGACCATGCGGATCGCATCGACCAGCTGGGCGGGCGCACTCTGCTTGTTGAGGTAGCCGGCGGCACCGCTTTTGAGCGCGCGCACCGCGTACTGGGTTTCGCGGTGCATGGACAGCATCAGCACCTGCAGGCCGGGGTGCTCTTTCTTCATCAGCTCCAGCGTCTCGATGCCGCTGCGGTCGGGCATGGTGATGTCCATCAGCACCATGTCCCAGGATTCGCGGCGGGTCATTTGCAGGGCGCGGCTGGAGCAGTCGGCTTCGCCGGCGACCTCGATGTCGTCGACCTCGGCCAGGATCTGCTTGAGGCCTTCGCGCACGATGGCGTGATCGTCGACGATGAGGATGCGATAGGGTTTGACGGCTGCCACGGAAATCTCTGCTTGGTATCGGTTTGGATCGATTATGCCGTCATTTCGCCGGCGCGGGCATGGCGGCAGACAACGGGATGCGCAGGCTGACCTGGGTACCGCCGCGTTTGGCGGGAAGGACCGTGAGTTCGCCGCCCAGTGCGGTGGCACGCTCGCGCATGCCGAGCAGCCCGAAACCCGGTCTGCCCCGCGGCTTGCCGGCCGGCGGCAAGCCGCGGCCATTGTCGGTGAGGGTGAGCAGCAGGCTGTCCGGTTCGCGCACCAGCTTGAGTCTGACCCGCGTGGCGTGCGCGTGCTTGGCCACATTGGTCAGCGCTTCCTGCACGATGCGGAAAACGGCGGTGGCGGCGTCCGCGTCGAGCGGAACCGGCGTGTCGGGCGCGCCGAATTGGGTGGCGATATCGGTATTGTGGGAAAAGCGCTGCAGCTGCCAGTCGATGGCCGCGACGATACCCAGGTCCAGCGCGGCCGGCCGCAGGTTGGAGGCGATGCGGTGCGCCGCCTCGAAGGTCTGGTCGACCACGCTGTCGAGGTAGGCGGCGCGTTCGGCCAGTTTTTTCTGCTCGGGCGGCAGCTGCTGCATCAGCCATGACAGGCCGATCTTGATCGCCGTGAGGTTGCCGCCGAGGCCGTCATGCACCTCGCGCGCAAGCTTGAGGCGTTCCTGTTCCTTGACGGTTTCGACGTGCGCGGCCAGCGCGCTCAGCTGTGCCCGCGAGCGCAGGATTTCCGCCTCGGCCTGTTTGCTGTGGGTCACGTTCAGCATGATGCCGTCCCACAGGGTTTCATCCGCTGCGGTGCGCTGGCTGACGCGGATGGCAACCCATTTCACGTCCTTCCAGTCCTTCATCCACAAACGTCCCACCCAGTTGAAGCTCAGGGGAACGCCGCCCGACGCGTCCAGTCCTGCCAGATAGCTGTCGCGGTCTTCCTTCAGGATCAGCTTGAAAAAGCGTTCCGGCTTGGCGCGCAAGGCGGCTGCCGGGATGCCGAGCAGCTGCGCCGATTGCTCGCTGACGTAGCGTAGCGTGGGCGGCGCATCGCCCTTTTGCATGACCTGGAAGGCCATGCCGGGGATGTGCGCCACGATCGCGCGCAGATCGGAAGCCGAATGCTCCAGCGCCTGCCGCGTGGTTTCGCGCAGGCTGACGTCGTTGGCGATGCAGATGAGCACCGGTTTCTCGCGGTCGTTCGCATAGAGCAGCCGGGTTTCGGCCGGATAGAGCGTGCCGTCCTGGCGGCGCAGGTGCACGTCGAGGATGGTGCGGCGTTTCTTGCCGTTCTTCAGCAGCGCCAGCAGCGTGCTGAATGCACGTCCATCCTGCAGCGACATGAGGTCGAGCGGCGTCAGTTTTTGCAGTGCCTTGAGCCGGTATTGCAGGTTGCGTTTGGCAGCCTGGTTGGCCTGGATGATTTTCAGGGTGCCGGCGTCGAATACCAGCACTTCGGTGGTCGTTTCCCGCAGGATCGACAGCAGCAGTTCGCCCTTGTCGTCGGCTATGAATGAACGCATGGTCCTCCTGGTGATTGAATCCCTGAAACGGCAACGAGCCCGCCCGGCTTGAACGCTCCATTATGGCGGCAAACGGCAGGCCTGCCGGACCCCATTGAAACCCGGCCAATTCCCCCGCATCTACTAAGCTTGAAACGTAGAGGTATTGCCCATGTCTGCCATCCGTCCCGCTGCCGTTGCCGGCCTGTTCTACCCGGACCACCCGGCCGAGCTCAGGCGCACCCTGACCGACCTGCTTGCCCACGCGCAGCCGGGCGCGGCGGCTATCGCGCCCAAGGCGCTGATTGTGCCGCATGCCGGTTATGTTTACTCCGGCGCGGTCGCCGCCAGCGCCTATGCCCGGCTGACGGCGCTACGCGGCCGGGTACGCCGGGTGGTGCTGCTCGGCCCCACCCATCGCGTCGCGGTACGCGGCCTGGCGCTTCCCGAGGCGGAGCGTTTTGCCACCCCGCTGGGCGAGGTGACGCTGGATCAAGCCGGCATGCAGGCCCTGGCCGGGCTGCCGCAGGTGGTCCGCAGCGCGGCGGCGCATCAGATGGAGCATTCGCTGGAGGTGCAGCTGCCTTTCCTGCAGCAGGTGCTGGGGGATTTCCAGCTGCTGCCGCTGGCGGTGGGCGACGCCACCGCGGCCGAGGTGGCCGAGGTGCTGGAAAAAGTGTGGGGTGGCGACGAGACGCTGATCGTGATCAGTTCCGATTTGTCGCATTTTCTGCCCGATGCGCTCGCCCGCAAGGTGGACGCGGGCACCGTCGACGCCATCCTGGCACTCGATTCGCATCTCAACCACGAGCAGGCCTGCGGCGCCACGCCGGTCAACGGCCTGCTGCTGGCGGCGAAGCGGCATGGCCTGCATCCGGTGGCGCTCGACGTGCGCAACTCCAGCGACACCGCCGGCGACCCCGAGCGCGTGGTCGGCTACGCCGCGTTTGCGTTCACCCCGACCGCGGCGGTCCAGCCGGAGGTGGACAAGGGCGCCAGCCTGCTGACGCTGGCGCGCAACGAGATTGCCACCCGGCTCGGCCAGCCAGCCGGCAAGCCCATCAAGGCCGCCTGGCTGCAGGAACCGGGGGCGAGCTTTGTCACGCTGACCCGGCAGGGCGAACTGCGCGGCTGCGTCGGCACGCTGGAGGCGCACCGGCCGCTGGGCGTGGATGTGCGGGAAAACGCCGTGGCGGCGGCATTTCGCGATCCGCGCTTCATGCCGCTGAGCCGTGACGAGTTCGAGTCGATCCGCGTCGAGGTGTCGCTGCTGTCGGCATCGGAACCGCTGGCGGCGACGGATGAAACGGAGGCGTTGGCCGCCTTGCGGCCGCACGTCGACGGCGTGGTGTTCGAGTACCGGCATTTCCGCAGCACTTTTTTGCCGCAGGTGTGGGAGCAGCTGCCGGACCCCGCCGAATTCCTCGCGCAGTTGAAGCGCAAGGCGGGCCTGCCGATGAATTTCTGGGCGGAGGAGGTGCGGTTGTCGCGCTATACCGTCAGCAAGTGGAAGGAGCCGCATGAGCAGTGAGCCTCGGCACGTGCGAACGACCGCGAATGCGGCCGCCACCGACGCGCCATTCGATGTCAACAATGTACCCTCCGAAGAGGTGGCCGCATGAGCAGTGAGCCTCGGCACGTGCGAACGACCGCGAATGCGGCCGCCACCGACGCACCATTCGATGTCAACTATCTAAGCGCCGAAGAGGGGGCCGCATGAGCATTCCCGAGTCGCATCATCCTGCGCGCTGGTGGCACCCGCTGTCCGACGCCCGTATCCAGTGCGACCTGTGCCCGCGCGACTGCAAGCTGCACGAGGGCCAGCGCGGCCTGTGTTTCGTGCGCAAGATGGAAGGCGGGCAGATGGTGCTGACCACCTATGGCCGCTCGTCCGGCTTCTGCGTCGATCCGATCGAGAAGAAGCCGCTCAACCATTTTTATCCGGGCTCGTCGGTGTTGTCCTTCGGCACCGCCGGCTGCAACCTGGCCTGCAAGTTCTGCCAGAACTGGGACATTTCCAAGTCGCGTGAGACCGACACCCTGGTCGACCGCGCGATGCCGGACGACATCGCCGCGGCCGCCGAGCAAAGCGGCTGCAAAAGCGTGGCCTTCACCTACAACGACCCGGTGATCTTCGCTGAGTACGCGATGGACGTGGCCGATGCCTGCCATGCGCGCGGCATCCAGACCGTGGCGGTCACCGCCGGCTACATCCACGATGCGCCACGCGGCGAATTCTTTTCGAAAATGGACGCCGCCAACGTCGACCTCAAGGCCTTCACCGACGACTTCTACGTCAAGCTGACCGGCGCGCACCTGCAGCCGGTGCTCGACACCCTGATGTATCTGAAGCGCGAAACCGACGTCTGGTTCGAGATCACCACGCTGCTGATCCCCGGCCGCAACGATTCCGACGCCGAGCTCGCGGCAATGAGCCAGTGGATCCTGCGCGAGCTGGGCCCCGAGGTGCCGCTGCATTTTTCCGCCTTCCACCCCGACTGGAAAATGAGCGACGTGCCGCCGACCCCCGCCGCCACGCTGACGCGCGCCCGGGACATCGCGCTGAAGGCCGGCCTGCATTACGTCTACACCGGCAACGTGCATGACCCCGCAGGCGGCACCACGTCGTGCCCGGACTGCCACGCGCCGCTGATCGTCCGTGACTGGTATCGCATCGACGACTACCGGCTCACGCCAGACGGCCACTGTCCGCAGTGTGGCAGCCCCATCGCCGGGCGCTTTGGCGTGTTCAGCCATCCGTTCGGCAACCGCCGCATTCCGATTGCGCTGCACCGCTAAAGCCGGGCATGAACACATCGACCCTGGCGCACATTCCGGCCGGCCCGGTCACCCTCGAGGGCATGCTGGAGATTCCCGATCGCGCCGTCGGCCTGGTGCTGTTCGCCCACGGCAGCGGCTCGTCGCGCCATTCGCCGCGCAACAACTTCGTCGCCGGCGCGTTGCGCGCGGCCGGTGTCGGTACGCTGCTGCTGGACCTGCTGACGCCCGCGGAAGACGCCGAGTATTCGCGCCGTTTCGACATCGGCCTGCTGACCCGGCGCCTGCTTGACGCCGCGCGTTGGGTGGGTGAACAGGATGCGACAAAGAGATTGCCACTCGGCTTCTTCGGCGCCAGCACCGGCGCTGCCGCTGCGCTCGAAGCCGCCGCTGCGCTGGGAGACAGGACGCGCGCCGTGGTGTCGCGCGGCGGTCGTCCCGACCTGGCGAGCGCAAAGGCACTGGCGGCCGTGTCCGCGCCGACGCTGCTGCTGGTGGGCGGCTACGATGACGGCGTGATCGATCTCAACCAGCAGGCCTACGACCAGCTGCACTGTAAAAAGGAAATGGTGATCGTTCCCGGCGCGACGCATCTCTTCGAGGAGCCTGGCACGCTGGAAGCGGTGGCAAGCCGGGCCGCGGGGTGGTTCGCGACGTATCTGCCTGCCGTGCTCGCTTGAGAGAACTCCGGGTCCTTGCGTCGTCATTGCGTACCTGGACGCAATGACGGTGCACAGAGCCAGCGCGCGTGGCATCATGAAGCGCATGCCGCCCGATCCAGCCCACGCCATCTTCGTCGCCCACGGCCTCACCAAGGTCTACCGCATGGGCGAGGTCGAGGTGCACGCACTGCGCGGCATCGACCTCACGCTCTATCGCGGCGAACTGGTGGTGCTGCTCGGTCCCTCGGGCAGCGGCAAGTCGACGCTGTTGAACATCCTGGGCGGGCTTGACGCGCCCAGCGGCGGCGAGGTGCGCTATCTCGATCACATGCTGACCGACGCCAGCGAGGCCGAGCTCACCCGCTTCCGCCGCGAACATGTCGGTTTCGTGTTCCAGTTCTACAACCTGATCCCCAGCCTCACCGCGCGCGAGAACGTGGCCGCGGTGACCGAGATTTCGACCGCCCCGATGCGGCCGGAAGATGCGCTGGCGCTGGTGGGCCTGGGCAGTCGCCTCGACCATTTTCCGGCGCAGCTCTCGGGCGGCGAGCAGCAGCGGGTGGCGATCGCGCGTGCGGTAGCCAAGAATCCGGCGGTGCTGCTGTGCGACGAGCCGACCGGCGCGCTCGATTCGGCCACCGGAGTGGTGGTGCTCGAGGTGCTGGAAAAGGTCAACCGCGAACTCGGCACGCTGACCGTGCTGATCACCCACAACGCCGGCATCGCCGCGATGGCCGACCGTGTGATCCGTCTGTCCGACGGCCAGATCGCTGACATTCACGCCAATACCGAAAAGAAGCGGGCAAACGAGTTGAGCTGGTAAGGCCATGCGCGCGCTCGACCGCAAACTCTTTCGCGACCTGTGGCACCTGCGCGGCCAGGTGCTGGCGATTGCCGCGGTGATCATGGGCGGCATCGCCACGCTGGTGATGTCGCTGTCCACCTACGAGTCACTGACCGTGACGCGCGACCGCTTCTACAGCGAGTATCGCTTTGCCGAGGTGTTCGCCAGCCTCAAGCGCGCGCCGGAACCGGTGGCCGAGCGGCTGGCCGCACTGCCCGGGGTGGAGCGCGTGGAGACGCGGGTGCGGGCCGGGGTCAAGCTGGAGGTGGCGGGCTTTTCCGACCCCATCACCGGGCTCCTGCTGTCGCTGCCTGACGCGGGCGAGCCGCTGCTGAATGCGCTGCACCTGCGGCGCGGGCGCATGGTGCAGCCGTGGAGCGCGGACGAGGTGGTGCTGTCCGACACCTTCGCCGATGCACACGGTTTCCAACCGGGCGACACGCTCGCTGCGATCATCAACGGCAAGCGCAAGCAACTCACCGTGGTCGGCGTCGCGGTGTCGCCGGAATACGTCTACCAGATCGCCCCCGGCTCGATGTTTCCCGATTTCAAGCGCTACGGCGTGCTGTGGATGGGCCGCAATGCGCTGGCCGCCGCCTATGACATGGAGGGCGCGTTCAACCAGGTGAGCCTGACGCTGGCGCGCGACGCCATCGAGGCGGACGTGATCGATCGCGTCGACGCCGTGCTGGCAAGCAACGGCGGCACCGGCGCCTACGGGCGCGCGGACCAGTTTTCCAACCGCTTTCTGTCCGAGGAGCTGAAGCAGTTGCAGACCATGGCCACGGTGTTTCCCGCCATCTTCCTCGGCGTCGCCGCCTTCCTGCTCAACGTGGTGCTGAGCCGGCTGATTGCGCTGCAGCGCGACCAGATCGCCATCCTCAAGGCCTTCGGCTATCCCTACCTGGCGATCGGCGTGCACTACGTCAAGCTGGTGCTGCTGATGGCGGTGCTCGGCGTCGCCGGTGGCGTGGCGCTTGGCGCCTGGTTCGGCCAGGGCTTGTCCAACGTGTACATGGAAACGACGTTCCGCTTTCCCTATCTCGACTACCGGCTCAATGCCGGCGTGATCGGGGTCGCCTTCGGCGTCACCGCGCTGGCGGCGGTCAGCGGCACGCTGTTTTCGGTGGCGCGCGCGGTGCGGCTGCCCGCGGCCGAGGGCATGCGGCCGGAGATGCCCGAGGCCTACCGCAGCACGCTGGTCGAGCGCATCGGCCTGCAGCGGTGGTTTGCCGCGCCGACGCGGATGATCCTGCGCCACATCGAGCGGCGCCCGCTGAAATCGCTGCTGACCGTGCTCGGCATCGCCTGCGCCTGTGCGCTGATGATGGTGGGCAACTACCAGCGAGGCGCGATCGATTTCATCGTCGACGTGCAGTTCAACCAGGCTGCGCGCGAGGACCTGGCGCTGTCCTTCATCGAACCGACCTCCGGTCGTGCGCTGCACGAGCTGGCGGCGCTGCCGGGGGTCGACTACGTGGAAGGCTTTCGCGACGTGCCGGCGGTCCTGCGCTTCGGGCCCTACCAGCATCGCGCCGCCATTTTCGGCATCCAGCCCGAGGGCCGGCTGCATCGTTCGCTCGACAGCAATCTGCAGCCGGTGGCGGTGCCGCCCGGCGGCGTGGTGCTGACCGACCACCTGGCGAACGAAATCCTGCACGTGAAGCCGGGCGACATGCTGACGGTGGAAGTGCTCGAAGGCCGCCGCCCGGTGCTGCAGGTGCCGGTGCTCGGCATCACCAAACAGTTTCTCGGCGTCTCGGCCTACATGCAGCAGGATTCGCTGAATGCGCTGATGCGCGAGGGCAGCACGGTGTCGGGCGCGTATCTCGCGGTGCAGCCGGGCATGGAAACCGAGCTCTACGCCCGGCTGCACGAACGCCCGCGCGTGCTCGGCATGGTCGCCAACAAGGCAGCGATCCAAAGCTTCTACGCCACCATCGGCGAATTCATCCTGTTCTACAACCTGATCGCCACGCTGCTCGCCGGCGCGATCGGCTTCGGCGTCGTCTACAACAGCGCGCGCATCGCGCTGTCGGAGCGCGGCCGCGAACTCGCCAGCCTACGCGTGCTGGGCTTCACCCGTGGCGAGATCGCCTATATCCTGCTGGGAGAACTGGCGCTGCTGACCCTGGCGGCGATTCCGGTCGGTTTCGTGGTCGGCGTCGGCCTGATCGGCATCCTGGTGCTGACGTTCCAGAACGAGCTCTACCGGCTGCCGCTGATCCTGACGCCGGAAAACTACGCCATGGGGGCGGCGGTGGTCATCGTGTCCGCGCTGTTCTCCGGCCTGCTGATGTGGATGCGGCTGGGCCGGCTCGACCTGGTGGCCGTTCTCAAGACACGCGAATAAACAGGACAGGCATGCAAACACGCGCAAAAATCGGAATGCTGGCAACGGCCGTCATCGTGGCGGGCGGCATCGCGTTTGGCCTGATGCCGCGCGCGGTCCCGGTCGACCTGGCCGAGGTGACGCGCGCGCCGCTGGCGGTGACGGTGGAAGAGGAGGGCAAGACGCGTGTCATGGAGCGCTATCAGGTGACCGCGCCGGTGGCCGGTTACGCGCGCCGCAGCGGCCTCAACGCGGGCGATGCGGTTGCGACCGGGCAGGTGCTGGCGGTGATCGAACCGCTGCGCGCGGCGGCACTCGATCCGCGCACCCGCGCGCAGGCGCAGGCGCAGGTGAGCACGGCGCAGGCCGCGCTGGCGGTGGCCGGGCAGAATGCTGCCGCCGCCACGGCGGCAGCCCAGCTGGCGCAGCAGGAGCGCAGCCGCGCCGAATCGCTGCGCGAATCGAATTTCATTTCCGCGCAGGCGCTCGATACCGCGCGCACGGCGGAAACCCGTGCCCGAGCGGTGCAGCAGGCCGCCGCGCATTCGGTCCGGGTGGCGCGCTTCGAGCTCGACACCGCGCGCGCCGCCGTTGCCAGCACAAGCAGCTTGCAGAGCGGCGGCGCGGCCGACGTGCTGCAGGTACGCGCACCGGTGGCGGCGCGGGTGCTGAAGCTGTTTCAGGAAAGCGAGGGCGCGGTGGCGGCCGGCCAGCCGCTGCTTGAAATCGGCAATCCAGACAGCCTCGAGGTCGAGGTCGAGGTGTTGTCCACCCACGCGGTGAAAATCGCGCCCGGCGCCAAAGTCATCCTTGATCGCTGGGGTGGCGAGGCGGCCGTGGCGGGCACCGTGCGCGTGGTCGAGCCGAGCGGCTTCACCAAGATTTCGGCGCTCGGTGTGGAGGAGCAGCGGGTGCGCGTGATCGTCGACTTCGCCGCGCCGCGCGAGGCCTGGCAGGCGCTGGGCGACGGCTACCGCGTGGAAGCCCGCTTCGTGCTGTGGGAGGCCGACGGCGTGCTGCAGCTGCCGACCAGCGCACTGTTCCGCCATGGCGAAGGCTGGGCCGTATTCACCGTGGACGGCGGCCGTGCCCGCCTGACGCCGGTCGAATCCGGCCAGCGCGCCGGGCTGGCCACCCAGGTGCTGTCGGGGCTTGCGGCCGGCACCCGCGTGATCAGCCACCCGGACGACAAGATTGGCGATGGCACGCGGGTGAAACCGCGTTAAAACGCGTCAACTGACCGGCGAAGTCTGTTTCAGTATGGCCTCGACTTCGCTGTCGTCGACCTGCGGAAAGTCCGCATAAAACTGCCCGACCGCCTGAAAGTGCGGCGGCGTCTCCAGGCACACCACCTCGTCGGCATACTCCCGGATTCTTTCCAGTGTTTCCGGCGGCGCCACCGGCACCGCGCAGATCAGACGCGCCGGCCTTTTTGCCTGCAGCGCGTGCAGCGCAGAAATCATGGTTGCGCCGGTGGCCAGGCCGTCATCCACCACGATCACGATGCGCCCCGCCGGATCGATCGGTGTGCGCAGCGGGGTGTAGTGTGCGCGTCGCTGGCGGATGGTTTCCAGTTGCGCCTGTTTCTCCTGCTTCAGGTAGGCGGCGGTGCCGCCGGCCGCTTCGGCGTGGTCCGCCAGATAGATCCAGCCCGATTCGTCGATCGAGCCGATCGCGAATTCCGGATTGAACGGCGCGCGCAGCTTGCGCACCAGCACCACGTCGAGCTCGCCGTCGAGCGCCTGGGCGAGCCGCTGTCCCATCGGCACGGCACCGCGCGGGATTGCGAGGATCAGCGGGTGCTGGCTCTTGTAGGCTTTCAAGGCTTCGGCGAGCCGGTCGGCGGCCTCGCGACGATTGGTGAATGGCATGGCGGTCCTTGTTGCGCTGGATATTTTCATAGTAGACGCGGCGGCGGATTTGCAGCCACTGCATCAAGGGGCTGGACGGGCAGCGTGAAATAAAAGGTGGCGCCCTGTCCCGGCGCAGCCTCGGCCCAGATGCGCCCTCCGTGGCGGTGGATGATGCGTTGCACCGTGGCCAGCCCGATGCCGGTGCCCTCGAACTCGGCACGGTGATGCAGGCGCTGGAAGGCGCCGAACAGCTTGCCGGCGTGGGCCATGTCGAAGCCGACGCCGTTATCGCGAAGGAAGTAGACCGTCTGGCCATCCTGCTGCATGTGTCCAAAGGTGATTTTGGCGTGAGGCGTTTTGGCGCTGTATTTCCAGGCGTTGCCCAGCAGGTTGGCGAGCGCCGCATGAAGCAGCTGCGCGTCGCCCCAGGCGCCCAGGCCGGGCGTGATGTCGATGGCAACCTGGCGCGCCGGATCGGCAATGGCGAGTTCGCTCAGAATCTCGCGCGCCATCGCGCTCAAATCCAGCGAGGACGGTTTCAGGGGCTTGCGGCCAATGCGCGAGAGCTGCAGCATGGCATCGATCAGCGCGGCCATGCGCTGCGTGCCGCCACGGATCCGCTGCAGGTAGTCCTGACCGGTGGCATCGAGCTTGTCGGCGTAGTCCTCGGTCAGCGCCAGCGCGAAGCCGTCAACCGCACGCAGGGGCGAGCGCAGGTCATGCGAGACCGAATAGCTGAAGGCTTCGAGTTCGCGGTTGGCGACATCCATCGCATCGGTGCGCGCCCTGACCAGTTCCTCGAGGTGTTCGCGGTGCAGCCGCAGCTCGGCCTCGGCACGTTTGCGTTCGCTGATGTCGACATCCATGCAGACGAAGATCGGCTCGTTCACATTGCCGGGGATCTGGAACAGGGTGTAGAGCACGCTTATTTTCGCGCCCTGCCTGTTTTGCATATCGACTTCAGCCGGCCCGAACGGTGTTCCCCGCTTTTCGATTCCCGCGATGGCGTCGAGAAACCCCTGGAACTGCTCGGGCGTATACAGAAGATCGCGCAGGGTCTTGCCCATCGCCTGTGCGGCGGCGACCCCATACAACTGTTCGGACGCCTTGTTCCAATACAGCACGTGGCCGTCGCGGTCATACCATTGAACGGCGACGCCGGGCGTATTGTCGAGCGTTGCGCGCAGGCGTTCCTCACTGGCCCGCAATGCCGCTTCGGCCTGCTTGCGCGCGCTGATGTCGCGGGCGACTGCCAGCGCGAAATCGCGGCCGTCGGCGTGGAACAGTCCGATGCGCACCTCGACCGGAAACACTGTCCCGTCCTTGCGACGATGCCGTCCTTCCAGTGTCACCGGCGTGCCGGGCTGCATGCTGGCCCAGGTTGCCATGGAGTTCGCCGGGCTTATTTCGATTTCGATATCGGCCACGCGCATCCGCAACAGCTCGTCACGCGAATAGCCCAGCCCGCGGCAGGCCTGCTGGTTGACATCGACGATTTGGCCCTGGGTGTCGTGCAGGTAAATCGCGTCGGTGGCCTGCTCAGCCAGGATACGAAAGCGTGCTTCCGAGGCCACCAGCGCACCGCGGCTCGCATGCAACTCTCCACTCAGCGTCGCGCTCATCAGCACGACCAGCGCAATGAAACCGAATTCCAGGGTATGCATTAAATTGAGGACGCCGGCATTGACCGCAATGCTGAGCAGGATGGAAATGAAGAACAGACCGAGCGCGCTCGCCAGCATGACGGCGCGCCGGCGAACCCCCTGGCGGAACTGGCGGACGCAGCCGTATACGGCGTGGACCAATACCAGGGCCACGGCAGCCGACGCCATCGCAAGGGCAGTGCCATTCCCTCCAACGCTCAGATCGACGATCGTCTCGCCCCAGGGCAGTACACGCTGCTGCAGCAGCGGCAATTCGTCGTAATAAAGGCCGTAGGGTCGGATCCAGTGAACCAGGATCAGCCCCGCGAATGCAAGGCTGAGGAGGCGACAGGGCAGGCCGGTCCGCATGCCCGTATAGAGCGCGACAAACCAGGGCAGCAGGCCCAGTATCAGCCCTGCCAGCGTCTGCTGGAGGCGGCGAAACTGAACCAGCGCCTGCGGCGAGTCGGCGTGATACACGTTGATCTGGTTGAGCGCATAGCCGCTGATGAGCAGGCACATCAGGGCGAACAGCAGGTGCAGGGCTTGCCGGGGCTGCTGCAGGCCGACCCATAGATGGTGGACCGTGGCGTATAAACATACGCCCGCGAGTACGGCCAGGGTGGTCTGCAGCATGCCTTCCATGGGGCGTCTCCTCAGCGCCCTATCCGGGCGCCGTGCTGTCGCGGGTTGCCGGGGTGCGTCATCGGGGTCATGCGGGCTGTTCCGCCGCCGTCGCTCGCGTCAGCGGCAACGTGAAATTGAAGGTCGCGCCCTGATCAGGCATGGCCCGCGCCCATATCCTGCCACCGTGGCGGTGAATGATGCGCTGCACCGTGGCAAGACCGATGCCGGTGCCCGGATAGTCCGAACCGTGCAGGCGCTGGAAAGGCATGAAGAGCTTGCTGGCGTAGCGCATGTCGAAGCCGGTGCCATTGTCGCGGACGAAGAACACCGTTTGCCCTTCGCGCACATGCTTGTCGAACTCGATCCGTGCGTTTTCCCGCTGTGACGTGTATTTCCAGGCGTTGCCCAGCAGGTTGTCGAGCACGATGGCCATCAGCTGCCGGTCGGCATGTGCGTGCAGGGCTTCACCGATGCGAATGTCCACACTGCGCTGCGGATCGACCATGGCCAGGCGTTGCAGGCTGTCGCGGGCCAGCGCGCCGAGGTCGATGTCGGTTGGGTGCAGGCCCCGGTGCGTCATCTGCGCCAGTCCCAGCAGGTCGTCAATCAGCTGGCCCATGCGCTGCGCCGCCGCGCGCGTGCGCGCGAGGTACTGCTGTGCGGTGGGGTCCAGCACGGCGGCATAGTCTTCACTCAGTACCAGGCTGAACCCATCGATCGCGCGCAGTGGCGTGCGCAGGTCGTGCGAGACCGAATAGCTGAACGACTCCAGTTCCCGGATGGCGGATTCGAGCTCGCCCGTACGCTGCTGCAGTTCACGCTCCTTCTGCTCGCGCGCGGCGACCTGGTCTTCCAGCGGGCGGATGGCCGTGCGTTGCAGGATGCTCCACATCACCCAGCCGAGCACCGTCACCAGCAGCGCGCCGGCGAGCGCGGCATTGCGTGCAATGGTCGATACGCCGCGTTCGCGCGCGGACACATCGGTGATGGCATGCAGCGTCAGCATCGGGCGGCCGTTGAATTCGACCGGCAGGTCGACCGCCAGCGTGTTTTCCACGGCATCGCGGTTCTGCGCGTTGGCCAGCGTGTAGCCGTTGGGCGTGACCGCTGCGATTTTCATCGGCTCCGGGCGCCGCTGTACCCAGGCATCGACCAAGCGCTCGACCGTGGCGTAATCGGAGCGCAGCAGCGGCTCGATGGCCAGTTCGCCCAGCAGGGCGAGCTCGGTCTGGAATTTCGCATTCGAATCGTCACGCAGAAAGCGGCCCTGTAGCAGACCCACCACAAAGCCGGTGGCGGTCACGAGCAGCGCCAGCGAAAGCACGAAGATAAGCAGGGCGCGCCGGTTGGCAGCGCGGTGAGCATGACGGGCGGGCATCAGTCGCGCACGCCCAGCTCGTGGAGCTTTTTCAGGACGGCACGCAGCGAGTCATAGTCGCTGTCCTGCACCGGCACCAGGGCATTGATGCCGGCGGTGACGGCCTGCAGCGCCTCGCGTCCTTTCGGGTCCTGATGCATGGCCAGCAGGATGCCGCGCAGCTTGCTGACGAGCGCGGGCGACATTTTGCTGCTGGCGACAAACAAATGGTCGGACATCGGCGCCGAGGTAGCGATCGCGCGCAGACCGCGTTTTTCGTACTGATAGAACACGTCTTCCTTGACCGCGCCGGCATCGAATTCGCCGGCCAGCACGCCGAGCGCAATATTGACGTGATCGCCGACGAAGCGGTAGCCGGCCAGGCGGTCGACCGTGATGCCGGCCTGCCAGAGCTGATAGCGTGGCACCAGATGGCCCATGGTCGACTTGGGATCGCCGAAGGCGAAGCGCTTGCCGGCCAGTCCGGCCAGATCCTTCACCGGGCTGTCGGCGCGCACGAAAATCTTGCTGTGGAACACGGGCTTCTCGCCGATCCGCTGGCGTGCCAGCAGGGGACGTTCGCCATGGGCGTCGTGCAGCTTCAGATAAAGGCTGGGCCCGAGGTAGGCGATGTCGTAGGTGTTCTGTCCGGTGGCGTCGATGTGCGCCTGGTAATCCTGCGAGACGCGCAGCGTGACGGGTTGCCCGAGCTTGTTGCTCAGATACTGCGTCAGCGGGGCGAAGGCATCGACCAGCCGGGTGGCGGGCTTGAATGGATGCACGCCGAGCACCAGCTCGGCCTGGGCCGGGCCGGACAGCCAGAGTGCGGTGAGGGCAATCAGCCAGATGCGTTTGCTCATGTGTCGCTCCATCTTGCGTGTGCGGTTCAGTCGGTGCGTGTTTCCAGGGCGGCATCCGGACGGGCAGGCGGGTCAAGCGTGAAATGAAAACGGGCGCCCCGGCCCGGTTCCGCTTCGGCCCATACCCGGCCGCCATGGCGGTGGACGATGCGGCGCACTGTGGCCAGCCCGACGCCGGTGCCCTCGAATTCGTCGCGCCGATGCAGGCGCTGAAAGGCGCCAAATAGCTTGTCAGCGTATTGCATGTCAAAGCCTGCACCGTTGTCGCACACCCGGAATACGGTTTCGCCGTCCCGCTGCGAGGCATCAAAAACGATCTGCGCGGCGGCGGTCTTGCCGGTGTATTTCCAGGCGTTACCGAGCAGATTTTCCAGCATGATGCGGAGCAGGCCGGGGTCGCCGACTGCATGCAGGCCAGCCGCGATGTCGACACGTACGTCGCGCGTCGGGTCCTGTCGGCGCAATTGCGCGACGACGGCTTCGGCCATGCTGCCGAGGTCGACCGGCTCCGGCTGCAGCGGCGCCTGGGTGACGCGCGACAGCTTCAGCATGTCGTCGATCAGTGTGCCCATGTGCTGGGCGCTGTTGCGCACGCGCTGCAGGTAATCCTTGCCGGTGGTGTCGATCAGCCCGGCGTAGTCCTCCAGGAGGGCGCGGCTGAAGCCATCGATTGCGCGCAAGGGCGCGCGCAGGTCATGCGACACCGAATAGGAAAACGCCTTCAGCTCCTGGTTGGCCGCCTCGAGTTCGGCGGTGCGCTGCATCACGCGCTGTTCGAGCGAGGCATTGAGCTCGCGCAGGCGGTCGGTGACCTCCTTGCGATCAAGCTCGGCCGCCACGCGGGTGGCGAAGACGCCGAGCAGCGGCGCCGTCCAGCGCGTCAGCAGCATGGGCTTGGTGTCCATCACGGTGATGAGGCCCCGCATCCGGCCGCTGGACGAGACGAGTGGCGTGCCGAAGTAGCTTTCGACGCCCATCTGGGCCAGCATCGTGTCGTCGGGATAGAGCCGGGCCGCATCGCGCGGGATCAGCTCCTTGCGCAGATCGAGGATGTCCTTGCACGGCGTGCCTTCCAGCGTGTAGTCGAAGTTGGGGGCCAAGCCATCGTTGGCCCACACCGCCAGGGTGCGCACGTCCGCCCCGCTGTCGAGCAGCAGGCCGATGAAGGCATAGCGCGCGCCGTAGGCCTGGGCGAGGTTGCGCACGCAGCGCTGGAACAAATCGTCCGGATCGTCCGCACTGCTGGTGCGCGCCAGAAACTCCATCACCGCCTGCGCCTGTTTTTGTTCGCTGATGTCGAACAGAAAACTCTGCAGGTGCGTCGATCCCTCGGTTCCGCCGATGACGTTGACGTGGTCGCGCAGCCATACCGTGCGGCCGTCGGCCGCCAGCATGCGGTATTCGACCTCGTGGTCTTTGCCGCGGCAGGCGGCCTCGTGGCAGAAGCGCGGCATCCATTCGTGGTCGTCGGGGTGTATGTGCGCCTGCCAGAAGCCCGGCTCGAGCCAGGCCTCGGCCGGGTGGCCGAGTATGGCCTCGATCTGCGGGTCGATATGGGTGTAGCGATCTTCGGCGAGATCGTATTTCCAGGGGATCGCGCGGGTCGATTCCAGCAGGCTGCGGTAGCGCGGCGGCACTGCTGAGTCAGGTGAGTGGCTGTCTAGGGGCGATGTCGCTGCACCCTGCGCGTCCACGTTCGGGGTGGGCGCGTCCAGGTGTTTTCCTGCGTGAATGCGTGCTGACATGAGAGCGCTCCTGCAGACTGCACTTCTGGGCATGAGGGTCTGTCCGCCGCAGGGCGGACAGACCGGAATTCAATTGATCGGCAACGGGGCCGGCCGGTGGATACCATATCCCTGTGCGTAGTCCACGCCGATTTCGACCAGGCGCGCACGGAGGGCCTCCGACTCCACGAATTCGGCAATCGTCGTGAGGCCGGCTACGTGGCCGATGTTGTTGATGGCCTCGACGATGGATGCATCCATGGGATCGTCCAGCATGTCGCGGACGAAGCCGCCGTCGATCTTCAGATAGTCGGCGTGCAGGGCTTTCAGGTAGGAAAACGAACTCAGGCCGGCGCCAAAATCGTCGAGCGCGACGCGGCAGCCGAGCGTCTTGACGCCATCGATGAAGGCGAGCGCATGGTTGAGGTTGGAAATCGCCGCGGTTTCGGTGATCTCGAAGCAGACGCTTGCGGCCGGGATGCCATGCTGTTCCAGCTGGTCCTTCACAAAGGCGAGAAAATGCTCGTCGTTCAGCGTTGCGCCGGACAGGTTGATGAAGGCCAGCCCCTTGTCGAGCTCGGGCGCGGCAGCGCGGCAGGACGAGAGGTGGCCCAGGCAATGGGCGACGACCCAGCGATCCATCGCCGGCATCAGGCCGTAGCGTTCGGCGGCGGGGATGAAGGTGCCGGGCAGGATCAGGCGACTGTGGCCCGGCTCGCGCATCCGCAGCAGAAACTCACAGCATTCGGCCGGGTGGGCGCCGTTCAGCGCAACGATGCGTTGATGGTGCAGCTCGAAGAAATCGGTTTCCAGCGCGCGGTTGATGCGGTTGACCCATTCCATTTCGCCATGACGCTGGCGCAGCTCGACGTCGTCCGGCAGGTAGAGCTGGATCCGGTTTCGCCCCTTGTCCTTGGCGGCATAGCAGGCCATGTCGGCCTGGCGTAGCGCATCGCCGAGGGTGAGGCCGGGATGGTCGAGCATCACCATGCCGAGGCTGGCGCCAATGTTGAAGTTCTTGTCCTGCCAGATGAAACGAAAATCGCGCACCAGTTCGAGCATGCGTTCGCCGATGCGCCGGGCCTGATCCGGCGGGCAATCCAGCAGCAGCACGCCGAACTCGTCGCCGCCCAGGCGGGCCAGGGTGTCGGCACCGCGGATGGGCTCCTTGAGCAGGGTGGCGACCTGGCGCAGCAACTCGTCCCCGGCCACATGGCCGCAGGTGTCGTTGATGACCTTGAACTGGTCCAGGTCGACGTAGAGCAGGGCATGGCTATGGCCATGCTCGGTGGTTTCGAGCGCTCGCCGCAGTTGGTGCTCGAATTCGAAGCGGTTGTTGAGTCCGGTCAGCGCATCGTGGAAGGCCATGTGCTCGATGGCCTGGCGCGCCTGACGATGTGCCTGGCGGGTCTTGGCATCGCGCAGTTCGCGCTGGATGGCCGGCGCCAGCCGGGCCAGATTGCCTTTCATGATGTAGTCGTGGGCGCCGCCCCGCATCGCGGCCACGGCGATGTCTTCGCCGATGCTGCCGGACACGATGATGATCGGCAGGTCGACATCGCGTTCGCGCACGATGGCGAGCGTTTCATCCGAATTGAACCCCGACATGTTGTGGTCGGTGATGACGACATCCCACTCGCCCTCGTCCAGCGCCGAGCGCAGGCCGGCCTGCGTGTCGACGCGAACATGCTCAAGGGTGAAACCGTTTTTCGACAGCTCCCGCACCACCAGCAGGGCGTCGTCCTCGGAGTCCTCGACCAGCAGCAGGCGCAGGGGCTGGTTCATGGTTCAGGCCTGGGCAGGGGGCGGCACGTTGACCACCAGCCAGTAGAGGCCCAGCTGGCGCACGGCTTCCATGAACTGCTCGAAATCGACCGGTTTGCGGATATAACTGTTGGCGCCGAGCTGATAGCTGGAAAGTACGTCGCGCTCTTCGTTGGAGGTGGTGAGCACCGCCACCGGCTGCAGCGCGGTGCGCGGGTCGGCTCGCATCTGCCGCAGCACCTCGAGCCCGTCAATGCGCGGCAGTTTGAGGTCGAGCAGCACGATCTGAGGCTGGTTGCGCGTGTCGCGGCCGGCATGGATGCCGGTGCCGAACAGGTAGTCGAGTGCCTCGACGCCGTCGCGCGCCACGACGACTTCGTTATAGATATTGTTCTTTTTCAGCGCTCGCAGCGTGAGCGCCTCGTCATCAGGATTGTCTTCAACCAGCAGGATGACCTTGTCGGACTGCATGGTGTTGCGCCTCCATTGTTGTTTTTGGCTGGGCGCGTTCGGTTTGAATGCCCTTCTTAACAGCATACGCAATATATCTGTAATCCCATATGCGCGACAAGCGAACTGGTACAAATAGTCCATTGCTTAATTGTTTTTTAAGTAGCTATTTCGTACCAGACGAAAATCCAGTAACCCGTGCGGCCCGTGCCGTGTCCGGCATACGCCATCGCGCGTTTTGAACACGCGGACTGGCCAGCGCTAAACTGAGGTCCTCGCATTGGCGAGGTGTGCAGCGCGCGCCCGGCAGAAAGGAGCACGCCATGACGGTCACAAGCCTGCATCTGTGGATCAACGGTCAGCGTACCCTGTCGCAGGGCAGCCGCATGGCCGACGTGTTCAACCCGGCCAGCGGCGAAGTGATCCGGCGTGTGCCGCTGGCAAGCCGGCGCGACATCGATGCCGCGGTGAGGGCGGCCCGGGCCGCGTTCCCCGCCTGGCGCGAGACCACGCCCTTGCGCCGCGCACGCATCCTCACCCGTTTTTGTGAGCTGATGGAACAGCATCGCGACGAACTCGCGCGACTCGCCTCGGAAGAACACGGCAAAACCGTGCTCGACGCCGCCGGCTCGGTGCAGCGCGGCATCGAGGTGATCGAATTTGCCTGCGGCGTGCCGCATCTGCTGAAAGGCGAGCACGCCGAGGATGTCGGCCGCGGGGTCGACTGCCATTCGCTGCTGCAGCCGGTGGGGGTGTGTGCCGGCATCACGCCGTTCAATTTCCCCGCCATGGTGCCGCTGTGGATGTTTCCGGTCGCCATCGCCTGCGGCACACCTTCGTGCTCAAGCCCTCGGAAAAAGTGCCGTCCTGCAGCCTGCGCATGGCCGAGCTGTTCAAGGACGCAGGCCTGCCCGACGGCGTCTTCAATGTGGTGCCCGGTGACAAGGAAGCGGTCGAGGCGCTGCTCGAGCATCCCGACGTCGGCGCCATTTCCTTTGTCGGGTCCACCCCGGTGGCCCGGCACATCTACGAAACCGCCGCCCGCAACGGCAAGCGCGTTCAGGCGCTGGGCGGCGCCAAGAACCATGCCGTGGTGATGCCCGACGCCGACATGGCGTTCACCGCCGATGCGCTGGTCGGCGCGGCCTATGGCTCCGCCGGTGAACGCTGCATGGCGATTTCCACCGTGGTGGCGGTGGGCGAGACGGGCGATCGCCTGCTGCCGCTGCTGCGCGAACGGGCGGCGCAGATCCGGGTCGGACGTGGCGACACTGCGGACGTCGGCATGGGCCCGGTGATTTCGCAGGCGCATTGCGAGCGCATCCTTGCGCTGATCGGCAGCGGCGTCGAGCAGGGCGCCGAACTGGTGCTCGACGGACGCGGCATCGACGTCGCCGGCGGCGAACGCGGTTTTTTTATCGGGCCGACCCTGTTCGACCGCGTGACGCCGGACATGGAGATCTACCGCGAAGAGATTTTCGGCCCGGTGCTGATCGTGTTGCGGGTCGACAGCTACGAAGCGGCCGTCCAGCTGATCAACGCCAACCCCTACGGCAACGGCACCGCGATTTTCACCGACTCCGGCCACTGGGCGCGCCGCTTCGAAAACGAGATCGAAGTCGGCATGGTCGGCGTCAACGTGCCGATCCCGGTGCCGATGGCCTTCTTCTCCTTTGGCGGCTGGAAAGCCTCGCTGTTCGGCGACCTCCACATGCACGGCATGGAAGGCGTGGTCTTCTATACGCGCACCAAGGTCGTCACCCGCCGCTGGCCGGCGCCGGCCGAGCGCACCGGCAGCTCGCTGGCCATGCCCACCCTGGGCTGAAGTGCCTGCCCCGGGCGGCTGCAACGAGCCGCGCATCGGTTAAACTCGAATCCGCGCAAGCCTCTGCAGCATCCTCCGGTCGCGACCGCGCGGCCGGATCGAAACGATTCATGACAACGACACGAGCACACCCAAGGCATGACCTCAACTGAAACCCGACCCTGTCCATTCTGCCAACTGGACCCGCATCGCATCGTCGCCGAAGAAGAACTGGCCGTCGCCTACCGTGACGGCTTTCCCGTCTCGCTCGGCCACAGCGTCATCATTCCGCGCCGCCACTTCGCCACGCTGTTCGAAGCCACCGAGGCCGAGCATCTGGCGCTGTTCCGCATGCTGGCGCAGGCCAAGGACATCCTCGACCGCCATCACCAGCCCGACGGCTACAACATCGGCATCAACCACGGCCAGGCCGGCGGGCAGAGCGTGCCCCACCTGCACATTCACCTGATCCCGCGCTATCGCGGCGACAAGGAAGACGCGCGGGGCGGCGTGCGCTGGGTATTGCCGGACAAGGCGAAGTATTGGGCGTGAGCGTCGGCAATCACGTAGCAACGACCGGTGATTTCCATTGATGGATGCCAGCCGGGCGTTGCAGCGGGTCGATGCGAGCGTGGCCGGCTTACGCTTTCCTGCGGCGGTCGAAGCTGGGTACGCGCTGCCGGATGAAGCTGCCCATCAAGGTGTGCAGGTTGTTGCGTGCGCTGCGTCTGAGGTTATATAGCCAACGACGCATCAAGACTCTCAAAGGGTGCATCCCGGTTCTCCTTGGTCGTTTGTGTGCGGGGGAGCCATATTGGCTTTGTGCAAACAGCAAGGAATGCGCCACGTGAAGGTGTTACATATAAATCAATTGGTTAAGAAGTTGATATGCCAATCACGGCTGATTCTATTGTCCGAGATGTAAGAAATCCCGACGCTTTTTTGCTGGCGAGGATGTGGCCAGTCAATTAAGCGCCGGCCGCTTACGGCTTGCCGCCCCAAGGCATGACGGGCACCGTGGACAGGCTGTTTGCCGGCGCGCCCTCGATCAGTTTTCGGCTAATCGCAAGATAAACGAGCGTTCGGTGTTTCTCGTCCCACATGCGAATGATGCGGGTTTCCTTGAAAAGAATGGACGTGTCTTCGCTAAAGACAGTTTCCTCCCTGGGTAATTTGGCCGGCAGCACGATCGGCCCAGTCTGTCTGCAGGCGAGCGAAAACTGCGAGGGATCCTGCGCGAGGCCGAGAGACCCGGATACGCCTCCCGTCTTAGCCTGGCTGACATGACAGGTGACGCCCTGCACCTTGGGGTCCTGGAAGGCATCGACACAGACCTTGTGGTTGGCGCCGATGAATTTCCACGCGGTTGTGACACACCCGACGTTGTCGGCCAGAACGGACGAGGTGGCCAGCAGCAGGCTGGCGACCTGAATGACTGCGGATGTGAATATTTTCATTTGCCTGGGTCCTCTTGCGCAGCGTTGTGAATCGCCTCGGGGCTGACGGCATTCTGATACCCAATCTCGATCGCAGGCTACGGCCGATGACCGTGCAATTGTCAGACGACGCTGCCGAACTATCGGGTCCGGGCGGATTTCACGAACTCGAGCGAAGCCTGAAACAGTTCGAGATCCTTCTCGTACTCAGCCGCATCGGCGCGGTCGATCTGTACCCATTCCCTCGTGCTGGCCATACCGCCGGGCTGAAACGAGACCACGTCGCCTCTCGAGAACTGCAGTTCGGTCGCGGTGGCGGCGGGCAGGCGCAGCCCGACGCCGCGACCGCTGATGCAGGCGAACATCTTGTCGCTGACGAAGTAGGCATCAAGACCGCTGATTTTTCTTGCACTTGCGCCAGGGAGTTTGAGAAGCAGGGCGTCGATCAGTGCCTTGCGACTGGATTCGGATGTATCAGTAGCCAAGGGGGATCCGCCTGGGTGTCTTTGAACAATGAGATTGAATCATAAAGGCAAAGTCTGGCACGACTGGCGGCTTGGCAGGGAAACGGACCGATCCTGAGCATGTTTATTTTCATGGTCTAACATGGATCTGTAGTCAGCGGCATTGAGTTCGACGATTTTGGTCATTAAGTACCACTTTGCTGCGTGTCACGGTTCCTCGCCATTGATTACCTTAGCTATTTCGTCAACGAAGGACTCGTGTTCGTGTTTTGGAGACTCTTAGGAGACCTGAGCCCATGTTCGCTAGCAACCCCTTCGCCGAACTCGCCGCTGTCATGCCCCCGACGGCCATGCAGGCATACGTCGTGCTGATGTTCATTCTGGTGGCGGTCGGGACGATACTCGACATGCTTCACAAGAAAAGCGCCCAGTACTTTTTCGAGAATGCCCGGAAGGCCAGGAAGAACGCGACGCGCACGCTAAGTACCGGTGAAAAGAGCGCACTGGCCCTGAAGACCGTCGCCAACGAGGTGCTGACCTCGGGCGAATTCGCCAATCCGAAGCGTCGCATTTCGCACCTCTTCACCATGTATGGATTCATCATTTTTGTCGTCACCACGGCGATACTGATCTTTGCCTATCCGACCCTGGAAGATCCGGCACCGAGCATCCTGCCGCTGCTGTGGCACCTGGGCGCGGCCATGCTGTGCCTGGGGGGGTACTGGTTCTGGTTCAGCATCCGGGTCGACGTCGCCTCCGAGGGCGTCAAGTGGTATCAGCTGAACGGACGCGGCGACCTGTTCATCATCGGCCTGCTGGGCATGGCCACGTTCGCACTGCTCTGGTCTTTCACCATGGGCGCCGGCGCGCTGAACATGCTGTTCTTCGTCTTGTTCGTCGCCTTCAGCACGCTGCTGTTCGGCTCGGTGTACTGGTCCAAATTCGCGCACATGTTCTTCAAGCCTGCGGCCGCTTTCCAGAAGCGCGTCATCAAGGCGGATGGTTCGAGAGAAAACATGCCCGCAATCTACGATGTGTCAGATCCTGACGTTCAGGCGAGGTTTCCGGATATCCCGACCTACATGGGCACCAACCCGCCCAACATGGGACTGGGCATCAAGCGTGAACCGTCCAGCCATTTCTGACAGCGCCTTCAATTAACAACCCCAGCAATCCAGAATCGAGAGGAACCCCATGCCTACCTTTGTGTACATGACGCGTTGCGATGGCTGCGGACACTGCGTTGACATCTGTCCGTCGGACATCATGCACATCGATAAAGTCACACGGCGCGCCTACAACATCGAGCCGAACATGTGCTGGGAGTGCTACTCGTGCGTCAAGGCCTGCCCGCATGACGCGATCGATGTGCGCGGTTACGCCGACTTCGCCCCGCTGGGCCATTCGGTACGCGTCCGCCGCGACGAGGAAAAAGGCGTCATTGCCTGGCGCATCAAGTTCCGCAACGGCGAAAAGGACATGGAGCTGCTGGCGCCGATCACGACCAAACCCTGGGGCAAGCACATTCCGAAACTCTCCGACGTGCCCGCGCCCAGCCAGGCGATGCGCGACAGCCAGTTGCTGTTCAACGAGCCCAAATACATCCGCCTGGACGAAGGCGAGCTGCATACGCTGGAGTCGAACGGTCTCGTGATGAAAGAGGGGGTGTACTACTGATGGCTTACAAGACTATTGTCGAAGACAACATCGACGTCCTCGTCGTCGGTGCGGGCCTCGGCGGCACGGGTGCTGCGTGGGAAGCCCGCTACTGGGGGCAGGACAAGAAGATCGTCATCGCCGAAAAGGCCAACATGGACCGTTCGGGTGCGGTGGCGCAGGGCCTCTACGCGATCAACTGCTACATGGGCACGCGCTGGGGTGAGAACCAGCCTGAAGATCACGTCCGGTACGCGCGGATGGACCTGATGGGCATGGTGCGCGAAGACCTGCTGTTCGATATGGCGCGTCACGTCGACTCCGCCGTTCACCAGTTCGAGGAGTGGGGTCTGCCGATCATGCGCAACCCCAAGACCGGCAGCTATCAGCGCGAAGGGCGCTGGCAGATCATGATTCACGGCGAATCCTACAAGCCGATCGTCGCCGAGGCCGCCAAAAAATCCGCCGACAAGGTCTTCAACCGGATTTGCGTCACCCATCTGCTGATGGATGACGCCAAGGAGAATCGCGTGGCCGGCGCGGTCGGCTTCAACGTTCGCACCGGCGATTACCACGTCTTCAAGTCGAAGACGGTGATTGTCGGCGCGGGCGGCGCCTCCAACATCTTCAAGCCGCGCTCGGTGGGTGAAGGTGCGGGTCGCGTCTGGTATGCGCCGTGGTCGTCGGGCTCGGCTTATGGCCTGATGATCCAGGCGGGCGCGAAAATGACCCAGATGGAAAACCGTATCGTGCTGGCGCGATTCAAGGACGGTTACGGTCCGGTGGGGGCCTACTTCCTGCACCTCAAGACCTACACGCAGAACTGCAATGGCGAGGAGTACGAGTCGAAGTGGTTCCCGGCGCTGACTGAAATGGTCGGCAAGGAATATCTGGATACCGAGGGTCAGCATCTGTCCCACAAACCGATTCCGACCTGTCTGCGCAACCACGCATTCATCTCCGAGGTGAACGCCGGTCGCGGTCCGATCCACATGGTGACGATGGAGGCCTTCCAGGATCCGCACCTTGAGGAGATCGGCTGGCACAACTTCCTCGGCATGACCGTGGGCCAGGCCGTGCTGTGGGCGGCGACCGATGTCAATCCGAAGTATGAAAACCCCGAGCTGACCACCTCCGAGCCCTATGTGATGGGCTCGCACGCGACCGGTTGCGGCGCCTGGTGTTCAGGCCCGGAGGACATTTCCCCTCCGGAATACTACTGGGGCTACAACCGCATGACCACGGTCGAAGGTCTGTTCGGCGCGGGCGATGCCGTCGGCGGTACGCCGCACGCGTTCTCGTCGGGCTCGTTTACCGAAGGCCGTCTGGCCGCCAAGGCCGCGTGCAAGTACATCGACGATGGCAAGGCCGAGAGCATCCAGGTTTCCGAGGCGCAGATCCAGCGCCGCGGGGAAGAAATCTTCAAGCCGCTGGAGCATTATCGGGTCAACCGCAACGAGATCACCGCGGGCAGCGTCAACCCGCACTACATCAACCCCAGACAGGGCCTCGACCGCCTGCAGAAATTGATGGACGAGTACTGCGCAGGGGCGACGGTCAACTACATGACCAACGACAAGCTGCTGCAGATCGGCCTGAAGAAACTCAAGATCATGGAAGAGGACCTGGATAAAATCGCCGCCGAGGACATCCATGAACTGCTGCGCGCCTGGGAGCTGAAGCATCGTCACCTCACCTCCGAGGCGGTCATGCAACACACCCTGTTCCGCAAGGAAACCCGCTGGCCGGGCTACTACTACCGGGGTGATGCGATGAAGCTCGACGATGAAAACTGGCACGTCCTCACCGTATCGCGCCGCGATCCCGAGACCGGCGAATACACCATGGAAAAGGCCCCGTGCTATCACCTGGTCGGCAAGGAGGAGTAGGCCGCAGCCCCGGCAGCGCGCCTGATGACCGCTGCTGGGCTCCGTGACGACCCGCACGTTCTTGCACCGTTTTTTTCAGCGACCCTTATCAGGAATTACACATGAGCAGTTCCGTTGTCGAAGCTACACCCAAGACCGCCACCAACATCATCGACCACACCGACGAGGCGATTCTGGAACTCGCTCACCCGATGTGGAACGACCTGATCAAATACTCCAACCAGGGGCAGTACGGCAAATTCATCCGCAAGTTCTCTTACGACCTGCTGCTCGGCCTCAATGAAATCGAAGTCGGCAAACAGTTCGCCAACAGCGAACTGACACGAAGCCTGCACAAGGAATGGGATTACCTGGGCATCATCCGCAGAGGCCAGCATGTCACGGTGCTGTACCGGGTCCGAAGCACGAAGCGGGAAGGTGAATGGCTCGGTCGGCTGGTGCTGGGCTATGAACAGGGCGAGGTGCGGATCTTTGCCGCCTCCATTTTCTGAAACCTCGGGATCCCCATGAAAGCCATCATCGAAGCCAACAAATATGTCGAACTGACCTACAAGGTCATCGACCAGAAAACACGCCAGGTGCTGACCCAGGTCGAGTTTCCGCTGGGCTATGTGCATGGCGTCAACGAGATCCTGTCGCCGCAGGTCATGGGCGCGCTGGAAGGCAAATCCGAGGGCGATGTCATCGAGGTACCCATCGACTGCAACGACATCTATGGCCCCCGGGATGAAGAACTGGTGATTATCGAAGCGATCGCGAACGTCCCCGAGGCCTACCGTGAAGTCGGCACCGCCATCCTGATGGAAAATGACAACGGCCAAACCAGGAGTTTTCTGGTGACCCGAGTGGACAAAAAAACGGTGACGATAGACGGCAACAACCCGCTGTGCGGCCGGGAAGTGATTTTCAAGCTTGAGATCCTGATGGTGCGTGATGCCACCGACGCGGAAATTCAGTACGGCGGCAAGTTGGAAGCGGCACCTGATCTGAACGACTGTCGCGCCGTTCCCGTTTGAATGTTTGCACACTGCCAGACACGGTGTTTCCAAGCCCAATTTTCCAATGAGACGAGGTAAACCATGAGCGAACCCACCAAGATCAAGCGTCCCGTCCCGGAAGGCAAATCACGCTTTGTGACCACCCGGCAAAAAGCGCCGACCGAGAAGGGTTACGTCGGGTACGACACCATCTGGGAACCGTTCCATAAAGTGGTCAAATACACCACGCCCAAGAAACCGTAAATCCGACGGTCACGCGAAGCTGACCGGTCGCGCGGAGATCCGCAATGACATAGAAACGGCCCGCAATCGCGCAGGCCGTTGCAATTGGCTCCCGAGCCAAAAGCAGACATGAAAAAGGCCCGCATCGCTGCGGGCCTTTCGTATTTTCGCGCCCCGACCTGGACTCGGACCCGGGACCTGAGGATTACAGCTGATCGGTACCCCTGCCTCGAACCATCTCGATATACAGCGATTCCACACGCGCCCGCGCCCACGGAGTACGACGAAGAAATTTGAGGCTCGACGCAATACTCGGGTCATGGGTGAATCAGCGGATCTCGATTTTCCGTCCCAGTACCTCCCAGCCATAGAACGAAACCAGTTCGTCCAATAACTGTGCAAGCGTGACACCGTGCAGCGGATTGTCAGGCTGGATCTCTTGCGTGGTTCGGATCAAGACGCTATCAGGCTTCGGCTCGCAGGGTCAGCGTGCGCATCCTGTCCAGTTTTTCGACGACAGCCTGATAGAGCTCACCATCGGCATCGGGATTGCGGTCAGGGTGGTGGGCGCTGCGGATCTTTTTCAGCGCAATCGCATCGTCGGGCAGGTCATGCACCCTGGTCACCCGGTCGCCGTTCTTGGCCATCTCGCGCTGAAGCTCGGCCTCTGCGCTTTCGCGGGTGGCGTGCAACCGCTTGCTGCCTAGACGCCAACCCTCCTGGTTCTTGCGCGGGGAGTGATGTTTCTCGCCATCAAACCAGGTCCATTTGCCGGTTTCAGGATTCAATTCAAAACGCACGGTGGTGATGTCGTAAGTGTAGACGGGCGGCTTGAGGTCCCTGGCGAACATCTTGAACGTGCCGACCGTATTCACGGAAGCCAGGTAATACGCGCCCGCCTCATGGGGGCAGAACGCGCTGCTGGGCGTGGATATAGGCGCAGGCTCAGGCTTGCTGGCGTTACCTGTAGACGCTTCTTGGGCCTGTTTGGCGAGCCAGGCAGCTCGGCGTTGTGCGTTGGTCACGGGTGGTGCTCTTTAATTTGGTTGAAACCCACTGGGATCACCCCTCGCTGAAGGGATCACCCGCTGGACTCCTGGGCCGCATACGTGTCGACGGCTGCCGCGTCGCTAGTCGGATGAGACGGTTTTTCCGGCCTTGCGACCGGGTGCGACGGGCGGCACATAACCCGAAATCCGGCACTGAAAACCTTCAACACGCTTGTTGCCGTTGAAGTGGGTGACGCTGCACTGGGAGATTTCCTTGCGTGCCATCAAGTCAGCAAGTACCTTGCGTACCTGAGGCAGCGCGATGCCGGTTGCCGAGGCAATTTCCAGGTCGAGAAGCTGGCCATGTTTTTTCAAGTGGTTTAGAACCTGGTCTGTCTGCATGTCGATTCCTTTGACGTGTGGATGAGCGAGAGACGCTAACCGGGCCCCCTGGAGCGGCCTGCACAGACCCGGAGAACGCAAAAAGACCACCCCTGAGGTGGCCTAAGTGCATGAATTCGTGGCTCCCCGACCTGGGCTCGAACCAGGGACCTGCGGATTAACAGCACGGAGCACAATCCGCAATTATATCAGTAAGTTGAAGATTTCGAAGTGATTTTTTGCGGGTGGCGGCGATGCTATGTCGCGACCGAACCTATACCGAACCAAAATCCCCGAACTAGCTCATTTTTTTCAGAAACTCGAAACGAAACAACTGGATAGTGGCCGATCCTCCGAACTGAAACCGACCGGGGTGTGTCCTGCCACCTCCTCACGCCGGGGTTGAAAAGACGCCCCAAAAATGCGGCCCCTGTGGCCCCCCGGGGGGCCCGGGATGACTGCCCCCATCCACGCCCCGTGACCGCCCCGCTGCGGGCCACTATGGGCAACAGTGGGGGAGCCGGTGCCGGGGGCCGGGGCACGCACCGCACCGGGCGCGACCCCGCCGGCCAGCTACGCCGCCTTCCTCATCGAGTCCTTCATGGCCACCGACGCGCTGTTGGCGGCATCCTGCAGGGTCTTGGAGGAAAGATGAGCGTAGCGCTGCGTGACCTTTGCATCCGAATGGCCAAGCAGTTGTTGCACTTCGTAGAGCGTCCTGCCGCTGTTAACCAGAAACGACGCGAACTGATGGCGTAGGTCGTGGATGCGCAGGTGGGGCAAACCAGCTTTGCTGCGCAGCCGAGCCCACACCTTCATGATCGTCGTGTAGGGCTGCTCGGTCTGCTTATTGATGAACAGGTGCTCGAACTTGCCCTCCGTATCCAGTTGACCCAGAACCTCCAGCGCGCTGTCGTTCAGAGGTACAGAGCGAACGCGTTTGCTTTTGCTGTTGATGGCATCCACGCGGAACACCCGATTCACCCGATCGACCTGCTGCCACCGCGCCGACAACACCTCGTTCAACCGGCAGCCGGTCGAGATGAGGAAAAGCGCAATCAGGCAGACCGGGCGGTTTTCATCGGTGTGAAGGACCGTCAACAGTTTCTCCAGCTCGCCATCGTCCAGATAATGCTCGACCTTGTTGTCGACTGCGAACAGCGGCACACGTGAAACCGGGTTCTTCTCGGTCAGCAGTTCCCAGTCGATGGCCAGGTTCAGGGCATGTTTCAGCAGCTTGATGTGATGGTCACAGGTCGCAGGAGCCAGGCCCTCATCCAGCAGATCAGTATGGAACGACTGAATCTGTTGACGGCTGATCTGGTTCAAACGGACGTGCCCGAATACCTTCTTGATGCGAAGTCGGTAAAGCTCGTCGTCCCGCTTCCATGAACGCTTGCGCGGCTTCACATATGGCAGGTAGTGCTCTTCGAAAAACTCGCTGAAAGTCGGTACCGCCTTGCGTGCTTTCTTCTCTGCGCTCGGGTCGCTGCCCAAGGCTATCTGGGCCTTCAGCGTCTTGGCCTGCTTGCGTGCGTCAGTCAGGCCGATGATGGAGGTGAGCCCGAGCTTTTGATATGAGGTCTTGCCGGCCTCGTTCTTGTAGCGAAGATAGTACGTTCCGGAGCCTTGGCAAGTGGCGCGAACCTCGATCAGCAGACCGGGCACTTCTGCGTCGCAGTATTCGATGCGGTTCTTTCCCTCGGGACAGTGCAGGTCATTGGTGATGAAGTTCTGGGTGATTTTGACAATAGGCATAGTGCCCTCCATTAGTAATAAAGAGTGATGAGGCTTGCTGTTGCGCCAGGTGGCGCGAGAGGTAAACGAGGGGGATTCACCCCGTACCGATAGGGCACGGAAGGGGCGGATGCCTGCGTTGTGTGTAACTGGACCGGTGGGCTTATTCCTGACGTGCCATCCAGATCAGGGTGCCGATCGTGATGGGCTTCTTTTGATCGATCCTGAATGAATTCCACTTTGACCTGATCTCGTGGCATCCACCGTATTTCTGACCCCGGCTGCTCCAGGCATCGGCAAGTTCAAAGCCTTTTTCGCTGCCACCGGTTTCGTAGTACACCGCCATCAAGGCTCGTATCCAGTCGCGGTAACAGATGTCCGGGTCAATCTGATCCAGCCATTCGGCGAGATAGGTGATCGAGACCGGATTTTTGGAGCGGTGTTGTGGCTTATTCATGCTCACTGCCCCGTGTCTTACGAATGTCGATCGAGCGTTCCTTGCCACGCCCGAACTGAATATCGATGCCTTGTGCAAGGAAGCTTGCTTTCAAGCCATTGACGCGCTTTGACAGGGCTATTGGATTTTGCGGCCATTCGCCAGAGTAGGTCGTCCCCCTGTTGACGAGATTATTGAGTGCATCTAGAAGTTCGGCAGGCGTGCCGCTCCACGCGGTACCCGGGATACGGTCACAGAACTCGATGAGGGTGGCAGCGAGGACGTTTTCCATCAGGCTATCCAATTGGGTCTGGCGCAGGGTGTCGCGATAGGCCCCTTGGTAGATCCCGGGCGGAATTCCGTGCACTTTTTCCATGGCTGCCAGCCATCTGGCGAAATCCACCATGCGCTCAGGTTCTTCCAGGTCAACCTCATGCACGTGCTGAAGGATTTTGGCGATCAAATCGAGCAAGCCACGAAAGATGACGGGCATATCGATTTTCAGTTCTTTGAGCATGGCCGCTTCCGATCTACGCTTGTCTGCTGACAAAGGCAGGGTACGGATCGGTACGCAGCGCTGGGCGAGGTCTGGTTGGGTGATGAAATGGTGGATGCCGTTCAGAACCAGAGCCACATGCAGGTTATGGACGTGCTGGTCGGCGTCCGTATAAAGAGCGCGATTGGTGATGGCCCCGCCGGTGGCAGCAATGCAGAGGATGTCAGCCATCGCCACCTTGAATGAGCGCATATTGTCGAAGCACAGTACATGCGCGTTCTGTGAGGCGATGGCGAGGTCCTTGGCGCTTGCTGGAAAGACCTGAACGCCGATGACGTTCGGGTCTATCAAGGGGTAGATGACATGGTTGCAGAGCGAGGTCTTGCCACTCCCCTGGTCGCCATTGATCACCAGGATTGGAAACTTGCTGGTTGAAAGCTTCGGGTGGGCCAACGTATAGCTCATCCAGGCCACCAGCAGTAACTGATCCACGGCATGCAGGTTGAGGTAGCGCTTCAGACGATCAAGGTCACCTGCCCCCGCAGGCATCACAAACGCTGCCGATACAGGTGTGCGGTAAAACAAGGTCTTGGAACCCTGGGTAACCATCTGAACCGTCCCATCTTTGATGACGGCGCGGCTGTTCTGGTCGTCGCCCATGTCGATCTCAATGCCGCCCTCGATGGGGGCGATTCGATACCACACTGCTTCAGTCGCCCCAACAAACTCGGCGTAGGCGACCAACGATTCGTTGATCTCCTTGATGTCCATGCCGCGAAGCGTGGATCCTTCCTCGTGGGCAAGGGCACGGATTATGTTGGTAAGCTGTTTCCCGCCTACCGGGAGAGCAAGGTAGTTGCCGGCGGAGGGCACCACGCCATAGGCCACACCCCTCTGGCTGAGGACGAGACGTAGCTTTTCATGAAAACCGATTGGCAGCTTCCCACGGGGAACCGGAATTGCCTGCTGGATTGACGAACGGGATGTTTCGTCGCTGACGGGAGAAAACGAACCACGCATTATGTCGTCTGAGGAACAGACCGTCCCTGTGGCTTCCACAGCGGGATGCGTGCTTTTTTCATTGGTCATACGCTTTCCTTTATTCAGGATTGCGTCCGCTTTTGTAGGAGGGGAAGGAGACAAGGCAGCGGACCGAAAAAGCCTTGGCTTTCCGTTCCACTAGCCACTTCCTTTTTGGTGGCTGACCTAGATTCGGTCTAGAAGCTGAAACCCGCTGGCTCGTCCGGCACGCGTGGTAACTTCCGTGCCGTCCGATGCCTTGGGCCGTGAGAGAAATGAGACTGGTGGGGTACGGTCCAGCCTCGATGGGGTCTCACGTTCCGATGTCGAGAGCCATGCCTTCCGGTTATCTCGTGGTCATCTGTCTACATCATGGCGTCGGCCACTAGGAATTTCAACGACGACATTGCGCCAATCGGGAAAATAGTGTGCGGCCGCGGTGAATCTGGCTCGACTGATGGGCGGGAGGCCCATAACTTCATTGGTAAAAATACAACGCGGTTAAACTCTTTCAGAAGGGTGGCGTGTCATTGGCTTGCGAAAGCTGCTTCAGCGCCCTGAATTCACTCCCAGCCGAATTGGCCAATCGACGTACCCGACGACTTGTCGCGTCCTGTGTCTGGATGACGCCGAATCGTCGAGTGCGTCAGGTGGAGGGGCTGTATCGGCCGATAACCGCTGCTATGGCCTCCCGTGGAATTTTGTAAGGATCAGCCTCCCCTGGGCGGAGCCGGAGGAGTGCCAGCCAGACCTTCAGGAGTCCTTGCGGCACGAAGACAGATTCACCACGAAGCCCCCGGCGCACCCGACGCACTCGACGCACTCGACGATACGTCGCCGCCCAGGGGCCACCTGTGACGACGAGGGCGAGGCCCCCGCTACTGTACTGAAATCACCATCGGGACCGGTTTCGCTACCTTGTTTGCATTCGCAGTGATTATTTCAAGCAAGTGCCCAGCTCGTACACGGCCACTGATCAGCATCGTGCCGAACTGATTCACGTTGAAATAGTATGCGTCGACAACTTCGCCCGACGGCAGCGTTCCCTTAGCGGGGACCATTGTTGCCACGAAGTTGTGGTCATCGAGCAAGAATCTTACATACACTCGATAACCGTTACCTACAGGCAAAAATGTCTGATCAGGGAATTGTTCCTTTATTGACTGCTGGAGCACCGAGTCGGCAACTTCTTTTGATATGGGATAGACCATCAAAGCGCCGTTGGACTCTTTGGCGGTCTCGGCGGTGTTGTAAGGGGTAGTGACACACCCAGAAAGAAATAAAAGAGCCATCGTAGACATGGCCGCCAGCATTTTTCTCATATTCATATTCTTCATTACCTCATGGTCGGTTAGGGGTTAATCATCGGAACACAAGATGCCTGTTGGTCTCCCTCACAGCTGCCGCGCTCAAGCCATATCGGAAATTCAGACGGGTTGGGGAGATTCAAAACAACCACTCCACAATGGTAGGCAGGAAGTAGATGAACCCTACGAAGGCGGCCACATTAAACACAATGACCACTAGGTAAAATATGGCCATGTAGATCACCTGCAATGCGTCGTACTTCAGTCTAAGCAGTGCGTTTCTCACCCCCTTTCTAAACTCGGGTTGCTTTGGCCGGGGATTTTCGGAGCTTTTGTAAATCTCATCCAGGCGTCTTCTTGCGGTTTGGTACTCGGGGGTTCCTTCCTGTTGCAGACTCAGCTGTTCTGCCAGCGCGTCCAGTTCTTCAAACGCCCTTTCCAATCGGCCGCTATCTGCGATCATGGCTTGCACGTCACGTTCGGCCACGTCGAGCTCATACATGAGGTCGAACAAGCCCTTGGAAGACGCATTCCTCTCGGCCAGGGAGCCCGACACATATTTCACGAAACCATCGCTCTTCTTCATTGTGCTTTGTACGCCGGGGCGCGGTAGTCACGGTTATTTGTGCCCGGGTATGTCTTGTAGATCGTGTCGCCGTCGATGACATACGAGGGCTTGTCGTACCGGATGTTGTTGGTACCGGGGTCCATCTCGTACAGCCGCTTGCCTTTTAGTACCAGCGAGGGCTTGTCGTACCGGATATTGTTCGTACCGGGATCCGTCTGGTAGATCCTGTTACCCTCTACTACGCTGTTGCCCCCCTGAAGATCGAACTGAGCGCTTGCTGCGCCCATGCCCATCAGGGAAACGATTACACCTATCGGGATGGCTTTCATCTGCGTCTCCTTTATAGTTCACGGCTTCAAGTTTGAAATGCGACGCGGGATGTCGCGGCGAATATCCGACTGGGGGATTCGCACGGGCACCGACCGCGTTCTGACAAAGAGCGAAAAGGAATTCAGAACAAGGCTTACATTCACCAGCCTCCGGCACAATGGATCATTATGGAGTCCCGGGGAAAATAGCGCCAAGGACAAACATGGGAACAGTCGATGCTGTATCCGCTCAACCGGGGGGCTCCCTCGGGAAGGTGTGGCGTAGGACAAAAACCTTTCTTCTTGTTTCTACTTTGTTGGGGCTTGCCTCGCTGAATGTTCTTACCCTTCTCAACGATGCTGTCCATGCAGCTGGGTATGGCGCGTTAAGGGCAATTCTCGCTTCGGCGCTTCCGGACGTGGCCTTGTCAAGGATGCTGAGGGACAGCCCTACTGCCACAAGGAAAAGGGAGATCGAGAAAGCAACCAAGACGCTCGCCAGAGAGAACGCCAAGTTGGTCGCATCGAACAAGGCCATTGAACAAGAGCGCATGGACGCTGAGCGAGCCAAGAAGAAGATTGCGGCAGAGCACGTCGCACTGAAGCGAGCATCAGAGCAGCAAGCGCTGACCGCGAAAAAAATATCGAAGCGATTGGCAGCCCGCTCCGTCGCTAATGCGAGCAGGAACGTGTCATCCGTTGCGGGTCAGGCGATTCCGTTCGCAGGAACAGCGATTATCGTGGGGGTGACAGCGTGGGACGTTTACGACGCCTGCGAAACCATGAAGGACATCAACGAACTGGGCAGTGCGTTCGGACATGAAAAGGAAGATCAAACCAAAGTCTGCGGAATGAAAGTGCCTAACCAACAACAAGTGTTGGCACAGATAAAAGCGAACTGGAAAATTGCCTATCAATCCGCCGCAGATTCGGTAAACAAGGCAGGCGCTGCGCTCGTTCCTGCGACGCCTACCCAATTGTCTTGGCTCGAC
>CAZUVC010000001.1:0-123196 GCA_964623745.1 uncultured Thiobacillus sp. | reverse complement strand
CACACCTGGCTGACCGACCACGGCGATTACCTGTTCCGGGTGGCACGCCGCCAGCTGCATTCGGACGAACTGGCCGAGGACGCGGTGCAGGAAACCCTGCTTGCGGCGCTGTCCGCCCAGGCCCGCTACGCCGGCGACGCCAGTCCGCGCACCTGGCTCACCGGCATTCTCAAGCACAAGATCGTCGACCTGATCCGCCGCAATGTGCGCGAGGTGGAAATTCCGCGCGACGACGACGGCGAGGAGGCGATCGACCTGCTGTTCAGGCAGGACGGGCACTGGGCCGAGCCGTTGCGCCCCTGGGGCAATCCGCACGCCGAGGCGGAACTGGGCCAGTTGCGGCGCGTGCTGGACGACTGCGCCGACCGCCTGAAGCCGGTCATGGCCCAGGTGTTCAGCCTGCGCGAGGTGGCCGGCATGGAAACCGAAGAAATCTGTAAGGAATTGAATATCACGCCGACGAACTGCTGGGTACTGCTGCATCGCGCACGACTGTTCATGCGGCAGTGCCTTGAGTTGAACGGGTTTTCGAAGGCGGGGGCCGTATGAAATGGATGCCGACATGCAGGGATGTGACGGAACTCGCCTCGCGCGCGATGGACGAACGGCTGCCGCTTTCCAACCGCATGGCCTTGCGCCTGCACCTGGCCATTTGCGCAAATTGCACCCGCTTCAACCAGCAACTGCAGGAAATGCGCCGTCTGCTTCGCGCTGAAACAGCGGCCAACGATGATGCTGCCGGGCTGGCACCCGCAGCCCGGCAGCGCATCGCACGCGAATTGCAGAAAAAGCTCGGCTCGTGAGCCTTTTGCAACATGCCGGATCGTCCGGTAATTTTGACCGTCAATAAACCGTTAGGAGAGAAACACCATGTCCAAGAAAACCCTGATCGCCACCGCCGTCGGCTCCGCTTTCGTCGCCAGCATGGCCGCTGCCCCCATCGCCGCGGCTGCTGAGAATCCGTTCGCCCTGACCGGCCTGTCCTCGGGCTACCAGGTCGCCGACAACCACGGCGCAGCCAAGCCGGCCGAAGGCAAGTGCGGCGCCAAGACCGGTGCCAAGCCGATGGACGGCAAATGCGGCGGCGCGGCCAAGATGAAGGATGGCAAGTGTGGTGAAGGCAAGTGCGGCAACAAGGCCAAGATGAAGGACGGCAAGTGTGGCGAAGGCAAGTGCGGTGCGACCAAGAAGCCGGCCGCCACGCCGGGCGCCGCGCAGTAAGCTGCCTGTCTGATGACCCCCCTGCGCCTGTCCGGCGCGGGGCTCGGGTTTCGGCGCGAACTCATTCCCGCGCTGAAAACCCGGGTCCCCGACGCCATCGATTTCTTCGAGATCGCTCCGGAAAACTGGATCGACATGGGTGGCGCCTTTGGCCGCGACCTGCGCGGCTTCACCGAACGCTATCCCTTCGTCTGCCACGGCCTGTCGCTGTCGCTCGGCGGTCCTTCGCCACTCGACGAAATGCTGCTGACGAAGACGCGGCAATTCATGGATGCCCACGGCATTCAGCTCTATACCGAACATCTGTCGTACTGCTCGGACGACGGGCACCTGTACGACCTGCTGCCGATCCCCTTCACCGAAGAAGCGGTGAAACACGTCGCTCGCCGCATCCGCCGTGCGCAGGACATCCTCGAGCGCCGCATCGCGATTGAAAACGCGTCGACCTACACGGCCGCGCCGATTGCCGACATGGACGAGCTCGCCTTCATTCGCGCCGTGCTTGATGAAGCCGGTTGCGACCTGCATCTGGACGTCAACAACGTCTACGTCAACAGCGTCAACCACCGCTACGATCCGCTCGATTTCATCCGCGCGTTGCCGACCGAGCGCATCGTCTACCTGCACGTGGCCGGGCATTACGTCGAAGCCCCGGACCTGCTGGTCGACACCCACGGCGCCGACGTGATCGACCCTGTGTGGGCGCTGCTCGACCAGACCTACCGCATCCACGGCGTCGCGCCGACGTTGCTGGAGCGCGACTTCAACATCCCGCCGCTGGACGAACTCACGCGCGAGGTCGAACAGATCGCGCGCATCCAGGCCGCGCACGCGCACGATGAACAGAATGTCCGCGCTTCCTGAATTCCAGCGCTACCAGTTCGCATTCACCGCGCACATCCGCGACCCGAAGGCGCATCCGCGCCCCGCGGGCGTCGAAGCGCGGCGCATGAACATCTACACCGGCCTGTTGTACAACAACATCGAGGGCTTTTTGCTGAGCTGTTTTCCGGTGCTGCGGCAGGTGCTGGGGGCGCGCAAGTGGGCACGGCTGGTGCGCGCTTTCTTTAGCATCCATCGCAGCCACACGCCCTACTTCCGCCAGATCCCGGACGAATTCATCCAGTTCCTGCAGAACGAATGGACCGCGTCCGAAGACATGCCGCCCTATCTGCTGGCGCTGGCGCATTACGAGTGGATCGAGCTGGTGCTGTCGGTGTCGACCCGCAGCGCGGACCGCGCGTTCGACCCGGCGGGCGACCTGCTCGACGGCGTGCCGCTCCTGAACCCGGTGCTGGCCAACCTGCGCTACGACTGGCCGGTGCACCGCATCGCACCGCGCCGCAAGGTGCTGCCGGCTGAAACGCATCTGCTGGTGTTCCGCGACGCCGCGGACACCGTTCAGTTCAGCGAGATCAATGCGTTTACCGCGCGTCTGCTGACGCTGCTGGAACCGGGCACGCTGACCGGCCGCGCCGCGCTGGAACAGATCGCGACCGAAAGCCGCCATCCCGACCCGGCGCTCATCCTGCAGGCCGGCGGCGCCCTGCTCGATGACTTGCGCACGCGCGGCGCGATCCTGGGTGCGGTGCGTCCTGCTTGAAACCGCGTCGCTCAGTGATGATGGAGGTGCTGCATGGGCTGATTGGGCGCGCGCGCCTCGGCCTTCACCTCCACCGTCTGCCGCTTGCCGCCTGACTCGATCGTCAAGGTCAGCGGAATCACATCGCCGGCCGCAATCGGCTTCGGCAGATTCATCAGCATGATGTGGTAACCGCCGGGCTCGAGCGCAACGGCCTGGCCTTTCGGCAGTTCGATCGCCGTGACCTCGCGCATGCGCATGATGTCGCCGTCCATTTTCATTTCATGCACCTCCACCCGCGGCACCGCCGGGCTGGATGCGCCGATCAGCTTCGCATCGACATCCGACTGAATCCGCATGTAGGCGCCGCTGACCTTCTGGCCCGGCATGGTGGCGCGCGCCCAGGCGTCGCTGACGTTGACGTTGGCGGCCCACGCCGATTGCGCGGCCAGGGCGGCGATGACGGAAAACATCCACAGATTCAGTTTCATCTTTGCTCCATTTTTTAGGAAGACTGCGCCAGCAGCGCGACATCGTCACGCACGGCGCCACGTTCTGACCACCCGCAACGATAGGGGATTCCTGCGCGGAATGCGATGCGTCAAATCGCCGCAGCGCGCGGTCCGGCAAGGCTTGCGGCAATTTGCCACATTCTCGCGTGACGGCAGGCCGCCTAGACTTGCGCCGCTCACAACAATACCCAGAAACACCATGGCCTGCGCGAAAAAACCCCTTGCCCTTGTGGTCTCGCTTGCCCTGTCGGCCTGGTCGGCTCCTGCAAGCGCACAAGTCAGCATACTCCCTGCATCAACCGAGACGCCCCTGCCCGCCGTCGTCATCGTCGGCACGGCGGAACCGGAAGGCAGCGAACTCAACCGTATCACCCTTGATGCCGCCGCACTGCTGCCGATGCGCGCCGCCACCAGCGACACGGCCACCCTGCTTCGCGATGTTCCCGGCGTCAGTTTCACCAGTGCCGGCGGCGTGTCCAGCCTGCCGTCGATTCGCGGCCTGGCCGATGACCGGCTGCGCATCAAGGTCGACGGCATGGACCTGATCGCGGCCTGCCCCAACCACATGAACCCGGCGCTGTCGTATATCGATCCCACCCGGGTCGACCGCATCACGGTCTATGCCGGCATCACGCCCGTCAGCGTCGGCGGCGACAGCATCGGCGGCACCATCCTCGTGGATTCGGCCCAGCCGCAATTCGCGAAGCCCGGCGAAGGCGTCCTGACGCAGGGTGAATTCGGCGCCTTCTACCGCAGCAACGGCAATGCGATGGGGGCCCATCTTGCCGCGACGTTTGCCGGCGAAAACCTGAGTGTGACCTATACCGGCTCGACCGCGCAGTCCGACAACTACACGGCGGGCGACCACTTCAAGACGACGACCGCGACCGGCCGGCCCGGACATACGCTGCCGCTCGACGAAGTCGGTTCCACCGCCTTCAAGTCGATCAACCACGCGCTCGGCGTGGCCTTGCGCAACGAGCATCATCTGTTCGATCTGAAGCTGGGGGTTCAGCACATCCCGTACGAGAATTTCCCCAACCAGCGCATGGACCTGACCGACAACACCAGTACCCAGGTCAATTTGGGCTACACCGGGCAGTATCAATGGGGCACCCTGAAAGCGCGCGCCTACCGCGAGCACACCGAGCACCAGATGGATTTCGGCGAGGACAAGCAGTTCCAGTACGGCACTGCGCCCGGCATGCCGATGTACACCGAGGGGAAAACCCACGGCCTCGCGGTCAACGCCGAGGTCCTGCTTTCCGGGCGCGATACCCTGCGGGTCGGCGGCGAATATCAGGATTATCGACTGGACGACTGGTGGCCGCCGTCGGGGACAGGCGGCATGTCTCCGGGGACCTTCTGGAACATCAACGACGGCCAGCGCGACCGCTACGCGCTGTTCGGGGAATGGGAAGCCAGGCTCAACCCGCAGTGGACAAGCCTCCTTGGCCTGCGCCATGAGACGGTCAAGATGGATGCCGGCGATGTGATGGGGTACTGCACCAGCGGCATGTGCATGGGCAACCAGATTGCCGATGCGACCGCCTTCAACGCCCAGGATCGCAGCAAGACCGACCGCAACTGGGATCTCACCGCATTGCTGCGCTATGAGCCCGATGCCACGCAGACCTATGAGGCCGGCATCGCGCAGAAGACCCGCGCGCCCAACCTCTACGAGCGCTACACCTGGTCCGCCTGGCCCATGGCGGCAATCATGAACAACTTTGTCGGCGACGGTAACGGCTATGTGGGCGACATCAATCTGAAACCGGAGGTGGCCCACACGCTGAGCGTCGCCGCCGACTGGCACGATGCCTGGAAGAAGACCTGGAGCGTACGGATCGCGCCGTACTACACGCACGTCAGGGACTACATCGACGCCGTCTGCAATGGGACCAGCTGCCCTGACGATCAATTCAACGTGCTCAAGTTCGTCAACCAGTCCGCACGTCTATACGGCGTGGATATCTCAGGCCATTTCCTGGCCGCCCGCTCGCCCGCGCATGGCGACTTCACCCTGAGTGGCATCGTGAACTACATCCGGGGCGAAAACCGGGACACCGGCGACCCCCTCTACAACATCATGCCCTTGAATGCGAAGCTGGCGCTGACGCAAAGACGCGGGCGCCTGACCAATACGCTGGAAGCGCAGTTCGTCGCGGCGAAGAACGACGTCTCGGATGTCCGCAACGAGATCGAGACCGATGGCTACAGCCTCATCAATCTGCGCAGCAGCTACGCATGGAAGCAGGTCCGTCTGGACGTTGGCATCGACAACCTGTTCGACACCGGCTACGCACTGCCGCTGGGCGGCGCCTACGTCGGCCAGGGCATGACGATGTCGATCAACGGGGTCCCCTGGGGAGTCGCCGTTCCAGGCTCCGGCCGCTCGATTTACGCCGGGGTGAACGTGCAGTTTTAAGCGGTCGCCCAAGGCTGCGCCCAACAAAAAGCCCCGTGAGCCAAACGCGGGGCTTTTTCAATTCCCTCTCCGCCCGCTTCGGCAGCCCCGACAAAAAAATCCCGCCAACAGGCGGGAATGAACGTGAGGTACGCGATGACGCGTGTTGTCACTGTAGGCACCCCGCGCGCCGCGCACAATTGGACAAATTGTCGCAGCCCGCAGTCCGCGCCGGTGCGCGCATTACAATGCCGCCATGTCGTCCGCGCCCACTTTCACGCTGCTGTCCACCCTGCCCGCCCGCGCCCTGCTGGGACGGCTGCTGGCGGTGCGCGTGTCGCTGATTGCCGGCTGGGCGACCGGCATCGTCTGGCTGCACTGGGGTCTGGGCGTGCGCATGCCGCTGTTTCCGATGGCCTCGGTGCTGGTGCTGATGGCGCTGTTCTCGCTGTCCACCGCGTGGCGGCTGCGGCTCGATGTACCGGCCACGCAGATCGAATTCCTCGCGCACCTGCTGGCCGACCTGACGGCCTTCGCGGTGCTGGTGTTCTTCAGCGGTGGCGCGACCAATCCCTTCGTCTCGCTGATGCTGGTGCCCATCATCATCGCCGCCATCAGCCTGCGCCCACGCTGGGTGTGGCTGCTGGCGGCGGTGGCGGGCGGCTATTACGCGCTGCTGCTGTTCTACTACCAGCCGCTGGCGATCGCAGATCCGGTGGCCGCCTACGGCATGCACCTGGGCGGCATGTGGTTCAACTTCCTGATCAGCGCGGCGCTGATCGCCTTCTTCGTCACCCGCATGCACGCCGCGCTGCGCGCGCGCGACCAGGAGCTGTCGGCGCTGCGCGAAAAGCAGCTGCGCGACGAGCGCATCGTCGCGCTCGGCACCCAGGCCGCGCTGGCGGCGCACGAACTCGCCACGCCACTGGCCACCATCCAGACCACCGCGCACGAGCTTGCGACCGAATTTGCCAACGACCCCGACATCGGCGCCGACTGTGCGCTCCTGGAAAAACAGGCGCAGGCCTGCAAACGCATCCTGACCCAGCTCGCCGCGCGCGCGCAGGACACGCCCCCCGCCGTGCTGCCGCTCGACACGTGGCTCGCAGCGGTGATCGAACGCTGGCAGGTATTGCGCCCGGACGCGCGAATCGCGCCCGAACTGCCGGCAGACAGTCGCGATTTCAGCGCGCCTGACGGATTCGAACAGGCGATCCAGAACGTGCTCAACAACGCCGCTGACGTGTCGCCCGATGCCGTCGAATTCCGCGCCGAGACGCACGTCGACGCGCTGATCATCGAGATCGCCGACCGCGGCCCGGGCTTCACCCCCGCGCAGAAGGCGCAGGCCGGCCGGGTGCTGTTCAGCAGCAAGCCGGGGCGCGGTTGGGGCATGGGCCTCGCGCTCACCCATGCCACGCTGGAGCGCCTCGGCGGCAGCCTCACCCTGACCGAGCGCGACGGCGGCGGCACCTGCGTGCGAATCCGCCTGCCGTGGAGCCCGACACCATGAATGCTGCTGCGATGAAACTATTGATCGTCGAGGACGACGCCGACTTTGCCGCGGCCCTGACTCGCGCCATGACGAAACGCGGCTTCGAGGTGGCACTGGCGCACGATGCCGGAGAAGCGCGAGCCGTGGCGGAAACCTTCGTTCCCAGCCACGCGGTCGTCGACCTCAAGCTGCCGGGCGAATCGGGACTCAAGGTCGTCGAGCAGTTGGCCGCGCGCACGCCCGCGCCCGCCATCGTCGTACTCACCGGCTACGCCAGCATCGCCACCGCGGTTGAAGCGGTGCGGCTGGGTGCGCGGCATTACCTGGCCAAACCCGCCGACGCCGACGAAATCCTCGCCGCGCTGCTGCGCGACCAGCCCGATGCCGCGCTCGAAGTCAGCCCTGAACCGCTGTCGGTGGCGCGCCTGGAATGGGAGCACATCCAGAAGGTGCTGAACGCGCACGACGGCAACATCTCGGCCACCGCACGCGCGCTGAAAATGCACCGCCGCACGCTGCAGCGCAAACTCGACAAGCACCCGCCCAAGGCGGTCTAGGCCTGACGGTCAGGCCGGCGTGCCCCAGTCGATCAGCCCGAAGTAGGCGGTCGCCAACACCACCCCACCGAACACGATGCGATACCAGGCGAACAGCGTGTAGTCGTGACGGCTGACAAACTTGATCAGCGTGCGCACCGCAATCAGCGCGCTGATGAACGATGCCACCCCGCCCACCACGAACAGCGGCACGTCGTGCACGTCGAACAGGTGCCAATTCTTGTAGAGGTCGTAGGCCGTGGCGGCGAACATGGTGGGGATGGCGAGAAAGAACGAGAACTCCGCCGCCGCCTTTCTCGACAGCCCAAGGAACAGGCCGCCGATGATGGTGGCGCCCGAGCGTGAGGTGCCGGGGATCATCGCCAGTGCCTGCGCGAAACCCACTGCCAGCGCGCGGCGCCAGTTGATGTCGTCCACGCTCGGTGTACTGATCACGTGCTTGCGCCGCTCCGCCCACAGGATCAGCACGCCGCCGATCACCAGCGCAGACGCCACCACAATGGGGTTGAACAGGTAGTATTTGATCTGCTTGTAGAACAGGAAGCCCAGCACCGCCGCCGGCAAAAACCCCGCCATCAGGTTGATCGCCAGCCGCTGTGAAAGGGGGTCGGAATGCAGCGTCGTCGCCACGTGTCCAAGCTTCGCCCGATATTCCCAGACCACCGCAAAAATCGCCGCCAGCTGGATGGCGATCATGAACACCTTGGCCTTCTCGCCGGTGAAACCCAGCAACTGGCCGGCGATGATCAGGTGGCCGGTGCTGGAGATCGGCAGGAATTCGGTGACGCCTTCGACCAGTCCGAGGATCAGGGCATACAGCAGCAAAGTGGGGTCAATCATGGCGGCGTGCCGGTGATAAAAAAAGGCGCGCCTGTGGTGCGCGCCTGCGGATTATACGAGGGTCGGGGCGCGGCTTCTCGATACGGTCCGGCCGGCTATCTCGCGGCGCACTGTCCGGCTGCGCAGCCCGCCACCTGGTTGCGGCCCCGCTGCTTGGCCTGGTACAGGCACTCATCGGCGGAGGCAATCAAGGCATCCAGCGTGTAATGGTGTTCCTCCACCTCGGCGACGCCGAAGCTCGCCGTCAGCGCGATCTCACCTGTTTCCGCCGGAATGCGCAGCGCCGCGATCAGGGTGCGCAGGCGTTCCGCCAGCGCCATGCCTTCCTCCCGGCTGGTTTCAGGCAGGAACACGATGAACTCCTCGCCGCCCCAGCGGGCAAGTACGTCCTCCTCCCGGATCGCGGCTTTCAGGACCGCTGTCACCGCTCTCAGCACTTCATCGCCGTGGGCATGGCCATGTGCGTCGTTGATCTGCTTGAAGCGGTCGATGTCAAGCAGCATGACCGCGGTGGCATGGCCATGACGCACGGTCTGACTCCACAGCGCACTGGTCTTGTCGTAGAACGCGCGCCGGTTGTTCAGCCCGGTCAGCGGATCGAGCTGCGCCAGGCGTTCGGCGCGCAGGCGTTCTTCCTGGCCGACGCGAAACTGGTAGCCGAGCGCCAGCGCCAGCAGCGTGGCGTCGATCAGCATGCCGATCTCCACCGCACGGAAGGTCCAGCTGTTGTAGGGGATGAAGCCCCAGGTGGACAGCGCCGTCAGTAGCGCGCCCAGCATCGCGGCGAGGGCGGCGATCAGAAAATATCGGGCCGGCTTCTGGCCCGCGCGGACCGAGATGACGCCCAGGAACAGCATGATGGCGGTGAACAGGATGACGAACGCGAAGGTCGCCAGCAGCGCCAGCTTCTGACTGTCCAGCAGAAAGGCAGCCATCAAAAGCGCGCCGAAGGTTGCGCAGAATCCGATCACGGCCTTGCGTGCTCGCGGGAACATCACCCGCAGATCGAGAAAGCGGCTGGCGAACGCGAGACCGCTGGTGCCATACAGGAACATCAGGATCGGGTTGGACCACTGCTGCCAGGCCAGCGACTCGGGCCACAGCCACGCGTAGCCGTGGCCGGTGTAGGCGACGTTCATCGCAACGAACATCGCCAGATACAAGGCGTAGAGCAGGTAGCGCGTGCTGCGCAGGCTTAGATAAAGAATGGCGTTGTAGGCCATCAGCGCGAGCAGGAATCCGTACACGATGCCGTAGCTGAATGCCTGCTGCATCTGCCGGTCCTGCGACGCGTCCGGATCCAGCAGGTGGATCGGGACGACCATCGGGTCGGGCGTTTCGACGCGGACGAACACCTCGCTCGTGCCCGCCCCGAACGCGTGGTCGAAGACAAAGTACCGGCTGGCGACCGGACGCTGGGCATGGGGCTCCCGGTCGCCGACGTGATGGGTCGTCAGGCTGCCATCCGGATTCCGGATATAGAGTTCGATCCGGTCGAGCCAGGCAATCTCGATCGACAGACGCTTCTGCACCGGCGCCGTGGCCGGGTTGTCCAGCGCAAATTGGATCCATACCGGCTTCACGCCGATGCCGAAACTCAGCACCGGGCTGGTGGCGGGCGTGAACTGTCCAGCCTGATAGGCGACCGTCGCCTCGGCCAGACTCAGGCGACTCTGGTTTTCCTGCAGATAGCGGGTCGACAGGCCAATCGCGGAGGCCGAGTCCTGTGCGACCGAGAGCGGCGCCGCACTGGCCGCGCCCAACAGGCCGCCCAGCAATACAGCACATCCGGCAAGCCGTCTCAAAAATCCGCTACGCACATCGCCGTACCCGTCGGATGAAAAAAGCCTCAGACCTTGCGATAGACCTCGGCACCCTGCTTCACGAACTCGACCGCCTTGACCTCCATGCCCTTGGCCAGCGCGTCGGCTTCGTTCAGGCCTTCCTTCGCCGCGTATTCGCGCACGTCCTGGGTGATTTTCATCGAGCAGAAGTGCGGGCCGCACATCGAGCAGAAGTGCGCGACCTTGGCCGACTCCTTGGGCAGCGTCTCGTCGTGGAAGGACTTCGCCTTGTCCGGATCGAGGCCGAGATTGAACTGGTCGTCCCAGCGGAATTCGAAGCGCGCCTTGCTCAAGGCGTTGTCGCGGATCTGCGCGCCGGGGTGGCCCTTGGCCAGATCCGCCGCGTGTGCCGCGAGCTTGTAGGTGATGATGCCTTCCTTGACGTCATCCTTGTCCGGCAGGCCCAGATGTTCCTTGGGCGTCACGTAGCACAACATCGCGGTGCCGTACCAGCCGATCATCGCGGCGCCGATGCCGCTGGTGATGTGGTCGTAGCCGGGGGCGATGTCGGTGGTCAGCGGGCCAAGCGTATAGAACGGCGCCTCCGAACACTGCTCCAGCTGGATGTCCATGTTCTCCTTGATCAGGTGCATCGGCACGTGGCCGGGGCCCTCGATCATCACCTGCACGTCGTGCTTCCACGCCACCTGGGTCAGCTCGCCCAGCGTCTTCAGCTCGCTCAATTGCGCTTCGTCGTTGGCGTCGTAGATCGAGCCGGGACGCAGGCCATCACCGAGCGAGAAGGCGACGTCGTAGGCCTTCATGATTTCGCAGATGTCCTCGAAGTGGGTGTAGAGAAAACTCTCCTTGTGATGCGCGAGGCACCACTTGGCCATGATCGAGCCGCCGCGGGAAACAATCCCGGTCATGCGGTTGGCGGTCATCGGCACGTAGCGCAGCAGCACGCCGGCGTGGATGGTGAAGTAGTCGACGCCCTGTTCCGCTTGTTCAATGAGGGTGTCACGGAACATTTCCCAGGTCAGGTCTTCGGCCTTGCCGTCGACTTTTTCCAGCGCCTGGTAGATCGGCACGGTGCCGATGGGTACCGGCGAATTGCGGATGATCCACTCGCGCGTCTCGTGGATGTTCTTGCCGGTGGACAGATCCATCACGGTGTCGCCGCCCCAGCGGATCGCCCAGGTCATTTTCTCGACCTCTTCCTGGATCGAAGATCCGAGCGCCGAGTTGCCGATGTTGGCGTTGATCTTCACCAGGAAATTGCGGCCGATGATCATCGGCTCGGATTCGGGGTGGTTGATGTTGTTGGGGATGATGGCGCGGCCGCGTGCGACTTCGTCGCGCACGAACTCGGGCGTGATCTCGTTCTGCAGGTTGGCACCGAAGTTCTGGCCGGGATGCTGGCGGTTCATCAGCGCGGCGAGCTTCTCGCCCATCGGGCCGGTGGCCTTCAGCGATTCGAGATAGGCAACGCGGTTGTTGTTCTCGCGGATCGCGATGAACTCCATTTCCGGCGTGATGATGCCCTGGCGCGCATAGTGCATCTGCGTCACGTTCATGCCCGCCTTGGCGCGGCGCGGCGTGCGGGCCAGATCGGGAAAACGCATCGCGGCGAGTTCGGGGTTGGCGGCCTGCTGACGGCCGTATTCGGACGAGAGATCGGCCAGCACCTCGGTATCGCCGCGCGCCTCGATCCAGCGGGTGCGCAGCGCCGGCAGGCCTTTGCGGATGTCGATCTGCGCCGCCGGGTCGGAATACGGGCCCGAACAGTCGTAGACGAAAATCGGCGGGTTGGGCTCCGAGTGGGCACCGCCGGCGCCGTTTTCGCCGCTGAACATCAGCGGCGTGTCGGCCTGGCTGATTTCGCGCATCGGCACCCGGATGTCGGGCTGGCTGCCCTGCACGTAGATCTTGCGCGAATTGGGCAGGGGGTGCACCGCGGCCTCATCGACGTGAGCCGTGGCGGCTAGGAATTTGGGGTTGGCGTTCATGGGCGCTCCAGTCAGACAGGAGGCCTCACAAGCCTCGCTGCAAAAAATCCGCGGGAGGCCTACAGCCTCCCTACGGCGGTATCAACCGCATCAGGTTCGAAGGGTATGTCTCACTCCATCCGGAAAAGCTTCCGCACGGAGACCCCTGGCGAGCGGCCAAGGTAGCGGAAATGTGGAATAATTGCAAGGCAAGTCCCCATCTAACTTATTGATATTCAAGGGTACCGCATGGACATCGAGCACGCGCGCTTCAACATGGTGGAACAGCAGATCCGTCCCTGGGACGTGCTGGATCAGGAGGTGCTGGATCTGCTGTCCAAGGTGCGTCGCGAAGACTACGTGCCGCAGGCGCACCGCGCGCTGGCGTTCGTCGACATGGAAATCCCGCTCGGCCACGGCCAGGCCATGTGGACGCCCAAGCTGGAAGCGCGGGTGGTGCAGGAGCTCGACATCCGCCCCACCGACCGCGTGCTGGAAATCGGCACCGGCAGCGGCTACCTCACCGCGCTGCTGGCCTCCCGCGCCGCCGGCGTGGTGTCGGTCGACATCCTGCCTGAATTCACCACCACGGCAACGCAGAAGCTGCGCGCACACGGCTTCGACAATGTGGTGCTGCATACCGGCGACGCCGCCACCGACTGGGCCGATGACGCCGGCTTCGACGTCATCGTGCTGACCGGTTCGACGCCGTTGCTGTCGGACGCGCTGCCTCGCCGCCTCAAGGTCGGCGGCCGTTTGTTCGCCATCACCGGGGAGGCGCCGGTGATGCAGGCGCAGCTCATCACCTGCACCGCGCCCAGCGCCTATCGCAGCGTGACGCTGTTCGAGACCTGCGTGGCGCCGCTGCTCAACGCGCCGCACCCCGCCGCATTCGTTTTCTGAGCGTCTGCCTGATGCGCCAGTTTCGTCCCGCAGAACTCGCAGCCTACCTGGAAGCCGGACACGCGCCCGTGCTGCTCGACGTGCGCGAGCCGTGGGAATGGGACCTGTGTCGCCTGCCCGGCACGGTGCTGATCCCGATGCGCGAACTGCCCGAGCGCCAGGCCGAATTGAACAAAGACGCCGAAACCGTGGTCATCTGCCATCATGGCGTTCGCAGTTATCACGCGGCACGCTATCTTGAAAGCCTGGGCTTCGGCGATGTCATCAACCTGTCGGGTGGCGTAGCCGCCTGGGCAGACGAAGTCGAACCGGCCATGCCGCGCTACTGAACCGCTACAAGAACTGGATCCAACATGCAGCTCAAGCCCCTGTTTCTCGCCCTGACCCTGGCGCTGGCCCCCGCTGCCCACGCCACCAACCTGACCGACGTCTACCGCGACGCGCTGGCCTACGACGCGCAATACGCCGCCGCCCGCGCCGCATATGAGGCCGGCAAGGAAAAAGCGGTGCAAGGCCGTGCCGGGCTGTTGCCCAACGTCAACCTGGGCGCCAACGTGCGCTATAACAGCGTCGACTCGAGCCTGCCCGGTGGCGACGCCGATTACGATTCCAACGGCCTCACGCTCACCGGCGTGCAGCCGATCTTTCGCAAGCAGAATTCGGTGCTGTACGCGCAGGCCAAAGAGCAGGTGAAGATCGCCGAAATGCAGTTGAAGGTCGCCGAGCAGGAGCTGATCCTGCGGGTGGCGCAGGCCTACTTCGACGTGCTGGAGTCGCAGGACAACATCGCCTTCATCAATTCGCAAAAGGCCTCGATCACCGAACAGCTTGCCGCCGCCAAGCGCAATTTCGAAGTCGGCACCGCCACCATCACCGACACCCACGAAGCGCAGGCCCGCTTCGACCTCGCCGTCGCGCAGGAAATCGCCGAGGAGAACAGCCTCAACATCCGTCTGCGCGCACTGGAAAAGCTGATCGGCAAGCCGGCCGGCACGCTCGACAGTCTGGTCGACAACAAACTGCTGCGCGCCGAAGCCGGCACCCTCGACGAGTGGGCCGCGCGCGCCGCCGACGGCAACCTGCAGGCCGAGATCCAGCGCATCGCCAAGACCATCGCCGACCAGGAAGTCGAGCGCAACCGCGCCGGCCACTACCCAACGCTGGATGCGGTGGCCGGCTACACCGTCAACAACAACCAGAATTTCGGCACCCAGCAGGTCGACACCCGCACCGCCAGCATCGGCGTCGAGCTCAACCTGCCGATCTACCAGGGCGGACTCACCAGCTCGCGCGTGCGCGAAGCCGTCGCCAACCAGGAAAGGGCGCGCCAGGATCTGGAATTCGCCACCCGCGAAGCCGGCCTGCAAGCCCGCCAGGCCTGGCTCAACGTCAACAGCGGCGTGGCCCGCGTGCGTGCGCTGGAGCAGGCGCTGATCTCCACGCAGGCGCAGCTTGACTCCACCAAGCTCGGCCTCGATGTCGGTGTGCGCACCAACCTCGACGTGCTCGACGCCGAGCAGCAGGTGCTGTCTGCCCGTCGCGATCTGGCCGCCGCGCGCTATGCCTACCTGCTGTCTGCACTGGCGCTCAAGGCCGCCGTCGGCACCCTCAGCCCGGCCGACCTGGCCGAGCTCGACCAGCACTTGAGGTCAGTTCCGCAGTAAACATTCGACGGGCGGGGCAGCCGTCAAAAGCTTATAACAACGCCGACACCAGCCCCGCCACCCGTGCCGCGGCGCCGCGGTGGCGCGCGGCGAACGCCAGGCCGGCCTCGCCCATGCGGGCGCGGGCCGGCGCATCGCCCAGCAGCGTCAGCGCGTTGTCGAGCAGGTCCGCGGCATCGGTCACCCGCAGCGCCGCGCCCGCCTCGATCGCCCATCGCGTCGCGTCCTCGAAGTTGTAGGTGTAGGGCCCCACCAGCACCGGCCGCCCCACGCTCGCCGCCTCGATCAAATTCTGCCCGCCGAGCGGCACCAGGCTGCCGCCGACAAAGGCGACATCGCACGCCGCGTAATACGCAAACAATTCGCCCAGGCTGTCACCCAAGAGCACCCGCGTGTCCGGGTTCAATGCCGTTCCATCCGCCACGCTGCGGCGCTGATACGGCAGACCCGCCGCTTCAATCAGCCCCGCCACCGCATCGAAGCGTTGCGGATGACGCGGCACCAGCACCAGCAATGCGGCGTCCGGCGCCGTGTCGGCAAACGCGTGCAGCAAGCGCGTCTCCTCGCCTTCGCGCGTGCTCGCCGCCAGCAGCACCGGGCACGTGCCCCATGCCGCTTTCCAGGCCGCGCCGCGTTCGAGCTGATCGGCCGGCGGCGCGATGTCGAACTTGAGATTGCCGGTGACGTGAACCGAGGCCGCGCCCAGTTCGAGCAGGCGCGCAGCGTCCGCTTCGGTCTGCGCGGCAATGCTGTCGATCCGCTGCAGCGACGCGCGCGTCAGCGCCGGCAGCCGTGCATAGCCGCGCGCCGAGCGCGCCGACAGCCGCGCATTCGCCAGCACCAGCGGCACGCCTGCCTGCGCGGCGGCGCGGATCAGATTGGGCCACAGCTCGGTTTCCATCATCACGCCGACGCGTGGCCGCAGCCGCCGCAGGAAGCGGCGCACCAGCCAGGCATAGTCATAGGGCAGATAGACGATGTGTGCAAAATCGCCGTACAGGGATTCGGCGGTGGCGCGCCCGGTCGGCGTCATGCAGGTGAGCAGCACCGGCGCGTCGGGATGCGCGGTGCGCAAGGCGGCGATCAGCGGCTGTGCCGCGCGCATCTCGCCGACCGACACTGCATGAATCCACAGCGCGCCCGTCACCGGCGCCGGCCCAAGCGCCAGCCGCTCGCCCCAGTGCCGCCAGTAAGCATGCTCGCGCCGGCCGCGCCACAGCAGGCGCAGCGGAATCAGCGGCGCCGCCAGCAGCAGGGCCAGGCGGTAGAGCGTCCAGTCAAGTAGCAGGCGGAGTTTGAACATCGCCGGATTGTAAGGGCGGCAGAGCTTGCGCCCAAACCACGTGTCATCGGCCGGCATACGGCCGGTGCTAGAATCGCTGCGACCCTGGAGGAGAAAAAATGAAAATCCTGCTCACCGGCGCCGCCGGATTTATCGGCATGCACGTCGCGCAGATCCTGCTGAAGCGCGGCGATGAAGTCGTCGGCATCGACAGCCTCAACGACTACTACGACCCGGCGCTGAAACTCGCGCGGCTGGAGCAGCTGAAACCCTACCCCAACTTCCGCTTCCTCAAGGACGACATCTCCGACCGCATGGTGATGGAAGACCTGTTCGAGAAAGGCCATTTCGACGCCGTCATCAACCTCGCCGCGCAGGCCGGCGTGCGCTACTCGCTGAAGAATCCGCACGCCTACGTGCAGTCCAACATTGTCGGCTTCGCCAACCTGCTCGAAGGCTGCCGCCACCACGGCGTCAAGCACTTCGTCTACGCCAGCTCGTCCAGCGTCTACGGCGCCAACACCAAGATCCCGTTCTCCACCCACGACCCGGTCAACCACCCGGTCAGCCTGTACGCCGCGAGCAAAAAGGCCAACGAGCTGATGGCGCACACCTACTCGCACCTCTACGGCCTGCCCACCACGGGTCTGCGCTACTTCACCGTCTACGGCCCCTGGGGCCGGCCCGACATGTCGCCGTGGCTGTTTACCAGCGCCATCCTGGAAGGCCGCACCATCGACGTCTTCAACCACGGCGACATGATGCGCGACTTCACCTACATCGACGACATCGCCGACGGCACCGTCAAAGTACTCGACCGCATCCCGCAGGGCAACCCCGACTTCGACCACAAGAATCCCGACCCGGCCTCAAGCCACGCGCCCTACCGCATCTACAACATCGGCAACCACACCCCGGTGCAGCTGATGGACTTCATCGGCACCATCGAAGCTGCGCTTGGCCAGACCGCAAAAAAGAACTTCCTGCCGATGCAGGACGGCGACGTGCAGGCGACCTACGCGGATGTAGATGAGCTGATCCGCGACACCGGATTCAAGCCGGCGACGACGCTGGGGTATGGGATTGGGAAGTGGGTGGCGTGGTATCGGGGGTACACGGGAAAGTGAAGCCAGAGAGTCCCAATTCCGTTTCAATTAGGATAAACACTTCACACTAGGCCGCACAATGGCGCCGACCACCACCCCACCCCGCGTCTTCATCTCCTACTCTTGGGAGAGCGACGGCCACAAAGACTGGGTTCGTAACTTCGCAGAGCGATTGACCCAGAACGGGGTCAATGTACGGCTCGACCAGTGGCACATTGGCCCCGGACAAAGCTTGACGCAGTTCATGGAGGCTGAGGTCCACGCTTCCGATTTCGTACTCGTAATCTGCACAAAGGCCTACTGTCGGAAAGCCTTGGCAAGGGAGGGGGGCGTCGGATACGAGCAGCAAATCATTACCGGGAATATCGTAGCAGGCAAGCCTCGGGAGCAATTTATTCCGCTCGTGCGGGATGGCGAGTTTGCACCCGGCCCCAAATGCTCCATTCCTGGTCAGTTCATGGGCATCTATGCCATCGACGTGCGGAATGGCGTAGACATGGACAAGGCCATCGAGACTCTTCTCAGGGCTATCTTCCGGCAACCGGAACACATGCAGCCTGCCATCGGTGCAAAACCGACCTTCTTGGATGCCGGCAAGCAGGACGCAGCAGCAGAAACCCTGGAGCAGGCGGAGCTCGAAACCCTCCGCCTACCCGTGATGGAGATTGACGGCTGGCACTTGAAGAGTGGGGTTGCCAGTCATCATCGATGGCCAGAGACATTCGAGATCCCAGACGAAAAAGAACGCCGTGGGCTTCAGAAGGGCGACATCGTCAAACTCCAATTTGATATTGCCGTACCGCCTGACGAGGAACTCGGTGAAGTTAGCAGCGAGCGCATGTGGGTGATTGTTGAACACAGATCCGGTCCGTACTACATCGGCAGACTCGACAACGTTCCCGCGTGCTCCGATGAACAAGAACACCTCCAATTGGGAGATCAAGTGGTGTTTCTCCCCGAGCACGTCATCTCCATCTACACCGATGAGGGCCAAGAGGTGAAGATTGACCAAAACTCAGAGGCGCCAAATGGAAACGTCGCTGATGTTGGCGATGCGGCCTAACGAATGGAAGGGACTTTCCCCCTCCCGCAACACGGGCTTCGGGGTCAGGTCTTGTGGGCTTCGGGGTCATGTGGGCTTCGGGGTCAGGTCTTGCAATAACACATCCGCGGTGCTCGACTGACCGCGTCGGATTCTTCCTATGCCTCTACGCGTCGACGCTTACAGCGTTTTCAGCGATATACGATGGAAGCGCATACAACCGCCGTTTAAAGTAACCCTGCATTGAATCTAAAGGGAAAACCGCTCGATGCGGAGCCCGGTCGACTCTCGAAGGTTGATCGAGCCCAGCCGAGCGGATCCGGATTTACAGGGGAAAATTTCATGAACGCGCCTTTGCCAGTTGACCTGACGACCTCATTCGCAAACGACGGCCCGAATGTCGCGGGGGTGCGTGCGTACCCGGTGACGCTCCGCGCTGTGCCCGCCCGCTCTGTCAACGAAAGACAGCCTGCTTTTGTCGAGCGCCGACGGCCGGATGCGGAGACAGCGAATAGCGCGCTTCGTTCACCTGTTGTGCTCGGATTTGTGGGGGTGATGTGGGGGCTGCTGCTTTCGGCCATCCTCACGCTCGTGGTCTCGGCGGGACTGGCGCTGGCCGGCGTGAGCTGGATGGCGGCGGGCCCCTATTGCGCCGCCCTCATTCTGCTGGTGTTTGGACTGGTCGGCCTGGCGCTGTATTGGGGAACACGTGCCGGGCACCCGTCGGTGGCCGGCATGGAGCGCTACCTGGAAGCTGCGGTCGAAAGGCGGCGCCAGTATCTCTACCTCTCGTCGGTGAATGCGCTTGAAAACGCGCGCCGCCTTGGGGTGTGGGAGCGGCGCTTTGACCGACCCCAACCTCAGGGCGAAAGGAGCGCAGCGGTTTCCGGACACCCCGCTCGGCGTAACGGCCGGATCGATTCAATCCGCTTCGCCCCCGGTTCCCGCATCGATTTCGCCAAGTACCCGGGAACAGCGCCCAGTTACGCAGCTGCCGCCAGTTGCCTGGCCAGCGCCTCGTGAATATTACGGCACCCATCGGAACCCGGACTGACCTCGTCCGCATCTGCGACCGGCCTCCAGCCGGTCGATGAAGATCGCCCCCTGGCGGCGATATCTACAAGCCATCCAGCATGACATCTGAGCGTGTCGGTGCGCTCCAGCCCCGAGCTTGTGGCGCATTTCAAATCCACGGGCGAAGCCTGGCAGTCGCGCATGGACGACGCCTTGCGCGACTATGTGCGCAACACCGCGCGGCTTGGTCTGCAAGCAAACAGGCTGTTTGCCGGCAATCCCTGGATCAATCACATGATGCTATATTGAGTCGCCGTTTTCAGTCCGGGCCGGCCATGCGTCCGCGATCCCTCACGGTGACGTGTGCTGCGAACCATGGTGTGGCCTGTTTCCTCTCGATTCTTCAGGACAGCCTGTGAGCACCGAACCCAAACCCCAGGAATTCAAAGCGGTCATCGAGCTGTTCAACGCGAACCGGCTTGAAGAGGCCGCAGCGCGGGCCAAAACCCTGACGATACGCTTCCCGCGACACGGGATGAGCTGGAAAATTCTGGGCGTGCTGTTGATGCAGCTGGGACGGAACGCTGACGCGCTGTCGCCGCTGCGCAAGGCGGTGACCCTGCTGCCCAACGATGCGGAGTCGCACAATAATCTTGCCATTGCGCTCAACAGCCAGGGGCGGCATGAAGAAGCCGAGGCCAGCTGCCGGCGGGCGCTGGTGATCAACCCAAACGATGTCCAGGCGCATGGCAATCTGGGGGTCGCACTTCAGGACAGGGGGCAATTCGATGCAGCCGAGGCCAGTTATCGGCGGGCACTGGAACTCGCCCCGGACTACGCCAAGGCGCACAACAACCTGGGGGCGCTGCTGCAATCCCGGCAACGACTGGACGAAGCAGAAGCCTGCTTTCGCAATGCGTTGGCGCTCACGCCGGATGATGCCGAGGCGCTCGAAAACCTGGCCGCGCTCCTCAATATCCGCGGCCAGTCGGTTTCGGCGCTGGAGTTCATCATGCGCGCCCTGTCGATCAGGGAGAGCGTCCGGGCGACGCGAATTTTCACGGCCTGCATCAAGCACCTGAACTTCACGCAGACCCACCCGCAGGTTCGCAGCCTGCTGGTTCGCGCGCTGAATGCGCCGTGGGACAGGCCCGTGGAACTGGCGCATGTCAGCACCAACTTCGTGAAACTCGATCCGCAAATCGGCCAATACCTGACGCAAGCCGAGGCGGCCTGGATGGACCGGGCTTCAGGACACGCCGTGTTCGGCGCCCACGACCTGGACGGACTGGCCGCAGACGATCTGTTATGCGCCCTGCTCACGGCAACGCCGGTATGCGATGTGGGGCTGGAGCGCCTGCTGACGCTTGCCCGGCGGGCCATCCTGCTCGACGCCGGCCTGGGCGCCTCGCTGAACTTTCACAGTTGCCTGGCCCAGCAGTGTTTCATCAACGAGTATGTGTTTGCGCTCGACGAGGACGAAATCCGCCAGGCCGGCACATTGGCGGAAGCCCTCGAGCACGCGCTGGCGAATGGCGCGGAGGTGCCCGTGCTGTGGCCGCTTACGGTGGCGGCCTATATGCCGCTTGACACACTGCCTTCGGCATCCCGTCTGCTGGAACGCCAGTGGCCTGCGGCTATGGCGGCGGTGCTCGTGCAGCAACTCATCGAACCCTCGGTCGAGGCGGTATTGCGCCCGAGCATCCCCACGCTGAGCCCGATCGAGAATGACGTATCGCGCCAGGTCCAGCAGCAATACGAAGAAAACCCCTACCCACGCTGGATCAAGGCCGCTCCTGTCGATGTGACCTACGACATCGATACCCTGCTGATGCAGAAATTTCCGCTCGCCGGTTTCCGGGCCACTGCAAACGCGCCGCGGCAGGACATCCTGATTGCAGGCTGCGGCACCGGCCAGCATTCGATCAACCGCGCGAGGACGCTCCCGGATGCACGCATTCTGGCGATCGACCTGAGCCTCGGCAGCCTGGCCTATGCCAAGCGGAAAACGCACGAGATGGGCCTCGGCAACATCGAGTACGCCCAGGCCGACCTGCTGAAAGCCGGGGCGCTGGGGCGGGATTTCGATGTCATCGAATCGATCGGCGTGCTGCATCACCTGGGCGATCCGTGGGAAGGCTGGCGCACGCTGCTCTCCCTGCTGCGCCCGGGTGGCCTGATGTGCCTGGGTTTCTACAGTGCGCTGGCGCGTCAGCATATCGTCCGGATTCGCAGCTTCATCGCCGAACACGGATACGCGGCCGATGCCAACGGCATACGCCGCTGCCGGCAGGACTTGATGGCCCTGCCCGACCCGGCGGCGCTGGGCAATCTTCTGAAGGTGACCGATTTTTACAGCACCAGCAGCTGTCGCGACCTGCTTTTCCATGTCCAGGAACACCAGCTGTCGCTGCCCGAGATCGCCGCGTTCCTGCGCGAGAATGGGCTGAACTTTCTGGGGTTTGAAGTCGAGCCGGAGGTGCTGAATGCCTACCGGCAACATTGCCCGGATGACCCGGCCGCCAACGACCTGGCCCAGTGGCACGCTTTCGAGCAGGCGCATCCGGACACCTTTTTCAGCATGTACCAGTTCTGGGTACAGAAACCGGATTGAGCGACAGCGGCATCGATTCGATGTCTGAATCCCGATCCTGTCGCAGGCTTCGCCTCACGTAAACTTGGGCGCACCAGCCGCCTGTGTCCCTGCCCATCCGATGACTTCCTCCACCGTCAAAACCTACCTCCCCTGGGTCGTGGCCGTGGCGCTGTTCATGGAGGGGCTCGACACCACCATCGTCAACACGGCGGTGCCGGCGATCGCCGAGGGGCTGCAGGTGACGCCGCTGAGCCTGAAGGCGGTGGTGACGAGCTACATCCTGAGCCTGGCGGTGTGCATCCCAGTCAGCGGCTGGATGGCGGATCGCTACGGCACGCGGCGCGTGTTCAGCATTGCGGTGGCGGTGTTCACCCTGGCCTCGATCCTGTGCGGCCTGGCGCAGAACGCGCCGATGCTGGTGGCGGGCCGCATCCTGCAGGGCGTGGGCGCGGCGATGATGATGCCGGTGGGGCGGCTGGCGATCATCCGCACCTTTCACAAGTCCGAACTGCTGCGGGCGATGAACTTCGTGATTATCCCGGCCTTGATCGGGCCGTTGCTCGGGCCCACGGTCGGCGGGCTGATCGTGCACTGGTTCTCGTGGCACTACATCTTCTTCATCAACGTGCCGGTGGGACTGGGGGCGCTGTGGCTGGCGCATCGCTACATGCCGGATTACCGGGGTGATCCCCGGCGCCCGCTGGATGTGATCGGCCTGGTGCTGTTCGGCAGCGGCGCGGCACTGCTGTCGTGGCTGCTGGAAATCTTCGGCGAGCATCAGATCGACGCCACCTCGGCGGCGGTGCTGCTGGCGCTCAGCCTCAGCCTGCTGGGCGCGTATGTGCTGCATGCCCGCGAGACAGCCCATCCACTGCTGCGCCTGGCGCTGTTCCGAGTGCGCACGTTTCGGGTGTCGGTGGTGGGCGGCTTCGTCACGCGTCTGGGGGTGGGCGGCATGCCCTTCCTGCTGCCGCTCTTGTACCAGCTCGGCCTGGGGATGCCGGCGTGGCAATCGGGCCTGCTGATGATGCCGGTGGCGGCGGCGGCGATGTTCATGAAGCTGATCGCCTCGCGGGTGCTGGCGCGCTTCGGCTACCGGCGCGTGCTGACCGTGAACACGGTGATGATCGGGATCGTGGTCAGCCTGTTCTCGCTGGTGACGCCGGCCACGCCGATCGGGCTGATCGTGCTGCTGGGGCTGGCGCTGGGTTTCTTCAATTCGCTGCAATACACCAGCATGAATTCGATGGCCTATGCCGACATCGACACGCCCGATTCGAGCATGGCCAGCACGATCGCCAGCTCGATGCAGCAGATGTCGATGAGCTTCGGGCTGGCCTGCGGCTCGCTGGTCGCCGGCTGGTATCTGGGCGACTTGCCGCAGACCGACCGCGCGGCGGTGATGACGGCGCTCCACTACACCTTGCTGACGGTGGGTGCGTTCACGATGCTGTCGTCGCTGTCGTTCTGGTCGCTGCGCGCCCGCGATGGCGAAAGCGTCAGCCGGGGCAAGGTGCTCGAGGCGGAATAGGACCTGCGGCCGCGGGCCGGACCCCGTGCGCCAGCGACAGCCGGGCTTGCAGGAATGCCACGCGTCTTGCTGTAGGACCCGCGCTCTTTGGAATGACAGTGAGGTCCCAAGGGTTTGCATCGCGCATTCCGCCGCGAAATGCGTTCCCCTCCCGAATGGCGCTCCCCGCCTGCGATTCCGCGCAGGCCCGGGGGACGCGGCCGCGATCGATCGCGACGCCCCACAATCCGAACCGCATCACAACTTGCTGGACCGCGGATTGAACGGGCGGAATCATTCGCTATAGATTCACAAAGGGTCGCTGTCGGCCACCCGCAAACCCGGCTTCCTTCAACCCGGATGAAAAAGGAGCAGTCCATGGAGTCGCACTACAAAAAGTTCGCCCTGACCCTGTCGATCAATGCGGTGCTGATGTTTTTCATCACCTACGCAATGATCGACACGGTCGACCATTTCTACCCCAACATCAACCGCGTCTACATGTCCCTGATGATGGTTGCGCCGATGGCCATCGTGATGCTGTTCGTGATGCGCGGGATGTATCAGAACGCCAAACTCAACGCGATGCTGTATGCCCTGTTTGCCGGCGTGCTGATTGTCAGCTTTGCGCTGGCGCGGACCCAGACGCCGGTGGGCAACGATCAGTTCCTGCGCTCGATGATTCCTCACCACTCCAGTGCAATCGTGATGTGCGAGCAATCGGCGATCACCGACCGCGAAATCATCGAACTCTGCGGCGAAATCGTCAAAACGCAAAAGGAGGAGATTGCGCAGATGAAGGCCATTCTCGGGCGCCTCTGAACTGGGCGCCGGGAGGCTGCGCCATCGTCCGGTGTCCAAATCACGTCGAGGGCAATGTTCGTGCATGCCCGGTAACGATCATCCGGGGCCGGGCTCAAAAACTACCGCGGCTCCGCCCCGCCCTGCGGTTACAGATCGGAGGCCTGGGCGCTGATCATGTTCTGGTAAAGCATGGTGGAGATGACCAGGGTGTCCTGGCTGGTCAACGCCTCGAATGACAGGCCATGCAGCATGGCGGGCTTTTCGTCGTCCGCCGGGCGCGAGGCATTCACTGAACGAATGATGCAGTCCAGGGCCAGCACGTGCTCGGTGTCGCCGACCTTGACGCGGAATTTGAGCGTGAGCGGCGCGCCGACGTCGCCGATCTTTTCGCTGACGGCGATCAGCGCCCCGCCGATGCTGATGTCTCGCGCGACGCACGCATGCCCGCGGCCGTCTTCGACCGTGGCGTGACAGATGATGTTGATGCGTCCGCGCGGGCTGCCCCGTATCACCTGCCCGCGCACGTCCTTCGGATAGGAAAGATGGAGATGGGGATACGGCGTGTTGGTCACGCGGATGGCCTTGGACGAAAAGGCGTAGACGCTCTTTCCGCTGAACAGGCGAATGACGAAGTCCTGCCCTTCGCGAACCAGCATCATGGTGCCGTTGATGATGGGCGTGGTCACGATGACGCTTTGGCCCTTGAGGTAGCCCACCAGCGTGACGAAGCTGCGCGACGGTTCGATATCGGACTGGAATTGCAGCTGGATGGAATCGCCGACGCTCAGCTTGACCTGGTCCAGCGTCATCACGCCGGATTCACGTTGCACCGAAGCCGGTGTCCCCTTGCCTGCCTGGGCAGGCTTGTCGTCAGGACTTCTGGACACGGCGTTCTCAATCAAGGTTTTTAGGGGCTGTACAGGTTTGAGGGAAGACCCGGCATGCATTGCGATTGCCGGGGCATCGTAGAGTATCCGGAGTCAGGCTGCAAATCGACGCCCCTCGTCTCGAGTCGTCAAATGACGACAGGGCAAGCGATGGCTAAGGTTTTGTTTTACTGAGGATTCTTCAAATCCGCCGGATTAGGCGTCGCTGTAAGGCGACGTTTTGCCGGGTTTTTTGCCTGTTTTCAACGCGGCAATACCCTTATCCCTCTGTTTATGAAACGGTTTTGCGTGCTGGCGCGTGTATTGCTCTAAGTCAGTGCGGCCTGATCCGGTCGCAACCACACCAGAGCGTTTTGCAAACCGTTACCGAGAGAGTCCATCCCATGCTCAAGAGTTTTATGAACACCGGCAATGAAAAAACCGAGTCCAACCGGGTCAGCCCTTCGACGCTCGACGCCACCCGCCGCAACGCGACGACGCCCAAGGCCACCGAACCCGTACGCGAAGAGGCCCCGACGGTCCGCGTGCCGAATGACGTGACGAGCGATGACGGCAACAAGCTGATCGTCGGCCCCAACATCAAGCTGAAAGGCTCCGAGATCACCGATTGCGAAATCCTGGTGGTGGAAGGTCGCGTGGAAGCGTCGATGAACAGCCGCGACATCCGTATCGCCGAGGGCGGCGTGTTTTCGGGCAAGGCCGAAATCGATGTGGCCGAAGTGCGCGGCACCTTCGAGGGCGACCTCACCGCGCGCAAGCGTCTGGTGATCTACGCCACCGGCAAGGTCAGCGGCGTGATCCGCTATGGCGCGATGATGGTCGAGGAGGGCGGCACGATCTCCGGTGACGTGGCCACCCTGGCGTCAGGTCCCAGCCTCGCCAAGGTGCCGGACGCCGAGACACAGGCCGAGTCGGATATGCACAGCCCCTCCGCACAGGACCTGATTTCCGGCGCGGCGTTTGCGCGCGGCCAGCGACGCTAGGGTTGATCCCCGCCTAGCGGCATCCCGTTGTCGCCAATGCGCGACGGTGGTGTGCCGCTGTTGCGCCCACCCCCGCAACCGCCCCGGCTTGAGCCGGCGCAGGCGGGGCGCCCGCTTGGGCCGCGTTCTTACAGCTTCGCGCTGCGTCCGCCATCGTCACCCGATCTGCCCTTTCAAAAGGTTCCGGATCTTGACGCCCGATCCCCCCTCTTCCCGACTCAAGCCGCCACGGTCAGCGGAAAAATCGGAGTCACCGATTCCAGGCAAGATTCGATCGCGTGATCAGAAGGCTGCTGCGCGGCCGAGACGCGTGTCTGGCTATCCCATTCATTTGCTTAGTTCCGCCAAATTTCCTATATCCAAATGCAACGGCTTCGCAGGGTGGGGAGTGCTGCTATGTCACTGAAAGCAATGAGGCAATGGCACGTCCGCTCAAGCGCGGCGCGCAACCGAGGCGTTGTTTTCATGCTTGCCGTGGTGCTGGGCGGACTCGCGGGCCTCGTCAACGCACAGACCCCAAATCCGCTGAACAATCCGTTTCGGGATGACCCTCAGGCGGTGCGCACGATTCCTTCGTTCACAGTATTGCCCGCCGAGCGCAACACCGGCACGAAAACCGCTGGTCTGACCCCAAGCTGCGTCTCGTCAAGCCAGGGACTCGAGTGCTTCGCACGGTCGATGGCTGCTTCGCCTTCGTTGATTACTGCGACTTTCGCAGGAGGACGCTGGTCATCGTGGACCTCGCTGGGAGGATCGATCAAGTCCGACCCTTCCTGCTTTAACCCCGGCCCAGGCATACCGTCAGGTCCGGACAATATCAGCTGCATCGCAGTCGGCCTGAACGATGGGTTTTGGCTGCTGAAGCGCGCCAACGGCCAATGGAACACGGATTGGCGAGGCATGCGTTTTGGCCGGGTCGGATCGCAAGTTGCGGCCCCTGACGGCGTCACGTGCATCGATGCACAGTATTGCTACGCGAGGCAGGCCAACACGAACCAGCTGCTCCGGGCAAGGTTCAGTCCGGAAGGATGGACCGCATGGTATCCGGAACACGACGGGACCATAAGCAGCAAACCCAACTGTTTTGTTGACCACCAAGGCACTGAGTCCTGGGAGACCTGCTACGCCCGCGGGTCAGCCCAGGTGGTACGGTGGCGTTCGAATGGCCGTAGCGGCCCCGAGTGGGCGACTTACGACGGCTATGTGGCATCGCCTCCGTCCTGTATCCGCACAGGAGACGCACAAGCAATGTGCGCAGCCCGGCGGGGCGACGGCCTGCTCGTTTACAGGATATTGCCGCCTGTCGGGATGATCGGCGCGTCACCGCCTGCGCCGGCGCCCTGGCGCGCCGTCACTGGACGGACAATCAAGTCGCCGCCGAGCTGCGTCACCCAAACCACGTGTTTTGCCATAGGCAACGATCAAAAGTTGTGGCGGTTCGGGCTCAAGTTCGATGGCAGTACTCCGACAGCCGAACCGGTCAGTGGCACGGTGTCCTTGCGTGACCATGTCACCTGCACACTGGCCGGTAACATTCACTGCTTCGCGGTCAGTGTGCAAACCCGAGAGCTCATGCACTACGAGATTGCTCCATGACGTCTGAACCCTGTTGGGGCGCCCGTCCCCATTGAGATCAGGGATAGAGGGATCGCCTCACCGCGCTTCAGCCGCCTTACAGCTTCGCGCTGCGTCCGCCGTCGACCGCCAGAATCTGCCCGGTCACGAAATTCGTGTCCACCGCGAAGAAGCGTACCGCAAGCGCGATGTCGTGGGGATCGCCGGCGCGCTTCAGCATGGTGTGCGAGACGATGCGCTGGCGCGACACCTCGTCGAAATTGGAATCGTCTTCCGGCCACATGATCGGCCCCGGGGCGATGCCGTTGACGCGCACTTCCGGCGCCAGTTCGCGCGCCAGGGATTTGGTGAGCCCGACCAGACCCGCCTTGGCGACGGAATAGACGACGTAGCTCTTCATCGGCCGGTCGGCATGGATGTCGGTGATGTTGATGATGCAGCCGCGCCGCTTCTTCAGTTCCGGCGCGGCGGCCTGCGACAGGAACAGCGGCGCCTTGAGGTTGCTGCCCATCAGGTCGACCCAGTCCTTTTCGACAATGCTGCCCACCGGCGTGGGATAAAAGCTCGACGCGTTGTTGAGCAGCACGTCGAGCCCGCCGAAGGTGATGACGGTCTGGTGGACCAGGCTCGGCAGTCCGCCGATGTCGAGCAGGTCGGCCTGGATCAGCGCCACCGAATCCGGGCGTATCGCGTTGAGCTCGTCCTGCAGGGCGCGCGCCTCGGTGGCCGAGCTGCGGTAGTGGATCATCAGGTTGGCGCCGGCCGCATGCAGCAGCCGCGCCGACGCCGCCCCCACCCGCCTGGCCCCGCCTGTTATCAACACCACTTTGCCTTGCATCGGGATTCGCCCTTATAGTCGCGTGATTCTGGATTATCCAACTGCCGCATTATCCCTGATTCATTCGCCGCATGCTGCCTGCTCCGACTCCCGACGCCCTTGCCCACAGCCAGCGCGTCACCGCGCACCTGCAGTCGCTGATCGACGACGCCGGCGGCTGGATCCCGTTTTCACGCTATATGGAAACCGTGCTCTATGCACCGGGGCTGGGCTATTACGCCGCCGGGGCGATGAAGTTCGGCGCGGCGGGCGACTTTGTCACCGCGCCGGAACTGACGCCGCTGTTCGGCCGCACGCTGGCGCAGGCCATTGCGCCAGTGCTGCTGGAAACCGGCGGCGAGGTGCTGGAACTCGGCGCAGGCAGCGGGCGGCTGGCCGTGGATGTGCTGGAAGAACTGGAACAGCTTGGCGCGTTGCCATCGCGCTACAGCATCCTTGAAGTAAGCGCTGACTTGCGGCAACGCCAGCAGCAGACGCTGGCGCATCAGCGACCGCTGTGGGTCGAACGGGTACGCTGGCTGGATGCGCTGCCACAGCATTTCACCGGCGTGATCCTCGGCAACGAAGTGCTCGACGCGTTGCCAGTGGAGCTGGTGCACTGGACCGATGCCGGCCCGCGGGTGCGCGGCGTGGTACGGCAGGGAGACGGCTTCGCCTGGCAGGACCGCGCCATCGCCGACCCCGTGCTGCGCACCCGGGCCGAAGCACTGGATCGGGTGCCGGATTACCTGTCCGAAATCAGTCTAGCCGCCGAGGGGCTGATCGCATCGCTCGCCGGCAGCCTCGATCGCGGCCTGATCCTCATGATCGACTATGGCTTCAGCGCAAGTGAGTACTACCACCCGCAGCGCCACATGGGCACGCTGCGCGCGCACTACCGCCACCATGCGCTGGACGATCCGTTCTATCTGCCGGGTTTGTGCGACCTGACCGCGCACGTCGACTTCAGCGCGGTGGCGCGTGCCGGCATGGCGTCTGGTCTCACGCTCGCGGGCTACATCAGCCAGGCGGGCTTTCTGCTCAACAGCGGGCTGACCGAGCTGTTGATGCAGACGCCGCCGACCGATGCGGCAGCCTACCTGCCGCAGGCCAATGCGGTGCAGCGGCTGGTGTCGCCGGCCGAGATGGGGGAGCTGTTCAAGGTAATAGGCTTGACCAGGGGCGCGATTGCGCCGCTGGCGGGGTTTGCGCGCGGGGATCGGCAGCACACGCTGTAAATCCGTCATCTGTCATTGCGAGCGAAGCGAAGCAATGCAGTCTGCGTGCTCCGTAGGCTGTGTTGCTTCGCTTCGCTCGCAATGACGAGGTTTACACCAGCGGCAGCTGCGCGTCGTCCTCCTCGTGCAGCCGCGTCACCCGCACCGCGTGCAGGCGACGGCTGTCGGCGCGCAGGATGCTGAACAGGAAGCCGTCGAACTTCACCGATTCGCCGCGCTTGGGCAGGTGCCCAAAACGCGAGACGACCAGGCCGCCGACGGTGTCGAATTCCTCGTCGGAGAAATGCGCGCCGAGCGTCTGGTTGAAATCGTCGATTTCGGTGCCGGCCTTGACGCGGAACACGCCATCGCTTTCGCGGATGATGTTGTCCTCGGTTTCGTCGAAGTCGTATTCGTCCTCGATGTCGCCGACGATCTGCTCCAGCACGTCCTCGATCGTCACCAGCCCCGCGACGCCGCCGTATTCGTCGACGACGATGGCGATGTGGTTGCGGTTGGAGCGGAACTCCTTCAGCAACACGTTGAGCCGCTTCGATTCCGGAATGAACACGGCCGGGCGCAGCATGCCGCGGATGTCGCTGTCGGACTCGGCGTAATGACGCAGCAGGTCCTTGGCGAGCAGAATGCCGATGACGTCGTCGCGATCCTTGTCGATGACCGGGAAGCGCGAGTGCGCGGTTTCGATGACGTGGGGAATGAAGGCTTCGGGCGCATCGTTGATGTCGATGACGTCCATCTGCGCGCGCGGGATCATGATCTCGCCGACGCGCATTTCGGACACCTGCAGCACACCCTCGATCATGGCCAGGGCGTCGGCGTCCATCAGACTATTTTCGTAGGCGCCGTGCAGCAGCTCGATCAGCTGTTCACGGTCTTCAGGTTCGCGCATCAGCCAGTGAGAGATGCGCTCGAGCAGGCTCGGCTTGGGACTACTGTCAGACTCCATTTTCGTATCAGGTCGTGTAGGGATTGGGGATATGAAACCGCTTCAGTATAGCGATTTCGCGTGATTCCATGATATTGGCCTCGGCCGGGTCGAGGTGATCGTGGCCCTGCAGGTGCAGCACGCCATGGATGGTCATGTGGGCGTAATGGTGTTGCAGCGGCTTGCCCTGCTCGCGCGCCTCGCGCTCGACCACCGGCGCACAGATCACCACGTCGCCGCCCAGCACGCCGGGCGAAATCTCACCGTATTCGAAGGTCAGAACGTTGGGCACGTAGCCTTTTTTTCGATAGTCCTGGTTGAGCGACTGCGCCTCGTCGGCATCGACGATGCGCACGGTGATCTCGGCCGGGTGTTCGAGTGCGGCGGCGACCCAGCGCCGCACCTGCGCGCGGCCGGGCAACTCGGTCGCCGCGCTGGCGAACTGCACCGACAGGCTGAATTCAGGCGCCACGCTTGTCCGTTTCCGCGCGGCGCGCAGCGTAGGCGTCGACAATGCGGCCGACCAGCGGGTGACGCACCACGTCTTCGGACAGGAAGTGGGTGAAGGCGATGCCGCGCACGTCGCCCAGCACCTCGGTCGCATCAAGCAGGCCGGACTTGATGTGCTTGGGCAGGTCGATCTGCGTTGGGTCACCGGTCACCACGGCGCGCGCGCCAAAACCAATTCGCGTCAGGAACATCTGCATCTGCTCGGGCGTGGTGTTCTGCGCCTCGTCGAGAATGATGAAGGCGTGGTTGAGCGTGCGCCCGCGCATGAAGGCGAGCGGCGCCACCTCGATGGCGTGGCGCTCGATCAGGCGCGTCACCTTGTCGAAACCCATCAGGTCGTACAGCGCGTCGTACAACGGGCGCAGATAGGGGTCGACCTTCTGCGTCAGGTCGCCCGGCAGGAAGCCAAGGCGCTCGCCGGCTTCCACCGCCGGCCGCGTCAGCACGATGCGCTTGACCTGCTCGCGCTCCAGCGCGTCGACCGCGCAGGCCACCGCCAGGTAGGTCTTGCCGGTGCCGGCGGGGCCGACGCCGAAGGTGATGTCGTGGCTACGGATCTGCTCGATGTATTCGCCCTGGCGCGGGGTGCGCGCGCGCAGATCCGCGCGGCGCGTGCGCAGCGCGGGGCCTTCCTCGTCGGCGCGGCCACGCGTGAGTTCGACCAGGCCCAGCTGGATGTCGTCGAGCGAGAGCTCGTCGTGCGCGCGGTTGTAGAAATGCTCGATCGCCTGCGCGCCCTTTTCGGCCTGGGCGGCGTCGCCGCTGAAACGGAAGCTGGCACCGCGGCGGCCGATGGTGACATCGAACGCGGCCTCGATCTGGCGCAGGTTCTCGTCCATCGGGCCGCACAGGTTGGCCAGCCGCCGGTTGTCTTCCGGAGCCAGGCGCAGTTCAACGATGTCGGTTTTCAAGCGCTTGTGGTCTCGGTGAGGGCGATTTCGCCGCGCAGGCTGTGCGGCAGGGCCTGGGTGATGGTGACGTCGACGAACTGCCCGATCAGGCGCGGCTGGCCGGCAAAGTTCACGATGCGGTTGTTGTCGGTGCGGCCGGCGAGCTCGTCGGCATTCTTGCGGGCATGACCTTCGACCAGCACGCGCTGGACGCTGCCGACCATGGCCTGGTTCACTTTCTGCGCCTGCGCCTCGATCTGCGCCTGCAGCCGCATCAGCCGCTGCGTCTTCAGTTCGGCCGACACGTCATCCGGATAATCCGACGCCGGCGTGCCGGGGCGCTTGCTGTAGATGAAGGAAAAGCTGGCGTCGAAGTCGAGTTCGACGATGAGCTTCATCGTCGCCTCGAAATCGGCCTCGGTTTCGCCGGGGAAGCCGACGATGAAGTCGGACGACAGGCACAGGTCGGGGCGCTGCTCGCGCAACTTTCTAACTATCGATTTGAATTCGAGCACGGTGTGGCCGCGCTTCATCGCCGCCAGGATGCGGTCGGAGCCCGACTGCACCGGCAGATGCAGGTGCGACACCAGCTTGGGCAACGTGCCGTAGCACTCGATCAGGCGCTGCGTCATTTCGCGCGGATGGCTGGTGGTGTAGCGGATGCGCTCGATTCCCGGGATCTCGTTCACCATTTCCAGCAGGAAGGCGAAGTCGGCGGTGCCGCCCTCGTGCAGCGCGCCCTGATAGGCGTTGACGTTCTGCCCCAAGAGCGTGACTTCCTTCACCCCGTGCTCGGCCAGACGCGAGACCTCGGCAATGACATCGTCGAACGGGCGCGAGACTTCCTCGCCGCGCGTATAGGGCACGACGCAGAAGGTGCAGTACTTGGAGCAGCCTTCCATGATCGAGACGAAGGCGGACGACCCTTCGACGCGCGCGGGCGGCAGGTGGTCGAACTTCTCGATTTCGGGAAAGCTGATGTCGACCTGGGCGCGCCCGGTCGCGCGGCGTTGCGCGATCAGCTCGGGCAGGCGATGCAGGGTCTGCGGGCCGAACACCACGTCGACAAACGGCGCGCGCGCGACGATGGCGGCGCCTTCCTGCGAGGCCACGCAGCCGCCGACGCCGATGATCAGATTGGGGTTGAGCTGCTTCAGGTGGCGCACCCGGCCGAGGTCGTGGAACACCTTTTCCTGCGCCTTCTCGCGCACCGAGCAGGTGTTGAACAGGATGACGTCGGCGTCTTCCGGGGTCGACGTCGGGGTGAGCCCCTCGGACGCGCCCATCACGTCGGCCATCTTGTCCGAGTCGTACTCGTTCATCTGACAGCCGAAAGTTTTGATGTAGATTTTTTTCATGGGGTGCCGGGACAGTGAATAGACTGGGGGCGGGGATTTCGCCGCTGCATCGGTTAATGCGGCAACGAAATGGAATGTGGTGGTGATGAGTGGACTTGAACCACCGACCCCCGGATTATGAATCCGATGCTCTAACCGACTGAGCTACATCACCTTGGGGACTGCTTCTTCGGCCAGCGACCGCCGAAAAGGCGCGCATTTTAGCTGATCGGGACGCGCGCTGTCAAAGCGCATTGCCGGGAGGAAAGGCGGCGATTCCGGTTTGCGCGGGATTTACTGTGGGCGCAGTTTCGCCAGTTCGTCGAGCAGGCTGATCAAGAGTTCGCGCCCCAGCGGCCCCATACCGGCGATCAATTGGTCGGTGTCGCGCTCGCCGTTGACCAGTCGGCGCATGCGTCCGCCCAACAGCGCCATGTCGCCGCCCGCCTTCATCATCTGCTCGGCCATGTTGGCGAGTACTGACATCGCCTGGGCGTCGCCTCGCGCCGCGGCATCGATCAGCGCGGCCAGCCCCGGCGCGGCGGCGCTGCCGTCCGGCTGGGCGTCGAGCGCGGGCAACGTGGCGGGGTTGTCGATGCCGCGCAGGATCGCGTCGAGCAGGATGCCGTCTTCCTCGTCCAGCCCCAGCTTGATCGAGGGATCACGGCGGCCATTGATGACGTGGCGCAGCGCGCCGACCAGCCGCGGCCAGCCGGCCTGCTCGGCGGCGTCGAGCTGTTTCATCAGGTCGGGCAGCTGACTGCGGTCGCGCAGCGCGTTGACGACGGTGTGGATGAAGGCGGCGTGGACGCGCAGGACTTGTTCGACGGCGGAAGGGAGTTGGGCCATGGCAGGGGTCAGGGGTCAGGGGTCAGGGGTCAGGGGTCAGGGGATTTTCCGGTGCGCTGACGGACTTGGCAACCACGGGGTTGTGCGGCACGTTTTCGATGTGCCAGTGAGCGCTTGCCCACGTCAACAGCTCGGCAGGGGTGGCGCCCGCGAGTTCAGGCGGCGGCGGATGGCCAAGGTTGGCGAGCGCCTGCGCCAGCACGGCGCCCTGCCCGCGCTCGGGCAGCGCGGGGGCGAGGGTCTGCTTGGAGAGTTTTTGTCCGGCGGCATTGGTGACGAGGGGCACGTGCGCATAGGCCGGTGTCGGCAGGCCGAGCAGGCTTTGCAGAACAATCTGGCGCGGGGTGTTCCATAGCAGGTCGGCGCCGCGCACGACGTGGGTGATGCCCTGATCCGCGTCGTCGACCACGACGGCCAACTGGTAGGCGAACAGGCCATCGGCGCGCTTGACGATGAAGTCGCCCACCTCGTGCGCCAGGTTCTGCTGCAGATCGCCGTGGATGCGGTCGGTGAAGTGCGTGCTCACATTCTGCACGCGGGCCCGCCAGGATCGGGCCACTGCCCCGGCCGGCAGGCCGTTACGACAGGTGCCGGGGTAGACGATCTCGCCTTCGTGGTTGCGTGGCGCATCAGCAAGCTGGCTACGGGTGCAGGCACAAGGGTAGACCGCGCCCTGCGCTTTCAGCGTATCGAGCGCCGCAGCATAGGCGTCGTCGCGCTGCGACTGCACCCACACCTCGCCGTCCCAATGCAAGTCATAGGCTTCGAGCTGGCGCAGGATGGTGTCGGCCGCCCCGGCTTCGCAACGCGGCCGGTCGAGGTCTTCCATCCGCACGAGCCAGCGTCCGCCAGCCGCGCGCGCGTCGAGCCAGCTGGCGACGGCGGCGACGAGCGAGCCGGCATGCAGGGGGCCGGTGGGGGATGGCGCAAAGCGGCCGACGTAGGAAGCGGAGTTCACCCCGCGATTATGCCGCGCGAGGTGTCGCTTCTGAATTCCGGATGCAGGCGTTGATAGAGCGCGAGGATGGACGCGACCATGCGTGCCTCGCTCCAGGTGGCGGCGTAGACCTTGCCAGCGGCACCCAGCGCCTGGGCCGCCGCGTGATCGGCCAGCAGCGGGGCCAGCACCCGGGCAAAGCCGGCGATGTCGTCCGGCGCGATGCGGCAGCCCTGCCCTTCCTGCAGCACGTCCTTGGTTCCCATTTCGGCCAGGCCCACCACCGGCACGCCAAGCGCCATCGCCTCAAGCAGCACCAGGCCCTGGGTTTCGGTTTTGGACGCGAATACGAACACGTCCGCCGCGCAGTAGCAGGCCGGCAGCTCGGTCCGACGTTCGAGGTAGCCGACAAATTTCACGTTGTCTGCCAGTCCGCGTTTCGCCACGGCGCGTTCGAGCGACGGCCGCGCCGGACCTTCGCCGGCGATCATCAGCAATACGTCGGGCAGGTCGCGCCGCACCGCGTCGGTCACCTGCAGCAGGAAATCGAGATTTTTCTCGAACGCCACCCGACCGACGTAGGCCATCACCGGCCGCGCCGCCGCGATGTCATGACGGGTACGAAACGCGGGGCCGTCGCAGTGGGCGAAATCGGCGAGATTGAGTCCGGTGGGAATGATGTGGATCGGGCTGCTCACGCCGTACGCTTCGAGCGTGTGCTTCATAGCCGAAGATGGCGCAATCACCGCGGTGACACCATCGCATTCCTTACGCGAAATCATCCGCGCGGCGGCCGCCAGCCACGCCTTCGGCAGGAACGGCAGGTAATGGTGGAAATATTCCTCGAACAGCGTGTGGTAGGTCTCGACGCACGGCAGGCCATGCCGACGCGCCCAGCGCACGCCGGCGCGATGCGCAAGAAAGGGCGTGTGGATGTGGACGAGGTCGAAGTCGGCGGAATCGAGTTGATCCAGCGCGGCGGCCAGCGCGCGCGGATGCATCAGCCGGTCTTCCGGATCGCGCGGAATCTGCCAGCCGGGCACCCGCACGATATCAGCCGAAGCCACCGTGTGCGGATAGTCCGGCACCACCAGCACGCTGGTGTGCCCCGCTTCGCCCAGCGCCTGGCGCAGGGTTTGAATCGACGTCGACACGCCGTTGACGCGCGGGAAATACACGTCGGACACCATCAGGATACGCACGGCAGACTCCGGTTGGGGCGAAGTCTGCGTTGTATTGCGTCCGGGTTACAGCATGATGACGCCGGCGTTGATGCCAGGACTTTTGCGCAGCGCGCCTAAGCCCGGCTCAGAGATCGATGCCGGGCTGGGCCTTGACCCCGGCACGAAACGCATGCTTTTCGTCGGCGATCACCGACACCGTGTCGGCCAGTTCGATCAGCGCGTCGGTAGCGGCGCGCCCGGTGACGACGACGTGCTGCATGGCCGGGCGGTGCGCCAGCGCGTCCAGCACGCGGTCGGCATCGAGGTAGCCGTAGCTCAAGAGGTAGGTCAGCTCGTCGAGCACCACCAGATTGAACGACGGGTCGGCCAGCATGCGCGCTGCGATCACCCAGCCGCGCTCGGCGGTGGCGATGTCCTGTTCGCGGTTCTGCGTGTCCCAGGTGAAACCGTCGCCGGTAACGTGCCATTCGACGCCGGGCTGCTTGCCGAGAAAAGCTTCCTCGCCGGTGTCGGTGCGGCTCTTGATGAACTGCACCACGCCGACCTTCATGCCATGGCCGAGCGCGCGCGCGACCATGCCGAAGGCCGAGGTGCTCTTGCCCTTGCCGTTGCCGGTGATGACGAGCAGCAGCCCGCGTTCGTCGCTGGCGGCGGCAATCGCGGCGTCGACCACCGCCTTCTTGCGCGCCATCCGCGCCGCGTGGCGTGCCGCTTTCGCTGGGTCCGCTTGCGTGTTGCGTTCGGCTTCGTTCATGGATGCCCTCGTGTGCTTGGCAATGATCTTATTCAGGCTGGTATTGCAGCGCCAGCAGCCCGTTTACGCCCGGCGTGTTGTAGCCGTCCACCAGCTGATACTCGGCATCCAGCACGTTGTTGACCCGCAGCAGCGCCCGCCAGGCCGAATCGATCCGGTAATGCACGCGCGCATCCAGCCGCGCATAGCCGGGCAGACGCTGCGTGTTGGCGACATCGGCATAACGGCTGTCGGAGGCAACCAGCGTAGCGCCCACTTCCCAGCGGCCGAGCGCCTTCGATACGTCCAGCGTGCCATGCCGGCGGGCGCGGTAATTCAGCGAATTGCCGGTGGCGTCGTTGACCGGATCCTGCCAGTCCATGCTCGCCCGCACGCGCACGCCGCCAAGCTCGGTGCTGCCATCGAGCGTGATGCCTTCGAGCGTGGCGCGATCGACGTTTTCCATCGTGGGGAAAACGTAGACGATCAGGTCCTCGACACGATTGCGATACGCCGTCAGGCCGAGCCGATCGCGGCGATCCTGGTAGTGCAGCGACAGTTCGACATTTCTGCCGCGCTCGGGCTGCAGGTTGGGGTTGCCCCGGAAAAAGGCGGTGGCCGGCCAGTACATGTCGTTGAACGTGGGGGCCTTGAACGAGGTGCCATAGCTGGCGCTTGCCCGCCAGGCCGCATTCAGTGCGTAGGCATAGCCGGCCATGCCGGTCGTGTGTCCGCCAAAATCGCTGTAGTCATCGTGGCGCAGCGAGGCCTGCAGCGTGTGCGCACCCCACTGCCCGAGCGCGCCCAACTGCCCGGCATGGACGATGCGCCGACTGCGCGCATACGCCGTGCTTGCCTCCACATCCTGTTCTATCCGCTCGACGCTTGCGGTGAGGCTGCCTGCCGCCAGCGCAAAATCGTTTTGCCACAGATACTGCGTCTGGTCCGTGTCGAAGCGGCCGCTTGAGGTGCCGAGGCTGAAATTCTGCGTATGGTTCTGCCCCAGCCCGACGCGGAGCTGGCTGCTCCAGCGATCGGACAGCTGTCCTTTCCACCAGGCCGACAGGCTGTTGACCGCGTTGCGGGCGTAATCGTCGGCCGTCCCTGCGTCGTATTCCACGATGTCGCGATTTGCCAGCCCGCTCAGCCCGACACGATGCCGGTCATTGAGCGCATGGTCGACATTGAGCTGAACGCTGCGCTTTTCATCGCCGTCGTGGTCGGGGTGGAAACCGAACGTGCCCGGCCGCGCCGCAGAAAACCCGCCGTCGGTGCGGCTGTATCCCGCCGCCACGTTGAAACGCGTCGCGCCAGCCTGTCCGCCGTAGGCCACCCGCCCCTGCAGCAGGCCATGGCTGCCCGCGCCGAGCAGGGCGGACAGCCGCGGCACCCCGCGGCCCTGCCGCGTGAAGATCTGGATCACCCCGGCCACCGCGTCGGCACCATACAGGCTCGATGCCGGCCCACGCAGAATTTCGATGCGCTCGATCTGGTCCAGTGCAATGCTCTCCAGCGGCGTGGTGCCCACCGTCGCCGAGCCCACCCGCAGCCCGTCGATCAGCACCAGGGTATGGCCGCTGTTGCCGCCGCGGATGCGCAGCGACGCATTGCTGCCGGCGCCCCCCTCCTGAGTGATTTCCAGACCGGCTTGCGCCTGCAGCACCTCCAGCAAGGACGTCTGGCCCGCGGCTGCAAGCTGATCTGCGTTGATGACGGTGACATCGCCCACCACGGCGTGAGCAGGCTCCGCCATGCGCGTCGGCGTCACCACAATGGTTTCGCCGACAAATTCCGGCAGGGGTTCCGCACGGGCGGACGCAATGAAAGCAATGCCGAGGGCAAGCGCGAGAGGGGTTTGACGCATGATGATTTCCGGTTTGGGCGCCCGCTTCCCCGCAGGCGCGTTGCACGATCCGCTGCCGCTTTCACGGCAGGGTCCAGGCCGGTATCCGGGCTCGCGCTTGAAGTGCATCGCCTTCCCGGGCGAACCCAGTGGCTATGTGATGGACCGTTTAGCGCTTACCGTTGCGGGGGCAGCACAGGCCTGGCAGCGAATCGCCGCGCACCTGTTTCCCGTTTATCCTCGGCGGCGGAAAGCCGCGTCGGCACCTGAAGCCGCGCATTATAGCCGTGTCGGGGTTGCGTGCGCACTCGCCTCGCTGGCCGATTGACCCGCCGCACGGCGCCCCCTATAGTCGCGCCATGCATGCCGAACTCGATACCCTCGAAGCCAAGATCCGCCAGGTGGCCGAACTGTGCCAGACGCTGCGCAACGAAAACATTGCGCTGCGCCAGCAGCTGCTGACCGCGCAGCAGGACAACAAGCAGCTGACGACCCGGCTGGATGCCGCCAAGACGCGGCTGCAGGCCCTGCTCGAAACCCTGCCGGAGGATGTCTGATGGCCGGCCCACGCTCGATTGAAATCCACATCCTGGGCCGCGCTTACAAAGTGGCCTGCGCACGCGACGAGGAGTCGGCGCTGATCGCGGCGGCCGACTACCTGGACGAAAAAATGCGCGGCATCCGCGACAGTGGCAAGGTGATCGGCGCCGAACGCATCGCCATCATGGCCGGCCTCAACCTGGCGCACGACCTGCTGACCCAGGGCGGCGGCGTGGTCGAGGAAGCCCGCACCCGGCTGGCGCATTGCAGCGCGCTGCTGGACACGGTGCTGGAAGACCAGGACACACTTTTCTGATTTCACACCCGCAGCAGGGTCTTTGCCGTTGGCGAACGATTCGGCTGGGGTGTTCTTTTGATCCGGAATTGGCATACACTGCAAATGCTCCCTGCGGTGTTCGAGGCTGGTTGCAATTTCTCTGAACCAATGCATACGTGCAAGGCTGCGATCTATTCCGATGCGGGTGTGCGCGTGACACGTTTCATGTGCCCAAAGCGTCTTTGAGCGCGGCCGTCTTGGACCCAGGTTCAAGAGTAAGCGGCCAGTCACGGCACAGGTGGGGAGCCCTCTTTTCCTGATGGACAAATACACCCTCAGACGCCAGCTCAAGGCCGCGCGCAATGCGTTCCGGCCTGCCGAGCGTCGGCACGCCGCGCGTGCCGCCCTGCGGCTGGCCTTGCGCCACGGTCTGTTGCTGCGTGCGCAGCGCATCGGTTTTTACCTGCCGCAGGGCGGCGAGTTCGACGCCCATCCCCTGATCAACCAGGCACTGTGCATGCAGCGCGCGTGTTACCTGCCGATGCTGCCGCGCCGTGGACGGCTGATGCGGTTCGGGCGACTCGGCCACGCCACGCAGATGACGAAAAACCGCTACGGCATTCCCGAGCCAGTCGATGCAACCCCTTTGCGCGCGCGCCAGCTCGACCTGCTGCTGATGCCGCTGGTGGGGTTCGATCGCGAGGGTCACCGGCTGGGCATGGGCGGCGGTTATTACGACGCGACGCTAGCCTTCATGCGGCACCGACGTGTGTGGCGCAAGCCGCGCCTGGTGGGACTCGCCTACGAATGCCAGCGGGTGGATGCGCTGCCGCACGAACCGTGGGACATGCCGCTCGACGCAGTGCTGACCGAGCGCCGACTGCACCGCTTCAATTCCGCACGCTAGGGCGCCCTCAGCTTTTCTGCACTTCCCGGTCGAGCTCGCCGCTTTTCAGCTTGGCCTGATAGTCCGTCAGCATGGCGCGCACCTTGCCGCTCAGGAGATACAGGCCGATCAAGTTGGGGAAGGCCATCGCCAGCACCAGCAGGTCGGTGAAGTCGAGCATGTTGGCCGCGCTCGCCACCGAGGCGACGACGATGAACAGCAGGAACAGCACGCGGTACACCATCGACACCCGTTCGCCGAACAGGTAGGTCCAGCAGCGTTCGCCGTAGTAGGACCACGAAATCATCGTGCTGTAGGCGAACAGCACGACCGATACGGTGAGGATGATGGGGAACCAGTCCGACACGGTGGCAAACGCCACCGAAGTCAGCGCCGCGCCCTTGCTGGCCTCGCGGATCGCCAGCGTGGCGGGATCGTTGTAGACGCCGGTCAGGATGATCACCAGTGCGGTCATGGTGCAGATGATGATGGTGTCGATGAAGGGCTCGTAGAGCGCGACCATGCCCTGGCGAATCGGATACTTGACCGAGGCGGTGGAGTGCACGATGGCCGCCGAGCCGAGGCCCGCTTCGCTGGAAAACGCCGCACGCTTGAAGCCCTGCACCAGCGCACCGACCATGCCGCCCGCCACCGCGATCGGCGCAAAGGCTTCGGTGACAATCTGGGCCAGCGCCTGCGGCACCTGCTCGATGTTGCCGAGCACGATCCACAGGCAGGCCGCCAGATAGACCAGGATCATGGTCGGCACCACCGCCTCCGCGGTGTGCGCGATGCGGCGCAGGCCGCCGATGATGACGACGCCCACCGCCAGGCCCATGATCAGACCGTAGGCAATCGGCACTTCGTGGAAGAACGGGAACAACTCCTGCACCGCGCCGAGCGACTGGCTGACCTGGAACGCACTGCCGGCGCCGAAGGAGCCGAGCACGGTGAAGATGGCGAACATGCCGGCCAGGATCTTGCCGGTGCGCGGCAGCTTGAATTCGGCGAAGCCCTTGGACAGGTATTCCATCGGGCCGCCCATGATGCGGCCGTCGGGGCGCACTTCGCGGTAGCGCTGCGCCAATGTGGCTTCGGCGAACTTGGTGCTCATGCCGAGAAAACCCGCGACGATCATCCAGAAGGTGGCACCCGGCCCGCCGATCGAAATCGCAATCGCCACCCCGGCGATGTTGCCCAGCCCGACGGTGGCCGACAGCGCCGTGGTCAGCGCCTGGAAGGAGCTGACCTCACCTTTGTCGTCGGCGGTGTGGTATTTGCCGCGCAGCACCCTGAAACCGTGCCGCATCATGCGCAGGTTGACGAAGCTGAAGCGGAAGGTGAGATAGACCGCGCCGACGATCAGCCAGGCGACGATGAAGGGCATTTCCGGCTCGCCCGGAAAAACATCATAGAAAATGACGCTGGCCAGATAGCCGTTGAGCGTGCCGAAAAAAGCGTCGACCGCGTCGGGTCCGGCGGCCAGGGCCACCTGCGGAAACAGGACCGCGGCCGCGACGAGGAAATAAGGATGAACCAGCATCTGCGCCCCCTGGGTTGTTATTGCCCGTCACAATAACAAACTTGCAGCGAAAACGCGCCTGCCAGAATGACAAAGGCCGACACACGGTCGGCCTTTGCACGATGCTGCGGGTCAGATCACTTCAGGCTCAGCACCCAGTCGATGATCTTGGCGGCATCTTCGTTCTTCACCTGCGGGCTCGGAGGCATCGGGATCGGGCCCCACACGCCTTTACCGCCAGTCTTCACCTTGGTCACCAGACGGTCGGGTGCGGCTTTGTCGCCGGCATACTTGGCAGCCACTTCCTTGAAGGCCGGGCCGACGATTTTCTTGTCGACGCCGTGACAGGACATGCAGGCATTCTTCTGCGCCAGCGTCTGGCCTTCATTGGCCGAAGCCGCGCCAGACAGGGTGAGCAGAGCAGCGGTGGCTGCGGTCATCATCATTTTCATCATCACAAGTTCTCCGTGGGAGGTCGGGTTGGTCAGGCACTTCTTCATGACTGCCATATTAAGGTAAAACCCCCCCCACGCAATACCGGAACTTGGTTTTTTGCTACCAACGCCGGAAGACATTGATCTGCCTGGCTACTCCCGTTCTACCAGTTCGCGGTAGGCATGCCAGCTGGCATGCCCCAGCCACGGGAAGATCAACGCCATCGCGATGAAATCGGTCGCCATTCCGACCCCGATCAGGCCCGCCAGCAGCGCGGCCCACAGCAGCATGACCGGAAGATTGAGGCGCGTTGCCATAAAGCTGGTGACCAGCGCCGTGGCGAAATCCACCTTGCGGTGCAGCATCATCGGCAGCGACACCACCGAGACGCTGAACATCGTCAGCGCCAGGATCCCGCCGAACGCCAGGTAGGCGAGGAAAAAATCCGGATGCTGCTGCACGGCGCCGAGGCTCAGCAACTCGCCCAGGCTGACACCGGAACCGCTGAGAAACATGGCGACCAGTATCGCCGTCATGCGCTCCCAGGAAATGAGCACGAACACCAGCATCAGCGTGTACAGGCCCAGCGAGCTGGGGTTGGCCCGCCAGGACAGCAGCGGGACGAACAGGCTGGGCAATTTGTGATGGTGCTCCAGGCGGTGGCTCACGCAGTAGAACACCGTGGCCAGCACCGGCGCCACGAACAGGAAGCCGGACGTCAGCGCCATCGCCAGATGCGGCTTGTCCCATGCGCTGTGCACCAGGGCGTAGCCGAGGATCGCAAACACGATGCCGTAGAACAGGCTCAGCGGCCAGGCCCGGATCATGTCTTTGGCACCGTCGCGCAGCCAGTGGAAAGGTTGATCGAAGGTGACGCGGCGGATGCCCGGCAAATCCATGCGCGCCGCGCGGGGGTGGAACACGGGATGTTCGGTATGGGTACTCATGTTGGCTCCCGGAATAACGATGACCTCCTTATTTGATAGCAGGCGGCGTCCGGTGCGCCTAATAGCAAATGCTGATACGCCGATTCACAGTCCCCATGCCGACAGGTCGGTGAGCGGCGGCTGACAGGCCGTGCCGCTGCAGACCCAGACTGCAGGATGGTCCGATTCCGGCTTCGCCAGCGCAGCCGGCAGGTTCAGGCCGTTGGGCAGCGCGAGCAGCAGGTCGCGCGCGCCGAGCCGGGTCGACAATCTCGCGGCCCAGGTATTGACGTCGGCCGCCGGGCCGCGCAGCAGGATCGCCCGCGGCGGCAGCAAGGCTTCGTCCAGCACTGCCAGCAGTGTGGGATAGGCGATCGGCTGCTGCACCAGCTGGGCGTGAAACAGGTTCAGGCAACGTACGGCGGCCTCCAGATAGCGCGGCTCGCCCAGCAAATGGCCCAGCCGCTGCAAGGCGTAGGCCGCCACGCCGTTGCCGGATGGCATGGCGTTGTCGTAGCCTGGCTTGGGCCGCGTGATCAGCGCCTCATGGTCGTGGCTGGTGAAGAAAAAGCCGCCCGCAGCGGCATCCTCGAAATGCGTCAGCAGCGCATCGGCAAGCTGCTGCGCCCACGCCATATCGGTCTCGCGGTAGCCGGCCTGCGTCATTTCCAGCAGCGCGTCGAGCAGGAAAGCATAGTCGTCGAGGTAGGCGTTGAGTCGCGCTTCGCCGTGCTTGAAGCTGGCGAGCAGACGGCCATCGCGCCACAGGTTTGCCCGCAGAAAATCGAGCGCGGCATGCGCCTCGGCAACCCACTCAGGGCGGTTCATCACCCGTCCGGCGTGCGCCAGCCCCGATATCATCAGCGCATTCCAGCTGGTGAGCTGCTTGTCGTCGCGCCCCGGACGCACCCGGGTTTCGCGCGCGGCGAACAGCTTCTGGCGTGCGCTTTTCAGCAGTGCCACCGCGTCGGACTCAGTCAGCTCAAGCTCGGCTGCCACCGCGCTCAAGGGACGCGCGAGGATGGGATTCCAGCTCACGTTCTCGAAATTCGGAGCCTGGTCGAAGCCATATACCAGCGCCGCGACCGCGTACTCGGCTTCGGTCAGCAGCGCGCGCACCTGGTCCGGCGTCCACACGTAGAACTTGCCTTCGTGGCCTTCGCTGTCGGCATCGAGCGCGGAATAGAAGCCGCCCTCAGGCGCGCGCATTTCGCGCAGCAGCCAGTCGACGATGCCCTCTGCGGTGTCCGCAAACAGCGGCTCGCCGGTCAGCGCCCAGGCGTCGGCGTACAGGTGCAGCAGCGGACCGTTGTCATAGAGCATTTTCTCGAAATGCGGAATCGCCCACTGCGCGTCGACCGAGTAGCGGCAGAAGCCGCCGCCGAGCTGGTCGACCACGCCGCCCGAGGCCATTTTTTTCAGCGAGAACAGCGCCATCTCCCGCGCCTGCGCATTGCCCGCCTGCGCCTGCCGCAGCAGGAAGAACAGTTCGCCCGGACGCGGGAACTTGGGGGCCTGCGAAAAGCCGCCCCAGACCGGATCGAACGCCATACCCAGATCGCGCACGGCGGCGGCCAGCGGCACGGCGTCCAGCACGGGCTGATCGGCCGCAGCGGGCTGCTGCTGGGCGAGCGCAGCGCGCACCGCGTCGTTCTGCGCCAGCACCTCGCCGCGCCGCTCGTGCCAGGCGCGCGCGATGTTTTCCATCAGGTCGATGAAGCCCGGCAACTGGTAGCGCGGCGTCTTGGGAAAATAGGTGCCGGCGAAGAACGGCGTCTGATCGGGGGTCAGGAACACCGTCAACGGCCAGCCGCCGCCGCGCTGGGTCAGCAACTGATGCGCGGACTGGTAGATCTGGTCGAGGTCGGGGCGCTCCTCGCGGTCGACCTTGATATTGACGAACAGCCGGTTCATCACCGCGGCCACTTCGGCGTCCTCGAAGCAGTCGTGGGCCATCACGTGGCACCAGTGGCAGGCCGAATAGCCGACCGACAGCAGGATGGGCTTGTCTTCACGGCGCGCTTTTTCCAGCGCGTCGGGGCCCCAGGGGTACCAGTCGACCGGATTGTCGGCGTGCTGCAGCAGATAGGGGCTGGGTTCGGTAGCGAGGCGGTTGGTCATGAGCGCATAATAGTTGATTAAATTGGTCAACAATTGTACGCTTGCTGTCAATCGAACAAAACGCAGGAGTGCCCCATGTCCCAGGAATTATTCGCCGCCGCCCAGTCGGGCGATGCCGCACAGGTCAAGAAACTGCTTGAGGCCGGCGCCGATCATGGCGCCGCCGACGAAGCCGGCGAAACCGCGCTGATGCACGCCGCACACGGCGGCCACGTCGCTGCGGTGCAGGTGCTGATCGCCGCCGGCGCCGACGTCAACGCCCAGTCGCCGCAGGGCTGGACCGCGCTGGCCAAGGCCGCCTACAACGGCGAGACCGAGCGCGGCTACGTCGAGGTGATCGAAGCCCTGCACGAGGCCGGCGCCGCGCTCGACGCGCGCATCTTCTTCGGCATCACGCCGCTGATGCTGGCCGCCGGCGGCGGCGACGCCCCGGTGGTGGAATGGCTGATCAACAACGGCGCCGACGTGCTGGCCACCAACGAAGGCGGCCGCACCGCACGCATGATGGCGAACGACAAGTTCTACGTCGACGTGATCAACCTGCTGAACGAAGCCGAGCGCCAGCTCGGCGTGCAGGAAGACGGCTCATGCTCGTCGACCAAGAGCGTCGTCAAGCCGCAGGTGGTCAACCTGATGAAGCCGACCACGCATTAATCACTAATTGGTTGAGGCGCGCGCAGCGCGCGTTTGCCCCCTCGCCCGCAACGCGGGAGAGGGTTGGGGAGAGGGCGGTTTGAAGCGCGCAGCGCGCGAAAACTCAAGCCTCCAGCCAGTCGATCAGCCCCTGCCACTGCTCGATATCGCGCTCGGCGATATGCGGCGGCAAATCAAACAGGCTCTTGCCTTCGAACGCGGCATTGACGTAATGCTGGGTGTTGCGCAGATGCGCCAGCACCGGCAGGTCCTGCTGCGCCATGAACTGCTCCAGCGTGACCCCGGCGCGGGTGCGCGGATCGACTCGCATGCCGACCACGGCAACGAAGGCATGCGCCTTGCGCACCGCCTTTTCGGCATGCAGCGCGGCGAGAAATTCCTGGCTGGCACGGATATCGAACAGCGACGGCGCGATCGGCACCACCACCTTGTGCGCAAGTTTCAATGCCCGCTCGAGATTCTTGCCGTGCAGGCCGGCAGGCGAATCGATGATCAGCCAGTCGCTGTCGCCTTTCTGGCCTTCGCGCAGCAGCGCGATCTCGGGCAACCCGGCACCGCGTATCGCCAGCCACTGGGTGGCGGATTTCTGGCGGTCGAGGTCCAGCATCGCCACCCGCTCGCCCGCTGAGGCCAGATAGCCGGCGAGGTTGATCGACAGCGTGGACTTGCCGCTGCCGCCCTTGGGGTTGGCCACCAGAATCACGCGCATGTTTGCTCCTAGACTGAAAATCCTACCCACGACGTACGCCAGAGAAGCCGTGTCCGCGTGCCTACCAATGCTCCGGAATACTCTTGTTGATGATAAACCGCTTCCCCTCCATGGAGACATAGTCGCCTGCCCGCAAGTCCTTGAGAATGCGGCTCACCATTTCGCGCGAGGATCCCACCTGGTCGGCAATATCCTGCTGCGTCAAGGGTGGCGTCATCAAGCGTCCGTCCTCTTCGCTGGCCGATTTCAGCAGGACGTTGGCGATGCGCCCAAACACATCCATCAGCGCCAGATCCTTGGCATGCCTTGTGGTAGCGCGCAGGCGCTGCACCATGCCTTCGAGCAGCCTGATTGCCACACGCGGGTTCGCCTCGAGATAACTGAGAAAATGTTGCCGGGAAAAAACGGACAGCTGACATTTGCTCAGTGTCTCGATCGAAGCGGAACGCGGTTCCCCGTCGATCAGGGAAAGCTCACCGAAATAGTCGCCGGGGCCGAGACGGTTGATGACATTGGTCCTGCCGTCTTCATCGCTTACGAATACCTTGGCTTCGCCACTCAGGATGACGTACAGCGAACTTGATGTATCGCCTTCGGTGATGATAATGCTGTTTTTACTGTAGGTGCAGAGCACGGCCGAGGCCGCGATCTGCGCCAGGTCGTGATCGTCTACGTTGGCGAAAAGGGGTATGGTGCGAAGGGCCTCTGGAGACATGACCGAATTCTAGTCCAAGCGGCGCCCGGCCAAAAATACCCATTCGGGTCAGCGGACCCGCCGCTTGCGATCGACATCGGCATCCGCAACAACAACCCGTGGCCGCCAGCACGCCACGGCCAACGGAGCGGGAGACGCATGCTCCTGCTGCATACAGGGAGGGGAGTCCGTGGGAATCACTGCCAAATTCAACCTGATCCTCATCACGGTGCTGGGCGCCGGCTTTGCGGTCATCGCGCTGACCACCCATCGCACGCTCTACAACAATGCCTATCAGGAAGTTCTGGGGCAGGCCGGCCTCATGATGGACAGCGCCATGGCGATGCGCGGCTATACCTTCGATGAAATCCGCCCGCTGCTGGACCGCGATATCGAAGCGGCCTTCCATCCGCAAATCGTGCCGGCCTACGCGGCGACGCAAAGCTTCATCAGGCTGCATGAAAAAAACCCCGAGTACGTCTACAAGGAAGCCACCTTGAACCCGACCAACCTGCGCAACCGCGCAGTGGACTGGGAAACCGACATCATCAGCATGTTCCAGAATCAGCCGCAGTTGCAGCAGTTCGCCGGAGACCGCGAAACACCGAGTGGCCGCTCCGTCTACCTGTCACGCCCCATCCGCGTCAGCGACCCGGCCTGCCTGAGCTGCCACAGCACGCCCGAGGCCGCCCCCCGGTCCATGCTGGTACGCTACGGCAGCGCCAATGGATTCGGCTGGAAGCTGAACGACGTGGTGGGGGCGCAAATCGTTTCGGTTCCGATGGAGGTGCCGATCGGCAAGGCGCAGGCCACTTTTCACCTGCTGATGACCGTGCTGGCGATCGTGTTCTTCACGGTATTGCTGCTGTTGAATCTGCTGCTGAGGCTGACGGTCATCAAGCCGATCCAGAAAATGTCCCACACCGCGAACGCGGTCAGCCAGGGCAAGGTTGGCGCGCCGGAATTCGAGCTGAAGGGCAAGGACGAGGTGGCCGTATTGGCCGCGTCCTTCAACCGCATGCGGCGCAGCCTCGACAAGGCGATGGCCCTGCTCGACAGCGATCGAAGCTGACCGCATGAGCAGCCATAACCGCACCTGGCTATGCTGCGTGGCGTTTCTGGATGTGGTGGCATTCACCAAACACCACATGCAGGCGCAGATGGCGATCAAGGCGCACCTCGACACCCAGATCCAGAAGCTCCTGACCCATCACGCCAGAGACGACTACATTCTGCTCGATCGCGGCGACGGTGCGGCGGTGTGCTTCCTGGTCGAACCGGAAGCCGCCCTGTATTTCGCGCTCGATCTGCGTGATGCGATCCGCGCCCAGGAGAACAGCAGCGTCCCCTATGACGTCCGCATCGGCATCAATCTGGGGCCGATCAAGATCGTGCTCGACATCAACGGCGACAAGTCGACCCTGGGTGAAGGCATCAATTGCGCAGCCCGGATCATGGACTTTGCCGGCCCCGGACAAATTTTCGTCTCGCGTTCCTTTTATGAAGTCATTGGCTGCCTCAGCCAGGAATACGCCGAGCTGTTTGCTTATCTCGGCAAGCGGGCGGACAAGCATGTTCGCGAGTTCGACGTCTACGAAGTCGCCCCCGCGCACGCAGGCGCGGCGAGCCGGCCCGCGATTCAGGCCGCGGCAAGCAGTGCGCCCGATCACACGTCGCTGGACCCTGAAGCCTTGCAAAGCCGGGTGAGTCGATTGACCGAGGAAATCGGCCCCATGGCCCGCATGCTGGTGCACCGGGCGGCGCGGCGCGCCACCACGCTCGAAGAACTCGACCGCATCATGGCCACCCCGAAAATTCGGGTCATGCCGCAAGACGACAGCCGCGCGGCGCCGACAAACGGCTTCGACACCGCCCTGCTGGAAAGGGCCGCGCGCCTGCTGGGCGAATATGTGGGCCCGATCGCCCGCGTGCTGGTCAAACGGGCTGCCGGGCGCGCATCGGATCCTGCCAACCTGGCCCAGTTGCTGGCTGGCGAGCTTGCCAGCGAAGCGGAAAAACACGCCTTTCTGTCCGCATTCAAGCAGGCGGAATAAGTCCGTTGAGCGATTCTGGTCGGGACGAAGCCCCGCGCCCCTCCCGCGTCACGGCCAGCCTGTCGTGATGCCGTCATTTTTCAAACCCATGAAGGCTTTTTGCCCGCATGTGAATTTGTCACATTCTGCACGCCACTAGTTAACAGTACCCGGTCGGACCTTTCCGTAAAGTTGGAACCAGTAGGACAGCGGGGCGCAACCCAGGCCCCACGACCTCAACCAGCCGAAGGAGAACCGACCATGAAATCGACCACCCAAATCCGCCGTACCGTTGTTTCCATCGCAACCGCCGTTGCCGTCGCCGTGCCTGGGCTGGCCTCCGCCGGATTGGCCGACCGGGCCAAAGCGCGCGTCCAGACAGCCAAAACAAACACCAGCGCCTTCGTCAGCAAGGTGCAGGAAAACCGGCCGCTGGAGAAGGCAAAAGACGCCGCCGCCGACATTTTCCAGGACGTGCAGGACATGCAAGTGCTCGAGCAGTTCAAGGAAAGCATGCATTTGATCAAGCATATGCAAACGCATTACCAGCATTTTTCGGGCGGCCAGGGATGCGGCGCGACCTGTTCGGACTTCCGCCGCAGCCTGAAGAACACCTTCGATAATTTTGCATCGCTCGCCGGCGATGTCCCGGCGCTCAGCGGGAATACCCAGCTCGTCTACAACCTCCAGCGCACCTCCACACTGGTCGACTATATTCCGTCACGTGCGCTGTATCTGATGTGGCAGACGATGTCGGCAAAAACCGCCGAGTTCGAATCCATGTCCGGCGAGATTCGCCAGATGCTGGACGCTCTGCCCCCGCTGGCGGACCCGGCCAGTTTCAGCCCCAACCCGGCGCACGATGCGGCGGCTGCCCGCAGCACGGCGGGGTCGGGCAATGGCGGACTGTGCGCCTGGGCACGGCAGGAAGACAAACCCAGAATCGAATTGCTTCAGGCGCGTCTGGAATGGATGGGCTGGGCGCTGGAAAAGGTGGAGGGGATGATTCCGGATGTCGAAACCAAGGCCGAGACCGGTGCTTCGGCCGGCGCTGCGGTCGCCAATGGCACGGCCAGCGTCGGCGCGAGCGCAAAGCCGACCGACAGCCTGAAAATCGGCCTGAAGACTCTGGCCACGGTCCCGCAAAGCATCAACTGGGCAATCAAGATCAACATGCTGCGCGCCAAGGTGACGTGTACCGCAGCGTAAGCAGAAGCGTAAACAAGCGGGGCGGGGGATGCGGTCTGCATCCTCCGCCCCGTCAAGCGTTCTTCGCCTTGCTACGCAACCGGAACTACAGGGCTTCCACGCTGTACGTCACCGCCAGCGTGTGCGTCTCGCCCGGCGCCACGGTGACGACGTTGTCCATCGCGTTGGCCGATTCGACGCAGACCATTTCGCGCCAGCCGGCGCCCGACTGGCCGCGGCCCATGTCGCCCATTTTCTCGGCCTTCTCGGTCCACGGTGTCCACACGATGGTGGACTGCGAGCCGGTCTTGGCGATGCGGATGCGGCGCTTGAGGCCGGCGTCCTCGATCACGCAGTCGGCCGGCGTATTGACGTAGACGCGGTCGACTTCGCCATTGAATCCGATCGCGCCCTTCTGTTTCCTGCGCGCGAAGTTGTCGACCTTGTCGTGGTAGTCGCAGCCTTCGAGACCGTGCACCTTGACCGTGCCGATATCGCTGATCTGCAGGTAGGTGTGCAGCGCCTCGCCGATCTGCACCGGCGTATCGCCGGTGTTGGTGGTGGCGAGCGACATCTCGAGCTTCTCGCCCACCACCACGGTCAGCGTCAGCCGCGTGGCATGCGGCCATTGCGCGCGGGTCTGCGCGTTCTCGACCAGCTGCAGGGTGATCTCGGTCTTGGCGTCGTTGCGACGGCGCGTGCCGGTCACGCTCCAGTCCACGGTGCGGGCGAAGCCGTGCGCCGGGAACGACGCTTCGCTGGCATGCGCGCCGAACCACGGCCAGCAGACCGGCGCGCCGCCGCGGATCGATTTTCCCGGCGCGAATTTGGCGGCGTCGGATACCCACACCACCGGCGTGTGCTGCGATTTTGGACGGAAGCTGACGACGTGCGCACCCTGCAGACAGATCGTCGCGCGGCCGCCGTGGTTGTCGATGTCGACATAGGTCAGGCCACCGGCGCCCACGCGGAAACCCAGCTGGCCGGGGATGGCAAAGCGCGCCAGCGGGTCAGCGTGCATCTGCGCCTCGGTCGGGTGCTCGACCTGGCTGACGTCGCGCACCGCGCCAAACGCGGCTGAGGTCGTCATTGCAGCATAGGCGCGCAACGCAGGCGACACTTCACGCACACGGTTGACCGGCTTCCACGCCTGCGCGCCCAGGGCGTCCATCGCGGCGCGGCGGCGTTCGAGTTCGGCGTCGCTGACGGCAACGTTGATGCTGCGCTTGGGAATGTCGATCTCGATGGTGTCGCCCTCCTCGACCAGGCCGATGTTGCCGCCTTCGGCCGCTTCCGGCGACGCGTGGCCGATCGACAGCCCCGAAGTGCCGCCGGAGAAGCGGCCATCGGTGATCAGCGCGCAGGCCTTGCCGAGGTCCTTGGATTTCAGGTACGAGGTCGGGTACAGCATTTCCTGCATGCCGGGGCCGCCGCGCGGGCCTTCGTAGCGGATCACAACGACGTCGCCGGGAACGATGCGGTCGGCGAGGATGGCCTCGACCGCGGCATCCTGCGATTCGAACACGCGGGCCGGGCCCGAGAATTTCCAGATGCTTTCATCGACGCCGGCGGTCTTGACGATGCAGCCATCCAGCGCGAGGTTGCCGTACAGCACCGCCAGCCCACCCTCCTTCGAGTACGCATGCTCGAGATCGTGGATGCAGCCGTTGACGCGATCGTCGTCCAGTTTGGCGAAGCGGCGATCCTGCGAAAACGCGGTCTGCGTCGGCACGCCGCCGGGGGCGGCGCGGAAATAGTCCTTCACGTCGCGGTCGGTGGTGCGGCGAATGTCGTAGACATCGATCTGCTCGCCCAGCGACTTCATCAGCACGGTCGGCACCTCGCGGTGGATCAGGCCGCCGCGCTCGAGCTCGCCGAGAATCGCCATCACGCCACCGGCGCGGTGCACGTCTTCCATGTGGTAAGTCTGGATCGACGGCGCGACCTTGGACAGGTGCGGCACGCGGCGGCTCATGCGGTCGATGTCCTTCATCGTGAAATCGACGCCGGCTTCGTGCGCTGCGGCCAGCAGGTGCAGCACCGTGTTGGTCGAGCCGCCCATCGCGATATCGAGCGCGATCGCGTTCTCGAAGGCGTCGAAGCTGGCGATCGCGCGCGGCAGCACGCGGGTGTCGCCGTCGTCGTAATAGCGGCGCGCGTTCTTCACGATCAGCCGGCCGGCAGCGAGGAACAGGTTGCGGCGATCGGCGTGGGTCGCCAGCAGCGAGCCGTTGCCGGGCAGACTCAAGCCCAACGCCTCGGTCAGGCAGTTCATCGAATTGGCGGTGAACATGCCGGAGCACGAGCCGCAGGTCGGGCAGGCCGAGCGTTCGAGCTGGTCGACCTTCTCGTCGCTGAATTTGGCGTCGGCGGCCGACACCATGGCGTCGACCAGGTCGAGCTTGATGACCTTGGATTCCCACACCACCTTGCCCGCTTCCATCGGTCCGCCGGACACGAACACCGTCGGGATGTTCAGCCGCAGCGCGGCGTTCAGCATGCCGGGGGTGATCTTGTCGCAGTTGGAAATGCACACCAGCGCGTCGGCGCAGTGCGCGTTGACCATGTATTCGACCGAGTCGGCGATCAGGTCACGACTCGGCAGCGAATACAACATGCCGCCGTGGCCCATCGCGATGCCGTCGTCGACCGCGATGGTGTTGAATTCTTTCGCCACGCCGCCCGCCGCCTCGATCTCGCGCGCCACCAGCTGGCCCATGTCCTTCAGGTGCACGTGGCCCGGCACGAACTGGGTGAACGAGTTGGCAATCGCGATGATGGGCTTGTTGAAGTCGCCATCCTTCATGCCGGTGGCGCGCCACAGTGCGCGGGCTCCGGCCATGTTGCGGCCGCGGGTGGTGGTCCAGGAACGGTAGTCGGGCATGATGGTCACTCTGGCAATCTATAATCAGTCGGCCATTTTACCCGGGCGCTTCGCCAAACCCCTAGCCCCCAACTCCTAGCCCCAGCGCCTAAAACATGCTCATCCATCCGCAATTCGATCCCGTCGCCCTGCAGCTCGGGCCTGTCGCCATCCACTGGTACGGCCTGATGTATCTGCTGGCGTTCGCCCAGGTCATCCTGCTCGGGCGCTGGTGCATCGCACATCGTCCGTGGTTGGGATGGACGCAGAAAATGCTCGACGACGTGCTGTTCTACGGCGTGCTCGGCGTCATCGTTGGCGGGCGGCTTGGCTATGTGATTTTCTACAAGCCGATGGACTACCTGGCCAACCCCCTCGACATCATCAAACTCTGGGAAGGCGGCATGAGCTTTCACGGCGGGTTTTTGGGCGTCATCGTCGCGATGGCGCTGTTCGCCCATCGCCACCAGCTGCGTTGGCTCGCGGTCACCGACTTCATCGCCCCGCTGGTGCCGTTGGGGCTGGCCGCCGGACGGCTCGGCAACTTCATCAACGGCGAGCTGTGGGGCCGCGCCACCGACCTGCCGTGGGGCATGGTCTTCCCGCAGGCGGCCGACGGCGTCAGTCGCCACCCGTCGCAGCTGTACCAGTTCGCCGGCGAGGGCCTGCTGCTGTTCGTCATCCTGTGGTGGTTTTCGAGCAAGCCGCGTCCGGTCGGCGCCATCTCCGGCGTGTTCCTGATCGGCTACGGGGCGTTCCGCTTCCTCGCCGAATTCGCCCGCGAACCCGACAGTTTCCTTGGTCTGCTGGGGCTGGGGCTCTCCATGGGACAATGGCTGTCGCTGCCGATGATCGTTGCCGGCGTCCTCATGCTGCGCTGGGCGCAGCGGAACGCCGCCCCCGGCCCGGCGTGAACGGACGGTGGCCGCAAGACATCGACGTGCCGCGCCTGTGGCGCATGGCCGGCTGGTTCGGCGTCGCGTTCACGCTGGTGATTTCATTGATGCCGCCCTCACTGGACACCCGCGGCGGCCACGTCGACAAGCTGGTGCATGCGCTGGGCTACGCCCTCCTGATGTTCTGGTGGGCGCAGCTCGTCATCCGGCACCGCTTCATGCTCGCGGTCGCGATCATCGTGTTCGGCGCGCTGATCGAACTGTTACAGGGCCTCACCCCCGACCGTCTGCCCGATCCACTCGACGCACTGGCCAACAGCGGCGGCGTCCTGCTCGGTTGGCTGGCAGCCCGCCTGCTGCCCAATCTCCCCGGACACCTCGCCGCGCTTCCCGCCCTGCGCCGCTGAAGCTATAATCCGCCGCACTGGGGCGGTAGCTCAGCTGGGAGAGCGTCGCGTTCGCAATGCGAAGGTCGGGAGTTCGATCCTCCTCCGCTCCACCATCACATCGAGAAGGCGCCCGGCATCTGGGCGCCTTTTTATTAGCCTCATCCGTGCGTGACCTGTTCGCCGTAAGGCCATCCTTGCGAGATTATTAGTATTTGACCGGCGGCCCCTGCCACGAATCCTCCCGCGGCCGGGCACGGGCAATGGCCTGTTCGGCGGTGCGCCAGCCTTCGCAGGCGTTGCGCCCGGGGCGGCGGCGCAGAAAATTGAGCACGCCCTTGCACTTGGCATAGAAGTGGAAGAACCGCAGCACGAAGTCCTTCTGTGCGGGGGTTGGCGCCTGGACGCTGCAAACCAGCTTGTCGTCCACCATGCCGCGGTCGGTCAGCGTGATCGCGCCCCACGCCTTGACCCGGACCCGGGTGCCGAGCGGCAGGCGCGGCCCGAGCACCAGCGCATCCAGCAGATCGCCTTCGAGCCCCAGATAGTCGGGCACCGCACCGTAGTTGAACGGACACGGAAGCGGCGCGACGAAATCGATGTGGCCGGTGGCGCCGCGCTTCAGAAAACTGCCGCGCGGCACTTCGATCACCACGTCGACTTCCAGCGGTTCGGGGGCGTCAATGCAGGCGGGCGATGGCGGGGTGTTCGCGTCGGTCATGCCGCAAGCCTACCGCAGGCGGCCGTGCGCACCGAATCGGGCAGCCAGCGGGCCGGGGCAGGCGCATCGTTCGGGTCGCTGGAATTTCCGCGCGCGCGGCCACTCCCATACTCAGGCCTGAACGCCGCGGAAACCCTTGCCGCGGCAAGGCCTTGGCATAGGGAATCATTGCCGCATGCGGCCCGAGGGATTAAAATGCCGCACTTTTCGCTTATTTTTTGCGGCTTGCCCCATGGGCAGGCCGCTGTTGCCTGAGCACACGGAACCATGGAACGACAACGCTGGCTGGACGGGACGCTGTATTCGCCCGATTTCGAACAGGATAGCTGCGGCTTTGGCCTGATTGCGCAGATCGACAATCAGCCCAGCCACACGCTGGTGCAGAACGCGATCGGCTCGCTGGCGTGCATGACGCACCGCGGCGCGATCGCGGCCGACGGCCTGTCGGGCGACGGCTGCGGCCTGTTGTTCAAGAAACCGGATGCCTTCCTGCGCGCGGTGGCGGGTGAAGCCGGCTTTGCGCTGGGCGAGCTGTATGCCGCCGGCCTGCTGTTCCTGTCGCGCGATGCAGCCCCGCAGGCGCATGCACGCGCCACGCTGAAAACCGAACTCGAGGCGCAGGGGCTGGCGGTCGCCGGCTTCCGTCTGGTGCCAACCAATTCTTCCGTCTGTGGCGAATCCGCGCTCGCCTCATTGCCGCATATTGAAATGGTGTTCGTCAACGCGGCCACGGATATTAACGGCGCGGGCCTGAGCGAGGACGACTTCGAACGCAAGCTCTACATCGCGCGCCGTCGCGCCGAAAAGGCGCTGGAGCCGGCCGATCCGGTGTTCTACCTGCCGACGCTGTCGTGCCGCGTGATCAGCTACAAGGGCCTGGTGATGCCGGACAACCTGCCGGTGTTCTATCCCGATCTGAACGACGCCCGCTTCGCCTCTGCGCTGGTCGTGTTCCACCAGCGCTTCTCCACCAACACCTGGCCGCAATGGCGGCTGGCCCAGCCGTTCCGCTACCTCGCGCACAACGGCGAGATCAACACGGTGCAGGGCAACCGCAACTGGAGCCGCGCGCGCGAGCAGAAGTTCGCGACGCCGCTGATCCCGAACATGGACGACATCCGCCCGATCGTCGGCACCAAGGGTTCGGATTCGATGAGCCTCGACAACATGGTCGAAGGCCTGGTGATGGGCGGCGCGGGCCTGTTCCGCGCGCTGCGCCTGGTGATTCCGCCGGCCTGGCAGAACGTCGAATCGATGGACGCCGACATCCGCGCGTTCTACGAATACAACTCGATGCACATGGAGCCGTGGGACGGCCCCGCCGGCGTGGTGCTGACCGACGGCCGCTACGCGGTTTGCACGCTCGACCGCAACGGCCTGCGCCCGGCGCGCTGGGTGCTGACCAAGGACCGCATCCTCACCATCGCCTCCGAAGTCGGCGTGTGGCAGATCGACCCCGCCAACGTCGAGCGCAAGGGCCGTGTCAAGCCGGGCCAGATGATCGCCGCCGACCTCGAGACCGGGCGCCTGTTGATGCCGGAAGACATCGACAATGAATTGAAGGGTGCGCAACCCTATCGCGAGTGGCTGAAGGCCGGCGCGGTGAAACTCGAACTCTCGATCAACCAGGACGCCGATCTGGCGGTGATGGACGCGCCGAGCCTGCTGACGCACCAGAAGCTGTTCAACGTCAGCTTCGAGGAGCGCGACCAGATCATCCGCGTGCTGGCCGAGGACGGCGCCGAGGCGATCGGTTCGATGGGCGACGACACGCCAATGGCGGTGTTGTCTCAAAAGGTGCGCTCGCCGTTCGACTACCTGCGTCAACAATTCGCGCAGGTGACCAACCCGCCGATCGACCCGATCCGCGAGGCGATCGTGATGTCGCTCAACACCAGCTTCGGCACCGAGCGCAACCTGTTCAAGGAAACGCCCGAGCATGCGCACCGGGTGGAAGTGCGCACCCCGCTACTGTCGAAGGAAGCCTTCGACAAGCTCTTGAACCTGGACGACCCGGCGTTCGCGTCGGCTCCGCTCGACCTGCATTACGATCCGGCGACCACCACGCTGGAAGCCGCAATCACGGCGCTGACCGCGCGCGCGATTGATGCGGTGAAGACGGGCAAGGTGATTCTGGTGCTGTCCGACCGCAACCTGGCCAAGGATCGCCTGCCGATCCACGCACTGTTCGCCACCGGCGCGGTCCACCATGCGCTGATCAACGCCGGCCTGCGCTGCAACGCCAACATCGTGGTCGAAACCGGCACCGTGCGCGACCCGCACCACTACGCCTGCCTGATCGGCTACGGCGCGACGGCGATTTATCCCTATCTCGCCTACCAGGTCATCGGCGAATTCGTGAAGACCGGCGAGATCAAGCCCAGTCTCGACAAGGCCCTGGGCAACTTCCGTAAAGGCATGGACAAGGGCCTGTACAAGGTGCTCTCGAAGATGGGCATCTCGCTCGTCGCCAGCTATCGCGGCGCGCAGCTGTTCGAGGGCGTGGGCCTGCACGAGAGCGTGGTCGAACTGTGTCTCAAGGGCACGGTGTCGCGCATTTCGGGTGCCAACTTCGACGACTTCGAGTCCGACCAGAAGCTGCTGCACAAGACCGCGTTCAATCCGCTCAAGCCGTTGCCGGCCGGCGGCCTGCTGAAATTCATGTTCGGCGAGGAATTCCACGCCTACAACCCGGATGTGGTGCAGCAGTTGCAGAAGGCGGTGAAGACCGGCGACTATGCCGAGTTCAAGAAATATTCCGCCATCGTCGACACCCGTCCGGTGGCGATGCTGCGCGACCTGATGAAGCTGAAGTCCGGCGCCACACCGATCCCGCTGGACGAAGTGGAGCCGCTGGAGTCCATCCTCAAGCGCTTCGATTCCGCCGGCATGTCGCTCGGCGCCTTGTCGCCGGAAGCGCACGAGGCGCTGGCCGAAGGCATGAACCGCATCGGCGGCCGCTCCAACTCGGGCGAAGGTGGCGAGGACCCGAAGCGCTACGGCACGGTGAAGACCTCCAAAATCAAGCAGATCGCCTCCGGCCGCTTCGGCGTCACCGCGACCTATCTCGTCAACGCCGAAGTGCTGCAGATCAAGATCGCGCAGGGCGCCAAGCCCGGCGAGGGCGGCCAGCTGCCCGGCGACAAGGTGTCGGTCATGATCGCCGGCCTGCGTCACTGCAAGCCCGGCACGCCGCTAATTTCGCCGCCGCCGCATCACGACATCTATTCGATCGAGGACCTGGCGCAGCTGATCTATGACCTCAAGCAGGTCAACCCCGACGCGCTGGTGTCGGTGAAGCTGGTCGCCGAACCCGGCGTCGGCACGATTGCCGCCGGTGTCGCCAAGGCCTACGCCGACCTGATCACCATTTCCGGCTACGACGGCGGCACCGGCGCCTCCCCACTGGCCAGCGTGAAATACGCCGGCTCGCCGTGGGAGCTCGGCCTCTCTGAAGCGCAGCAGGTATTGCGCGCCAACGGCCTGCGCGGCCGGGTGCGCGTGCAGACCGACGGCGGCCTGAAGACCGGCCTCGACGTCGTCAAGGCCGCCATCCTCGGCGCGGAATCCTTCGGCTTCGGCACCGGCCCGATGGTCGCGCTGGGCTGCAAATACCTGCGCATCTGTCATTTGAACAACTGCGCCACCGGTGTCGCGACGCAGAACGAAAAGCTGCGGAAGGACCACTTCATCGGGCTGCCCGACATGGTGGTGAACTACTTCAAGTTCGTCGCCGAGGAAACGCGCGAGCTGATGGCCTCGTTGGGCATCCGCAAGCTGACCGACCTGATCGGCCGCACCGACCTGCTGGATCTGTCGGCCGGCGACACGCCGCGCCAGGGCCGGCTGAAGCTCGACGTGCTGCTCTCCCAGGGTGACATCCCGGCCGACGCGCCGCGCTTCTCGCAACAGGAACGCAACCCCTCCTTCGACAAGGGCGAGCTGGCCGAGCAGATGGTGGCCGACGCGATTGGTGCGATCAAGACGGGTTCGAAGATCGAGCTCGCCTACACGGTGCGCAACGTCAACCGCTCGATCGGCGCGCGCCTGTCGGGCGAGATCGCCAAGGCGCACGGCGGTCGCGGCCTGCCCGACGACACGCTACGCCTCCAGCTGACCGGCTCGGCCGGCCAGAGCTTCGGCGTGTGGAACCACAAGGGCCTGACCCTGACCCTGGAAGGCGATGCCAACGACTACGTCGGCAAGGGCATGGGCGGCGGCCGCCTGGTGATCTATCCGCCGAAGGTCGCCACCTACGAAGCGCACCGCAACACATTGATCGGCAACACCTGCCTGTACGGCGCCACCGGCGGCGAACTCTACGCCGCGGGCATGGGCGGCGAACGCTTCGGCGTGCGCAACTCGGGCGCACTGGCGGTGGTGGAAGGCATCGGCGACCACGGCTGCGAATACATGACCGGCGGCACCGTCGTCGTGCTGGGCGACACCGGGCTGAATTTCGGCGCCGGCATGTCGGGCGGCATGGCCTTCGTGGTCGACGACGCGGGCGATTTCATGGCGAAGACCAACAAGGAAATGGTCGAGCTGGTTCGCATCGTCAACGACGAAACCGAGCCGTTCCGCCTCTTCCTCAAGGCGCAGATCGAGCGTCATCTGTCGCTCACCGGCAGCGCGCGTGCGAAGGCGCTGCTGGCCGATTTCGACGCCACGCTGGCCAAGGTGTGGCTGGTCAAGCCGAAGCGCATTTCGATTGAAGACCTGGTCGAGGACATTCCCGGCCAGACCAAAGAAGCAGTGAGTGCATAAGAAAATGGGCGACGTATTCCAGTTTTTGAAGCAGGCGCGACGCGACGGGGAAAAGACTCCGGCCGACGTCCGCAAGCACGAGTTCCGCGAAATCTACGCGCTGATGGACACCGCGCATGCGCAGGAACAGTCCGATCGTTGCCTGGCCTGCGGCAACCCGTATTGCGAGTGGAAGTGCCCGGTGCACAACTACATTCCAAACTGGCTGAAGCTGGTCACCGAAGGCCGTCTGTTCGAGGCCGCCGAACTCTCGCACCAGACCAATAGCCTGCCCGAAGTGTGCGGCCGCGTCTGCCCGCAAGACCGTCTGTGCGAGGGTGCCTGCACCCTCAACACCGACGGCTTCGGTGAAGCGGTGGGCGGCGGCCCCAACACCGGCGGCTTCGGCGCGGTGACGATCGGCCAGATCGAGAAATACATTTCCGAGGAAGCCTTCAAGGCCGGCTGGCGGCCCGACATGTCGAACGTGGTGCCGACCGGCAGGAAAGTCGCCATCATCGGCGCCGGTCCCGCTGGATTGGGTTGTGCCGACGTGCTGGCGCGCAATGGCGTGAAGCCGGTGGTGTTCGACCGCTACGACGAGATCGGCGGCCTCTTAACCTTCGGCATCCCCGAATTCAAGATGGAAAAATGGGTGATGACGCGCCGCCGTGAAGTGCTGGAAGGCATGGGCGTCGAGTTCCGCCTCAACACCGACATCGGCCGTGACATCAGCATGCAGTCCCTGCTCGACGACTACGACGCCGTGTTCATGGGCATGGGCACCTACACCTACATGAAGGGCGGCTTTCCCGGCGAGGATCTGCCCGGCGTGCTGGAAGCGCTGCCCTTCCTGATTTCCAACGTGCGCAAATGCCTCGACCTCGCCAAGGAAGACGAGGTCTACCACGACATGAAAGGCCTGCGCGTGGTGGTCCTGGGCGGCGGCGACACCGCGATGGACTGCAACCGCACCAGCATCCGCCAGGGCGCCGCCTCGGTCACCTGCGCCTACCGCCGCGATGAGAAGAACATGCCCGGCTCCAAGCGCGAAGTCGGCAATGCCAAGGAAGAAGGCGTGCAGTTTTTGTGGAACCGCCAGCCGGTCGAAATCGTCGGCAATGGCAAGGTCGAAGGCGTCAAGCTGGTGACCACCGAGCTCGGCCCGCCCGATGCGCGCGGTCGTCGCACGCCGGTGGTGGTGCCGGGCTCGGAGGAAATCATTCCGGCTGACCGCGTCATCGTCGCGTTCGGCTTCCGTCCCAACCCGCAGCCGTGGTTTGCCGATCACAAGATTGCGATCGACCAGGGCGGCCGCGTGATCGCCAGCGGCCAGCAGCATGCGTTCCAGACCGCCAATCCGAAAGTGTTCGCCGGCGGTGACATGGTGCGCGGCTCCGACCTGGTGGTGACCGCCGTATGGGAAGGCCGCGAGGCGGCCAAGGGCATCCTTGCCTACCTTGATCTGGTGTAATCCCGCCGCCGGCGTACGGGCAGCCATCGCCCGCACGCCCGGCGCGCGGCTGCAGCACTCCGCCTGAACCCCGTCCGGATGCTCGCTGGCCCCTACTACCCCCGCTCGTTCACCATCCTCGTCATCGTTGCCATGGGCGTGCTGATCGTGCCGCTGGCGAGCGGCCTGATCAATGCGGTGCACGTGCTGCAGGAAGTGGTCGACACCCAGCGCCAGTTCACCCGCAACAGTCTCACCATCACGCGCGACGTGCGGCAGATTGCCGAATCGGTCAGCCAGCTGCAGCGTGCCGCAGGTCAGTATCACCTGCTGCAGGACGCCGAGTTTGCGCCGGCCCTGCGCGACCGCTTCGATGAACTGCAAACCCTGCTGGCGCGGCTCGACAGCGAACTCGTCGACCCGCCGGCGCGCGCCACGCTGGCCGCGCTACAGACCCGCAGCCACAGCCTGTATCGACAGATCCAGCCCGGCAGTTTTCTCGACAGCGCGGGCTTCAATGCGCTCGACCCGGCGTTCGACGCGCTGCACGGCGACGCGCGTACCCTGCTCGCCGAAGCCGACGCTGCGGTGCAGCGCGAGCTGCAGGACCTGGAATCGACCGTGCAGGCGACCCGCCAGCGTCTGATCGTGCTGGCACTGGCGCTGATTCCGCTGACGCTGCTGCTGGCCGCAGTGTTCTCTTGGATGATCAACCGCCCGATCAAGCAGGTCAAGGCATCGATCCAGCAACTCGGCCAGGCCAACCTCTCCCCGCTGCCGGCGATCAGCGGGCCGCAGGACATTGTCGAACTGGGCCGCGAGATCGACTGGCTGCGCCAGCGCCTGCAGGCGCTGGAAGACCAGAAGCTGCGCTTTCTGCGCCATGTCTCGCACGAACTGAAAACCCCGCTGGCCTCGCTGCGCGAAGGTGTCGCGCTGCTGGGCGACGAACTGGCCGGCAGCCTTAACCCACGCCAGCGCAGCATCGTCGCGATCATGGACAGCGCCAGTCGCGACCTGCAAAAGCGCATCGAGGACCTGATCCGCTACAGCGGCATGATGCGCGACGCGACCCTGCTGCCCACCGCGCCCCAAGCGCTGGATGCCGCACTCGCCAGCGTGCTGGCGCGCCAGCGGCTGGCGCTCGAGGCACACGGCATCCGGGTCGAGACACAGCTCGACGCCGCCACCGTGCACGCCGACCGCAGCCAGCTGGAAACCGTACTCGACAACCTGTTGTCGAATGCGGTCAAATTCAGTCCCGAGGGCGGACGCATCCTGGTGAAAAGCACACCCGCCGAGGACGCGATCGAAGTCTGGGTGTGCAACGAAGGCAAAGCCATCCCCGAGGCCGAGCGCAGCCGCATCTTCGAACCGTTTTTCCAGGGCGCGCGTCAGCCCGCCAGCACAGTCAAGGGCAGCGGGCTGGGCCTGTCGATCGTGCGCGAATCGCTGCTGGCAGCGGGCGGCAGCGCCGACGTGGTCGACTGCCCGCCGTGGTCAACCTGCTTCCGTTTAACCTGGCCGATACCGCAATGAACCTCAAAACCCTGTTATTTGCCGGACTGCTGCTGACGCTGGGGGCCTGTGCCACCCTGTCCGATCAGCCGCCCGCCCGCAGCACCCCGGCCGGCCTGAACACAGCGGCGCTGTCGGGCGAACTCGCGCGGGTGGCGGCGCTGACGGGCGAGCAGCGGCGGCGCGAGCTGGCCACGCTGGAAAACGAACGCCGCCTCGACGACGGGCGCCGCTTTCTGCTGGCCGCCTTGCTGGAGCGCGAAGACAGCGTGGACGCGCTTGAGCGCAGTCTGAAAACCCTGGGCGCCATCGGTGAAGTCGATGCCCGCACCCAGGCGCTGCTTGAGCTGATGAAAAAATCGCTGCGGGCACGCATCGAACTCCGACAGCAGACGTTGCGCGCGCAGGAGCTGCAGGACAAGCTCGACCAGATCAAGGCGCTGGAAAAGTCCCTGCAACAACGCGCCACGCCGCCCCGCACGCCATGATCCTAAAATCCGCAGTTGACCGCGCCTACCCCGATGAAAAAACCCTGCATTCTGGTCGTTGACGACGACGCCGCGCTGCGCGAACTGATCACGTTGCGGCTGGAGGCCAACGGTTTCCGGGTGGACGCCGTCGACAGCGGTGAAGCCGCACTGGCGCAGCTGGCGCTGACCCGCCCCGACGCGGTGCTGACCGACATGCAGATGAACGGCATGGACGGCATGGCACTGTTTCGCGCGATCCATGCGCGCGACCCGGCCTTGCCGGTGATCGTGCTGACCGCGCACGGCACCATCCCCGACGCCGTGGCCGCCACCCAGCAGGGGCTGTTCGGCTACCTGACCAAGCCCTACGACGCGCCCACCCTGATCGACCTGCTGAAGCGCGCCACCCGCCTCGGCGGCGGCGGCCCCGAGACCGCCAGCGACGACTGGCGCAGCGAAATCGTCACCGCCAGCCCGGCGATGGACGCGCTCTTGGCCGAGGCGCGGCTGGCCGCGCAAAGCGAAGCGTCGCTGCTGATCCAGGGCGAATCGGGCACTGGCAAGGAACTGCTGGCGCAGGCCATTCATCGCGCCAGCCCGCGCCACGCCAAACCGTTTGTCGCGATCAACTGCGGCGCCATCCCGGCCGAGCTGCTCGAGTCGGAACTGTTCGGCCACATGAAGGGCGCGTTCACCGGCGCCGGGCGCGACCATCCCGGTCTCTTCCTCAGCGCCGAGGGCGGCACCGTGTTCCTCGACGAGATCGGCGACATGCCTCCGCCGTTGCAGGTGAAGTTGCTGCGCGTGCTGCAGGAGGGCGAGGTGCGGCCGGTCGGCGCCACCGAGACGCGCCCGGTCGACGTGCGCATCGTGTCGGCCACCCACCGCAATCTGGAAGAGGCAATCGTCAGCGGCGAATTTCGCGAAGACCTGTATTACCGCCTCAACGTGGTCACGCTGACGCTGCCGCCGCTGCGCGAGCGACGCGAAGACATTCCGCTGCTGGCGCGGCATTTCCTGGCCGCGCTGACCGAGAAGTATCGCCGCCGCATCCACGGCTTTGCGCCCGACGCGCTGGACATGCTGACTGCCGCCGACTGGCCGGGCAACATCCGCCAGCTGCACAACGTGCTGGAGCAATGCGTGGCGCTGTGCACCACCTCCACCATCCCGGCCACGCTGGTGGCGCGCGCGCTGCGCGACAAGCCGGCCGAGATCCAGCCGCTGGCCGAGGCGCGCGCGTCGTTCGAGCGCGATTACCTGATCACGCTGCTCAAGCTCACCCGCGGCCAGGTCAGCGAAGTGGCACGGCTGGCCGGGCGCAACCGCACCGAGGTCTACCGCCTGCTGCAGCGCCACGGCCTCACTCCCGCGCTGTTCAAGGACCGCGACGACAGCTGAGTGTCGGGCGCGGGCGACGCCAGCGGGCTCGCGCGCGGCGCGCGGCGTTCGGGCACACACGCAGGTGACTGATTCAACACACTTTATTTAACTGGCATGGCCTCTGCATAGGGAGTGATAGCGCCATTGCGGCACGCTAATCAACCCAGAGAGGAGCACCTTATGTTTGGATGGGCCGTTACATTCCTGATCGTCGCCATCGTTGCCGGCATTTTCGGATTTGCAGGCATTGCCGGCACCGCAACCCTGATCGCCAAGGTCCTGTTTGTCGTGGGTCTGGTGGTATTCCTGGTACTGCTGGTCACCGGCCGCAGGCCGCCTGCAACCTGATCGCACAACGCGCATCAGCAGGGAGCCTTGGCTCCCTTTTTTACGTCCGTCTGCCGTGTGGAATCGCCCATGTCGCCGGCATCAGACAAAATAGATTAATCAATTCAAAGGCCTGCAGTATCGTCGTCATGTCTGTCTCTAAATGGCGACGTATTGGCCGGGTTTGTCCGGGTTCATCCCCATCCGGTTGGCGCCACATGCGTATATGCCAATGATTTCATTATTCAAATTCAAGTTGGCACGGTCGTCGCTCTAGTCCCCCTGAGTGCACTGCATTCGAATTCCACCCATGACACAGGAGATAGACATGAAATCCAATCAACATCGCATCATTCTCAATCTGGCCCTTGCCGGTGCACTGGGCGTGTTCTCCGCCGCCGCACTCGCGGCCGCGCCGGTGATGCCCGCCTTCAAGACCGTCGATAGCAATGGCGACGGCAAGGTCACGCTTGAGGAATTTGCGGCGAAAGGGGGCCAGCCCCAGGCCTTTCGCGAAGGTGACGCCAATCGCGACAGTCACCTGAGCAGCGATGAATACGTCAAGGCGGTGGCCAACAACGACCGCATCAAAGCCGGCAAGTTTGCCGACGACGCCTGGATCACCGCCAAGATCAAGACGCTGCTCGTCAAGGACGAAGGTGTACAGGGGATGAGCGTGAAAGTGGACACCCACAACGGCGATGTCCAGTTGTCGGGCTGGGTCAACTCCCCCGACCAGATCGCCCGGGCTGAAAAAATCGCCCTCGGTGTCGATGGCGTGAAAGGTGTCCGCAACGACATCCAGGTCAAGCGCTAAGCCTGAGGGCAGGCCGGCGGCTCTCGCCGCCGGCGACCTGATACGAGGAGATTCGAGACATGACAACAACATGCCATCTGGACGATGAACACATGCGCTTCTACGAATGGAGCGGAACCGCGGGCGGTGTCGTGTTGCCCACCGCCCGCAAGCGCCGCCACCCCTGGCACGCGTCCTATGCCGTGCTGGCCCTGCTGACCAGCCTGCTGATCATGCAGGGCTGTGACAACAAGGGCCCGGCCGAGCGCGCGGGCGACGATGTCGACCGAGCGCTGCAGGATCAGCGAAACGCGCCCGGACCAGCCCAGCAAGCGGGGCGCGCGCTCGACGACGCCCGCACGGCGACCGGCGAGACCATCGAGCAGCTGGGCAAGGACCTGCAGGAGCCTTGAGTCCCGTGGTACGGGCCCTCATGCATGGACATGAGCAGGTCGCACAGGCATAAAAAAGCCGGGGACCTGCGCCCCCGGCTTTTTCAATGCTTGCCGCGCCGTTCAGAACGCGTAGCTGTACATCAGTTGCCAGTTGAGCTGGCTGTGCTCGATCACCACGCCGCCGTTCTGTGCGCCGGTACCGGTCACCGAGGTCTCGGGCGCAAAGCTCAGCGCGAAATTCACCTGCGACTGCTTGTTGAATGCGTAGCCGAAGCCCACCGTGTAATGGTCCTCGACAATCGCCGGCCACAGGATGTTGACGTTGGCGTCGGGGATCGGATTCTTGCCGTGGTTGTAGCCGACCCGTCCAGTCAAGGCGTCGGTGAACTGGTACGCCAGGCCGAGCGAGACCACGGTCTGGTTGTCCCAGTCCTGCTGGAAGGGCACCACCAGGCCGCCCGGACCACGGATCGTCACGGTATTCATCGAGTCGCTCCACAGCAGATGCTTGACGTCGGCTGCGACCAGCAGCCGCGCGTTCGCCTGCCAGGCGAGGCCCAGCCCGACGACTGCCGGCATGTCGAAGCCCTCGACGGTGTAGCCGCCGCCTTTCAGCTTCGGCAGATTGCCTGCGCTCTGGTAGACGCCGCCGAGCGTGAACGCATCGTTCATTCTGTAAGTGAAACCCAGCTTGGCCGCGAGGCTGTAGCCCTTGGCCGCGCCGGTAAAGTCGCTGCTGTCCTTGAAGTTGATTTCCTTGGAGGCCGGGCTGCCGTTCACGTCGGCAACCAGGTCCATGCCCGCCCACACGACGTCGACGCTGCCGCCAAGCGTGAAGCGCTCGTTGACGTTCCAGGCCAGCGGGAAGATCAGGCGGCCGACCCCGACCTGCGCCATGTCGCCGCTCGCATACTCGGTGCCCATGCCGCCCTGGCCGTAGATGCCGAGGCCGTAGGTGAAGTCACCCTGCTTGCGGATGTAGCCAAAAGCCGGCATGTAGAATGCGTCGGCGCTGGAGTCACCCAACGCGCCCATCGGCGTGGCGGGGACCGACACATCGGGGCCGACATGGCCCAGCATGACGTCGATGCGGCTGCCCGGCGCCATCAACCCCAGCGTCGCCGGGTTGTTGGCCATGGCGGCCGTGCCGTTGTCATAGGCCATGGCAGCACCGCCCATGCCGCTGGCGATCGGGCCATAGCCCTCCATCAGCATACCGTTGGTGGCCAGCGCGAGGCCGGGCAAAGTCATGCCTGCGGCGGCCATCGCGGCCGCGAATTTCTTGAGGTGCATCGGGTTCTCCTGCGACGCGGGTAAGTAAACAGGCAAGCCTGAAGATTCTAATCTTCTGATATTTCAGGCGAAACCACGGGATTCATTCCATCTCGTCCAGAAGAATCGGCAGCCTGCAGGGAAACTTGAGGCCTTTTTTCGTTTTTTCGTAACCATGCGTAACACGCCGTTACCCGCCCCACACATTGCCCTTACGTGGCCTGACTACTGTGCAGGTGTCGGCTGCTCCATCCTTGGCGGCACCGGCATCACACAGATATAAGGAGCACACCATGACACGCATATTGATGAAAACCGCCCTCTCGGCCCTGGCGCTGGGTCTGCTGGCAACCAGCGCGCACGCCGATTTCTTTGATCGCGGCGGCCGCGGCTACCCGCAGGTCGCTAAGCAGAGCCACGCTTACATCCAGCAGGTCAACGCCCGCCAGGCGCAGCAGATGCGACGGATCGAAGCCGCTCAGCGCGCGGGTTTGCTGAACCGATACGAATTCCGCACGTTAATGAACGAACAGCAGCAAATTCGCGCCATGGAACGCAAATTCCGTGCAGATGGCATCCTGAATGCCCGTGAATTCCAGCGTCTGGACCGCGCGCTCGACCTTGCCCAGCGCAACATCCGGATGGAAACCCTTGCCCGCAACACGCGTCACGGCCATGAGCATGGCCGCCGTTACAACTGACGGCCCGGCGCCCATTTTAAAGGGCGCCGGCCTCGGTCAAGTCCCACCGCAAGCATCCACTTTACGTCCAACACAAATAAATAAGGAGCATTTCATGAAGCTTCCCTCCCTCACCCTGGCACTCGCCGCCCTCGTCGCCGTCGGCCCGGTTCTGGCCGACCCGCCCCGGCACGCGCCGGCGCACGGCTATTACAAGGACAAGCCGGCCAAGCACTACAAGGGCAAGAGCGGTGTCATCTATGCCCGCGACTACGGCATCGCATCCGGCCGCTGCAACCGTGACGAAATCGGCATGGTGATCGGCGGCGTCACTGGTGCGGTGATCGGCGGCCAGGTCGCCGGGCGCGACGCCCGCGTGGTGGGCATGGTGGTCGGCGGCGTGCTCGGCGCGGTGGTGGGCCACACTATCGGCGACCGCATGGACGACCGCGATCGCGCCTGCATGGGCCATGCGCTCGAACTCGGCCGCGCCGGGGTGCCGGTGCAATGGCGCCACGACGGCCGCGACTACCGCTTCACGCCGCGCGGCGACGCCCGTGACGGCTGCCGCTACGCCACCCTGTCCGTCGACGGCCGCAAGCCACGCGATGTGCTGGCGTGTCCGATCGGACGCGGCGAATGGCGTTTCCGCCGCACCTGAGCGGCCGATGGACCCGGGCCGGTGGCACCAAGCCTGCTAAAATGCCGGCTTTGCGTCCTGGCCTGTCTGAATGTCCGCCCTCAAAAACGATACCTTCCTGCGCGCGCTACAGCGCCAGCCCACTGAATACACGCCTCTGTGGCTGATGCGCCAGGCCGGCCGCTACCTGCCGGAATACAACGCCACGCGCGCCCGTGCCGGTGATTTTCTGACCCTGTGCAAGACGCCCGATCTGGCGACCGAGGTGACGCTGCAGCCGCTGGCGCGCTATCCGCTCGACGCCGCGATCCTGTTTTCCGACATCCTCACCGTGCCCGACGCGATGGGGCTCGGCCTCTATTTCGCGGCCGGCGAAGGACCGCGCTTCGAGCGCCCGCTGCGCGACGAATGGGAAATCCGCGACCTCACTGCGCCGGATCCCACCGACAAGCTCGGCTACGTGATGGATGCGGTGAAAAGCATCCGCCGCGCGCTCGACGGTTCGGTGCCGCTGATCGGTTTTTCCGGCAGCCCCTACACGCTGGCCTGCTACATGGTCGAAGGCGGCGGTTCGGACGACTACCGTCACATCAAGACCATGCTGTACAGCCGTCCCGACCTGCTGCACCGCATCCTCGAAGTGAACACGCGGGCGGTGATCGACTACCTCAATGCGCAGATCGAGGCCGGCGCGCAGGCGGTGATGATTTTCGATTCCTGGGGCGGCAGCCTCACCCCGCACGCCTACAAGGAATTCTCGCTCGACTACATGGAGCGCATCGTCGCCGGCCTGATCAAGGAACGCGAAGGTCGCCGCGTGCCGAGCATCGTCTTCACCAAGGGCGGTGGCAACTGGCTCGAATCGATGGCCGGCATCGGCGCCGACGCGGTGGGACTCGACTGGACGCTCGACATCGGCGAGGCGCGCCGCCGCGTCGGCGATAAAGTGGCGCTGCAGGGCAACCTCGACCCCTGCGCGCTACACGGTACGCCCGACAGCATCCGTGCCGAGGCGCATCGCATCCTCGACAGCTACGGCAACCACCCCGGCCATGTGTTTAACCTTGGCCACGGCATTTCACAGTTCACCAACCCGGATAACGTCACCGTGCTGGTCGATGCAGTGCACGACCACAGCCGTGCCGTACGCGCGGCGGTCTGAACATTTTCTTCGCCCCACCCATTCACCCCATTGCCAGGAATCACCATGCAACGTATTTTGATCAGCCTGTTCGCCCTCTTCGTCAGCTTCGGTTTCGTCGTGCAGGAGGCGGAAGCCAAGCGCATGGGCGGTAGCAAATCCTTCGGCATGCAGCGCAGCGCGCCCGCCAAGCAGGACGCCGCGCCGACGCCACAGCGCCAGCAACAAACCACGAACACGCCGTCGTCGGCGCCGCAGAAGCGTTCCTGGATGGGCCCGATCGCGGGTCTTGCCGCCGGTCTCGGTCTCGCGGCGCTGTTTTCCCACCTGGGCCTGGGCGAGGAAATGGCCAACTTCCTGATGCTGGCGCTGCTGGCGATGGCTGCCTTCATGCTGTTCCGTTTCTTCATGCGCCGCAATGCGCCGCAACCGGCCATGCAGTACGCCGGGATGCCGCAGAACGCGCCGGCCGCGTTCGATCCGGCGTCCGGCAGCTTCGGCCGCAGTCAGGCGACGCACGCCTTTCCGCCCGGATTCGACGCCGATGCGTTCGCACGCGAAGCCAAACTCAATTTCATCCGTCTGCAGGCTGCGTTCGACGCCGGCAACCTGGACGACCTGCGCGCCTTCACCACGCCCGAGGTGTTTGCCGAAATCCGCATGCAGCTGGCCGAGCGCGGCGACGCGGCACAGCTCACCGACGTGACGACGCTCCACGCCGACGTGCTGGAAGCGGTCGAGGAAAACAATCAGCATATCGTCAGCGTGCGCTTCACCGGCTGGGTGCGTGAGGCCGCCGACCAGGACGCCGTGGTGCTCGACGAGGTGTGGCACCTGAGCCGGCCGGCACAGGGCCAGGGCGGCTGGGTCATTGCCGGCATCCAGCAGGCATAAAGCCTGACGGAACAAAGGCTTGCGGTTCAACAACCGGTCGGAACGGCGCCCTTCCGGCCATAGAAGCGTTAACTTATGCACAATTTTGGCGCAGTGGAACTTTTTTTGTGTCAAGCCCTTGACAGTCCGGCTCTGTTTACAAGTGCCTGAATCTTCGATATTTATTGGATTGCCTGCTTTTTAGCCCGCGCGGGATGCTCCATGAAATACGCGCCCTGGAGGGCTGTCAGCACAAATCACTCACACAATTATCCACAAGTCGCGTGGACAACCCAGAATAAGCCTTGACTGCCAGTCACTTAGCTCGTTTTCCCCGATCGCCGATCAAGACATTACGCTAACTATGACGTCGATACTGCAGGTCGCGCTCGATACGCCGCTCTACCGGCTGTTCGACTATCGCCTGCCCGATGTCCTCGGCACGGTACCGCCGGGCAGCCTGGTCGAAGTGCCGTTCGGCCGCACTCGCCAGGTCGGCGTGGCGCTGGGTGCACCGGCTCACAGCGCCATCGAGGACGCCAAGCTGCGCGATGTGATCCGGGTGCTGGACGACCGCCCCGCGCTGTCGCCGGACATCCTTCGGCTGGCGCAGTTTTGCGCCGACTACTACCACCATCCGTTAGGCGCGATCCTGCTCGCCACGCTGCCGCCGCGCCTGAAGAACGCAACACCCTTTGTCGCCGACACCCCCTGGCTGCTGCTGACCGAATCCGGGGGGATCGCGGAACCGCCCGCCCGTGCCAGGGCGCAGCGCGCCTTGCTCGACGCCTTGCGGGTCGCGCCGCAGTCGCGCGAGACCGTGCGTGCGCAGAAGCAGAGCCGCCACGCATCGGCACTGGTGGCGGCGGGCTGGGCCGTCTGGTCGCGCGTTGCGCCTGAACCTGCCGATGCGCCCGCCACCGCCGCGTCGCCGCCCGCCACCGCCGAGCAGCAGGCCGCGCTCGACGCGCTGCTGCCCGCGCTCGGCGCGTTTGGCGTCCACCTGATCCATGGCGTCACCGGCAGCGGCAAGACCGAGCTCTATCTGCGCCTGATCGATGCGGTGCTGGCGACGAACAGGCAGGCGCTGGTGCTGATCCCCGAAATCGCGCTGACCCCGCAACTGGAACAGCATTTCCGCCGCCGCTTCCCCGGCCGCCGCTTCGCCACCCTGCACAGCGGTCTCGGCGAAAAGGCGCGCACCGAAAACTGGCTCGCCGCGCCCGATTGCGACGTGCTGCTCGGTACCCGGCTGTCGGTGTTCGCGCCGCTGCCGCGGCTTGGGCTGGTCGTGGTGGACGAGGAACACGACGCCTCGTTCAAGCAGCAGGATGGCCTGCGCTATTCGGCACGCGACGTCGCCATCGCGCGCGGCAAGCAGGCCAGCGTGCCGGTGCTGCTCGGCTCCGCCACGCCGTCGCTGGAAAGCTATGCGCAGGCACTTTCGGGGCGCTACCAGCTGATCGAGCTGGCCCAGCGCGCGATCAGCCAGGCGCAGCTGCCGGCGATCGAGCTGGCCGACCTCAAGCACCTGCCGCTCGACAACGGCCTCACCCGCCCCGCCGTGCAGGCACTGACCGAGACGCTGGCGCGCGGCGAGCAGGGCCTGGTGTTCCTCAACCGCCGCGGTTACGCGCCGGCGCTGTACTGCCCGAGCTGCGCCTGGGTATCGCCCTGCCCGCGCTGCTCGGCGCGGCTGGTGCTGCACCGCACCGGTCACCGATTGAAATGCCACCACTGCGGATTCGAGACGCGCATCCCGTCCGAATGCCCGAGCTGCGGCAATCCCGATCTGAAAGCCCTGGGCCAGGGTACGCAGCGGCTGGAAGAAACGCTCAGCGCCCTGTTGCCCACCGCGCGCATCCGCCGCATCGACCGCGACACCATGCGGCCGCGCGCCTGGGCCGAACTGGGTGCGGCAGTGCACGGCGGCGAAATCGACATCCTGGTCGGTACCCAGATGCTGGCCAAGGGACACGACTTCCCCAACATGACGCTGGCGCTGATCCTGGACACCGACGGCGCGCTCTACAGCCCCGACTTTCGCGCGACCGAGCGCCTGTTCGCCCAGCTGATGCAGGTGGCCGGACGCGCCGGACGCGCCGACAAGCCGGGCCGCGTGCTGATCCAGACCGCGTTCCCGGATCACCCCTTGTTCCGCTACCTGCAGCGCCACGACTACGCCGGCTACGCGCGCGCCCTGCTGGCCGAGCGCAAGCAACTTGAACTGCCGCCCTACACCCGGCAGGTGCTGCTGCGCGCCGAGGCGACCACGATGGACGCGGCGCTGGCCTTCCTGCATCGCGCCGCGCAGCTTGCGCCCGACGATGCGAACGTCAGCGTGTTCGGCGCCACCCCGGCACCGATGGCGCGCGTCGCCAATCTCGAACGCGCCCAGCTGCTGGTGCAGTCGGCGCAGCGCCAGGCCCTGCAGGCTTTCGTGCGCGACTGGCGGCCGCAGCTCGATACCATCAAGCCGCGCGTCGCGCGCTGGTCACTCGACGTCGATCCGCTGGTGTTTTAAGCTGCGCGGGACCTGCCTATACTGAGCGGAGGCCGGCAAGCGTGGTGGGGCAGCGTTCGAAACACCCCCAGCCAGACACGTCTGCAAGCTACGCCAAGAAGCACAAACAGGGAGGGAACACACGGTGGACAAAGTGATCAAGGCGGCTGGATACGTCTTTCTTTTTCTGCTGGCCATCGGGCTCTACCAGAAATGGCAGCGCGGCGATTTCAGCCAGGATAAAACGCCCGAGCCCGTCGTCTTGCTCGACCAGGAAACCTATCTCGCGACCGAGGCCGTGAAAGTCTTCGAGTTTATCGTCGACACCCCCGCGGCGGTGAAGCTCGATCTCTCGATCAAGAACGATGCGCCGCTCGACGTCATCGTCGCCAACGGGCGCATGACCGAAGCCGAGTACCTCGCAGCGGCCTACATCCTCAAGCCGATGGAGACAGTCGGCAACTGGCTGTCCAGTCAGCCCACGCAACCGACCAATTTCTTTTCCAGCCCGCTCGCGCGCGAGGGCGCGCACCAGCACTTCGAAAGTCCCTGGGCACGTTTCGAACCCGGCACATACACGGTCATCGTCGACAACACCCCGGCCTTCACCCCGACCCGCGGCGACGCGCCGATCCGCCTGCGCTTGCTGACCCAGCCGATCCCGCAGGCCGCGCCATGAGTGCTGACAAGCTGCCGCCGGGGTCAGCGTCGTAGGCTGAGCTCGCCAAGGACGCCGAGGACGCTCTGCCCTGCATCCTCCTGAATCGGCCCCCGATGTTGCGTGAAACCTCGCCGGCGCCCGCGCGTGTTTGGAGCGCCCTCGCACGGCGCTTATAATCGGGTGCTGCCCATTCCGAACACTGAGGATGTCAGGCTGTTCATCCTCTTTGTAACCATGTCCAACATCCATCCACTCAAAGAACAACTCGCCCTGCTGATCGGCACCGCCCTCGACATCGTGGCACCCGACGCGCCAGTCAGCCTGGAAATCGAACGCCCGAAGAATCCTGCTCACGGCGATTTTTCCAGCAACGCTGCGATGCAGCTGGCACGCCCGCTGAAGAAAAACCCGCGCGAACTGGCACAGCGCATCCTGACCGAGTTGCCGGCGTCGCCGCTGATCGCCAAGGCGGACATCGCCGGCGCCGGCTTCATCAATTTCCACCTCACGCCCGCCGCCTGGCACGGCCTGGTGCCGCAGATCCGCACTGCCGGTGCGCAATTCGGCTGCGCCGACGCCGGACGCAGCCACAAGATGCTGGTCGAGTTTGTTTCCGCCAACCCGACCGGCCCGCTGCATGTCGGCCACGGTCGCCAGGCGGCGCTCGGCGACGCGATCTGTAACCTCTACGCCGCGCAGGGCTGGGAGGTGTACCGCGAGTTCTACTACAACGACGCCGGGGTGCAGATCGCGACCTTGGCGAACAGTGTGCAGGCGCGCGCGCGGGGCATCCAGCCTGGTGACGCTGCCTGGCCGGAAGCCGCCTACAACGGCGACTACATCGCCGACATCGCGGCCGATTTTCTGACCCGTCAGACCGTAAAGTCGGACGACCGCGAATTCACCGCGTCGGGCGACGTCGACGACCTCGACTCGATCCGCCAGTTTGCCGTCGCCTACCTGCGCCACGAGCAGGACCTCGACCTCAAGGCCTTTGCGGTGCGCTTCGACCATTACTATCTGGAGTCGAGCCTGTACACCAGCGGCCGCGTCGAGGCGACGGTACAAAAACTGGTCGACGCCGGCAAGACCTACGAGCAGGACGGCGCGCTGTGGCTCCGGACCACCGACTACGGCGACGACAAGGACCGCGTGATGAAGAAATCCGACGGCACCTACACCTATTTCGTGCCCGACGTCGCCTATCACATCGCCAAGTGGGAACGCGGCTTTGAACGCGCAATCAACATCCAGGGCACCGACCACCACGGCACCATCGCCCGGGTGCGCGCCGGGCTGCAGGCGGCCGGCGCCGGGATTCCCGAGGGCTACCCGGACTACCTGATGCACACGATGGTGCGCGTGATGCGTGGCGGCGAGGAGGTGAAGATCTCCAAGCGCGCCGGCAGCTACGTCACGCTGCGCGACCTGATCGAATGGACCAGCAAGGACGCAGTGCGCTTTTTCCTGTTGAGCCGCAAGGCCGACACCGAATACATCTTCGACGTCGACCTCGCGCTGGCGAAGAACAACGACAACCCGGTGTACTACGTGCAGTACGCGCATGCGCGCATCTGCCGGGTGTTCGAGGAATGGGGCGGCATGGCCGACACGCTCGACGACGCCGACCTCGCGCCGCTGACCGCGCCGCACGAACTCGCGCTGATGCAGCGCCTGGCGGAATACCCGGAAACGGTCGCCGGTGCCGCGCGCGATCTGGCGCCGCACCTGCTGGTGCATTACCTGCAGGTGCTGGCCGGCGACTTCCACGCCTGGTACAACGCCGAAAAATTCCTGGTCGACGATGCGGCGACGCGGCACGCGCGGCTCGCGCTGGCCGACGCCACCCGCATTGCAATCGTCAACGGTCTGGCCTTGCTCGGCGTGTCCGCCCCGGAGAAAATGTAGCCATGGCCAAACAAGCTTCCCGCCGCAACCACCGCCGCTCGAACGAAAGTCCCGTCTTTACCGGCGTGATCATCGGGCTCATCGTCGGCGCGATCCTCGCGGTCGTCGTGGCACTGTGGGCCACCGGCAACAATCCGTTCCGCGTGTCCACGCCAACCGCGCCCCCTGCGCCGGCCGTGCCCGACACCCCGGAAACCGCACCCAGCTTCGACTTCTACAAGGTGCTGCCGGCCGATGCGCCGGGCGAGCTGCCGCCTTCGGCCAAGCCTGCCGAGCCGGTGCCGCGCTACTATCTGCAGGCCGGGGCATTCCACAGCGCGAGCGACGCCGACAACCTGAAGGCGCAACTGGCCCTGCTCGGCGTCGCGGCCGTGATCCAGACCAGCGAAGTGCCCGACAAGGGCGTGTTCCACCGTGTGCGGGTCGGCCCTTTCAACGCCATGGATGAAATCAATCGTACCCGCAGCCTGCTGGTGCAGAACAATATCCCGACCACCCTGGTCAAAGAAGTTCCCACCTCACAGGAGACGCCCTGATGTTCACCCGCGCCTTGGCTTTCGTTGCCGCCGCTGTATTTTCCCTGTCCGCCCAGGCCGCCGGCCCGGAGGCCTTCGAAGGTCACGACTACACCCGTCTGAAAACCGCGCAGGCGGTGACCACCGGCAGCAAGGTCGAGGTGCTGGAGTTCTTCTGGTATCGCTGCCCGCACTGTTTCCAGCTGGAGCCCGGACTCACAACCTGGCTGAAAACCCTGCCCAAGGACGCGCAGATCCGCCGCGTGCCGGCCGTGTTCCGCGACGACTGGATGCCCGGCGCCAAGCTCTACTACACGCTGGAACAGATGAACCTGCTCGGCCGCCTGCACCACAAGGTGTTCGACGCCTACCACGTGGAACGCATCGACCTCAATGACCCCGCGGTGCTGGGCGGCTGGGTTGCCAAGCACGGCGTCGATCGCAAGAAATTCGAGGCCATCTACAATTCCTTTTCCACCCAGTCCAAGGCTACGCAGGGTGCGCGCCTGGCTTCCAGCTATGGCATCAACGGCGTGCCCGCCTTCATCATCGACGGCAAGTTCATGACCGCGGTCTCGATGGTCGGCAGCGAAGCGCGCCTGTTCGAAGTGCTCGACCAGCTGATCGTCAAGGCGCGCGCCGAGCGCGCCAGCAAGAAACCGGCGAAGTAAGCCTGCGCGTTTGAGTCTGCCCCTCAAGGTCTTTATCACCGGCGCCAGTTCCGGTCTCGGGGCAGCGTTGGCCCAGCACTATGGCGCGCAGGGGGCGCGCCTGGGGCTGGCCGGACGCCGGCAGGACGGCCTTGAAGCCACCGCGGCCGGACTCGATGCACGGCTGTATCAGGCAGACGTGCGCGATGCGGCCGCGATGCAAGCGGCAGCCGCCGCGTTTGTGAACGACGTCGGCGCGCCCGATATCGTTATCGCGGCCGCCGGCATCAGCGTCGGTACGCTGACCGAAGCCGCCGAGGACAGTGCGGTCTTTCGCGCCGTGATGGATGCCAACGTGCTGGGACTGGTGCACACCTTTCAGCCTTTCATCGCCGCCATGCAGGTGCGCGGCGGCGTGCTGTGCGGGATTTCGAGCGTGGCTGGCGTGCGCGGCCTGCCGGGCGGCGGCGCCTATTCGGCATCGAAGGCGGCAGCCACGGTGTATCTGGAAGCGCTGCGGCTGGAGCTGAAGGCGCGCGGCATCGCGGTGGTGACGGTGGCGCCCGGCTACATCGACACACCGATGACGCAGGTCAACCCCTATGCGATGCCGTTCAAGATGCGCGCACACACTGCCGCAAACAAGGTAGCACGCTGCATTGAACGACGGCGTGCCTACACGGTCATTCCCTGGCAGATGGCCTGGGTGGCGCGCCTGCTGAAATGGCTGCCCATTCCGGTCTATGATTCGGTATTCGAGCGCGCGCCGCGCAAACCACGCGGTCTGCCGACATAATAGCAACAGGTTACACAGGACTTAAGACGGAGACAGTCATGCCCACCCCCCTCAACATCATCCTCATCGACGATCACCCGCTGTTGCGCATGGGTGTGGCGGGATACATCCAGCAGGAGCCCGACCTCACGCTGACCGCGCAGCTGGCCAATGCCGCCGAACTGCGCGCCTGGATCGCGGCCGGCAACCGCGCCGACGCCGCCCTGCTTGACCGCTCGCTGCCCGATGCCGACGGGCTGGATCTCGTCTCCGACCTGCGCGACATCGGCATCAAGGTCATCATGCTCACCATCGCCGATTCCGATGAAGAAATTTCCGAGGCGATCTCGTCGGGTGTCGACGGCTACGTCATCAAGTCGAGCGACCCCGACCAGGTGCTGTCGGCCATCCGCAGCGTGTGCGACGGCCAGAGCAGCTTCCCGCTCAACATCATGCAGAAGATGGCGCGCGGCGAACTCAACAACAGCGCCCTGTCGACGCTGACCGCCCGCGAAATGGAAATCGTCAACCACGTGAAGGAAGGCCTCTCCAACAAGGCCATCGCCTACAAGATGACGCTGTCGGAAAACACCGTGCGCAACCACCTGCGCAACATCATGGAAAAGCTGGGCCTGCGCAACCGCGTCCAGGTCGCCACGCTGGCGCTGAAGGAAGACCACAAGCGGCACTGAGCCTTGGGGGCACCAATGAAAAAGCGCGGCCGATGCCGCGCTTTTTTTGCGTCGTCCTGATCGTGCCGACCTATTCCACCGTAACGGATTTGGCGAGATTCCGTGGCTTGTGGCTACGGCCGCCGCTTCGCGGCTTAACGTTCGCGTTGCTCACGTTAGCCTTCGCCGCAAACCCCGAAATCGTCTGAATCACTCAACCGTGACCGACTTGGCCAGATTTCGGGGTTTGTCGACGTCAGTGCCCTTTTGCAGGGCCGCGTGATACGACAGCATCTGCAGTGGGATGGTGTGCAGGATCGGCGACAGCGCGCCGTTGCTGCCGCCGGGCAGCTTGATCACGTGCACGAAGGCCGATTCCTCGATATGCACATCGCCGTCGGCAAACACGTACAGCTCGCCGCCGCGGGCGCGCACTTCCTGCAGGTTCGATTTCAGTTTTTCGATCAGCTGATCGTTGGGCGCGATGGTGATCACCGGCATGTCTTCGTCCACCAGCGCCAGCGGCCCATGCTTGAGCTCGCCCGCCGGGTAGGCCTCGGCATGGATATAGGAAATCTCCTTCAGCTTCAGCGCGCCCTCGAGTGCGATCGGGTAATGCACGCCGCGCCCGAGAAACAGCGCGTGATGCTTGTTGGCGAAGCGCTGCGACCAGGCTTCGACCTGCGGCTCCAGTGCCAGCACCTGCTGCGCCTTGTTGGGCAGGCTGCGCAGTTCGGCCAGGTAGCGGGCTTCCTGTTCCGCACTGAGCCGCCCGCGCAGCTTGGCCAGCACCAGGGTCAAGAGGAAGAGGCCGGCGAGCTGGGTGGTGAAGGCCTTAGTCGAGGCGACGCCGATTTCGGGCCCGGCACGGGTCAGGAATTTCAGGCGCGAGGCCCGAGTGAGCGCCGACTCCGGCACGTTGCAGATGGTCAGCGTCTTGTCCTGGCCGAGCGCCTTGGCGTGGTTCAAGGCCGCCAGCGTGTCGGCGGTCTCGCCCGACTGCGAGATGGTGACGATGAGCGCATCGGGGTTGGGCACCGAGGTGCGGTAACGGTATTCGCTGGCGATTTCGGCCCGCGCCGGAATGCCGGCGATCGCTTCTAGCCAGTACGTGGCGACTTTCGCCGCATGGTAACTGGTGCCGCAGGCGAGGAAAGTCACCGCCTTGACCTGGCTCAACACCTCGGCCGCATCGAAGCCGAACCACTCGGGCTGCACATGATCCTGCGCCACCGCAATCAGCAGCGTGTCGGTCAGCGCGCGCGGCTGCTCGTGGATTTCCTTCTGCATGAAGTGGCGGTAATTGCCGAGCTCGGCCATGTCGGCCGACAATTCGGAAATGTGCACGCTGCGGTCGACCGGCGTGCCGGCGGCGTCGACCACCTTGACCGACAGCAGGCCGATATCGGCGACGTCGCCTTCTTCCAGATACATCACGCGCTGCGTCACCGGCAGCAATGCCGAGACGTCGGACGCGATGAAGTTTTCCTCGATGCCAAGCCCGATCAGCAGGGGGCTGCCCTTGCGCGCACAGACCAGCCGCTGGGGTGAGTCTTCACTTACCACGCCGATGGCATAGGCGCCTTCCAGCTCGGCTACGGCTGCGCGGGTGGCCGCGAACAGGTCCGGGGTCTGGCGGCCATGCAGGTCGATCAGGTGCGCGATGACTTCGGTATCGGTTTCCGAGGTGAACACATAGCCTGCCGCCTTGAGCCGGGTACGCAGGGCTTCATGGTTCTCGATGATGCCGTTGTGCACCACCGCCAGCTTGCCGCTGACATGCGGATGCGCATTGGCCTCCGACGGCGCACCGTGGGTGGCCCAGCGGGTGTGGGCAATGCCGAGGTGGCCGCTGACCTGCTGCGCCGCGCATTGCTCCGTCAGCGAGGCGACGCGGCCGACGCTGCGCACCCGCTGCAGCCCGCCGTTGATAATGACCAGACCGGCCGAATCGTAGCCGCGATACTCGAGCCGCCGAAGCCCCTCGAGCAGGATGGGAACGACGTTACGTTGCGCAACCGCGCCGACAATGCCGCACATGCCTAGTCTTCCTTTTTCTGTTTGACCGGTCGATTCCAGCCGGTGATGGTGAGCTGCTTCGCGCGCGACAGGGTGAGTTCACCCGCGGGCGCGTCTTTCGTCAGCGTGGTGCCGGCGCCCAGGGTGGCGCCGCGGCCGACGGTGACCGGCGCGACCAGCTGGGTGTCGGAGCCGACGAAGACCTCGTCCTCGATCACGGTGCGGTGCTTGTTGGCGCCGTCGTAATTGCAGGTGATGGTGCCGGCGCCGATGTTGACCCGCTTGCCCATGGTGGTGTCGCCGACATAGGACAGGTGGTTGATCTTGGAGCCGTCGTCGATCTGGCTGTTCTTGATCTCGACGAAGTTGCCGACGTGCACATCGCGCGCCAGCGTGGTGCCGGGCCGGATGCGCGAAAACGGGCCGAGCCGGTTGGCTTCGCCGATGGCGGCGTCGTCGATCAGGGTGAAGGCGTCGATCCGCGTGCCCGCCGCCACGGTCGCGTTTCGCAGCACGCAGTTGGCGCCCACTTGCACGTTGTCGCCCAGCTGCACATGGCCTTCGAACACGCAGTTGACGTCGATGACGACATCGCGGCCGCAGGCCAGGGTGCCGCGCACGTCGAGCCGGGCCGGGTCCATTAGCGTCACGCCGGCCTCCAGCAAGGCCTGCGCGATTTCGTTCTGATGGATGCGCTCAAGCTGGGCCAGCTGCGCCTTGCTGTTGACCCCCAGCACTTCCCATTCGTAGTCCGGGTGATGGGTTTCGACGTCGACCCCGTCGCGCACGGCCATCGCAATGATGTCGGTCAGATAGTACTCACCCTGTGCGTTGTCGTTTTTCAGGTCGGCGATCCAGCGCTTCAGCTGGCGCGTCGCCACCGCGAGGATGCCGGTGTTGACTTCCTGGATCGCGCGCTCGGCCGGCGTCGCGTCCTTGTGCTCGACGATGCGGGTGACGCGACCGCTCTCTCGCACGATGCGGCCGTACCCATCCGGCTGCGCCAGGTTCACGGTCAACAGCCCCAGCTTGCCGGATTGCGCCGCCGCCACCAGCGGCTGCAGCGTCGAGACATGCGTCAGCGGCACGTCGCCGTACAGCACCAGCGTCACGCCATTGTCCGTCAGCCGCGGCAACGCCTGCTTCACCGCATGGCCGGTGCCGTGCTGTTCGGCCTGAAGCACATATGTCAGCGTATCGTCAGCCAGTGCCTGCGGCACCGCCTCGCCGCCAAAGCCATACACTACGCAGGTCTGTGTCGCGCCGAGCGCATGCGCGGCATCGACCACATGCCCAAGCAGCGGCTTGCCCGCCAGCCGGTGCAGCACCTTGGGCAGGTCGGAGCGCATGCGGGTGCCTTTTCCCGCCGCAAGTATCAGGATCTCAAGCATGGAATGCATTCGTATCGGTCTGGGTATGAAGTCGCATCAGCAAACGGAAGAGCAAAACGCGCGCCAAGTATAAAGCCTGTGCCCGTCCGCCCCAATGACAATGGCGCTGCCCGTGCGGACAGACCAAAAAAAAACGGGGACCGAAGTCCCCGTTCTGGTCGTGCCGGCTCCAATTACTTCTGGATCAGCTCGACGCGGCGGTTCTTGAAGCGGCCTTCATCCGTCGCATTGTCAGCGACCGGTTGCGATTCGCCATATCCGACTGCAGTCAGGCGATCGGCTTCGATGCCTTTCTTGATCAGGTGGTTGCGAACCGCATCGGCACGTTGCTGCGACAGGGTCATGTTGTATTCGTCGCTGCCGCGGCTGTCGGTGTGGCCGGCCACTTCGATGTTCACCTTGCCCCACTGTTCCAGGGTGGCAATATCCTTGTCAATCTTGTCCTGATCTTCCGGGCGGATGACGGACTCATCGAAATCGAAGTTCACGCCTTCCAGCACCAGTTTCCTCGGCGCGGGGGCGGGTTCCGGCGCGACAGCAACCGGAGCCGGGGCGGGCGGCGCAACATAGGCCGGGGCGGGCGCCGGGGCGGGTGCAGGGGCTTCTGCAACCGGGGCGGGTGCCGCAGGCGCAGGACACGGAGTATCCAGGATCTGGCGGCCAGGACAGCCAATGGTGCGATTGATTTCATAATCCGTAGTATTGCCGTCCGGGCTGGCCGCATTGGACGGGTCGTAAAAGACGCCTTCGGCGGCGTGCGCAGTGGCCATGCCGGCCGACATCAGAAGCGCCGCGAGGGTGCTCATAAGAAAAGGTGTTGTACGCATGATTGAGGTCCTGTAATTGTTGATTCGAGCAAAATTTGTGGGGCATCCGGGAATGTAGTCGTTTTTGTCCCAAGGGTATGCCAGCCCGATGAAACATTATATGCGTGTTTGTCCGCCCGCTCCGTGCGCTGGCGAACATAAGGCGGATTGTTTCCCGGAAAGTTCGCGGGACACTGGCCCTCTTTCCTGCGCGCGCTTTCGCCAATAGACTATACGCAGGTCAGGCAAGGTGGATTATTCGTTGGGCGGCCCTGCCCGACGCGGCCTTGGTAGGAATGAACAATTTCAATCGGGCCCCGGCTACCGTACAAGCTCCTTATGAAAACTCGGACAATCACGGCGGTCATCGCCGACGATGACAGCGTAACGCGGCATGTGCTGCGCACCTTGCTGCGTCAGCACACCATCGAAGTCATCGGCGAGGCAGGCAACGGCAAAGAAGCCTTGCTGAAGTGCGCTGCGGTCGCGCCCGACCTGCTGTTCCTCGACATCAACATGCAGGAGATGGGCGGCTTCGAAGCGCTGGAAGCCCTCAAGCACAGCATGCCCGGTCTGGCCGTCATCATGATCAGCTCGGACTCCACCGTCGAAAACGTGAAAAAGGCGCACGCCCAGGGCGCGCACGCCTTTGTCGTCAAGCCGTTTTGTCCCGCAAGCGTGATCGAAGCAGTCACCCGCTGCACCCAGCGGCGCGTCTGAGCGCGCGGCGCATGCCCGCCGACGCGACTAGTAAACCGGTTCACCGTCCGCTGCTGGCAACGTGCCCGATTGCCTGAGTTGAATCAGACGATCGATATGGTGAAGCACCGCCTGCACCGCATCTTGGGGTACGGCGGCGTTTTCGCGCAGGCATAAAGTTTCGAGCGCCTTGGCCGCCGCCTGCACCGCCACGGTTCCGCAATAGCTGGATGCGCCTGACAGGCTGTGTGCCGCGCGGTGCAAACCCGCCGTATCCCCGGTCTGCAGCGCACCCCTGAGGCTGCTTGCATATTCCGGCAACAGGCCGTACAGCAGGTCGAGCGCTTCGCGCCAGGTCACCGGGTCGCCACACGCGCACTCGACACCCAGGCGAGGGTCGAGGATGGGAAGGGTCAGACGCGCTGTGCGGTCGTCAACGGAGTCCATGGTGATTTCCAGTTACGGGCCCGGTGCCCGTTCAACGAACCCGGAGCCGGCACGGCGAGCCAGGCCAGAACTCACGTCTTTCATTTCATGTCCTCCCCGGCGAATGTGTAAGCACAGGCGAATTAACGGCCTTTAACGAGAGAAGTTGACAGGCCCGCCCGGAAGCGCCCGCGCCCGTAAAAAAAGCAACCCGAAGGTTGCTTTTTTCAGTGTTGCTACGGCCTGCTGATCAAGTCAGCTTGCGCAGCTTCTTGATCGCGGCCAGCTGCGCGACAGCCTGTGCCAGTTCGATCTGCGCCTGGGCGTAGTCGATCGTGGCGGCCTTGTCCTTCATCGCCTCCTCGGCGGCGCGCATGGCTTCGAGGGCCTTGGCTTCGTCGAGGTCGGCGCCGCGGATCGCGGAGTCGGACAGGATGGTGACGACGTGCGGCTGCACTTCGAGAATGCCGCCGGAAACGTAGACCAGCTCTTCTTCGACCTGATTCGGCACCTTGATGCGCACCGAACCGGGCTTCAGCGTGGTCAACAGCGGCGTGTGACGCGGATAGATGCCGAGTTCACCGCGCTGGCCGGGGGCGATCACCACTTCGGCGATACCGGAGTAGAGTGATTTTTCAGCGCTGACGATGTCGACGTGTAGGGTCATGGCCATTACTTCTTCCTTAGTGAAGGGAGAAGGGGGAAGGGGGAAGGGTCGGCGAAGGCGGGCTTTTTCACCCTTTACCCTTCACCCTTTACCCTTCACCCCACCGTCCTTCACCGGCATTACTGAATCGTCTTCGCTTTTTCGACGGCTTCTTCGATCGTGCCGACCATGTAGAAGGCCTGTTCCGGCAGGTGATCGTATTCGCCTTCGACAATCGCCTTGAAGCCGGCGATGGTTTCCTTCAGCGTGACGTATTTGCCGGGCGCGCCGGTGAACACTTCGGCAACGAAGAACGGCTGCGACAGGAAGCGCTGGATTTTACGTGCGCGGGACACGGCCAACTTGTCTTCCGGCGACAGTTCGTCCATGCCCAGAATCGCGATGATGTCGCGCAGTTCCTTGTACTTCTGCAGCGTGCCCTGAACCGCACGGGCGACGCCGTAGTGCTCTTCGCCGACCACCTGCGGATCGAGAATCCGCGAGGTCGAGTCGAGCGGGTCCACCGCCGGGTAAATACCGAGTTCGGCAACCTGACGGGAGAGCACCAGGGTGGCGTCCAAGTGGGCGAAGGTGGTGGCGGGCGACGGGTCGGTCAGGTCGTCCGCCGGCACGTACACGGCCTGGAACGAGGTGATCGAGCCGGTGCGGGTCGAGGTGATGCGCTCCTGCAGACGGCCCATTTCGTCGGCCAGCGTCGGCTGGTAACCCACCGCGGACGGCATCCGGCCCAGCAGCGCGGACACTTCGGTACCGGCCAGGGTGTAGCGGTAGATGTTGTCGACGAACAGCAGCACGTCGGTCTTGCCCACGCCGGCGCCGCCGAACAGGCCGACCTTGCCGCCCTTGGCGATCGGCATGATCAGGTCGATGACCTTGATGCCGGTTTCCAGAATTTCGACCGTCGCGGCCTGGTCGGCATACGCCGGCGGCTTGCGGTGAATCGGCATGTGGGTGTCGGCGTTGACCGGGCCGGCTTCGTCGATCGGCGTGCCCAGCACGTTCATGATGCGGCCGAGCGTAGCCTGACCGACCGGCACCATAATCGGGTTGCCGGTGGACAGCACTTCCATGCCGCGGCGCAGGCCGTCGGTGGAACCCATCGCAATCGCACGAACGATGCCGTCGCCCAGCTGCTGCTGCACTTCCATCGTCAGTTCCGGCGTCTGCATTTTCAGCGCTTCGAAGACCTTCGGCATGGCATCACGCGAGAATTCCACGTCCACCACGGCACCGATGATCTGAACAATTTTTCCGTTGCTCATGTTGCCACCTTAAAGTAAGTTAAATCTTGGCCTAATCAATTAAATTCTGCTGCGCCTTAAACCGCGGCTGCACCGGCAACAATCTCGGACAGTTCTTTCGTGATCGCGGCCTGACGGGTCTTGTTGTACACCAGCTTCAGTTCGCCGATCACGTCCTTGGCATTGTCGGAAGCGGCCTTCATCGCCACCATCCGCGCCGACTGCTCGCACGCAATGTTCTCGGCCACACTCTGATACACCAGCGACTCGATGTAGCGCATCAGCATGCCATCGACCACCGGCTTCGCATCGGGTTCGTAGATGTAGTCCCAGTGCGTTTTCAGGCTGGCTTCCTCGGGGCTTTCGAGTTGCGCCAGCGGCAACAGCTGGGTCAGCGTCGGCTCCTGCTTCATCGTGTTGATGAAACGGTTGTAGACGATGTACAGCGCATCGATGCGGCCATCCATGTACGCATCCAGCATGATCTTGACCGGACCGATCAGCTTTTCCATGTGCGGCGCGTCGCCGATGCTGACCAGCTGCGACACCACGTTGGCGCCGAGGCGCTGCATGAAGCCGAGGCCCTTGTTGCCGATCGCGGTGACGTCGATGCCGACGCCGGCCGCTTCCCACTGCTTCATCTGGGTCACCACCAGGCGGAAGGCGTTGGTGTTGAGACCGCCGCACAGGCCCTTGTCCGAGGTGACGATGATGAGGCCGACGCGCTTGACGTTGTCGCGCGCGATCACGAACGGATGCTTGTATTCCGTGTGCGCATACGCCATGTGGGTCGCCACGTTGGCGATCTTCTCGGCGTACGGGCGCGCGGCCTTCATGCGTTCCTGCGCCTTGCGCATCTTGGACGCCGCGACCATTTCCATCGCCTTGGTGATCTTGCGCGTGTTTTCCACGCTCTTGATCTTGGTCCGAATCTCTTTTCCGGCTGCCATACTTGCTCCTTTAAACCAGCGGCTGCTAAATCAGCGCGGTCTATTAATAGACGCCGGTTTTCTTGAACTCGTCCACCGCGGCGGTGAGCGCCTTTTCGGTGGCCTCATCCAGATTGCCGCTGGTCTCGATGGTGTCCAGGAGGTTGCTGAACTTGGACTTGATGAAGGCCAGCAGCGCGGACTCGAACGGCAGAATCTTGTTCACCTCGACGTCGTCCATGTAGCCCTTGTTGACGGCGAACAGGGAAAGTGCCATCTGCGAAACCGACATCGGCGAGTACTGCGCCTGCTTCATCAGTTCGGTGACGCGACGGCCGCGCTCGAGCTGCTTGCGGGTGGCTTCGTCGAGGTCGGACGCAAACTGGGCGAAGGCCGCGAGTTCGCGGTACTGCGCCAGCGCCAGACGGATACCACCGCCGAGCTTCTTGATGACCTTGGTCTGCGCAGCACCACCGACGCGAGACACCGACAGACCAGCGTTGATCGCTGGACGGATACCAGCGTTGAACAGGTCGGTTTCGAGGAAGATCTGGCCGTCGGTAATCGAGATCACGTTGGTCGGTACGAAGGCGGACACGTCGCCGGCCTGCGTTTCGATGATCGGCAGCGCGGTCAGCGAACCGGTCTTGCCCTTGACGGCGCCGTTGGTGATCTTTTCCACGTAGTCGGCGTTAACGCGCGCGGCACGCTCCAAGAGACGCGAGTGCAGATAGAACACGTCGCCGGGGTAGGCTTCGCGGCCCGGCGGACGGCGCAGCAGCAACGACACCTGACGGTAGGCCCAGGCCTGCTTGGTCAGGTCGTCGTACACGATCAGCGCGTCTTCGCCGAGGTCGCGGAAGTATTCGCCCATGGTGCAGCCGGAGTACGGTGCAATATACTGCATCGCGGCCGCATCGGACGCGGTCGCGGCGACGACGATGGTGTGATCCATCGCGCCGTGCTCTTCGAGCTTGCGCACCACGTTGGCCACCGAAGAAGCCTTCTGGCCGATGGCGACGTAGATACACTTAACGCCGGTGCCCTTCTGGTTGATGATGGCGTCGATCGCAACCGCGGTCTTGCCGGTCTGGCGGTCGCCGATGATCAGTTCGCGCTGACCGCGGCCGACCGGCACCATGGCGTCGATCGACTTCAAGCCGGTCTGCACCGGCTGGTCGACCGATTTACGTTCGATCACGCCCGGCGCGATGCGCTCGATCGGCATGGTCCGGTCGGCGGCGATCGGGCCCTTGCCGTCGATCGGCTGGCCCAGCGAGTTCACCACGCGGCCGAGCAGACCGCGGCCGACCGGCACTTCGAGAATGCGGCCGGTGCACTTGGCGACGTCGCCTTCGGTGATGTGCTCGTAGTCACCCAGGATCACGGCGCCGACGGAGTCGCGCTCGAGGTTCAAGGCCACGCCGAAGGTGTTGCCCGGCATTTCGATCATCTCGCCCGACATCACGTCGGACAGGCCATGAATGCGGACGATGCCGTCGGTGACGGAAACGATCGTGCCCTGGGTGCGCAGTTCGCTCGAGGCACCGAGGTTTTCGATCTTGGCTTTAATCAGTTCGCTGATTTCGCTTGGATTCAATTGCATTTTGTTCTCCGAACCGTGAGGTTCCGATAAATATCAGTTGGATGAGCCTGGGCTGCGCCTTAAGCCTGGAGGGCGAAGGACATGCGCTGCAAGCGCCCTTTCACCGAGCCGTCTATGACCTGATCGCCAATCGCGATCACCGCGCCGCCGATCAGTTCGGCATCGACCGCCACCTGCACGTTCACCGCGCGGTTGAACTTGGTCTTCAGCCCGGCCACCAGATCGTCGATCTGCGCCTGCGTCAGTTCCTGCGCGCTGGTAATCATCGCCTCGAGCGTGCCTTCGGCGGTTGCCTTGAGCGTCTCGAACTGCGTGCTGATTTCCGGCAGCAGCACCAGCCGATCGTTCTCGGCCAGCACCTTGACGAAGTTGGCGCCGCGCTCGCCGAGGTCGCCACCGGCCACCTCGATGATCAGGCCGGCCACACGTTCCGCCGACACCGCGGGATCCGCGATCAGACGCGCCACCTGCGCATCCGAAACGATGAGCGCCAGCGACTCCACGCGTGCGGACCAGCCGGCCAGGTCGTTTTCGTCCCTCGCCATGCGGAAAACCGCTTCGGCGTAGGGACGTGCCAGGGTAGACAGTTCGCTCATGGCTTACAGCTCGGCTTTCAGCTGGCCCAGCAGGTCAGCGTGGGTTTGCGCGTTGACTTCGCGGCGCAGTATCTTCTCTGCACCGGCCACGGCAAGCATCGCCACCTGTTCGCGCAGGCTTTCGCGTGCGCGGTTGGCTTCCTGGTCGATATTGGCCTGGGCAGCTGCCAGCTGGCGGTCGCCTTCTTCCTTGGCGGCCGTTTTGGCTTCTTCGACGATCTGCGCCGCGCGCTTTTCAGCCTGGGCGATCACTTCGGCCGCCTGGACCTTGGCATCGCGCAGGTTGTCAGCCGCTTTCTTGGCGGCCAGCTCCAGCTCGTGCTTGCCGCGATCGCCCGCGGCCAAGCCGTCGGCAATCTGCTTCTTGCGCGTCTCGAGCGCGTTCATGATCGGCGGCCACACGAACTTCATGCAGAACCACACGAAGAAGACGAACGTGATGGACTGGCCGATCAAAGTTGCGTTGAAATTCATTTCCGCACCTTTTATAGACGGGGGTTAAAAACGGGGATTGGCGACAAGTTCTGCAGCAATCCGCGAATTAACCGGCAACGGCGAACAGAACGTACATGGCCAGACCGACAGCGATCATCGGCACGGCGTCGACCAGACCCATCACGATGAAGAACTGGGTACGCAGCATCGGGATCAGTTCGGGTTGACGGGCAGCGCCTTCGAGGAAGCGGCCACCGAGGATGCCGATACCAATAGCTGCACCCAGTGCGCCCAGACCCATCATCAGGGCACCAGCGATAAACAGCACGGCTTGAGTCATTTCCATTTGTTGCTCCTAAAAGTAAAAATCAAAGTTAAAACAAAGTGAATCAAAACGAAATCAGTGGTGCTCGGCATGCGCCATGTCCAGGTACACGATGGTCAGCGTCATGAAGATAAAGGCCTGCAGCGTGATGATGAGGATGTGGAACACCGCCCACGCCCACTGCAACGCACCGCCGAATAGCGCCAGAATCCAGCCGCCGCCGAACATCAGCGCAATCAGAATGAAGATCATTTCGCCGGCGTACATGTTGCCGAACAGACGCAGTGCCAGCGAAATCGGTTTGGCGATCAGGCTGACGCCTTCAAGCAACAGGTTGATGGGCATGAACACCAGGTATTTCAGAATCGGGTTTTTGGCCTGGAACGGCTGGAAGGCAAGTTCGGCGAAGAAGCCGCCCGAGCCCTTCATCTTGACGCTGTAGTACAGCACCAGCGCAAACACCGACAGCGCAAGACCAAAGGTGACGTTAGGGTCGGTCGACGGCACGATCTTGAAGTAGGGCACGCCGGCGAGCGACGCGGCATAGGGTAGCCAGTCCACCGGAATCAGGTCCATTGCGTTCATCAGGAACACCCAGATGAAGATGGTCAGCGCCAGCGGTCCGACCATCGCATTCCGGTGCGAGAAGGAGCCGCGCACGGAGGTGTCGATGAACTCGATGATCCATTCGACGAAGTTCTGCAGGCCGCCCGGCACGCCGGTGGTGGCTTTTTTGGCCGCCATGCGGAAGAAGAACAGGAACAGGACGCCGAGGCCGATCGAGAACAGCATGCTGTCGACGTTGATCGACCAGAAGCCCATGGCCTGGACTTCTTCGGTGCCGTGGGCAAAGGTCCAGGTCGGCGCGTCGAGCACCGTGCCATCGTAGCGCACGGTCCCTTCGGGCAACTGGCCGTAGGTCAGGTTCTGCAGGTGGTGCTTGATGTACTCGCCGGAGGAAGCGTATTCCGAAGCCATAGTGATCAAATTCTATAAGTGGGTTTTGGATGGACGCGCAACGCGCTCCCATTCAAAACCAACCTTGGCAAACCCTGCCGACTGCACAGGGTATTACTTGGTATGCCGGCCGGGGGTCACGGCCGCCAGCCAGGCCAGCTGCGCCAGCACCAGACCCAGCAGCAGCGGCAGCGGTGCCAGGTTCAGCACGCCAAGTCCCGTGACCAGCAGACCCACCAGCACCACCAGCCGCTCGATGCCGGCACGGATGAACTGCTTGAACAAGCGATGCTGGTCCCATTCGGGGTGCCGGATCGACTGCCGCTCGCGCCACACCAGCACGGCGCTGACCGCCAGCGCCACCAGCACGCCGTACAGCACCGCCAACGCCGCGCCCGTCCCGGCAAACGCCCACCCGATCAATGCGGCGATCGGCGCCAGGCCTGCTTGCGCCAGCGCCACCCGCTGGGTGCCCGAAATGCCGATGCGGCGGTCGCCGGTAAACATTAGCCGGCGATGATACTAGAATCAGGGCCTTCTATGCAATCATCAGACTGCTTGATGGCGAATTTCACCATGTAGTGATGTTGTATAGTCCCTCATCACGCCACTGCTGAATCCCGTCGTTTACAGCTGGATGCCCAGCCTTTGCAGCAGACCCTGCAACTCCTCCGGACTCGCAAATTGCAGCGTAAGCTTGCCGCCGCCCTTGCTGCCGGTCTGCACGTGCGCCGTCATGCCGAGCGCGTCCGACAGCGCTTCTTCCAGCCGCAGGATGTCGCGCGACACTGCCTGTTTGGCCGGCGTCACGGTGGCGGGATCCTTCAGCCGCGCCACCCGGCGCTCGACTTCGCGTACCGACAGGCCGCGGGTCTCGATTTCGTGCGCCAGCTCGCGCTGGGCGCCGGCATGCAAAGGCAACAGTGCGCGCGCATGGCCCATTTCGATCAGGCCTGCGGTCAGCATGTCCTGCACCGGGCGCGACAGGTTCAACAGGCGTAGCAGGTTGGACACCGCCGCGCGCGACTTGCCGACCGCCTGCGCGACCGCGTCGTGGGTCATGCCGAATTCCTGGATCAGACGCTGCAGGCCGTGCGCCTCGTCGATCGCGTTGAGGTCTTCGCGCTGGATGTTCTCGATCAGCGCCATCGCCGCCACCGCATCGTCGGCGACCTCGCGCAGCAGCACCGGGATTTCGGCGAGCCCGGCCAGCTGCGCCGCGCGCCAGCGCCGTTCACCGGCGATGATTTCGTGGCCGCCGGCGACCTCGCGCACCAGGATCGGCTGCATCAACCCCTGCGCGCGGATCGAGTCGGCCAGCTCCTGCAGCGATTCGCTGTCCATCTGGGTGCGCGGCTGGTATTTGCCGGGCGCCAGCTGCGTCACCTTCATCATCCGCAGGTCGCCCTGCGGCGGCGCGGCGTTGTCCTCGCCGCCCAGCAGCGCGTCGAGCCCGCGTCCCAATCCCTTAAGCTTGGCCATCTGTGTTCTCCCCGGCCGCGTGGCCTGAATGCATGTCCTTCTGGCTGCGTTTGAGCATTTCCTCGGCCAGTTCCATATACGCCTTGGCACCACGGCACTGGCGGTCGTAGGCCAGCACCGGCAAGCCATGGCTGGGCGCTTCGGCCAGCCGCACGTTGCGCGGAATCACGGTGTCGTAGACCTTGTCGCCGAAATGCCGCTTGATTTGCTCCGATACCTGTTGCGCCAGCGTGCTGCGCGGGTCGAACATCACCCGCAACAGGCCTTCGATCTGGATCGCCGGATTGAGCCGCTGCTTCACCTTCTTGATGGTGGCGACCAGATCGGTCAGCCCCTCCAGCGCGTAGTACTCGCACTGCATCGGAATCAGCACCGACCCCGCCGCCGCGAACGCGTTGACGGTCAGCAGGTTCAGCGTCGGCGGGCAGTCCATCAGGATGAAGTCGTAATCGTCGGCCACCTGCGCCAGCGCCACCTTCAGTCGCAGGTCGCGCTGCTCCAGGTTGACCAGATCGATTTCCGCGCCCGCGAGTTCGCGATTGGCCGGGATGACGTCGAAATGGCCCGGGCCGGAGCGCATCCGCGCATCGCGCAGCGTCACCTGGTTCAGCAGGATCTGGTACACGGTCGGCAGCGCGGTGCGCTTTTCGATGCCCGCGCCCATGGTCGCGTTGCCCTGCGGATCGAGATCGGCCAGCAATACGCGTTGCCCCAGCTCGGCCAGGCTCGCGGCCAGGTTCACCGCCGTCGTCGTCTTGCCGACGCCGCCCTTCTGGTTGGCGATCGCCACTATTTTTGTCATCAAGCAGACTCCAGAACAATCAAATGGCGGCTCGCGTCCAGCCCCGGTACGACCAATGCGTGGTCAGCGCTCACTTTCACGCCATGCGGCAGCAGGGCGATCTCTTCGTTCGGGTACAGGCCTTTCATCGCCAGCCAGCGGCCGCCCGGTCGCAGCAGATGGCGGGTCAGCGTGACGAATTCCTTGAGATCCGAAAACGCCCGCGAAGTAATCACGTCGAAGCCGGTTTCCGAGCGGAAATCCTCGACTCGTCCAGTGACCACATTAAGGTTTGCCAGGCCCAGCTCGGCCTTGGCCTGCAGCAGAAACGCGGTTTTCTTGGCGATGCTGTCGATCAGCGTCACCTGCAGTTCAGGCCGCGCGATCGCCAGCGGAATCCCCGGCAGGCCGCCGCCGCTGCCGACATCCAGTACGGTCTCGCCCCGGAAGTACGGCACCGCTGCCAGCGAATCCAGCAGGTGATGACTCACCATGCGCTCGGCGTCTCGTACCGCGGTCAGGTTGTACACGCGGTTCCATTTGTCGAGCAGCGCCAGATAGGCCAGCAGTTTCGCCTCGGCACCTTTGGGCAATGCCAGCCCCAGGGCGGCGACACCCGCCGCAAGCTGTTGCTCGACGTTCATGCGCGTTTCTTTTCCGGATCGGGCTTGAACCCGCGCTTGGCGTACACCATCAATACCGAAATCGCCGCCGGGGTGATGCCTTGCAAACGCGCCGCCTGGCCCAGTGTTTCCGGGCGCGCCTTCTGCAGGCGCTGGCGCACTTCCATCGACAGCCCGGTCAGCAGGCTGTAGTCGAGGTCCGGCGGCAGGTGCAGCGTTTCCTGTTCGCGCTGGCGATCGACTTCGTCATTCTGGCGGTCGATGTAGCCCTGGTATTTGGCGGCGATCTCGACCTGCTCGGCGACGCGCGGATCGGCCTCCCCTGCCCCGCCGCCGGGCACGCTCAGCACCTGGGCGTAGCTCAGGTTGGGCCGGCGCAGCAGTTCGAACAGGCTGTATTCGTGATCGATCGGCTGGCCGATCAGGCGCGTGGCGTCCTCGGCCGGCAGGATGGCCGGGTTGACCCAGGTCGCCCTGAGCCGTTCGGTTTCGCGCGCGACCGCGTCGCGCTTGCGATTGAATGCATCCCAGCGTACGTCGTCGACCACGCCGAGCTCGCGCCCGGCTGCGGTCAGCCGCATGTCGGCGTTGTCCTCGCGCAGTTGCAGGCGGTATTCGGCGCGGCTGGTGAACATGCGGTAGGGCTCGGACACGCCGCGCGTGATCAGGTCGTCGACCAGCACGCCCAGATAGGCTTCGTGCCGGCCCGGGCTCCAGGCGTCCTTGCCCTGCACCTGCAAGCCCGCATTGATGCCGGCCAACAGGCCCTGCGCGGCGGCCTCTTCGTAACCGGTGGTGCCGTTGATCTGCCCGGCGAAAAAGAGCCCGGCGATCGACTTGGTTTCGAGCGAGGCCTTGAGGTTGCGCGGGTCGTAGTAGTCGTATTCGATGGCGTAGCCGGGGCGCAGGATGTGCGCGTGTTCCAGGCCGGGGATCGAGCGCACGATGGCCAGTTGCACGTCGAACGGCAGCGAGGTCGAGATGCCGTTGGGGTAGATTTCGTGGGTGGTCAGCCCCTCGGGTTCGAGGAAGATCTGGTGGCTTGCCTTGTCGGCGAAGCGGGTGATCTTGTCCTCGATCGACGGGCAGTAGCGCGGCCCCACCCCTTCGATCACGCCGGTGTACATCGGCGAGCGGTCCAGCCCCCCGCGGATGATTTCATGCGTCTTTTCAGTGGTATGCGTGATCCAGCACGGGCGTTGCGCGGGGTGCATCGCGACATTGCCCATGAAGGAAAACACCGGCGCCGGATCGTCGCCCGGCTGCACCTGCGTCTGGCTGAAATCGATGCTGCGGCCGTCGATGCGCGGCGGGGTGCCGGTCTTCAGCCGCCCCACCGGCAGGCTCAGTTCGCGCAGGCGCGCGGCGAGCGAGACCGCGGGTGGGTCACCCATGCGCCCGGCCTCGAAGTTTTCCAGCCCGACGTGTACCAGGCCGGCAAGGAAAGTGCCAGCGGTCAGCACCACCGCGCGGCCACCGAACACGATGCCGAGCTGGGTCTTCACGCCAACGACGCGGTCGCCTTCGAGCAGCAGGTCGTCAACCGCCTGCTGGAAGATGGTGAGATTCGGCTGGTTTTCCAAGCGCTGGCGGATCGCCGCCTTGTACAGCAGCCTGTCAGCCTGCGCGCGAGTGGCGCGCACCGCCGGGCCCTTGGACGAATTCAGCGTGCGGAACTGGATCCCCGCCTCGTCGGTGGCCAGCGCCATCGCGCCGCCGAGCGCGTCGACTTCCTTGACCAGATGACCCTTGCCGATACCGCCGATCGACGGGTTGCACGACATCGCGCCCAGCGTCTCGATGTTGTGCGTCAGCAGCAGCGTCTTCACGCCCATGCGCGCGGCCGCCAGCGCGGCCTCGGTGCCGGCATGGCCGCCGCCGATGATGATGACGTCGAAGGATTCTGGAAAAGTCATGGAGGAACGCATGGTGGCCGCCATTCTACCCGCTGACGGCATCCGTTTCACGTGAAACATCGCCTCGTGGAACTGGGCCGCGCGAACGCGGCCCGCACTCAAGCCGCCGCGGCCTTGGCTTCCAGCGCCTCCCAGCGCGCCAGCGCGTCTAGCAGTTCGGACTCGATGGCGTCGCTGCGGGCCTGCAGTGCGGCGGCTTCCTGCGAACCGGCCTGGTAGAGCGCAGGATCGGCCAGCCGCTCGGCGATCTGCGCCTGCTCGGCTTCCAGTGCGCCCAGCTGCGCCGGCAGGGTTTCGAGCTCGCGTGCTTCCTTGTAACTGAGCTTGCTTCTGGGCGCCGCCTTCGCCGGCTGCGGCGCCGCGGCCTTGGCCGCCGCCTGCGCGCTCTCCACCTGGGCGCGCTGCTGGCGTTGCCGCCAGGCCAGCCAGTCGGCATAGCCGCCGACGATCTCGGTCAGCTTGCCGTCGCCCTCGAACACGATGGACTGGGTGACGACGTTGTCCAGAAAGGTGCGATCGTGCGAGACGATGAGCACGGTGCCGCTGTATTCCTGCAGCAGCTGTTCCAGCAGCTCCAGCGTATCGATATCGAGGTCGTTGGTCGGTTCGTCCAGCACCAGCAGGTTGGCCGGGCGCGCAAACAGCCGCGCCAGCAGCAGCCGGTTGCGCTCGCCGCCGGACAGCGCCGACACCTTGGCGCGCGCCCGCTCGGGCGGGAACAGGAAGTCTTCCAGATAGCTGATGGCGTGTTTGCGCTGCCCGGCGATTTCGACAAAGTCGGAACCGGGGGAAATCGTGTCGATCAGGGTCGCCTCGTCGTTCAACTGGTTGCGGAATTGGTCGAAATAGGCGACTTCCAGCTTGGTGCCCTGCTTGATCTTGCCGGACTGCGGCTGCAGATCGCCCAGGATCAGCCGGATCAGCGTGGTCTTGCCGGCGCCGTTGGGGCCCAGCAGGCCCAGCTTGTCGCCGCGCAGGATGGTGGACGAAAAGTCGCGGATGAGAACCTGATCGTCATAGCCGTAAGTGACGTGCTCGAGCTCGGCCACCACCTTGCCGGAGCGGTCGCCCGCGTCGATCTGGAAACCGACCTGCCCGGTCTGGTTGATGCGCGCTTCGCGGGTGAGCCGCAGGGCCTCGAGTCGCCGCACCCGGCCTTCGTCGCGGCAGCGCCGCGCCTGCACGCCCTTGCGGATCCAGATTTCTTCCTGCTTCCAGAACTTGTCGAACTTGCGGTTATGGACCGCCTCGATTTCGAGCTGCTCGGCCTTTTTGGCCTGATATGCAGTGAAATTGCCCTGATATTCGCGTAACTGGCCACGATCGAGCTCGACAATGCGGTTGGCGACGTTGTCCAGGAAGCGCCGGTCGTGGGTGATGAACAGTAGCGCGCCCTTGAAGTCGTTGAGCAGGCCTTCCAGCCATTCGATCGCCGCGAAGTCGAGGTGGTTGGTGGGCTCATCGAGCAACAGCAACTCGGGGTCGGTGACCAGCGCGCGCGCCAGCGCGACACGCTTCTTGAGTCCGCCGGACAGGGTGTCGACCGCGCGGTCGGCGTCCAAGCTCAGGCGTTGCAAGGCTTCCTCCACCCGGCTGTTGAGCCGCCAGGCATCGGCCACTTCCAGCTCATGCGACAGCCGCTCGAAGTCGGCGTACACGGTCTCATCGCCTTCCGCCATCGCATGCGCCACCGCATGGTATTGGGCCAACAGCGTCTGCGCCGCGCCGACGCCCTCGGCCACCGCCTCGAACACCGTATGGCCGGGTTCGAACTGCGGCTCCTGCGGCACATAGGCCAGCTTCAGCGCCGGCTTGCGCCACAGCTCGCCGGCATCCGGCGGGTTGATGCCGGCGATAATCTTCAACAGGCTCGACTTGCCGGTGCCGTTGCGCCCGATCAGGCCGATGCGCTCGCCCGGTTCGATCACCAGCGAGGCGCCGTCGAGCAGCGGCCAATGGCCGTAGGCCAGTTCGAGTCGGTCAAAAGTCAGCAGCGGCATGGGTCAGCAGTTCAAAAACACAGGGGCGAAATTATCCGTGATTCAGCGCCGCGTGGACGGCCCGGGCAATATTTAATGCGCCCGGGGTGTCGCCGTGCAGGCAGATCGTGTCGGCGCGGATGCGGACGGCGCCGCCACCCAGCGTGGCCACCGCCCTGCCCGCGGCCAGCACACGGGCCTGCTCGGCGGCATCCTCCGGGTCGACGATCAGCGCGCCCGCGGTTTCACGTGAAACAAGCCGGCCGCTGGGCAGGTAGCGGCGGTCGGCAAACGCCTCGTTCAGCACCGCCAGTCCGGCCGCCTGCCCGGCCGCGATCAGCTGCGAGCCGGCCAGCCCGACCAGCACCAGCGCCGGATCCACTGCCGCCACTGCGCGCGCGATCGCCCGTGCCACGCCTGCATCGCGCGCTGCCACGTTGTAGAGCGCACCATGCGGTTTGACATGCGCCAGCCGCACATCCAGGCGCGCCGCCTGTTCGGCCAGGGCCTCGGTCTGCTGCGTCACCCAGGCAGCGATCTCATCGGCCGACGCCGCCAGCGCCCGCCGCCCGAACTGGCTGCGGTCCGGGTAGCTCGGGTGCGCGCCAGCCGCCACGCCATGGTCGGCGGCCAGGCGCAACGCCGTCGCCATGCTGGAGGCGTCGCCGACATGCCCCCCGCAGGCGATCGACACCCGCGTCAGATACGGCATCAAAGCGGCGTCGTCGCAGCCCTCGCCGATGTCGGCATTCAGTTCCATCATGCAATGTCCTCGATGTCCCATTGCCCGGCGGCCAGTGCCCGGGCGGCCGCAAGTTCGATCGTCACGAAGCGCACCGTGTCGCCCGGCCGCAGCTGGGCCAGCCTCGGCAGATCCGCGCTGATGACGCCGGCAATGACCGGGTAGCCGCCGGTGACCGGGCCGTCCCAGCCCAGTATGATCGGCTGGCCGTCGGGCGGCACCTGCACCGCGCCGGGCAGCACGCCCTGCGACGCCAGCTCGATCGGCTCATGCGTCACCGCCGGCCCCTTCAACCGTACGCCGCGACGGTCCGATGCCGGGTCGACCCGGTACGGACTGGCGAAAAACGCCGCCAGCCCGGCATCGTCGAAGCAACCGGCCTGCGGCCCCGCCACCACCCGCAGGGTCCCGTTGCGCGGCTCGGTCGGAGGATGCGCACGCAACAGCCGGATCTCGCCGGCCGCCGGCGTCCACGGCAGCGCATCCCCCGCCTGCAGTGCGCGGCCCTGATGACCGCCCAAGCCCGCCGGCAGCAGCGTGCTGCGGCTGTCCATCACCGGCGGCACCGCCACCCCGCCACGCAGCGCCAGCCAGCAGCGGCAACCCGCCTGGGCCGGCCCCAGGCTCAGGGTCTCGCCCGCCGCCAGCACCAGGGTTTCGTTCCAGACCACCCCCGCGCCGCTGCTGCGCGCGGCAGCAAAGCGCGCGCCGGTCAGTGCCGCCACGCCGCCCGCCGGAAACCGCAGCAAGGGGCCCGACAGGGTGATTTCCAGGCCGGCCGCCGCCGCGTCATTGCCGACCAGACGGTTGGCTGCCGCCAGCGCCGCCGGGTCGGCCGCGCCGCCCGCGGGCACGCCCAGCGCCCCCAAGCCGGGCCGCCCCAGGTCCATTACCAGGTCGCACAGGCCGGCGCGAACGACCTCGATCATGCGGGCACGAAGCGCACGCGGTCGCCCGGCATCAGCAGGGCGGGCGCGGTCCGCGCGGGATCGAACAAGGTAGCGGTGGCGGCACGTCCGATCAGATGCCAGCCGCCCGGCCCGTCGGCGGGATACATCCCGCAGTAGGTACCGCCAATCGCCAGGCTGCCCGCCACCACCCGCACGCGCGGCGTAGCGCGCCGCGGCGCGCACAAGGCCTCAGGCAGGCCGCGCAGATAGGGGAAACCCGGCTGAAAACCGAGAAAGGCGACGGTGTAGTCGGCTGCAGCATGGCGCTCGATCCAGTCCGTCACGCTGATGCCGGCGCGGCGCGCCAGGGCAGGCAGGTCGGGCCCGGCGACGCCGCCATATTCGACCGCGATTTCGTGCAGCGGGCCGGTCTGCGTCGCCACGTCCGCCAACGGCGCCGCCAGCGCGGCCCGCAGTGCCGCCGACACCGGTGCGCCGCGATGCAATATCAGTAAAATGCTGTCATCGGACGGGATCAAGTCTTCAATTTCCGGCAAGTTCTGCGAAACAAGCGATAGATAGCGTGGCAGCGTGGTGTCGCCCGTTACTACCCGCAGACCGCGCTCGCTGACCCAGCGCCAGCCGGCGTCGGGGTTCGGTTGACCAATAGCCTGCTTTCCCATAGGGTGAAGTCCCTTTTCGGAGTTTCGCATGATGCGGCGTTTCGTCTGTGTTGTCCTGCTGGCGGCAAGTGTAATGGCAAGCCCGGCACAGGCAGCCATGAGCGCGGTCAATCCGGCCCTGCTGCAAAACCTCGACACCCGCCCCAAAAAAGTCGTGCTGCTGCCGCCGCAGATGTTCGTGTTCGAACTGTCCGCCGGCGGCGTGCCCACCCGCATGGCCGACTGGGAAGCCGAGGCCCGCGACCACATCCGCGCCACCGCCGTCCGGCTGGCACGCGACAGCGGCCTGTTCGAGCTGATCCCGGCGCCGGCGCTGGCTGCCGCCGAGCTCGACCACCTCGATGCCCACATCGGCCTGTATGACCGCGTCGCGCACTCGGTGTTCGTCTACGGCCGCGGCGAACAGGCCGCCTGGGCGCACAAGAAGCACGAATTCGACTATACCGTGGGTCCCGGCCTCGCCTTTCTGCACGAGCAGACCGGCGCCGACGCCGCGCTGATCGTGCTGGGATCCGATTTCATCTCCTCCGGCGGCCGCCGCGCAGCCTTCGTCGCCGGTCTGGCGCTCGGCATCATCATGCCGCTGGGCCAGGCCTTCATCACGGCCGGCGTGGTGGACCTGAAAACCGGCGACGTGCAGTGGATGAGCTTCGATTCCAGCAGCAGCAAGGATACTCGCAAGCCGGCCGACGTCGACGACCTGATGCGCGCGCTCTACCAGACCTGGCCCGGGCCGCGATGAAGCGCGGTCTGAGCCTGGCGTTGGCATGCGCCCTGGCCCTGCCAGCCCAGGCCGGCACGGTGCTGCCCTGGGCCGATGCTGCCGAAACCCGCGAACTGGCGTCCGACGAGAAAGGCCTGTGGCAGCAGGCGGACGAATTCGACCGCGCCCTGGTACGGGCCGGCCGCGTCAACACCGATCCGGCACTGACTGCGTATCTGCAGGGGATCATGGACCGGCTCTATCCCGAATTCAAGGATCGCCTGCGGGTGCGCCTGCTGAACGCCCAACAGATCAACGCCTTTGCGCTGCCCAATGGCAGCATCTACGTCAACGCCGGCCTGATTGCCCGCTTCGAGAACGAGGCCCAGTTGGCCACGGTGCTGGCGCACGAAGGCGCCCACTTCACCCACCGCCACTCGCTGCAACAGGCCGAGCGCCTGCGCAATGCCGCCGCATTCGCGCTGGTGGTGGCCATGCTCGGGGTGCCGCTGGTCGGCGACCTCGTCGCGCTGTCGTCGATGTTCGGCTATTCGCGCGAGCACGAGCGTGAGGCCGACGTCATCGGCTACCAGCGTCTGGTCGCTGCCGGCTATGCCGCGCGCGAGACGATCCGCACCTTCGAGCACCTGCAGGCCGAAATCAAGGCGGCCGACATCAACGAGCCCTACTTCTTTGCCAGTCATCCCCGGCTGCAGGAGCGCATCGACAGTTTCAATACGCTGATCCGGGACAGCGACAACGGCGAGGCCGGCCGCGAACGCTTCATCGAAGCCACCGCCGGGCTGCGGCTGGCCTCGCTGGCGGGCGACCTGGCGGCGTATCGCTACAAACAGATCATCCTGATGCTGAGCAACCCCGCGACCCGCCGCGAATATCCACCCGAAGCGTCATATTTCCTCGGCGAGGCCTATCGGCTACGCAACGAGGCCGGCGACGAAGCTGCCGCCGAGCGCGAATTCAGGCTCGCGATCGAGACCGCCCCGCACTACGCGCCGCCGCACCGGGCGCTCGGCCTGCTCCATTTCAAGCGCGGCGACACCAGCGAGGCCGCCACCCGCCTGCGCCATTACCTCGCGCTTGACCCCGCAGCTGCCGACCGTACCTACGTCGAGTACTACATCACGCTCATGGACAGAGAGGCACCCGCGGACAATAATTTGCCCAAAGTCCAATAAATCCATGAGCGCGCCCATCGACCCCTTCGAGCCCGACCTCCTCGCCGCCCCGGCGGGCGAAGGCCTTTACCCGCTCATTTTCGAGTTCTCCCCGGATGCGCTGCTGGTGGTCAACGCGGAAGGCCAGATCACCCTGGCCAACGCCCACAGCGAAACCCTGTTCGGTTACACGCGCAACGAGCTGATCGGCCAGGCCATCGAAAAACTGGTGCCCGCCCGCTTCGCCGTGCGCCACGCCCAGCACCGCGCTCACTTCAAGACGGCCGCCCACAGCCGGCAAATGGGCGCCACCACCGAGCTGTGTGCGCTGCACAAGAGCGGCCAGGAGTTCCCGGTCGACATCATGCTAAGCCCGTTGCAGGCCGACGGCCAGGGGCTCACCCTGTGCGTCGTGCGCGACATTACCGAGCGCAAGGCCGCGCAGGACGCGCTCGAGCGGCAAACCACGGAACTTCGCCGCCTGCACACCGAGCTGGAACTGCTGGCCAACCACGACGGCCTCACTGGACTCCTCAACTGGCGCGCGTTTTACGAACACGCCGGACAAATGCTCAAGATCGCTCACCGGCGCCGGGAAAACGTGACCCTGCTGCTGCTCGACCTCGACCATTTCAAGTCGATCAATGACCGCTTCGGCCACCCCGAAGGCGACCGTGTGCTGCAGGCAGTCGCCGCGGCGCTGCGGGAAACCGCGCGCGACAACGATATTGTGGCGCGCCACGGGGGCGAAGAATTCGTCGTCGCTGCGCTCGGGCTCAGCGCGGAGGAAGGCCTGGTCGCAGCGGAACGCCTGCGCACCGCCGTGGCCGCAATCGAAAACCTGAAACACCCCATCACGGTCAGCATCGGCGTTGCCACCCTGCCGCCGCAACCCAACAAGCATGTCGACCCGCGTGCGCTGACCGAGCTGCTCGACCAGGCCGACCAGGCACTCTATGTCGCCAAGAACAACGGCCGCAACCAGGTCTGGCATTACGATCCGTTGGGCACCCCGGCGCAGGCCCTCCAGACCCCCGCTGCATGAGGGCAACACACGTCGGCAGCCGCCTTGCGCGACGCGCGGTTCAGCGTCTTGCGATCGGGCTCCTGCTCCTCAGCCTCGCGGCCTGTACCCCGTGGACCCGGGTCGATCCGGACAGCCGCCACGAAAGCAAGCGCGACGACTACAGCCTCGACCTGCCGCTCGGCTGGGTCAGACGCACCGCCGACGCCAACGATTATTTCGTCACCCGCGACGGCCCGGCGCTCAATTACATCGTCGTCAACCGCCAACCGCACGACCGCAAGCTGCCACACACCCAGCGCGAAACGCGTGCCGACATGCTGCCGCACGAGCTTGCCGAGCTCGCCCTCGCCGAATGGAAAAACACCGCGGCCACCGCCAACCTCGAGCTACTCGCCAGCACGCCGGTGATGCTCGGGGGCAGGCCCGCCGCCCGCGTGCACATCCGCTACCGTAACGAGCGCGGGCTGCCGATCGAGCGGGTGCTGGTCAGCCTGGTCGACGCCCGCGGCCGGCTGTCGCTCCTGTATGAAGCACCGGCGATCGTCTATTTCCAGCGCGGACTGGCGGATTTCGAGTCCCTGCTGGCCAGCGTGCGCTTCCAGCAGAAATAACAGACGAAAAAAGGGGGGGTTTCACGTGAAACCCCCCCTTTTTCATTGCTGCGGGTGCGGGCGATCAGTCCTTGAAGCGGCCCCGCACGCCGACGCGGTTGCCCCCGCCCCGGTTTTCAGCGCCGCCACTGCGCGGCTGGCCTGGACGCGCACTGTTTCCGCGGTCGCCGTAGCTGCGTCCGGTCGAGGCCTTGGCGGCCTTTGCCTCGCGCTCACGCTTTTCCCAGTATTCCACGCTGTTGCCGTTGACTTCAGGCTTGGGCGCAGCCGCGGCGCCACGATATGCATCATTGTGCTGCGGCGGGCGTTGCTCCTGATTCATGCGCGGCACGTCAGACGGGCCACGGGCCGCCTGCTCGAAGCGGTTGCCGCGCGGTGCGCCACTGCGCGGTGCGGCGGGACGCGCATCGGCACGGTAGCCGCGGTCACGGTTGTCGCGGCTGTCGCCACGCGGCGGACGGTCACCATAGCTGCGCGGTTCGCTGCGCTTGTCGCCAAAGCCGCCACGCGGGCCCGCATTGCTGCGCGGACGGCCCGACGATGCCGGACGGCCGGAAGACGGCTTCTGGGTCGGCTCCAGGCCCGGCAGCGTATGCACCTCGATGCGGTTGCCGGTGTAGCGTTCGATATTCTTCACCAGCCCGCTTTCGCGCATACCGGCAAAGCTCACCGCGATGCCGGTGCGGCCGGCACGACCGGTGCGGCCGATGCGGTGGACATAGTCCTCGGCCTGGCGCGGCAGGTCGAAGTTGATCACATGGCTGATGCCCGCCACGTCGATACCGCGCGCGGCCACGTCGGTGGCGACCAGCACCTTGGTGCGGCCTTCGCGCAGACGTTGCAGCGCGCGGTTGCGCTGCCCCTGCTGCATGTCGCCATGCAGCGCGTCGGAGGCAAAGCCGCTTTCGGACAGCAGGTCGGAAATTTCCTCGGTGCTGCGCTTGGTCGACGCAAACACGATCGCCTGCGTCATGTCCACGTCGCGCAACAGCGCATCGAGCAGACGGTTCTTGTGGTCCATGTTGTCGGCAAACAGCAGGCGCTGCTCGATCTTCGATTCGGTGTGCGGCACCGCTTCGATTTCGATGCGCTGCGCGTCGCGGGTCAGTTCGCGCGCCAGGTTGCCCACCACGCCGTCGAGCGTGGCCGAGAACAGCAGCGTCTGGCGCTCTTTCGGGCAGCGCGCAGCGATCGCCTTGATGTCGTCGACAAAGCCCATGTCCAGCATGCGGTCGGCTTCGTCGAGCACCAGCACTTCCAGGCGCGAGAAGTCGATCTTGCCGCGCTCGAGGTGATCGATCAGGCGGCCGGGGGTGGCCACCACGATGTCCACCGGCTGGCTCAAACGCTTCAACTGCAGGCCATACGGCGAGCCGCCGACCAGACAGGCAGTGCGGAAACGACGCATGTCCTTGCCATACGTGATGGCAGCCTTTTCGACCTGCAGCGCGAGTTCGCGCGTCGGGGTCAGCACCAGCACGCGCGGGCCCATGCTTTTGACGGTCGGCTCGGCCAGCATGCGCTGGATCGACGGCAGGATGAACGCTGCGGTCTTGCCGCTGCCGGTGTGCGAGGACACCAGCAGGTCGCGCCCGGTCAGCGCGGCGGGAATCGCCAGCGTCTGGACCGGCGTGGCGTTTTCGTAGCCGGCGCTCACAACGGATTTAAGGATGAGGGGATCTAGCCCCAGTTCGGAAAAGCTCATGGCAAACCTTTTTTCTGTGCGCACAAACGCGCATAACAAACCTGCGCCCGGTTCAAAACCAGACAGGTCACAAAATACGAACCGGATTGATACGGCGTTCAGAAAACGCCCAACGGGTCGCGTCGATCACATCGGCGCCAACCACAAGACTTGTCACTGCCGGTTGCGTAAAACACCGGCGGTACAAAAGAGAGGTCGAAGACGATGGGGCTGTGAGAACAGTCCCGAGGCACGGCGGCAAAAAATCTGGCCTGCCCACTGCTGTATGCACAACACGGCGGAGTTTATCAGGAAATGCTGATTTTCCGAATTTTATTTTCAAGGCACCGCCAGAAATCGTAGCGAGCGGGCGTCCACCCGCGCGGGGCAGGCCGTGGTTGTAAAGCCGCTGAAGCGGCAACAACCACGCTCAGCCGGGTGCGCCCGGAGCGCAGGAACCGGAATGTACATGGAAGTACATGAGGATTCCGAGCACCGGACGCACCCGGATCACGCACGCGCAGTAGATTTATGACGGTGCCTTAGGAGTGGTAAAGCTTGTGGTAGAGCCCGCCGCGACCAATCAGCTCGTCGTGTCCACCCGCTTCGACCACGCGGCCGTTTTCGAACACCAGGATGCGGTCGGCCTGCTTCACCGCGGACAGGCGGTGCGCAATGATCAGCGTGGTGCGGCCGGCGAGAAACGCGCCCAGCGCCTGATGAAGGTGCCGCTCGGTATCCGTGTCGAGCGCTGAGGTAGCCTCGTCGAGGATGACGATGCTGGGTTGGGCGACGATCATGCGCGCGATCGCCAAGCGCTGCCGCTGGCCGCCCGACATCCGCACGCCCTGGCGCCCCACCACGGTGTCGAGACCATGCGGCAGCGTGGCGATAGTGTCCTTCAACTGGGCGATCTCCAGCGCCTGCCACAGCGTGGCGTCGTCGGCGTCGCGTCCGAGCGTGAGGTTGGCGCGCACGCTGTCGTTGAACAGCACCGGATGCTGCAGCACCACGCCGACGTGCTCGCGCACCGTCTCCCAGCCGATTTCGGTGACTGGCACGTCGCCGTACAGGATCCGCCCCGCCTTCACCGGATACAGCCCCAGGAGCGCCTGCACCAGCGTCGACTTGCCGCCGCCGGAGGCGCCCACCAGCGCCACTTTCTCGCCCGGCGCGACCGCAAGGCTGACGTCGTCCAAAACCGTCTCGCCCTCCTCATAGGCGAAACTGACATGATCCAGCGCAATGCCGACCGTGTCCTGGCCGGCGAAGGGATCGCGCAGTGCAGGATGCTGCGGCTCGCTGACAAGGCCCAGCAGCGCGTTGATGCGCCCCCGCGCCGCATTGGCGGCAAACCATGAATACTGCATGTTCACCAGTTCCTGCACCGGCGTCATCATGAACCAGAGGTAGCCGAACACCGCCAGCATCTCGCCGATGGACAGGTCGGAAAACACCACCATCAGCATCGCGCCGGCGCGAAAGGCGTCGAAGCCGGCGAGAAACACGAAGAAGGAAAACCGGCTCATCGCGTCCGACTTCCACGCGAACGCCGCGGCGTGGCGGCGGATGTCATCGGCCTTGTCGGTCACCCGTGCCAGGTAGTGCTTCTCGCGGTTCATCGCGCGGATCTGCGTCAGCGCATCCAGCGTTTCGGACAGCGCATCCTGGAACACCTCGAAGGCACGGTTTTCGTGTTTCTTCAGGTCTTTCACCCGCTTGCCGAGCCGGGTCGAAAACAGGATCACGATGGGGTTCAACAACAGGATGAACAGCGCCAGCTGCCAGTGCATCCAGAACAGCACACCGGCGACGCCGATCAGCGTCAGCACCGACACCACGAAACCCGAGATCGACGCGCCGAGAAACGTATCGATGGCGTTGAGATCGGTGACGAAATGCGACGTCACCCGCCCCGCACCCACCGTCTCGAACTGCGACAGTGCGATTTTCGACAGGCGGTTCAGCATGCGCACCCGGATGCGGTAGACGACCTCCTTGGCCAGCAACGAGAAGCTGCGGCCCTGCCACACGTTGAGCAGGATGGCCGTCAGCCGCAGCACCAGCGACAGCGCGAGCGCCGCGCCGATGAACAGCACCGGGCCATGCCACGCCACGGGAAACCACGCGCCGATGGCGGCGACCATGTTGCCCGGGTGGTGCAATAGCACTTCGTCGACCATCAGCGGCAGCAGGAGCGGGATCGGCACCGAGGCGATCACCGCCAGCAAGGCAACGAGGTTGGCCAGCAGCAGGCGCCGGCGATGGGTGCCCAGTTCGTCGTAGATGCCGCGCCAGGTCAGCATGCGCGCCTCACTTGCCGATGCAGAAGGAACTGAAGATCTCGCCCAGCAGATCGTCTGCGGTGTATTCGCCGGTGATCTCCGACAGCGCCGCCTGCGCCAGCCGCAGCTCCTCGGCAAAGAGTTCGAGCTGCGCCGCCGACGCGCGCGCGGCAGCAAGATGTCCGGCCGCGCGGGAAAGTGCATCCAGATGCCGCGCGCGCGCCATGAAAGCGCCCTCGCCCGCGGCCTGCCAGCCGGCCGCTTCGAGCAGCTTGCCGCGCAACAGGTCGACCCCGGCGCCGGTTTTGGCGGACAGCCAGACTTCATCACCCACCGCACGCGGCGACTCGCCGCCGACGTCGATCTTGTTGTGCAGGGTCAGCCGCGCCACTTGCGGCAGGCGCGCCAGGATCGCCGCTTCGCGTTCGCTGACGCCATGCGCGGCGTCCACCAGCAGCAGCGCCACATCGGCCTTTTCCACCGCGGCCCAGGTGCGCGCGATGCCGATCTTTTCGACCGCGTCGTCGGTGTCGCGCAGGCCTGCAGTGTCGATGATGTGCAGCGGCACGCCTTCGATCTGGATCGCCTCGCGCACGGTGTCGCGCGTGGTGCCGGCGATCTCGGTGACGATCGCCGCCTCGAATCCGGCCAGCTGGTTGAGCAAGCTCGACTTGCCGACATTCGGCTGGCCGATCAGCACCACCGTCAGCCCCTCGCGCAACAACACGCCCTGCTTCACCTGCGCCCGTACCGCGGCAAGGCTGGCGTCGATCGCATCGAGCCGGCCGAAGGCATTGGCCTGCTGCAGAAAATCGATTTCTTCTTCGGGAAAGTCCAGCGTGGCTTCCACCAGCGTGCGCAGCCGGATCAGACCCTCGACCAGCTCGGCAATCCGCGCCGAGAACGCGCCGGAGAGCGAGCGCACCGCCGAGCGCGCGGCTTCGGTCGACGCCGCATCGATCAGGTCGGCCACGGCCTCGGCCTGCGCCAGATCGAGCTTGCCGTTGAGAAAGGCGCGGCGCGAAAACTCGCCCGGCTCGGCCAGGCGTGCGCCCAGTTCAATGCAGCGCTGAAGGATCAAATTCAACACCACCGGGCCGCCGTGGCCCTGCAGTTCGAGCACCTGCTCGCCGGTGAAGGAGTGCGGCGCAGAAAACACCAGCGCGATGCCATCGTCGATCGGTTGACCGTCGGCATCGAGAAAAGGACAGAACGTGGCGTGGCGCGGCGCAGGCACGCGTCCGAGGATGGCGGTCGCCAACGGCGCGATGTCCGCGCCCGACACCCGCACCACCCCCACCCCACCGCGACCGGGCGCGGTGGCGATGGCGGCAATCAGGTCAGGCCTTGCCGGAGGCGGGTTTGCCACCGCCCTCGACCTGCTTGTTGATCGCCCACTGCTGCGCAATGGACAGGATGTTGTTGACCACCCAGTACAGCACCAGGCCGGCCGGGAAGAACACGAACATCACGGTGAACGCCACCGGCATGATCATCATGATCTTGGCCTGCATCGGGTCCATCGGTTGTGGATTCAGCTTCACCTGCAGCACCGAGGTGATGCCCATCAGCACTGGCAGGATGAACCAGGGATCGGGTGCGGTCAGGTCGGTGATCCAGCCCAGCCACGGCGCGCCGCGCATTTCCACCGCGGCCAGCAGCACCCAGTACAGCGCGATGAACACCGGAATCTGGATCAGGATCGGCAGACAGCCGCCGAGCGGATTGATCTTTTCGGTCTTGTACATCTCCGCCATCGCCTGATGCAGCTTGGCGCGGTCGTCGCCGTAGGTGTCCTTCAGCAGCTTCAGCCGCGGCGTCAGCTTCTTCATCTTGGCCATCGACTTGTAGCCCGCGGCCGACAGCGGATACAGCGCCAGCTTGATCAGGATGGTCAGGATGATGATGGCCCAGCCCCAGTTGCCGACGATGCGCTCGATCTTTTCCAGCGCCCAGAAAATCGGGTAGGCCAGCGGCGTCAGCCAGCCATAGTCGCGCGACAGCTCGAGGCCGGGCGCAATTTTTTCCAGCGCGGTCTGGGTCTGCGGGCCGGCGTACAGGGGGACCGTAAAGGTCTTCTGCTGGCCGGGCTCGAGCGTGCCTTCGGCGAGAATCACCCCGGCGGCATACAGGCCTTCGCCCAGCGAACGGGTGTAATACTCGCGCTTGACGCTGCCCTGGGGCAGCCAGGCCGACACGAAGTGGTGCTGCACCAGCCCGACCCAGCCATTGTCGGCCGTTTTCTCGAAGTCGGCCTTGCCTTCCTGGATGTCCTTGAACGCGACTTTCTGGAACTTGCGCGCATCCGTGTAGAACGCCGGACCGGTATAGGTGTAAAGGAAGAACGACTCGCCGCGCGGCGCTTCGCCATGACGCGTGAACTGGTAGTAGGGCGTCAGGTCGATCGGCTTGTCGCCGCCGTTGATGACGCGGGTCTGCACGCTGACCTGGTAGCTGCCGCGCTTGAAAATATAGGTCTTCTCGACCCGCACGCCGGTGGCGGGGTCGTTCCACACCAGCGGCACCTGCAGCTGCGCCGCGCCGCCGGCCAGGCGGTAGGTGCCCGGATTGAGCTCAAACACGCTGCGGTGCGTCGGCAGGCCCTCGCCCACCAGGCCGCTTTGCGCCAGATAGGGGCGCGTTGCACTGTCTTCGAACAGGGTCAGGATCTGGTTTTTGTCTTCGGTCTCACGGTAGGTCAGCAGCTTCAGCTCGCGCAGGTCGCCGCCATTGGCGTCGATGCTGGCGCGCAGCACGTCGGTTTCCACCACGGCGCGCGCGCCCTTGGCAAAACCGCTGGTCGGGCCGGCTGCCGGGGCGGGTGGCGCATTCAGCGCCTGGGTCGGCGTCGGCGCCTCCGTGGCCGGTGCGCTGGCGGTGACGGGCGTTTCCGGCGGCGGCGCCTTCTGGTCCTGCCAGGCCTCCCACAGCAAAAGCAGCGTGAAGGAAAAGACGATGAAAAGAATCAGCCGCTGGTTATCCATTGAGACGGGACGCGTTTTAGTTGGAGGAGGAATCCGGCACGACATCGGCCGCCGGTGCGGGGGGCCATTTTGCCATGGCACGCTCGCCCGCACGTTTAAAGGTGCGTGACAGATCGCGCGCCTCGTCGCCGGGGACCGGCTTCGCGATCAGTCGCACGACGAAATCGCAGGCGGGCAGCGTCGGCAGCATCTCCCGGAAACTCTCGCGTACACAGCGCTTGACGCGGTTGCGGTCGACCGCGCGTGCGAGCAGGCGCTTGGCGATCACCATGCCCAATCGCGGATGGCCCACCTGATTGGGACAGGCCATGACCACAAGGCTGTCGGTGCGCGCACGCTGATTGCGGGCAAACACCCGGGCGAAGTCGGCCGGGCGGACGAGGCGCGCATCGTGCAGGCGCACGCCTCCGGTTTTGCCGGGAAGCGTGTCGATTTAGACAGCCAGGCGGGTGCGGCCCTTGGCGCGGCGCGCGTTGATCACGGCGCGGCCAGCCTTGGTTTTCATGCGGGCGCGGAAACCGTGGGTGCGCTTGCGGCGAACGGTAGACGGCTGGTAAGTGCGTTTCATGTCGAGTCCTTTCTAAGGCTGCAGGCCGGTTCCGCACGGGCAGTGCCGGCCGGCACAAAAAAATCTGTTGAAAAACCGCGTATTAGACATTCCCGGGGTGGCCGCTGTCAAGCGCGTGCAGCCAGGCGGTCTGCGCGCCGGGTATCTTTCGCCTGTGGATAACCTCGCCGAAGGGGAGTAAGATTCGGCGCTTGAATCTCATGCCGCTTACCCCTCCCCGCCCATCGACTATGGATTCCTTCTGGGACCTTTGCCAAGAGCGCTTTCGCGCCAGTTTGACCCAGCAGCAGTTCAGTACGTGGATCAAGCCCCTGGTGTTTGAAGACACGGAGGGCGAGGTGCGAATCCTCGCACCCAACCACTTCGTGATGGACTGGGTGCGCGAAAAATTCGCCGAACACATCGACGGCTGGGCCCAGGAATTCTACGCCCGACCGGTCTCGATCCATTATGCGCTGGGCAAAAAGGCGACCGCCCCCCGCACGGCGGCGCCCGCGCCCGCCGGCGTTGCGCGGACGCCGGCCGTCCCGGCGCCGCCTGCGGTCGGCGGCATGCGCATCAATCCCGCCTTTTCGTTCGACAACTTCGTTTCCGGCCGGGCCAACCAGCTGGCGCGGGCCGCGGCCCTGCAGATTGCCGACAACCCCGGCACCGCCTACAACCCGCTGTTCGTGTACGGCGGCGTTGGCCTCGGCAAGACCCACCTGCTGCAGGCCATCGGCAACACCGTGCGTCAGGCCAATCCCGACGCACGCATCAGCTATATCCACGCCAACGATTATGTCGACGACGTGGTCAAGGCCTATTTGAACAAGCAGTTCGACGACCTCAAGCGACGCTACATGTCGCTCGACCTGCTGCTGGTCGACGACATCCAGTTCCTCGCCAAGAAGGACCGCACCCAGGAAGAGTTCTTCTATGTGTTCAACTCGCTGATCGAGAACAAGAAGCAGATCGTCATCACCTGCGACACCTTCCCCAAGGAAATCACCGGGCTGGACGATCGCCTGAAATCGCGTTTCGCCTGGGGCCTGACCGTGGCGGTAGAACCGCCCGAACTGGAAATGCGGGTCGCGATCCTGCTGGCCAAGGCGCAGGCGGAAAACATCAAGCTCGACGAGAACGTCGCCTTCTTCATTGCCAAGCAGGTGCGTTCCAACGTGCGCGAGCTCGAAGGCGCCTTGAAACGGGTGATCGCGTTCTCGCGCTTCCACGAAAAACCGATCTCGCTGGAACTGGTGAAAGAGGCGCTGCGTGACCTGATCGCCTCGACTTCGCGCATCGTCTCGATCGAGAACATCCAGAAAACCGTCGCCGACTTCTACAAGATCAAGGTCGCCGACATGTTTTCGAAGAAGCGCACGCGCAACCTGGCGCGTCCCCGCCAGATCGCGATGGCGCTGGCCAAGGAACTGACCAACCAGAGCCTGCCGGAAATCGGCGAGTCCTTCGGCGGGCGCGACCACACCACGGTGATCCACGCCTGCCGCAAGGTGGCCGAACTGCGCGAGACCGAAGCGGATATCGGGCGCGATTATCTGGTGTTGCTACAAAGCCTGACAGGCTGAGGATGAAATGTGGATAAGACAGGCTCGATCGGGCAACAAGCGAAAACGCTCCCCAGCTCTCCCGTATCGTACCGCTTTTGCCCACACCCAATAATGACGACAATGACATGATTCGATTGAATAAAGAAGCTTATCCCCAGATTTAGGCCGCCTTTATTACGACTTTCAGGAATATATAAATGCTATTAGTACAAAGCGAACGCAATGCCCTGCTGGCTGCCCTGTCGGCAGTTGTGGGCGTGGTGGAACGCCGCCACACCCTGCCCATCCTGTCCAACCTGCTGCTCGAGAAAAAAGCCGGCAAGCTGACGCTGCTGGCCACCGACCTCGAGTTGCAGGTCAGCACCCAGATCGATGCGCCAGGCGGCGAGGACTTCGCGATCACGATCGCAGCCCGCAAGCTGTTCGACATCGTGCGGGCGCTGCCGGACGACGCCAAACTCAAGCTCGACAGCAAGGACAGTCAGGTCGTGGTCAGTGCCGGCAAGTCGCGCTTCACGCTGCAGACCTTGCCCGCCGCCGATTTCCCGCGGGTCGAAACCGGCGCTGGCCTGGGTGCCGCGATCCATCTGCCGCAAAAAACGCTGAAGCGCCTGCTGCAGCTGGTGCAGTTCGCGATGGCGAGCCAGGACATCCGCTATTACCTCAACGGCATGCTGCTGGTGCTGGAAGGCAAGCAGCTGCGCGTGGTGGCCACCGACGGCCATCGCCTGAGCTACGCGGAAACCGCACTGGAGACCGAGGTCGAGGCGCGCGAAATCATCATTCCGCGCAAGACCGTGATGGAGCTGTCCAAGCTGCTGGGCGACGTCGACGACGCGGTCGAGCTGCGCATCGGCGCCAACCAGGTCACCTTCACCCTGCCCGGCACCGAACTGGTCACCAAAGTGGTCGACGGCAAGTTTCCCGACTACCAGCGCGTCATCCCGGCCAACCAGCCGCGTCACCTCAAGGCACGCCGCCAGAACGTGATGCAGGCGCTGCAGCGCGCGGCCATCCTGTCGAACGAAAAATTCCGCGGCGTGCGTCTGGTGATGAGCGAGAACACGCTCGGCATCGTCTGCAACAACAACGAACAGGAAGAAGCGGCCGACGAAATCGAAGTCAGCTACAACGGCGATCCGCTCGATGTCGGCTTCAACGTGACCTACCTGCTCGATGGCCTGGGCGCCGTCAATACCGAAGAAATCACGCTGTCGCTGGGCGACGCCAACAGCAGCATGCTGCTCACCAGCGAAGGCGAGCCCGGCTTCAAGTACGTCGTGATGCCGATGCGGATCTGAGCGTGCCGGCAGTCAAGCTGGCATCGCGAGATGCATGCCCCCTAGCACCCACCGAAGGAAAGCCCCGCCAGGGGCGTACACACCATGAGCAAGAAACCGGACAACGCAACAGCCGATAACGTCAACGGCGGCTACGACGAAGACAGCATCCAGCAGCTGGAAGGCCTGGAGGCGGTGCGCAAGCGCCCCGGCATGTACATCGGCGACACCTCCGACGGCACCGGTCTGCATCACATGGTGTTCGAGGTGCTGGACAATGCCATCGACGAAGCGCTGGCCGGCTGGTGCGACGACATCAAGGTCATCATCCACCCCGACAATTCGATTTCGATTTCCGACAACGGCCGTGGCATCCCGGTAGGCGTCAAGTTTGACGACAAGCATGAGCCCAAGCGCAGCGCTGCCGAAATCGTGATGACCGTGCTGCACGCTGGCGGCAAGTTCAACCAGAACAGCTACAAGGTGTCGGGCGGCCTGCACGGCGTCGGTGTGTCGTGCGTTAACGGCCTGTCGGAGTGGCTCAAGCTGATCGTGCGCCGCGACGGCAAGAAGTACGCAATGACCTTCAACCGGGGCAAGGTGCTCGACCGTCCGATCGAAATCCAGAACGGCGTAGAAGTCTCGCCGATGCAGATCGTCGGCGACACCGAAGGGCGCGGTACCGAAGTGCATTTCCTGGCCGACGTGGAAATCTTTGGCAACGTCGAATTTCATTTCGACATCCTCGCCAAGCGCATCCGCGAACTGTCTTTCCTCAACAACGGCGTCAAGATCGAACTGATCGACCATCGCGACGGCAAGACCGAAAACTTCGCGCACTCCGGCGGCGTCAAGGGCTTCGTCGAATACATGAGCCGGCTGAAGAATCCGCTGCACCCGAAGATCTTTACCGCGATCGGCGAAAAGGATGGCATGACCATTGAAGTCGCGATGCAGTGGAACGACAGCTATTCCGAAACCGTGCAGTGCTTCACCAACAACATCCCGCAGCGCGACGGCGGCACCCACCTCACCGGCCTGCGCATGGCGATGACCCGGGTGCTGAACAAGTACATCGAGGAAAACGAGGTGGCCAAGAAGGCCAAGGTCGAGACCACCGGCGACGACATGCGCGAAGGCCTCACCTGCGTACTGTCGGTGAAGGTGCCCGAACCCAAGTTTTCCAGCCAGACCAAGGACAAGCTGGTCTCCAGCGAAGTGCAGCCGGTGGTACAGGAAGTGGTCGGCCAGAAGCTTGCCGAATTTCTGCTCGAAAACCCCAGCGACGCCAAGCTGCTGTGCGCCAAGATCGTCGACGCCGCGCGCGCCCGCGAGGCCGCGCGCAAGGCGCGTGAAATCACCCGCCGCAAGGGTGTGATGGATGGCCTCGGCCTGCCGGGCAAGCTCGCCGACTGCCAGGAAAAAGACCCCGCGCTGTGCGAAATCTACCTGGTCGAGGGCGATTCCGCTGGCGGCTCCGCCAAGCAGGGCCGCGACCGCAAATTCCAGGCGATCCTGCCGCTGAAAGGCAAGATCCTCAACGTCGAGCGCGCGCGCTTCGACAAGGTCATCGGCAGCCAGGAGATTGCCACGCTGATCACCGCGCTCGGCACCAGCATCGGCAAGGACGACTACAACCCCGACAAGCTGCGCTACCACCGCATCATCATCATGACCGACGCCGACGTCGACGGCGCCCACATCCGCACCCTGCTCTTGACCTTCTTTTATCGGCAGATGCCCGAACTGGTCGAGCGCGGCCACATCTACATCGCCCAGCCGCCGCTGTACAAGGTCAAGCACGGCCGCTCCGAGCGCTACATCAAGGACGAGCACGCGCTGAAAGAGCACCTGATGGCCGAGGCGATGAAGGATGCCGAGCTGACACCGATGGACGGTGCGATGCCGATCGCCGGCGACGCGCTGGAAACCCTGGCACGCGAATACTTCCTCGCCGAAGCGGTATGCGACCGCCTCGCCCGCCTGCTACCGGACGACGTGCTGCAAACCCTGATGCGCATCCCGCGCCTGAGCCTCGCCGACAGCGGCGCTGCGATGCAGGCCGAAGCCAGCCTGGGCGCCGCGCTCGACGCGCAGAAGTACGAAGTCGCCGCCGAATACCTCGGCGAAACCGACAGCCACCGCCTGCGCATCACGCGCCATGCCCACGGCAATAAGCACGTCAGCTTCCTTGAAGCCGACCTGCTCGAAACCGGCGACTACAGCCAGCTGGTCAAGGTGGGCGACCTGCTGCGCGACCTGATCGGCCTCGGTGCCCGCGCCAAGCGTGGCGAAAAGGAAAGCCCGGTGCAAAGTTTCCGCGAAGCGATGGACTGGTTCCTCGCCGAAGTAAAGCGCGGCATGAGCATCCAGCGCTACAAGGGCCTGGGCGAAATGAACCCGGCGCAATTGTGGGAAACCACGATGGACCCCAAGGTGCGCCGCTTGATGAAAGTGCAGATCGACGACGCGATCGCCGCCGACCAGATTTTCACCACGCTGATGGGCGACGACGTCGAACCGCGCAGAAATTTCATCGAAACCAATGCACTGGGTGTGCGCAACCTGGACGTGTGACACACACCTTTTGCAAGCAAGCGGAATGTGTGCATGTGTAGCGGAAAGGCCAGCCAAAGACGGTTGGCCTTTTTATTTTTAACCAGAAAATATTTTTTTTGCGATCCTCACCTGAACTGGTGAGGTGTAAGTTTTTTGTCGAAAACTTTTACATTCTTACATGTAGAGCATCGCTGATCGGTCCTTAAATGCCTGATTGCAAATAAGCCGTGTGTTATAGCGCGATTCTTGCTTTAGGCTAGAAGGACGCGAAATTGGCTGACAGTTAGTCAGTCGAATTAAAAAAAACAAATGAAAACGAGGGGGCACGGAAAATGCGGTGCAGTTTAGGAAACATTTATCTCACGGCTTTATCGTTGTGTCTTGTGATATTGCCTATCTCGGTCCACGCAGGCGTCATCTATCAAATCACCGATTTGGGAACGCTTGGTGGGAGCGAAAGCTACGCTAAAGGACTGAATGACGCTGGACAGGTTGTAGGGTATTCCTACCTCACTGACAATCGAACCGTAAGGGCATTCCAATGGAGTAATGGGGTGTTGGTACAAAGCATTCCATTCACCCCAAGCATTGCGACGGCAATTAACAACGCTGGTCAAGTCGTTGGGAACGCATATACTGCCTCGGGCAGAAATGCCGCGATCATCAACGGCACTGAGATTGCATACAGCAGCAAGGCACTGGCTATAAGCAACAACGGCGTTGCCGTGGGAAGCTATGATCGGGGTGGTGCTGCAACCCATGCTGCGTTGTGGCATGTTAGCAACCTGAACCCATTCAACACCGCCCCCCTCGACCTTGGATCGCTTCAACAAAATGGTTTGCAGTACACAAGCCAGGCAACAGGAGTGAATGACAATGGTGATGTAGTCGGGTGGTCTGAAATTTTAGCCAGCGCTTATCAGGTCACGACTCATGCTGTTGTTTGGGAAAATGGACAGATAAGGGATTTGGGGGTCCTGGCCGACCCTTCTTGGGGCGTAGGATTTTCCAAAGCCATGGCGATTAACGATCACGGTCAAGTAGTGGGCATTTCAACGGCGCCAGGGAATATGAATGCAGCAGTGCTCTGGCATAACGGGCAAGAAGTCGATTTAGGTAATTTGGGTGGGGCTGTTTGGTCTCAGGCGAATGACATTAACAATCTTGGACAGGTGGTGGGTGTATCTGGCAATAGCGCCTTTCTGTGGAGCGGGGGAGCAATGCTAAACCTTAACGATTTGGTTCCCGATTTGGAAGGTTGGACACTTACTGAAGCGGTAGGCATAAATGAGAGCGGACAAATTATTGTCAACGGCATAGACCAGATTGGTTCGATGAGGCATGCATTTCTATTGAATCCAGTCACCGTTCCAGAACCGGGAACACTTGCGCTAGTCATGCTAGGTATAGCGACATACTTTGGTCGGCAAAGAACGAACCAGAAGTGATTTTAAGGCGGGGTCCAGGCTCCTCAGCCATCATAGCGCTAGCCTATCCAACCCTTTCGTCCTGCACAAAGGAGACATCCAGCCAGCCGGGCACCTTGGTCGTTGAACGTCAATTCATTGCTCATGATCCGACATCAGCTACAAGTTTTTCCCGCTGCCGCTTTTTGTTGCCATCACCGACCTTAACCCCCGACGTCCAGAAAAGCCATGCCGCCTTAAGCACTGATTTGGGACGGGCCCGTTTCCTCGATAAGCGCCCGATCGCACGCACAACGCGAACCGCCCCAGCCAGACCGATCCTCCGGTCGAACCCGCACGCAAGGCTTGCCGTACAGGCCCGTCACTTTGCACTCTTCTCGAATACCATTTCGCCTCGTCCGCTGGCCCGCGGCTCCGGTCCGCGTCGAAAGCGGAAGCGTCACTAAACCGTAACACTTAATCCCTATCGTAACGATCGCTGAACGACGGAATGCTTCGTTCGTGCATTTGAGACACGCCCCGCCCTCGTTACCCCATTGGAGATTAAGCATATGGTTCAGAATAAAATCGTTGCCGCACTTGGCTTTGTGGCCTGCTCGTTGGTCAGCCATGCTGCGCTTGCCCAGGCCGTCAAGGTCGACCCCGCCCTGCCGTCGTACCAAAAGGCCAGCGGTGTTTCCGGCAACTTCACCAGCGTCGGTTCCGACACGCTGAACAACCTGATGACGCTGTGGGCCGAGACCTACAAGCGCAACTACCCCAACGTCAACATCCAGATCCAGGGTGCCGGTTCCTCGACCGCGCCCCCCGCGCTGATCGAAGGCGCTGCCAACTTCGGCCCGATGAGCCGCCTGATGAACGCCAAGGAAATCGAAGCCTTCGAGAAGAAGTTCGGCTACAAGCCCACCCCGGTGCCCGCCGCGATTGACGCGCTCGCCGTTTACGTCAACAAGGACAACCCGATCAAGGGTCTGTCGCTGACCCAGGTCGATGCGATCATGTCCGCCACCCGCAAGTGCGGCGGCGCAGCCGACGTCACCACCTGGGGTCAGGTCGGCATGACCGGCGAATGGGCCAGCCGCACCATCGCGATGTACGGCCGCAACTCGGTGTCCGGCACCTACGGCTATTTCAAGGAAAAGGCACTGTGCAAGGGTGACTTCAAGCGCAACGTCGCCGAGCAGCCGGGTTCTGCCTCGGTGGTGCAGAGCGTGACCGGCCAGATCGGCGCGATCGGTTACTCCGGCATCGGCTACAAGACCTCGGGCGTGCGTGCACTGCCCCTGTCCAAGAAGGACGGCGAGCCCTTCGTCGAAGCGGATGCAACGCACGCCATCGACGGCACCTATCCGCTGGCCCGCGTGCTCTATTTCTACGTGAACAAGCGTCCGAACCAGCCGCTGGCCCCGCTCGAGCGCGAGTTCGTCAAGCTGGTGCTGTCGAAGCAAGGCCAGGAAGTCGTGATCAAGGACGGTTTCGTGCCGCTGCCCGCTCCGCTGGCCGCCAAGGCGCTGGCTGATCTGGGCATCAAGTAAGCCTGTCGACTTATCAAGCCGAGCCGGTCCCCCAGCATCGGGCGGATCGGCCCGGCGCGACACACTCACGGAGATTCAAATCATGCAGGAAATCAAACGAACCCTTTCTTACGGCCTGGCTTCCGTGCTCGCGCTCGGCGTGCTGGGCGGCTGCGCCACGCAGTCGAACACGGCCAAGGCGCCCGAAAGCAAGCCGGCGATGGCCGCGCAACCCGCAGCTCTGGCCCCGACGCCAGTGGCTGCGGCCCAGCCGGCTACGGCTCCCACCCAGCACTACTTCCTGGTGCTGCATGAAAACGGCCGGATTTATCCGATCGCCGATGCCAAGAATTACCTGGCTTTTCTTGACGTCGACGAACTGATCTACACCCGCACCCGCGTCGGCGCAGGCCCGGACGGCGAAACCATCGTGTTCGGCATCGAGAAGAAAGAGGCCGACGACCTCAACAAGCCGGCCAAGGCCGAGCTTTTCTACGACGGCAAGATGGATGTCTCCGGTCCGTTCTACGGCGAGGTGATCAAGGATGGCCGCTTCCATGTGTTCGGCACCTGGCAGGACTTCAAGGACTACCTGGTCAACAAGGAAATCACCTACACCTTCACCGAAGTCGGTTCCGGCCCCAAGGGTGAAACGGTGATCTATGCGATGAACAAGAAGACCAGCGCGGACGGCCGTCCGGTTGCGCTGATCGAGTCCTTCAAGACGTTCCATAACATCAAGTAAAGGGCACCAGCAGCGGAATCAGGAAGGGGCGGGCCCTGTGCCCTCCCCTTCTTTTACTGAATGGCCCCGGTGTTGCGGCGCAAACACAAAGATAACGCGGTGAATCATGGAAAAGATCGAGACCAACATCAGCAAGGTCGGCGGCTATACCGGCAAGCGCATGGCCAGGGACAGGCTGTTCAAGCATGTCATGACCTTTGGCGGCTTGAGCGTGATCATCGCCATCAGCGCCATCTTCTTTTATCTCGCGAGCGTCGTCGTGCCGATTTTCATGCCGGCACAGATGGACGATCTGCAGAAATTCTCCGTTCCCCAAGGTGCGCTGGAAAACAGCGTGCACCTGACGTCCGAGGAGCAGGCCGAAATCGGTGTGCGCATGTCCGACCGCGGCAGTGTGACCTTCTTCGATTTGCGTGACGGCCGGGTGATGGCCGAAGAAAAAATCGCGCTCCCCGAAGGCGTGGGCATCGCCAGTTTCGCCGCCGGCGACCCGTCGCAGCAGGCCGTGGCCTATGGCCTGTCCGATGGCCGCATGCTGGTGCTGCAGCAGGACTTCAAGGTCACCTTCCAGCAGGATCCGGACGACCACGAGAAGGACATCCGCACCATTACGCCGACCATCGCCTACCCGGTGGGGAACGAACCCTTGCTGATCGACGAGGCCGGCCGGGCATTGAAGCGCCTGACCATGCAGCACAGCGGCGAGAACACCACCGCCGTGGCACAGACCGAGGACGGCCGTCTGGTGATGGCGGCCTTCGAAGGCAGCAGCAATATGATTACCGGCGAAGTGACGACCGAGCGTTTCGGCATCGAACTGCCGCCGGTCGAGGGCGAAATCAGCCAGCTCTTGCTGGAAGTGAAGCAGCGCGACCTGTATGTGGTGCACGGTGGCCGTTTCGTCAGCCACTACGATGTCATGAACAAGCAGGCCCCGCGCCTGCTGCAGACGGTCGCGCTGGTGCCCGAGGGCGAGACCATCACCGCGGCGACGATCCTGAGCGGCGGCTTCTCGCTGATCATCGGCACCGACCAGGGCCAGGTCGCGCAGTGGTTCCAGGTGCGCGGCGACGACAACGTCAACCACCTCACCCACATCCGCTCGTTCAAGCCGATGGCGGGCCGGGTGACGACGATGACGCCGGAGCATTTCCGCAAGGGTTTCCTGGCCGGCGACGACCGGGGCAACATCGGCCTCTACTACGCCACCTCCGAGCGCCTGATCCTCAAGCGCTCGACCGGCAGCGAGCCGGTGCGCGTGGTCGGCATTTCGCCGCGCGCCAACGCCGTCATGGTCGAGAGCGCGGGCGACACGATCCAGGCCGCACGGGTCGAGAACGACTACCCGGAGATTTCCTTCTCGTCGCTGTGGCAGAAGGTCTGGTACGAGAGCTACCCAGAGCCGGAATACAACTGGCAGTCGTCCGCCGCCACCTCTGACTTCGAGCCCAAGTTCAGCGTCGCCCCGCTCACCTTCGGCACGCTGAAGGCGGCCTTCTACGCGATGCTGGTGGCCGTCCCGCTGGCAGTGCTGGGCGCGATCTTCGCGGCCTACTTCATGTCGCCGAAGATGCGCAGCGTGGTCAAGCCGTCGATCGAGATCATGGAAGCCCTGCCGACCGTGATCCTGGGTTTTCTCGCCGGCCTGTGGCTGGCGCCCTGGGTCGACAACAACCTTGCAGGCACGCTGATGGCGATTTTCATGCTGCCGTTCAGCTTCGTCATCACGGCCTATGTGTGGCATCTGCTGCCGCAGCGGCTGACCGCCGGCATCGGCGCCGGCTGGGAGGCCGCCTTGCTGATTCCCGTCATCCTGCTGGTGATGTATCTGGCCATTCAACTGGGGCACCCGATCGAGGCGGCCTTCTTCGGCGGCAACATGCCGCACTGGCTGACGAATGAACTCGGCGTCACCTACGAGCAGCGCAACTCGCTGGTGGTGGGCATCGCCATGGGCTTCGCAGTGATCCCGACCATTTTCTCGATTGCCGAGGATGCGGTCTTCAGCGTGCCCAAGCATCTCACCTCGGGCTCGCTGGCGCTCGGCGCAACGCCGTGGCAGACGCTGTTCTACGTCGTGCTGCTGACCGCCAGCCCCGGCATTTTCTCGGCCATCATGGTCGGCATGGGGCGCGCCGTCGGTGAAACCATGATCGTGCTGATGGCGACCGGCAACACCGCGGTGATGGACCTGTCCATCTTCACCGGCTTTCGCACCCTGTCGGCCAACATCGGGGTGGAAATGCCCGAAGCCGCGGTCGGCACCACCCACTACCGCCTGCTGTTCTTCTCGGCGCTGGTCCTGTTCGTGTTCACGTTCTGCGTGAACACGGTGGCAGAACTGGTGCGCCATCGCCTGCGCGAAAAATACAGCTCACTTTAAGGAAGAATCGCCATGCGTAACTGGTACAAGAGCGGAGAACCCTGGGTCTGGACCACGGCCGGCGCAGTCGCCCTGTCGCTGATCATGGTGTATGCGGTGGTGTGGCTCACCGCCGCGCGCGGCCTGACCCATTTCTGGCCCAAGCCGGTGACCGAGGTCACCTATCAGGAGAAAAGCGGTGCCGCGTCACGCCTGATCGGCGAGATACGCGAGCGTGAGGAGGTCTCGCTGGTTCGCCTGCGCGAGCAGGGCTACGACATCGACA